>JBFMDN010000008.1:0-129858 GCA_040753915.1 Thermodesulfobacteriota bacterium | reverse complement strand
ACTTAACAAGGACCCCGTCACCCCGGCGAAAGCCGGGGTCCATAACATATTGGAAGGACTGGATTCCGGCTTTCGCCGGAATGACGAACAATTGGCCGTTCCACTTCTAACTTAACGCCTATGCCCCGGAAGCGGGGGAGAGGGGATTCTTCTGGCTCCGTCTCCCTCCGGGAGAGCGGGGGAGAGGGGATTCTTCTGGCTCCCTCCGGGAGAGGGTTGGGGTGAGGGTGCCTTTCCACGCATCGGCGCTCAATCGTGCTACGATTTTTAGTGTGTCCCAAGTTTTGAGACATTTTCTTCAAACCTGCCCTCTATTGAGACAGACTCTGAACCTCCCCTTCCCCAAGAGGAGCTGTTTCCCAAATACGTAACCGTACTTGTGAAATTCTGTACTAAGGACCCCGTTAGCATCGCGATGGTTCATCCTCTTCTCCACTTCCCAGGAGTATCTCATGCGGTCCGCACCCGCAGGCCTCAGACTCCGATTGCTGCTCCCATTCGGAGCATAGGTCCTTATCCGTAGCCGGCCGCGCCTCGACGATTTCCAGCTCGTACTGGAGAGCTGCACCGGAGAGGGGATGATTACAGTCGATCACTATGGTGTTGGGTTTGACTTCTCTGATCATGACCGTTTCCGGTGCTCCTTCTATAGGGGAGACAAAAGGCAAGGCCATGCCCGGATAGGGCTCCATGCCGGTCGGGAAGTGAAAATCGCTCTTCTGTTTTTCGATGACTAGCTCCTGGTGGCGTGTGCCGAAAGCTTCCTCCGGAGGAACGGTGAACTCCAGGCGTTCGCCTTGGCCCCTCCCAATGAGTCGCTTTTCGAGACCCGGGATGACCTGGCGGTAGCCGGTAACAAAATCCATTATCTCGGGCTCGGCCGCGCCTTTGAGCACCGGACCGTTTTGGACGCGCACTCGATACCGTATCTTCACGTAGGTTTTTGCTCCGGTTATCCGGAACTCCGCCGGACCCTTGGCCTGGTTCATCGAATCCTCCTGTTATTTTTCCCTAGTATGCATATAATCATCTCATCCAGCACCGCACAAGATGGCCGGGACTCTTGGTCTCCAGGAGCGGTGGCGTCTTGCACTGGGGCTGTGCCTCGGGACATCTGTCCTGAAATGTGCATCCTGGAGGCAGGTCGCGCAAGTCGGGTACCATTCCGTTGATGGCGTGAAGCCTTCTGCGACTATCGGAATCTGCTTCGTCAAGTCTGGGGATCGATGATAGTAATCCTCTGGTGTACGGATGCAAAGGCGATGCGTACAACTCCCGGACTGGCGCCTCCTCTACAACCATTCCCGTGTACATCACTGCAACACGATCGGCCATTTCCGCCACTACCCCGAGGTCGTGAGTAATAAGAATTATCCCGGTCCCTACCGATCTCTTTATTTCATTCATCAGTTCCAGAATCTGGGCCTGAATAGTCACGTCAAGGGCTGTGGTGGGCTCGTCAGCCAGCATGAGCTTCGGATTGCATGCCAAAGCCATGGCGATAACTACCCTCTGTCGCATTCCGCCGCTCATCTGGTGGGGATAGTCTTTGGCTCGTTCTTCGGGGGCAGGTATTCCGACTTTCTTGAGCATTGCCACCGCGGCTCGAGCTGCCTCTGATTTGCTCATGTTTCTGTGGACGCGGAAGACCTCCCCAATCTGATCCTCGATCCTGAACACCGGGTTGAGTGATGTCATCGGTTCCTGAAAAATCATGGAGATATCATTGCCGCGGATCCGCCGCATTTCGGACTCAGGGATCCGCAGGAGATCTACCCCATCGAACAGGATCTCACCCGCTACGATCTTACCGGGAGGGGACGGTACCAAGCGCATAATTGACAGCGCGGTGACGGTTTTGCCGCAACCGGACTCTCCCACCAGGCCGAGAGTTTCTCCCTCTTTAACCTGAAGATCCAGGCCGTCAATCGCCACAGCTTCTCCCGCTTCATACTTGAAGACGGTCTTGAGCCCACGTATGTCCAGAAGCGGTTCGGTCATGCTACCTTCTCATTACTACTTGCGTGAAGGATCTCAAGGATCTTGCCGCCCGGCCCGGCTTCAAATGTCGAGGTGCGGCAGGATGAAGAAGGCTCCGAAGAAGCCGCTCCCAAAACAGAAGAGCGATACCAGGAGCGCCATTACCAAAAAGGAGCTCTTCGTCAGGAACGCGTCAAACGCGGAGCAAATCCACACTCCGACAGCAATCAACAAGGACGGGGTCTGGACGTCATACTCGATGTTTTGCGTCACGAAAAGCGGCACAAAGTACAAAATCACGTTGAAGAAAAACAGGAGGCCGGCAAATATCCGGCCCCGCACCATCTGCCCCAGACCGGGGAGGATCAACGATAGGACGGCTGAAAACACGCGGGATTTGGCCTTTTCTGCGCTCCCTCGTTCCTTTCGATCCTGCATGTGAACCCTCCGTGGATCGCTTCCTGGCGATTGACCCGAAGCTATCCTCATCCCGGGCGTACTTCTGCGCCCGTTTACGAGAAAACCGGTTTGCGCTTTTCCAGAAAGGCTGTCAACCCTTCCTGGCCGTCAGAATGGGCTGCACACAATCTGAGAGCCGCTCTCTCAAGCTCCAGATGATGCTCCAGCTCGTTGTCAAAACTGTCGGTAATGAGCTGTTTCGAGTACCCGAAAGAATTCAACGAGCGCGCAGCCAAGTCCTCGGCCATCTTAATAGATTGTTCAAGGACCTTCGCATCAGGAGCAACCTTCGTGACGAGACCCCATTGAAGGGCTTGACGAGCGGATATGGGCTTGTCGAAAGCAGCGATTTCCAAAGCGCGGGCAAGTCCCACAATCCTGGGCAGACTAAATGTCCCGCCGCCGTCTATGGAAAGACCGTTGGATGTGTACGCCTGTCTCAGCACTGCGGTCTCTCCCATGATTCTGAAGTCGCAGGCAAGTGCCAGGGAAAACCCTCCCCCGGCTGCCATCCCGTTTATGGCCGCTATGACCGGCTTCCTCATTCTTCGTATTTCCAGGATGACCTGGTGATAACGTGCAGCAAGGTTGTGAAACGCCGCGGCGGGTCCCTGTGGCCAGCTATTGGCCCACTTGAGGTCGCCTCCCGCAGAGAAAACCTTTCCCTGGCCTGTGATCACCACTCCTTTGACCGTGTCGTCCACAGCCAGGTTGATGAGATGATCCGACATGATCGTGACCGTATCAAGATCGAATGCATTGAAAGCCTTGGGTCGATCCAGCATCAGGACCGCCACCTCACCGCACACCGTAGCCTTAATCGGGGTTTCCATGTTTCCTGAATCCTTCCGCTGGCAGAGAAATGTCTGGAAAAACGGCTGCCGTTTTCCGTGTGCCGATTTCTTCCAGAGAGCGGAACTATATCACGAATTTCGGGAGAAAGACCACGAGCGCCGCCCACGTACCGTAGATCACCGATGTATCCGTCAGTGAGAGACCAACATGACTGTAATGTTGTCCGGTCCGCCTCGACTCTTTGCAAGCTCTATGAGGCGTGAGCAAGCTTCCTTGGTGGACGAAGACATCCTTACCGTTGCGAATATTTCCTCATCCTGCACCATGTCGGTCAAACCATCCGTGCATAGCAGCAGAATCTCTTCTTTCTTCCAGGAAACACGGGTCAAGGCGGGCTCAAAGTACTCCTCCACTCCCAACGCCATGGTCAGACCGTGTCGAGCATCGTGGGTTCGGGCTTCCTCTGGCGTGATGAGGCCGAGGTCGATCCAATCCTGAACCATGGTATGGTCGGTAGTAAGCCGGATCGTGCGATCCGGGCCGATCAGGTACGCACGGCTGTCGCCCACATGGTATATTGTTGTTTCCTCGCCTCTGCACAGCGCCATGACAATTGTAGTGCCCATCCCTTCCCACTGTGGATTCTGCAGCGAGCTTTCATACACTTTTCTGTGTGCAGCAAGAAGAGCCTTGAGAAGGGCGTCCGATGCCTCTGTTCCTGTAGCGAGCTCTTTCCGCACTACTTGTGCAGCTTCCTTCACGGCCAGCGAGCTCGCAATCTCTCCTGCATTGTGACCGCCCATCCCGTCGGCTACGATAAACAGTCCCAACTCTTCGTCCACGAGGAGACTATCTTCGTTAGATTTTCGTACCAGACCACGGTCTGTTCCAAATTCAACGCGCAACAGAGCCTCCCTGCCCCATTCTTGTTGATTCCGTGAACCTTGGAAAATCAGAGGTCTTGTTTGACGTGTCGAGAGCAAGACCGAAATGGTATCAGCAGCCTCTCTGCTTACGGATCCTGCAAACAGGCTCCGATTACCCGGTCTCCGTCAAGATCCTGAAGTACAACCTCCATCACGTGAGGAAGAGGTCCCGGCTCAGGACTCTTGATCAGAACCGGAACGTAATGATCTGTTCGTCCCATGAGATATCCTGTCTCATTGCTTGATTCAATTACTGCCTCGAAGGCGCGTCCGAGAAATCGTCGATAGAAATTGCGCCGCAAATTCATTGACAGATCCCGAAGCTCTTCCACACGCTTCTGAGCGACTTCCGAGGGTGTCCTAGGTCGATACATGGCTGCAGGCGTTCCCGGCCGTGGAGAGAAGGGAAAAACGTGAAGATAAGCGGCGCCGGATGTCTCCACCAGATTTCGGGTTGCACCAAAGGCCCGATCGTCCTCCCCAGGGAATCCAACCATGATATCCATTCCTATGCAGGCTTCTGGCACTGCGTTTCGAATCCGGTCGGTGAGACGACGAATGAAATCCGCGTTGTACGGGCGACGCATTCTCCCGAGAATTGTGTCGTCACCGCTTTGCACCGGTATGTGGAAATGGCGACAAACCCTTGGGTGCTCCCCCATCAACCGTATGAGGTCCTCAGAAATTTCCTGGGGCTCCACAGAGCTCAGGCGAAACCGGACGCCAAGGCATCGTGACAAGAGTGACACCAGGAGGTTCTTCAAATCGGTGCGCGGATTGAGGTCGCGGCCGTACGATCCCAGGTGCACGCCGGTGAGCACAATTTCTGCATATCCCTCCCTTTTGAGATCTGCTGCCTGAACTTGAGCAACGTCGGGCCTCAGGCTTCTCTCTGGCCCTCTTGCTCTGGGAACGATACAATAGGAGCAGTACTGAGAGCACCCGTCCTGAACTTTTAGGAACGCCCGGCCGCGATCTATGGTGCCCGGGGTGCCGAGGTCGCCAAAATCTTTGCAGAACGCAGCCTTTCTGGTAGCCTGCCCTCGCGAGCCGTTCTCCACATGCTCGTAGAACCGATCTTTTTCTTCGGTACAAAGGATCCGAGCGTCTTTGGCAGCTTTCTGAAGCGACGACGGATTGATTTCTGCGAGGCATCCGGTAACCAGGAGTCTGGCTTTCGGAAACTTGGCAGCGACCTGACTGACCATCCGGCGGGATTTTGCCTCGGCCTTGGACGTGACGCAACAGGTGTTCACCACGATCAGCGCGGGGTCATCCGCCCCCTGATCGACCATGTATCCGAGCTGCCCGAGAATCTTGGCCATGGCCGCTGCTTCGGCCTGATTGACCTTGCAACCGAGCACGATGACGGAAGCCTTTTTCCCGTTGGTATGAGAAGTCTGTTTCATCGGTTTTGACATGGTAACGGATACATGCTATCAATCCGCGCATTCAAGGTCAATCGTCCCGTCCATCCGGTCGCGTTGGTCCGTGACCCGGCTCTCATATCCCGGAGGTGCAGTCTTGAGACGTGCTCTTCTTGTCCTCCTGTCAATTCTTCTTCTCTGTGTGTTTGTCTCGTCTTCCCTGGCTAGCTCCGATGACAAGGCAGCATCCAAGAGCTCGAACGGCACGCCCAATGCGGGTCTGTCGCAACAGATCTTTCAATTGAAGGTCCCCGAAGGGTTTTCTCTTCAAGCCTCGGAGGAGCCCGGAATTCTCAAATGGACAAAGGATTCCGCAGAAATCTTTGCGGTAGTCGGCGAGGTCTTTGCCGGTTCGGGAGATCTGATGTTCAATTCCTTGCGCAACGCGGCCAAGAAGGACAAATTTTTCGAAAAGGTTCAAGTCTTGTCCCTCAAGAAGGGAAAGGCCATGCTTCTTGTGGAAAATGCTCCCGAAGAGCCCGAGCGTCTGCGGTCCTGGCGACTCATAGGTGTCATGGATAAGAAGATCGTCACCATCGACTTCACATCTCCATCGAAAGACTTCAAGTCCTTTGAGCCAGAATTCAAGAAGGCCCTAAAGTCATTTGCGTTCAATCAGACGCCATGACGGAGCCCCGTTCCATGGAAGAAACCCGTCAAAATAGACTGCTCCGTGCCATTCCGTCAGTAGACCGGCTCCTCGCGCACCCGGCCCTGGAATCCCTGCACGCTCGATATGCGGACTATCTGGTCAAACGGATGATCAGAAATGCGCTCGATGAGCTCCGGGATCGAATTCGTGCGGGAGAAGCCAATGAGTCGGATTGCTCGATCGAGAACGTGGCTTCTCGGGTATGGGACATAACGCTCGACCGAATCGGTCCGAAGCTCCGGACTGTGATCAATGCCACGGGGGTAATCGTCCACACGAACCTGGGAAGATCGCCACTTTCCGCCAGGGTGACGGAACGGATCGCTCGCGCAGCTCTGTCCTATTCGAACCTGGAATATGACATCGAGAAGGGTGCCAGAGGCGAGCGAAACTCGCATCTGAGGCTTCTCATGCAGGAGCTCACCGGAGCTGAGGCAGCGCTCGCCGTGAACAACAACGCTGCTGCTGTGCTGCTTGCACTGTCGTCCCTGGCTTCAGGCAGGGAAGTGATCGTATCACGGGGAGAGCTCATAGAGATTGGGGGATCGTTCCGCATCCCCGATGTCATGGCGAGATCTGGTGCAATACTTCGAGAGGTGGGAACTACCAACCGCACACATCCCCGGGACTACGTAGAGGCGATAAACGACAAGACTGCCCTGATTCTGAAAGTGCACACGAGCAATTACCGAATTGTGGGATTCACGAGAGAAGTCGAATTGGACGAGCTGGTCCAAATCGGGAAAGAGCACGGGATTCCCACGATGATGGATCTGGGAAGCGGTTGCCTGGTGGATTTGGGACCGAGTGGACTGCCCGACGAGCCCACGGTGCAAGACGTGCTGGCTCAAGGTGTGGGGGTGGTGAGCTTTAGCGGGGACAAGCTTCTCGGCGGTCCGCAGGCAGGTATTTTGGCAGGTCGCAAGGATCTCATCGAGAAAATGAGGACCAACCCCCTTGCCCGAGCGCTTCGCATGGATAAGTTGACTCTCGCTGCCCTGGAAGCCACCCTGGAGGAATACACGAGGCCGGAAGGCCCTGCCGGGGGGATTCCCACCCTCGCTATGATAGAGAGAACGCCGGAAAGTCTTTCAGAATCGGCTTCTCAACTGGCGGACCATATCCGGGCGGAATGCGCAGACCTGGCCGCTGTGACCGTGGAGCAGGGAGTCGGCAGGGTGGGGGGAGGCGCACTCCCCATGAGCGATCTGCCCGGTCCCCGTGTGGTCGTACGCCCTCTGCACGTGTCTGCGGCCAGGATGGAAGAGCGCCTGCGAAAAGGCGATCCGCCGATCATCGCTCTCGTCAAAGAGGACGCGGTTCTGTTCGATCCGAGAACGCTTCTCCAAGATCAGGCCTCTCTCGTTCCCGCTCTTGTGTCCAGAGCATTGCGGGGAAATTGATTCTGTCCGTTCCCCCCACGGGCGCGCTTCCATGAATCTCACGGAATCATTTATCATTCCGGAGAATGAGAGCCCCGATCGAGCCGATCGAATTATCGTCCGATGCCTCGAAGGCTCATTGACTCGTTCTTCCGTTGCCAGGCTTATTCGACAGCAACGCATCCTTGTCGGTGGAAAACCGATCCGGCCTTCCTCAGTGCTCAATCCGGGGGACACCATTCTGATCGTTTCAGGGGAGACAGAGCACGTGCCCACACGAACGGAGCCTCTCCCCGAAATTCGCGTGCTGTTCGAAGACAATCACGTGGTCGTGGTGAACAAGCCTCCCGGATTGGTCGTCCATCCAGGCGCGGGCCGCCCTACAGGAACGATGATGGACATCCTGGTTGCCCACAGACCCGAAATGATAGGAGTGGGGGAGCCTGGCCGATGGGGCATCGTTCACCGGCTCGATCGAGACACGTCAGGGGTGATGGTTGTCGCAAAGAGCGTGCTGGCTCATGCATCCTTGTCCGTGCAATTTCGCACGCACTCGATCTATCGAGTGTACCTCGCCCTCGTGCGAGGAAGCCCTCGAGCGGAGGAAGGCACGATAGACGCGCCGCTCGGCCGGCATTCCGGCAACAGGAAAAAAATCTCCACGGTGGCTGTGAAGTACAGGGAGGCGAAGACACGGTGGAGGATAATCGAGAGATTTGGGTCCATAGCGCTGCTGGAAGTGAAACCCGAGACGGGAAGAACCCACCAGATTCGGGTCCACCTCGCGTCAGTGGGACTTCCGATATTGGGGGACCCGGTTTACGGGCGCCAGCGCCGGCAACCACGGCCAACTGACCGGATTATGAGACGAGCCTGCGAAATCATGAAGAGGCAAGCTCTTCACGCGGCAGTCCTGGGCTTTCACCATCCAGCGGATGGGAGCTACCTAGAGCACTCTTCCCCGCTACCATCCGATATGCGGGCTGTGCTGAACCTCTTCGGGTAATAACCAGCGTTTCTGGTTGGTATGGCATATTATATCAGTGCAACAAGTTCTGGCCGATTCCTATGTGTTGATGACATTGATGGGGAGATAGCGAGCCGGTGGGACGGGCGTCCAGCCCTTCATCGTTGAAAATGTACAAGGGGCGGCTTTCAGAAACGCCCTTTGTTCGAGGCGAGTCAGCGACAAGAATACCGGCGAGACGCCGGCGCTACGGGTGATGGCGCAAAATCGTGATGTAGGGACGGGTTTCAGAAAGTGTCTCAAAAGCCGGCAGTCCGTGATAATCGTGGCACACCCCCTCACCCTGACCCTCTCCCCCGAAGCGGGGGAGAGGGGATTCTTCCGGCTCCCTCGCCCTCTGGGAGAGGGTTGGGGTGAGGGTGCCTTTCCACACATCGATGCTCAATCGTGCTACGATGTTTGGCGTGTCCCGAGTTTTGAGACAATTTCTTGAAACGCGCCCTCTAGCCCAATGAGGTGCCTTCACCTGATCCTCTTCAACGTGGCCTTCATGAGCACCACCGTGTACGGATTCCACGTGGACAAGGTGAAATAAATAGTGGTCGAGTCCCGGTCTCCTACGGCCAGGTCCTCGAACTGGTACGGACCGTACGCGTCCCCCGAATGGCGCTCTCTCCCAGGATCGCTGAGGAAGTCGCACCGCTTTTCATCCCAGCTCCGGTGGATGAAATTACAGAAGCCGTCGTCGTCTCGGACATGGAAGAGCACCTGGGGCTTCGACCATGGCCCCCACGGGAAGTCGCTGGTCCGCATGAGCACCCCGGGGAATTCTTTGGTGCAGTTGTACAGCATGATCCATTTGCGGATGAACCGGTTATACGAGACAGACAATTCTCCAACACATGCCTGATGAAAGAGTTCTTGCGCGTCCTGTTCCCGTGCGCTCCAAAGAGGGGTCCCAGAAGGGTCCGTCCCGGAAAAATAGCGGATCGCTGACGGGTTCTCGATGTCCCGGCCGGGTTGGAAGGCCAGCCTCACGGAGCTCTCTCGGTATGGCCCAGAGCCGAAAATTACGAGACCCGATTCACCAGCATCCGGCAACCCATTCCAATCCGCAGATTGAACTTTTACCACGGACACGTTGATGAAGTGCTGCAGCGAAAAATCGTACAGGTAGCGGAAGCTCTTGCCATCGTCACGGGAGACAGCAACAACGGACCTTCCCATCACGCGTTTTCTCGTGTGGTCAGTGGTATGGTAAATGTACATGGATCCGCCGACGCTGACTCCCTCCATGGGTACTTCAAAATTTCCCTGGCTAATGCCCGGAATTTTCACGGGTATGTAGACGCCAGCCCCATCGTGCACAAAAGTCAGGTCAAGGCCCTCTTCAGGACGGGCAGTGATGTCCGTGTACGCAATGGCATCCCCCCCTTTCATGCCGCCGGTGTCGCCGAAAAGGAGATAAATCCGGTCCTTGTGGCGAAAGGGGGCTCCGAGGTCGGTGCCGATTAGCTTGTACGTGCTAAGGGTTCGGCTTTTCGTGAACATGGCCCGCTCCCTGTCCCATTCTCCTGCTAGTTGAGAGATCTTCGACGCACGTTTGACAACGATCACATCGGGCTCGCTGCCTTCGAGGACAGCAGCCGTGCGGGAATCCCGGACCGATCGCAAAGCTGTGTCTGAATCGAGCTGTATGCTCCCGGAGCTTTGCTTACCTTCCAGGATTGCGGCTATGGCACGGTTCCCTCTCCGTTGCGCGAGGGTCAGAGCTGTCTCCCCATCTACGGTCGATGCTTCCACGTTGCTACCTGCTGTGAGGAGAAGCTGGACTATCTCCTCAAAACCAACCATGGATGCAAACATCAGCGGCGTCCTACCCTGTCGGTCCCGAATGTTAGGGTCTGCTCCGTTCTCGAGAAAGAACTTCACCAGGTTTGCGTGTCCCCGGTAAGCAGCAAGAATCAACGGTGAAGTACCCTGCTCGTTCTGGGCGTTAATCTCAGACCCTGCCCGAACGAGCAGCTTGGCGACTTCTTCCCGTCCCAAGTCTGCCGCGATCAGCAGAGGGGTGGATCCGGAGAAATTGCGGGCATGAGGGTCTGCTTGGCTTGAAAGCAGCTCGGTCGTTATGTCCTTGGATCCGCTCAGCGCTGCAAAAAAGAGGGGAGACCAGCCTGGCTCCGAGCGGGCGTTGACATTGGCACCGCGTCCTATAAGGAGTCTCACGAGCTCGACGTTGCCCGTACGACACGCGTACCCAAGAGCGGTAAAACCGAGCGGCCCCCGTTCGTCCACGTCTGCGCCCGCGTCAATCAATGCCTCGACGATGTCCTTGCGCCCTGCCGCACAGGCCCAGATCAGAGGTGTTAGATGCTCAGGGTCGCGCACATTCACGTCCGCGCCTCCTGTTATCGCTTCTTCTACCGCGGCAATGTCAGCGGACTTGATTGCTCCCATGAGCGCGGACTCTCGAGTTGGTTCCGCTGGAAGAAGCTGAGGAAAATGAACAAGAACGGCGAGGACCAAGACTGAAATGCTGAGACAATTGCTCATAGGCTGCACCCACCACCGCAACATTGAGAAAAAGTCCTATCATATCGGTATGCTTAATGCTATAGTAGCCTGGACGGCGTCAAGGAGGTGGTGGAGGAATGCAAAGAGAAAAGATTGACGTGGAAAGAATCCTGGCAGACATCTTGGGAGGCCTGGGGGATGTGCCGATCATGGAGAAATACGATCTTTCACCAACTCTTTACGGATCGATCATTGATAGACTCCGCCGCGCCGGAAAAATCAATGCGAACCATTTAGCCGGCAGGATGCACAGGGCGCGAAAAGTAGACAAAGACGGTGAAAAAAGAGCGCACAAGAGGAATTACGTATTGTACCCCGTCACAGTGCACGACGCCAATCATCCTTCAAACACAGGGGTGCTCAACGATATCACGAGAACCGGATTCCAGGTGCAGGGCATTGACGTGGAAGTCGATGAGATTGGAACATACACTATTCGGTCTGATTCCTTAGCCGTGCACGACCCATTTGTGCTTGACGCAATCTGTCGGTGGCAAACGGTAGACGAACAAACCGGTCAACGGATTGCCGGATTCGAGATATCAGCCATTCGAGGCCACGGCAAACGCGAATTGGACAAGCTCATCGATCTGGTTGCGGTAACGGAATAGCGCCGTGGGAGAATGGGGGCAGATTTTCAATCGGCTGGGGACAAAGCCACCCCACAGGAGGTGCCTTTTGCAGCCGGTATTCTTGATTCAAGGGGCAGTCCACGTAGGGCGGGCTGTGCCCGCCGATCCTCTTGTCGGGCAGAGCCCGATCTACGACTGCGGGGATCTCGGAGCGAATTTCCCGTAGCGCCGGCGTCTCGCCGGTATTCTTGTTTTGAACTGGCGTTGGGGGATGGGCAGGGGTTAGAGCAGTCCCTTTGTAGGGCGAGTTTGGAGAAAATGTCTCAAAACTCGGGACACACCAAACATCGTAGCACGATTGAGAGTCGATGAGTGGTAAGGCACCCTCACCCCAACCCTCTCCCAGAGGGATAGGGAGCCTGAATAATCCCCTCTCCCCCGAAGCGGGGGAGAGGGTCAGGGTGAGGGGGTGTGCCACGATTATCACAGACTGCCGGCTTTTGAGACACTTTCAGAAACCCGCCCCTCTCCCGGGATTCTTGGCTCGGGTCTCCCGCAGCGCAGGCATTTGCCGGTATACTTCATTCAAACCTGCCCTGTATAGAGATAGGTTCTGAACCTGCAGTTCCCTAAATGGAGCTGTTTCCCCGATACGTAACCGTATTCATGAAATCCTACCCTCAGGTCACGCCCCGGTATTCTCGAGCCCCTTCTGGTTGCGTTTCAGGCCCGATCCTGAATCAGAGAGCGCAGACAGGGCTACCGGTTCGCTTTCTTTAATCCAAGCGCGTCATTCGCGAGGATCATCTTCATTATGTTCGTTGCGCCCTCGAGAATCTTGTACACCTTACCGTCTCTCAGGATTCGGGCGATGGGGTACTCGTTCGAGTAACCGTAGGCGCTCAGGACCTCGAGCCCCAGGTTGGGCACCTCGTCCGCGGCACGGGACGCGTAATATTTTGCGAGAACCGTTTCTCGCATGTTATTGATCAATCCTCGGTCTTTCTGCATAGCGCAGCGCCAGACCAGAGCACGGGCCGCCTCAGTCTCTGCCACCATGCGAGCGATGACTTCCTGTACCATCTGAAATTCCGCTATAGGCCTGCCGAACTGCCTGCGCTCGTTTGCGTATTTTATCGATTCGTCCAGAGCGGCCTGGCACGAGCCCACCGCACCCGCGGCAGCGGAGAGTCTGGTGCTGATGAGCTCTTGCATGAGGTAACCGAACCCTTTGCCTTCCTCTCCGAGCAGATTCCCGGCGGGGACTCTTACATCCTCCATGATGATCTCGCCGGTGGGGCAGGCCCATAGTCCAAGCTTATCCTTGATCTCGATGGTACTGACCCCCGGAGCGTGCATGTCCATGACAAAGGCGCTCATGCCCTTGTGCTTGGATTGTTTGTCAGTCATGGCGAATATGACGGACATATCAGCCACAGGGGCCCAGGTGATCCACATCTTTCTGCCGTTCAGCACATATTCGTTTCCGTCCTTCACGGCAGTGGTGGACATGGCGGCCGTATCGGAGCCGGCATCCGGCTCGGTGATGCCGAAGCATCCGAGCACTCGGGCTGCCATGAGCTCAGGTATGTACTTATTCTTGAGCTCGTCGCTTCCCCACTTGAGGATGGAGAGGGCAGTGCCCATGGTTTGCATGTTGAACGCCACCCGGAGAGACCCTGACGCCCTTCCAATCTCTTCCGTGACAATGGCGTGTGCAAGGTATCCCATGTTGTTGCCGCCGTATTCCTCGGGAACGGGACAGCCGAACAATCCGAGCTCAGCCATCTGCTCTACCAAGTCGCGCTGGAATCGATGCTCGTTTTCGTCTTTGTCCACCCGGGGCAAGATTTCCTTTTCTGCAAATTTCCTGACCATATCCCGAAGCATAATATGTTCTTCGGTCAACTCGATGTCGTACTCGTCACTCATAGGGGCAGCTCCTTTGAGATAGGGGTTTTGGCGCGGCCTGGCTTCCCGTGCGTACGGGGAAGACCGGAAGGCCCGTTGTTCGGAATAGAGATCCCCCGGACCGCCGTCACAGAGGAGACACGAAATGTATCATTAGCAGAGAGAAGCAATGGGAGTCAAGAACAGTCACCCTTTCTCAAAAAGCTCGCGCAGCCGCGGATTCATGTGACTGAATCCTCACCCCTATGGTGGATCAGGAATAAAGGGGGACATGGCTTCGGTGGACAAAGCGTCAGCCGGCAGTGTCGTGCCAGCCGCCCGGCCACGACCGACTCTTGATAAAGCCATCGAGCCTCGCGCCCACTCCTTTGAGGTATGCGGCAACTTCGGCATGACCCTCGAAATAAGCTTCCATCACCGCGGTCCATCCGGTCTCGGTTTTGGCATTGATGGGACACCCTTTTTCGGCGAGCAGTCGGACCGCGCGGAGACGCCCTGCCGAGGCGGCTACCATAAGAGCCGTCTTGCCGTCCTTTGCTCTGGCGCGAGGATCCGCTCCCCACTCCAGAAGAAGCTTGACAATCCGAGTATCCCCATTTCGCGCTGCCCAAAACAGAGGTGTGTATCCGAATTTGTTGCGCGCGTGCACACTGGCGCCCCGCTCGAGAAGCACCTTGACTACTCGCGCGTTGCCTCTGAACGCGGCCCAAAACAGGGGGGTATTCCTATATTTGACGTCCCTGGCGTTCACGTCAGCACCCCTGTCCAACAGCAGCTCCACCATACGGCTGTAGGGCCAGCGTGCAGCTTCCAGAAGCATGGTGTCGTTGTTGGGTCCGTTGTTGGGTCGCCGGTCGCCCGACAAGAGGAGAGACACAATTTCCGCATGGCCATGTCGCAACGCGTTGCGCAGGCATGCTAATCCATCCTTGGCTCGCGGGTCCATGACCGCACCCCGTTGAAGGAGCGCATTCACCGCGTCCGCATTTCCGGAGCTCGTCGCGGCCATTAGCGGCGTATTACCGCCCCGGTTCGTAGAGTTGGGGTCTGCTCCTGCGGCCAAGAGCAGTTTCATGGTAACAACGTCACCCTTGAGAGCGGCCAAATACAAGGGCTTATTGGGGTGACGTTCGTCTCCGGCGTTGGGATCCGCGCCGAAGTTGAGAAGAAGTCGAACTGCTTCTCGATGGCCCCTTCCAGCGGCCACGCACAATGGATTCGTTCCATGCTTGTCGTGTATGTTGGGGTTGGCACCCTTGTCCAGCAGAATGCGGACGACTTCCGCATCTCCTCGGGCCGCTGCCCACAAGAGCGGCGAACACCCCACCTTGTTGGTCGCGTTCGGGTCCGCCCCATTGTCGAGAAGCAAGCGCACTACCCCGGTGCGTCCCTTTCTTGCAGCCCAGTGCAGGGGCGTGTTGCCCCGACCGTCTCGACGTGCTGTACCAGCACCGGCGTGTAGAAGGAGATCCACCGTTTCCACGCGACCGAACATTGCCGCCCAGAACAAGGCTGTAGAGCCATACTGCTTCTCCCGTACATTGATCGGGCAGTGGCTTTCCACCAGAAGGTTCGCGACTTCGGCGCTGCCGTTGAGCACTCCCCAGAAAAGAGCGGTGTGCCCGTTGGCGTTGATCTTGCCGGCTTCAGCTCCCCGAGCCAACAGTACTTTCACGACCGACGCATGCCCACGATACGCGGCCCAGAATATGGCCGTATTTCCGCACGAGCTCGCGGCATTCACGTGCGCGCCGCTATCCAGGAGCAGTGTCACGATTGGCACGCTGCCTTGGCTGGCTGCATAGATCAAGGCCGTCTTCCCTCGTCTGTCACGAAGGTTGGGATCCGCTCCTGCTTGTAGGAGAAGCTCTACCGCGCGGCTCCACCCGGCGCGGGCGCCGATCATGAGAGGGGTGAGGCCCGCCAAGCTCTGGGCATTGACATCGGCTTTCCAGCGCAACAGGAGCTCGACGACTTCCACATAACCCCGCAGGGTCGGCCAGAGGAGGACCGAATTACCGGCCCTGTCGCGCAGCGCCACGTCCGCGCCTCGTTTCAGGAGAAGATCCACGGATTCCAGATGCCCGTTGCGAGCAGCCCAGAAGAGGGCACTCCCCAGGTGCGTGTCGTCCCGGGCATTGACATCCGCTCCTCGTTCGAGGAGCAGGTCGATCACTTCCGGATCTCCTGCCTTCGCTGCTGCAATGAGAGGAAGCCCGCCGTGAGGATCCCGGGCGAAGGCCGATACCCCTCGATCCATGAGCAATTCCACAATCTCCGGCCTGCCGGACTCGGCTGCAAGTGTCAGAGCCGCGTTGTTCCGGATGCCTTCCCCATGGACGCGTCCTCCATTTTCCAGGAGCAACTGCACCACATCGACATGGCCTTGCTTGATTGCCCACGCTAGGGCCGTGTTTCCCTCTTTGTCGCGCGCATTGATTTCCCCTCCGTGCTTGCAGAGGAGATCCACCACGTCGGCATGCCCCCACGCTGCCGCGAGGATCAGCGCCGTATCCCCTTCCAGGTTGGAAGCGTGTGCTTCCGCGCCGTGAGCAAGAAGCAGCTTGACTACGTGCACGTGGCCTGCAACTGCTGCTTCCATCAAGGGAGTGTTGCCCGATCTGTCCGAGAGATTTGGCGATGCGCCCGCGTCAATGAGCTGCTTGACCACTCCCACATGCCCGGCCACAGATGCGGCCATGAGAGGCGTTCCCCTACTGGTGACGCAATTCGGATCCACGCCCCCGTGGAGCAACGTCAGTACTCGTGGCGCAATGCCTGCGCTTGCCGCTTGAACGAGCTCGTGTTCCTTCATGGTGCATCACCGGCTGGTCTTCGACTACGGGCGAGCCGCTCCCTCAACGCTGCCGCATCAGCAAGGATCAATCGAATATTGCTTTCATCTTGGCGGTTAGTATACCCTATTTACTTCCTTTTTTGTAGCCCGCTCAGACCGGTTTCGGCATTGACATAGCTCTTGAAATGATAGAGAATTACGTCGTTGCGCCGTCGAAAAACTCATCGCGAATATCAGCGCTTCCAGGTTCGTTCAAAGGTCTTCTGTCGATGGACCGTCTCTTTTCTGTAGGGGCCGGCTCATCAGGGTAAAGTCCTTTCGCTGGAGTGGACCCGTTAAGATCTTCCGAGCGGAAGCACGTCTAGATCTGTTTCCGCTAGCGGCGGCGTTACGTCCGAGAATCGACACGGAGGTAGTCCATGGGTGATGAAAATCGAAGAATCCTCGTGGTCGGCGGAGGAATAAGCGGTCTGACCGCTGCAGTGGAGGCCGCCGAAACAGGGGCGGAAGTAATCATAGTAGAGAGAAACCCATACCTGGGAGGGCGGGTGGTCTCGCTAAACCAGTACTTCCCGAAATTATGTCCTCCTGCATGCGGTCTGGAGATAAATTTCAGGCGCATCAAGCAGAATCCCAAGATCTCTTATCACACTCTCGCCGAAGTGGAATCCATCTCCGGAAAAGCGGGCGATTACGACGTCACGGTGAAGCTGAACCCCCGCTTTGTGAACGACAATTGCACTGCGTGCGGCAAATGCGCGGAGGTCGCGCAGACGGAGATTCCCGATCCGGTCAACTACGGCCTGAATACCGTGAAAGCAGCGTATCTCCCACATCCGATGGCCTTCCCCTTCAAGTACGTGATCGCTCCGGAGATCATCGGAACCGACGAAGCGAAGGCATGCGCAGACGCCTGTGCCTACAACGCAGTCGATCTTGAGATGAAACCCGAGACTGTCACCTATAAAGTGGGGGCAATAGTCTGGGCTACGGGTTGGGACCCTTATGACGCGACAAAGGTGGACTACCTCGGGCTGGGGAAGGTGCCCAACGTGGTGACCAGCGTCCAGTTCGAGCGTCTGGCAGCAGTGAACGGTCCCACGGGCGGCAAGATCCTGAGGCCATCCGACGGCAAGGAAGTCAAGAGCGTTGCATTCGTGCAATGTGCCGGGTCTCGAGACGAAAATCATCTGGCCTACTGTTCGGGAATCTGCTGCCTCGCTTCCCTGAAACAGGCAACATACGTGCGCGAACACGTGCCGGACAGCACCGTTCACATGTACTATATCGACGTGCGGGCAATGGGAAAGTACGAAGACTTCTACACGAAAGTGGACGCGGACGAAAACGTGATCCTCACCAAGAGCAAGATAGCCCGGATTTCACCGGATCCTGCTTCGGGCGGCGTTCTGGTTGAGGGTGAAAATATCAGCGAAGGAGCACTCGTGAAACAGGTAGTGGACCTGGCCGTGCTCGCTGTAGGCATGGTACCGGGAACCGCATCCGTGAAGCCTGGGCTGGCGATGGAATATGACGATTTCGGCTTTGTTACCTCATCCGGAGACTCGGGCATAGTCCCTGCCGGCTGCGTCAAGGCGCCAATGGAGGTTGCTGCTTCCGTTCAAGATTCCACCGGCGCGGCCCTGAAGGCAATTCAACGGACAATGGGGAGGTGATGTTCATGGATCAGAAAATCGGTGTTTATTTGTGCTCGGGATGTGGTATCGGAGACGCTATCGACATGGACGCCCTCTCTGCTGTCGCCAAAGAGCTCAAGTGCGCCAAATGTGAAACTAATCCGGCGCAGTGTAGCCCCGAGTCGGTACAATCGATCCGCGCAGCGATCGATTCCGGAGAGATTAACTGCGTAGTTATCGGAGCCTGCTCGGGGCGGGTCAAGACGGATGAGTTCGCCTTTGACCCTATGACGACGATTACCGAGCGGGTCAACCTGAGGGAGCACGTGGCTTGGTGTCAGCCTTCGGGCGAAGAGGACACCACGATGATGGCGGAAGACTACCTCCGCATGGGGATAACGAGGGTCATGAAGACCACGTTACCCAAGCCTTTCCAGGATGAGATCGACACTTCAATCCTGGTAGTCGGAGGAGGAGCTGCGGGATTACAGGCTGCACTTGACGCCTCTGCAGCCGGGTACGCTGTGCGGCTGGTGGAAAAGGAGCCCGAGCTCGGCGGATGGATGGCAAAATGGTACAAGACCACTCCAACCGGGCCACCGTATCAGGAGCCTGCAGACATCGATATTCATGACGTTATTGCACGTGTCCACGCCGACCCCAACATTACCGTCCACACGGGCACGACGATCGATAAGGTCGCTGGTGCGCCGGGAATGTTCGACGTGACCCTGTCCAACGGTGGAGGAGCTCACCGGGTAGGGTCGATAGTTATGGCAGCCGGATGGAAGCCGTACGAGGCGGAGAAGCTCGAACACCTCTCCTACGGGAAGTTTCCCGACGTTATCACCAGCGTGCAATTGGAAGAGATGGCGAAAGCGGGAAAAATCACCTGTCCTTCAGACGGATCGGAGCCATCCGTGGTGGCATTTATTCAGTGCGCTGGCTCTCGAGACCCGAATCACTTGCCGTACTGCAGCGCAGTGTGCTGTAGGGTCTCTCTCAAGCAGGCCCTGTACGTAAAGGAACAAAACGAGGAAAACAAGACCTTCATCTTCTACAAGGACATCAGAAGTCCAGAACAGCTCGAGGAGTTTTACAAGAAGGTTCAAAAAGAAGGCACGGTCTTTGTCAAAACGGATACCGCGAAGGTGGCGATTTCAGAGGGCTCGGAGCGCAAGCTCATGGTCGAAGCTATGGACGAGCTGCTTGGCGAGCCCATCCAGGTGGAAGCGGACCTTGTGGTGCTCGCCGTAGGAATGCAACCAGCAGTCCTGGACAATCCCATTCTGAACCTGCAGTATCGTCAGGGCCCCGCGGTGCCTGAGCTAAAATACGGCTTCCCTGACTCGCATTTTGTTTGCTTTCCCTATGAAACGCGGCGAACGGGCATCTATGCAGCAGGGTGTGTCCGGCAGCCGATGACCGCGACCAGGTCAGCAAACGATGCCACAGGTGCTGCGCTAAAGGCCATTCAGTGCGTGCAGGCCACAGCCGAGGGTAGGGCGGTGCATCCCAGGGCAGGGGACATGTCTTATCCGGAGCTGTTTATCACTCGATGTACCCAGTGCAAACGATGCACGGAAGAATGCCCGTTCGGAATGTACAATGAAGACGAAAAGGGCACTCCTCTTCCGCACCCCACCCGCTGCCGCAGGTGCGGCATCTGTATGGGGTCCTGCCCAGAGCGCATCATATCTTTCAACAACTACTCCGTGGATATGATCGGTTCTATGATCAAGTCCATTCATGTTCCTGACGAGTACGACGAGAAGCCTCGGATTGTAGGGTTGATTTGCGAGAACGATTCCTTCCCCGCTCTCGACATGGCGGGTCTGAACAGGCTTCAGTATTCTCCTTGGGTAAGGTTCATTCCCTTGCGCTGCCTCGGGTCCATCAATCTCGTCTGGATAGCGGACGCTCTCTCCAAGGGAATAGACGGCGTCATCCTGTTCGGCTGCCGCTACGGCGACGATTACCAGTGCCACTTCATCCAGGGCAGCGAGCTGGCCAACACGCGCATGTCCAAGATAAAAGAGACGCTGGACAGGCTCATGCTCGAGTCGGATCGCATCAGAGTCGAGCAGCTAGCGATTGACGACTACGGCAAGATCCCTTCAATCTTGGAGGAGTTCACCGCTCGATTGGAAGAGCTCGGCCCAAATCCGTACAAGGGGTATTGAGGTTGGAGACTGGAGAAGCTCGGGAGAAAACCTCTCGGAAAACTCTACGAAGGGAGGTCGCGGAAGCAAGGATTGATGCGGCCTTCCTGAATTTTACAAGGAAACGGCATGGAAACTAGAATACCTTTTCTCGAAGTCAGCGACGCGATCGTGTATTCCGGCGCTGAGAGCCTCTATTGGTGTATGCAATGCGGACTGTGCACCGGCACGTGTCCGTGGCGCCTTGTGCCGGGTGAAGCCTCGGAGCAGTTCAACGTCAGGCTCGTACAGCGTCTGGGTCAACTGGGACTGGAAGGGTTTGAGTCCGAAAATTGTCTCTTTGCCTGCACCACGTGCAAGGCTTGCGCGGACAGATGCCCTCGTGGTGTGGACATTATTGCGAACGTGAGAGGCATGCGCAGCATGCTTGCCGAGGTTGGTACCATTCCGCCCAGCCTCAAACCTATAGCGGGAAGCCTGCATTCTCAGGGCAATCCATGGTCTGGAGAGCGCGACAAGCGCAACCAGTGGATGAAGGATGTGGACGTTCCGACCTTCTCCGCGGACACGGAGTACTTTCTGTTCGTATGCTGCACCTCCTGCTACGACGTGCGCAGCCAGAAGATAGCCCGTTCCGTTGTTAAGGCCCTGCGGGCTGCAGGCGTGAGCTTCGGGGTTATCGGAAACGAGGAAAGCTGTTGCGGAGAATCGATCCGCAAGATAGGCGACGAGCAGCTATTCCAGAAACTGGCCCAGTCCAACGTGGATCTCTTCAATTCCAAAGGAGTGAAGAAGATCATCGTGACGTCACCCCATTGCCTTTACACCTTCAAGAATGAATATCCTGAGCTCGGTGGAGAGTACGAGGTGCTCCACTACACGGAGGTTCTGTCCAGCGCCGCTGCGGAAGGGAAGTTGAGCTTCTCGGGTGAAGCCGTGGGCCCCGTGGCCATGCACGACCCCTGTTACCTGGGCAGGCACAGCCTTGTGTACGACGCGCCGAGAAGCCTCATGGCGGCTCTCCCAGGATCGGAAGTGAGGGAGCTTTCCCGAAACCAGAAGAATAGCCTTTGCTGTGGAGGCGGCGGAGGAAGGGTCTGGATGGAAACCCCGGCCGGCCAACGCTTTGCGGAGCTCCGGATCACCGAGGCCCTGGATGCCGGTGCAAAGACGCTCGTGACCGCGTGCCCGTACTGCATCACCATGCTCGAGGACTCGTGCAACGTCATGGGCAAGGGTGAAGACCTCCGCGTCATGGATCTTTCAGAGCTGGTAGCGGAAAAACTCTAAGCCAGGATTTCCTGGGTTCGAAATAAGAAGACGGGCACAGCGAACTGTGCCCGCCTCCCCCCCTGTCTAAGCGGTTGCCTGCAAGAAAAACTTTTGACCAATTGTCGATCTACTATTAGGCGAGACAATCCTTCGCCTGAATCATGACTCCCGTTACCGTGACTTAATTTCAGCGTCACGGCATAGAATTCGCTTTCCCTTGGCAGCCTCAGGATTTGCAATCTATATGCCAGAAAAAGCGGAGGCTGATGAAAAGCACCAAAATCAGAGGCATGCATCCACTTGCTCGCGGCGGACGAACCGAAATCGTCAATGAATTAGACCAGAAATGTCTCATTTCCCGCTCAAGATTGAATGCGTGGAATCAGCGACAAAGAGAGGGGCAGTGGAGGAAAGGAGCCAAACGCGAGACAACGCCATGCTGTGGCTCCTCCGAAAATGTGGGTGAAATTGACCCACAAATACCAGTTTTGGCCGAATCGCTTTGAAAGCACCATATTGGCGCGGGTGATTTTTTACCGGCAAACTTGTTCGCGGGTGAAAATTACCCAGGGGACTGTCTCAACCAAGATGGAAGAGCTGGTAGGGCTCTTCCATCCTTCGAAGATCGTCCACTCACGTGGCGATAGGAATTTTTCTCGGCACCGCCTTTTCCGCTTTGGGCAGCTTCAGTTGCAGAACCCCATCGGACATTGTTGCTGAAATTCTGCTTTGGTCTACAATGTCGGTAATCCGGAACGTGCGGAAATAATTGCCTGTCCGGTATTCGGTCAGGAGGGCTTCTCCCGAGGGAAGCTCGTCTACCAGTTTTCCCTCTATGGAAAGTATGTTTTCCTTGAGCTCAATTTCCACGTTATTGCTGTTTACGCCAGGCATGTCCACCAGGAGAACCAACTCCTTGTCTGTTTCGTAAATGTCCACAGCAGGCGTGAAGTACACTCCCTCGCGAGTAAACTCGCCTTTCGCAGGCTCAACCTCTTTCTTTTCGGCAACCTGAATTTCCTGATCGGCCATGGTGATTTTCCTCCTTCGCCTTCCCTATTCTGTGGCAACAGCAATCTGCTTCGGGAGCTCAGCCTTTTCTATGGGAAGCCTGATTTTGAGCACCCCATTCTTGTAACTGGCCTTCACGTTGTCAGCGTCGATCCGGTTGGGCAGGGCCAGGCTTCGCTGAAACATTCCGCCGCTGCGCTCTCGCCTGTGATAGCTAATTCCCTCTCCTGTCTCGCGAGGCTTACGCTCTCCCTTTAAAGAAAGCGTGTCACCCTCCACCTTAATTTCCAAGTCCTCGGTCTTGACACCTGGCAGCTCAGCGGTGACGAGATATTCTTCATCCAGTCGCGTTACGTTGAGCAGCGGAAAGAGGCGCACCTCTCTCCACAGAGGCTCTCCTAATCTGCGCGCCCCTCCTGTCAAGGCGGTGAAAAGGTTGTCCATTTCCCGGCGCAGACGTGTAAAGTCGCTCCATAGCGGATCTCGTACGGTACCCCAGATAGCCATCGTTTTCCTCCTTTGCATCGGATCTAACTGTTGAGCTTTGACGGGGCTGCCGGAGGTTCATCCGGCAGTGTTTTTCCCCGACGCTTTCACACCATCACGCGACGTCGACCTTGATGGTCTTCCTCTTGCTGCGCTCCGCCTTCGGTAATCTCAGCTCCAGTGTTCCGTTCTTGTAGGTCGCCTTAATGTTGTCCACGTCAACGTGAGTCGGAAGCGTGAACGACCGGGAAAAGGATCCGAAAGATCGCTCGATTCTGTGAACGCTCTCGGTCTTCTCTTCTCGCTCTTCCTTCCTTTCCCCTCGCACGGTGAGCACGTTGCCTGCCACGCTCACATTGACGTCGTTGGGAGCGACGCCGGGTATGTCACCCTTCACGAGGAGCTCCTCATCGGTTTCCGACACGTCAAATGCGGGAACGAAACGCCGACCCTCGGCGCGCCCCCAATCGGGCCATTGCGGCTCGAAAAAGCGATCGAAGAGCGTGTCGAATTCCCGACGTAAGTCGGACAGCACTGTCTCCGAGATGGGCTCGGTCTCCTTTCTCGTCCAAGGAATCAAGCTGCGCATAGCAAACTTCCTCCCTACACGGTCATGAGCTTATCACTCGGGTTTGACGACCCCGGTGATTACCGATTTGGTTAACTCGAACTTCAGATCAACATCCGTTTTCGAATGTCAAGACCCGCTCGGAAAAATTACCCTGGAAGAGCCCAGGAGATACGACGTGTTCCGCGGTTCCGCTTGCACGAGGGACCCAAGGTCAGGAAGAATCCTCCGAGAGTTAAAGCGCCTGCCAATAACAATGTCACTTCTCCTGTTCAACAATGACTGGTGGGACACCCATCCCACCGGTCCGCGATCGTCCCATAGATGTCCTCGACACATGGGAGGCGGACGAAATTTTGCCAATTGAATTGATGTTGGATCAGAAGGTGCCACGCCCTCGGTAGCGCGGGCGTCTCGCCGGTGATTCTTGTCCTGAACGCGCCCCTGCATCTACCGCAAAGGTCAATTCGCCCCACGCTCTCCACCCCAATGAAGTGGTGGTGAGCCGGGTCACGCACGATCGCGCGTGCCATTGAAATACGCGGCAACAAAACCAATATCCCAGGAGAACAGGACGATCGCGAGCATCCATACGAACCGCAGCCCAGTGGACCAGGATCGGGTGACGCTGGTGAACCAGAGGAAGGATCCGAGCGGGAGGGCGAGAAGCGAGAGCAAAACCCAGGGACTCCACCAGGATAACAGAGCTAGCACGAGTGACGCGAGCACTATAAGAAGCGGTACCCAGTGGATTGGCCGAAACATGCCGTACTTCCTTGCAAGATACCCCTGGCCTGCCCCATATCTCTTGAACATGCGCGCAAGCTTGGCGTATGAGGAAGGCCTATAATGGGCGACTCTTGCTGCCGGATTGTACATGAGGGTGTACCCGAGGCGACTGATCTTGAAATCAAGCTCCACGTCCTCGCCCGGCCAGAGCTCCTCATTGAATGCACCGCACTCCGTGAGCACCTCCTTGCGGTACATGCTGTTGCAGGAAGGGTTGTGGGCGGTCGGCCTCAATGATGCGCCGCTTTTCACATAGTCTGCCACGAATCCGATGGTCTTGAGAAATGCCTGAATGAGCTTCCCGGTATCTGTGTCGTCTTGAGGGCTGACCTGATCTCCGCCGACCCCTGCGACGTTCGGGGCGAGGAACCCCTTTCTGAGCTCGTCAAGCCAGTGCCTATCCACAACGCAATCTCCATCGGTAAACGCGACAAATTGACCCCGTGATTGTGCTATACCGATGTTCCTTGCCCGTGAAGGACCACCCTTGGGCACGGGAATGACTTTTACAGTGGGATATGAGTGGCAGATTTCGAGGGTCGTGTCGGTGGAACCGTCATCCACTATGATCACCTCAAAGCTGGGGTGAGTCAGCCGAATCAGTGAGTCAAGGCACTTTGCAATGGTGCCACTGCTGTTGTGCACCGGAATGACGATCGAAATTTCAGGCCCGGCTTCTGGCGTCTCCACGACGCTCACTCCAGAGGTAGTCTATAAAATTCTTTGCTCCCCGGACCTTTCTGTAGAGGTCGGATACGCTTCGTGTTTGAAAGAGGAACTTGATCATGTAGGAAGGCCGGAAGTAGAATTGCCGCAATCCCCGATCGACCGCACGCTCCACAGCTTCCTTGCCCAGCCCGGGGTATTCGATTACCCCAGCCTGTTCGCCTTCCCTGAGCCAGTCCTCCCAGTTCTCGGAGACAAGCAGACCGTGATCACGACAGTACTCGAAATACATGGTGCCCGGAAAAGGGACGGCCGCAGAAAACTGAACGGTGTGGAGGCCGAGGGAGAGCGCGAACCGGATAGTCCTTTCCATTGTCTCTTCCGTCTCTCCGGGCAATCCGAGCACGAAGCATCCATGGACATCGAGCTTCGTCTTACGCGCCATTTCCATGAACCGGTACGAATCCTCCACAGTGCTCCTCTTTCCAATGCCTGCAAGAATGTCGGGGTCGCCTGATTCAAATCCCACGAGAAGCTCCCTGCATCCCGCGCGCTTGAGGATTCGGAAGAGCTCCTCGTCCGCGGTGTCAGTTCTCGCGTTTACGGAAAACGTGATCTTCAGCCCTCTCCTCAGAATCTCTTCGCACACCGCTACAGCGTTAGACTTGATCAGAGTGAATGTGTCGTCCTCGAAAAAAAACTCCCCTCTCGTCGCCACGCTAGGGCACAAATGAATGTCGTGCTCGATTTCGTCGACTACTCGGCCGGGCGATCTCAAACGAACCCTTCTCCCGTGCATGACTTGCGGCCACAAGCAAAAGGAGCAGGTGTGCGGGCACCCTCTTCCGGAGAATATATCGATATACGGGTAAAGCTTCCCCCCGTCGAAGTACTTCATGAGGTCCAAATGGTGCCACGCCGGAAACGGAAGAGCATCGAGATCGTCGATGAGCGGCCTGGGCTTCGTGACAACAGTGCGACCGTTTTCCTGAAATGCAATTCCTGTGACTGTGGACAAGCGGCTGAAATTCTGCACCACATCGAGCACGGTGAGGTCGTATTCTCCGATGCATACGACGTCAACCGCGCCATCGGCAATCTTCAAGGTATCTTGAGGGAGAGCGGACGCGTGAGGTCCGACCATGACAATGCCACACCCGCTTTCTTCCTTACATATCCTGGCGCACTCAATGTCAGAGTAGATCGAGGGGGTGGTGGAATCGAGCACGACGAAATCGGGAGCTTCCTGCTTCACTATGCGTCGAAGATGCTGTTTGTCCCAATCCATGGCAGGGAAGTCGTACAGCTTCGTATCGACCCCGGATTCTTCAAGAACCGCGGTTGCATACGCGAGCCAATCAGGGGCTCTCAGCACCCGTCCGCGGGTTCTGGCAGCCCAACGTTGGGCTCTGTTGAAGCCCTTAACATATGGTTCGTTGATTACGAGGACTTTCATGGATCCTCAGGTTCCGTCTTTCCCGAAATACTTAGAGCATCTTTCAAACTTTTCTCATCAGCGTTCTTCTGGGCTTGGAGCTTGAACATGGCGAGAAAGAACGAGCAGAACACGATCTGGAAGCCCAGAGCCATGGTTGTGGACGCGACAATCACCGTATGAGCGGAGCCCATTTCCCCGCCGCCACGGGTCAACCACGTCACCAAAATGGAAAGGTCTGCCAAGAACCCGAGAAAGATCAGAAGTGCACCCATCGCCACTCCGATCTCCAGAGTGAACCAGTTTACCAATCTGGTAAAGGTGGGCCCTCTCATCTCGAACGATTCGTTCATGGCGAAAGCCTTGGCAAACGCACCCATGGAAACGACCTGAAAGCCCAGGAGCGTTAAGAGACACCCCAAAGCCAGCCAATGGATTCCAACGTAGTGACCGAAGACCCTTATCGGGCCGAGGAGGAGCGCCGCCTGCAGAATTATCCCAGGAATGAGCATGAGGAAACCGGGGATAATATATAGATAGTCCGGGGCGTAGAAGAGCAGGAGCCTGAGATGACGCCACCCGTCACGGAATGATCGCAGGTGGGGTTTCTTGGACCTGCCGTCTTTGTAAAGGGTGATCGGGATTTCAGTGATGTTCAGGTTCTTATTCTTGGCCTTGACGACCATTTCGGTCGCGAATTCCATTCCTGTGCTTTGAAGATCCATCTTTGCATAGGACTCTTTGGAGAATCCCCGCATGCCGCAGTGTGCGTCGCTCACACCGGTTCGAAAGAACAGATTCATTAATCCCGAGAGGAACGGATTGCCGAAGTATTGGTGGAGCGGCGGCATGGCACCTGGCACAATGTTCCCTTTGAGACGGGTCCCCATCACGAGGTCGTAGCCCTCCCGCAATTTATCTATGAAAGGGCCCATGGCCGACCAGTCGTACGAATCGTCGCAATCTGCCATGATGCAATACCGACCGCGAGCTGCACCGATTGCTGCCTGCAGAGCAGCCCCATATCCTCTGATCGGCTGATGCACCACCCGGGCGCCGAGGGATCGAGCGATTTCTACAGAGCCGTCCGTGGACCCGTTGTCGCCGACCACAACCTCTCCTCTTATTCCCAAGACCGTGAAGCAATTAATCGCTTTTTCTATGCACCGGCCGATTGTTTCTTGTTCATCGAGGCACGGCATGACAGCAGAGACCTCGATGTCCCGGTCGGCCGAACAAATGGAGCGTTCGCCATCACACGTCTGTGACGCACCGGCACTTGCCATTGACCCATGTACCCTCGAAACGCGATGTTGCAGCCCAGTATCACAGGGAGCTCTCAACCGATTGATCCCAGGCGCATCCATTCTAGCTGCCGCATCATCTGATTGCAAGTTTAAGGTATTATGGGCGAACTCTCACTTGCCGAAAGCCGAATCCGAGGATTTAGCGTGATCCTCCGCTTTCGGTTGCGGGGACTGCCGCGGGAAAGAGATTTCGCCAATGGTGAAGCCGGGTGAGGTTGACATGCGGGGCGTCACCGTATATTGGGCCAGGGGCCCTGATTTCAGGTTGGCCCAGGTTCCGTTGTAGAATGCTCCGTACACCCGTCGGCCGGCCTTGAGGTGAAAATCGACAAGCTTGGGGAAGTCCCGAAAGCGATCTCGATCAGGAAATGCAATGGCCACGCGATGGTTCTCGATCACGCGGATGAACGGATCCACGACGGGGGAGGTGAAGAAGACGGAGCCTGGCGCAACTACCTGTCGAACCTCTTCCCCCGTATGGTAATTCCGCTCCCGCTGGCTACGGTGCGCCGGGTAATCATAAAAGAACGCGACGAGAACCGACCATGCAAGAGTGACGGTCAGCATCCCCCACACAGCGGGCCGAAGAACGAGAAGCTCTTTTCCTTTCACTGTTTCCCCGAGCACCACCATCAAGAGCAATGCCCCTGCGAGAAGAAGTGGAACGTCGAGAAGAGGGAATTCCAAGTCGTTGAGACTCGAGGGCAATTCCTTTACCAAGAGAAAATACACCAGCGCAGCTCCGAAACTGAGAACTATGGCAGTAGGAACAGTAAGCGGCCTTCCCCAGCGCATTTTCATTTGTTCCATGCTGTACGCAGTCAGAATTGCAAGAAAAGGTAGGAGCGGAAGGGCGTATCGATAATTCAGACATAATCCTCCGGCGTGGGCACCCGAGTGGTGAAACGCATATGCATAGTACGCAATGCTTGTAACCGGCATGAGGAGGAGCACCAGCAGTCGTGGGTAGTCGTCTGTGACCTTGAGAACCCGTATAACGGGGATGGCAAGGATTGCAAGAAACGGAAGACTTTGTATAAGCGCCTTTTTCTGTGCTCCTAGATAAATGACCCCGCCTCCCGAGCTTCTTGTCATGGCGGGAAGTATCAGGCTAGGATCGAGCCACCGAATGTCCACGATGGAAATCCAGAAGTTCCACACAAGCTCCAACAGAAAGGACCGACCCTGCGGAACAATGAGTGCCGCGATCAGCGCAGCGATTCCACCCCATAAGAGCTTGCCACGGTGCGTCTCGAGAAATTTCGTGAATCGGGCTCGAGTGAGCACCCAGGCCGACGCTATCACGAAGAGCACGCCAACGACCACGAGGGGGGAGATATTTGACGAGCCTCCATAGGTGAACGGAACGAGGGACCCGAATTTTGCCTCATTTGCCAATGCGAACGCCACCAGTCCTGGCGTGAGACCAAGGCTGATGGCGCAGACCTCTTGTGGACGCCACGGCCTCGTAAACAGGAAGAGGGAGAGCAATACCGGGAAGATCAGCGCCCCTTCCATACGGATCGAGGGACCGAATCCTGCTATCAGTCCGGAACAGAGCGCCCACCACACCGCCTGTGTTTTCGATTCCCCATAGAACGATCGTACCGCGCAATAGAACGCGGTCAAGATCACCAGGACGGATGTCATGTGGGGCCACGCAGCCTGAGAATATTCCCAGCTAAACGTGCAGATTACGAGAATGAGGCAGGCATTGAGGGCCAGATTGTCATCCTTCAGAACCCTCATGGCAATGCCGTAACAGAGGAGCACCACCCCGATGAAGGCAAGAGCATTGATCAGGAACAGTCCGTAAAATCCGGCGATACGGTACATCGGCGCGGCGATGACGGAGAACAGGTATGGATACTGGGAGACCAAACGGCCCTTGTATGGGGGGAAAAACAGGTGGTGCATCTCGGTGGACGGGAGTTCCTGGTAAGCGTTCCATATCTCGAAGGTGCCGCTTTCCCAAAAGCTCTTTGTTGCTATGTGGTACACCGCCTCATCGATCGACAGGTACCCTGGCACGACAAAGAAGAGCGTGGCCAGGACATGGGCAAGCCCCAGCGTAAGAAGCACGGAGAGCTTGATGTATCGCACGGAAACGGATGCCCGAGACACTTCAGCTTGATTCATGTGATTCCGCTCCAACCGAGATGTATCCGGTCCCGTTTACAGGGGTTGTGAAAGAAATGCCTGTCTTTTTGTAGGAGAATGCGCGGAGGGCTCTGTCTCAAACCGATCCGCCCTCCGCATCTTGAAGCTTTCACCGTGGGTCAGCCCTTTGCTATGGTAGTGAGCTGCTCTTCCAGGACACCCTGGACCAACGGTATCTTATACTGATTTTGCTCCAATGGTTGGGCGTCCGCGACGGCTGCCTCGGCCGCATGCTTTATGGTTTCCGCGTCGAGCTTCCGGCCGGTGATCGCCTTTTCCACTTCCTCGGATCGCCACGGGATGGGGGCCACCCCGCTCAACACCACCCGTGCCCGCTGAACCTTGTCCCCTGAGAAGTTCAGTGCCAGAGCCACTCCCGCCAGGGCGAAGTCCCAAGACTGCCGGGCACGAACCTTCCGATAGCGTGTTCTCAATCCTTGCGCGGGTTTCGGCACCTGGATATCCGTGACGATCTCGCCGGGGTCAAGCACGGTTTCCTTCTCCACGTCCTGGTTAGGAAGAACAAAGAACTGGGGCAGAGGGACGAATCTGGCCCCGCGCGGCCCGACTACTCGCGCGGTCGCGTCCAAGGCTACCAAAATGGGGGCCGTGTCCGAGGGGTGCACAATAGCACAGATGTGATCGTGGCCGAAGATTGCGTGGAACTGATTTTCAGCTCCAAACGCGTAACAGATACTCCCCCCCTTTCGACGACAATGGAACGCCCCGCGGTAGTACCAACAGCGGGGCTTCTGGCAAATGTTCCCGCCCATGGTCCCCTGATTCCTCAACTGGGGGCTCGCCACCTCCGCAGCAGACTGCGCCAAGCCGGGGAATCTCTCCCTTATCATTGGATTTTCGGCTACCTCCGTGACAGTGGCAAGTGCACCGATGCGGAGCCCACCGTCCGATGTCTCCTCTATCCCTCGCAGCTTGGCCAATCGGCTAATGCTGACGAGGAGGTCAGCACCGAAGACCTCATCGCGAAGGCATCCCAGCAGGTCAGTCCCTCCCGCGTGAATCAAGGCCCCAGGCGCAGAGAGGCGCTCCACCGCTTCCTCCACGGACTTCGCGCGCACATAGCTGAAATTGGGCAGCATTGTTTACTCCTTGCCTCTGCGCTCCGCGAGGAGCCGGTTCAATTGTAGAGGATTGATGGGGGTGCTCGTCACCCGCACACCGATAGCGTCATACACCGCATTGGCTATGGCTGCGCCGGTGGGCACGGTAACCGGTTCGCCCAGCCCCTTGGCTCCTATGGAATTGGCTTCCGCATCGGGAAGCTCGAGGGGCAGGGAGACAATTTCCGAGGGCACATCCCGTGAGGTGGGGAGCTTGTAATCGTGCCAGTTCTTGTTGCAGAGCTTGCCTGTCCGGCGATCCAGCACCCTCATCTCTGTCATGCCAAAGCCGACTCCCATGGTGATTCCGCCTATAACCTGGGAGTCGTACGTGAGTCTATCCATTACTCTCCCGCTGTCGTGAGCGGCAAGGAACGAGAGAAGGGTTACCTCTCCGGTCAGGGTGTTCACCTCCACTTCGCAGAATTGCGCGCAGAACGGCTGTATTATTTTTCCCACCGGATTGGGGCCTCGGTATCCCAGCCCCACAATCACACGCTGTTCCTTGAACTTGCCGATTTCTCCGATTTTGATTCGCTTGGATTTGTCCTTCTGAGATACGACGTATCCGCCGACAACGGTCAAATCCTCCGGCTTGCTCTTCAGATCCTCTGAAGCGAGCTTCAAGAGTCTCTGTTTGACCCTTACCGCAGCATCTCTCACTGCCGGGCCGTCGGAAGGGACGGTCTTGCTCCCCCCGCTTGGAGTTGCGTACTGGGTCGTACCGGTATCGGCATTTTCAATCTGGATCTTGTCCAGTGGTACTCCCAGCTCCTCCGAGACAATGAGGGCCATGATCGTTTTTGTGCCGGTTCCGATGTCGCTGGCACCCATATTAAGGTTAACGCTGCCATCGACAAACAGCTTGAGAACAATGGATGAGGGCGGCATTCCGCCCCCCACTTGCCACAGGCCTCCAGCCATGCCTATACCTCGCCTGATATGGCCGGTTTGTTTGGTACGAGCAAGCGCGGCTCGCTTCTCCTTCCATTTGAAGGCCTTGGCTCCCTCTACAAGACACTGCTTCAGCCCTGTGGACGTATATGGCATGTTTCCGGGCCGTCCTTGGCTGTACGTGGGGATGTTCTTCAATCGGAGCTCAACCGGGTCCATCTTGATGGCTTCAGCCAACGCGTCCATCATCTGCTCGAGCGCCCAGGACCCTTGAGGATGGCCGGGCGCCCGGAACGGTCTCGCCGGACCGGCATTGATATAAACATCCGTGCTTTCGCATTTGACGTTGGGGCAGAGGTAGGTGTCACGAACAAGCCAATCCACTCCCCAAGTTCCATCAGCAGGATAAGCGCCCCCCGTGCCCAAGCAGGTGAATTGGAGCGCAGTGAGCGTGCCGTCTTTCTTTATCCCCGCCTTGAGGGTCATGTTGGTCGGCGGTCGGTTTCCTACGACCAGATATGTCTGTTCCCGTGTGAGAAAGAGCTTCACCGGTCGAGCCGTCTCTTTTGCAAAGAGGGCAGCGATAATGGAGTACTTGCTCGTAACGAGCTTCGAGCCGAATCCACCCCCCATGTACCGGCCTATCACCCGAACTTTGGCAAGGGGGAGCCCAAGGGTTTCTGCGACCATCGTCTGGACCGAGTACACACCCTGTGTAGACTCCCAGATGATGAGCTCATCTCCATCCCATCGGACGACACAGCCATGAAGCTCCATAGGGGTATGGAGCTCACATTCGGTCCTGTACTCGGCTTCCAGGACCACGTCCGCTTCCTTGAAGCCTTTGTCCACATCTCCCCGTTCGTAGGTTTGGGGTTTGCCCACCTGGTTCCCTCCCGGATGCACCGCGGGCGCCTTGGAGGCAAGGGCATTTCTCTCATCCGAGACGAAGGGTAGGATCTCATAGTCGACCTTGATGGCCTTTATGGCATCCCACGCGCTGTAGGGCGTGTCCGCAACGACCGCTGCCACCGCATCCCCCTCGTACCTGCAATGAGGATCGAAGATCTTGGACTTTTTCTTTTCATACCGCCAGGCAATGTCAGCGCCGGGAGAAGATCCTGTCATCACCCCCCGGCAGCCTGCCACCTTGCTTGCGGCAGAGGTATCCACGTTCTTGACTCGTGCGTTGGGGTAGGGACATCCGAGTATGGCCGCGTAGAGCATGTCCGGAAAATTGACATCGGACGGATACACGGCAGATCCGCTTACTCGTTCGTATGCATCCACTCTCGGCAAGCCCTTTCCCACGAAATGCGTCTTCTTCCATGGGGCTGGCTCATCCCCGGGCAATGGTGTTTCCGGCACTGGGAGTCCTTCCAGGAAGTAATATCTCTTTTCTTCCGTGTTCATGATTTTCCTCCCTGGCCGGACTTGAGCTTCGCAGCCTTTTGAGCCGCCTCGAAAATGTGCCCGTACGCACCGCACCTGCACAGGTTCCCGCTCACTCCGGTTCGAATTTCGTCAAGACTGGGATCAGGGTTCTTCCGCAGGAGTCCCTCGACGGCCACTATCTGACCGGGCGTGCAATATCCGCATTGAAAGGCATCGTGCTCGACAAAAGCTTGCTGAACCGGGCCGAGCTCCTGTCCGTCCATCAGGCCTTCCAACGTGGTGATCTCCGCATCCTCGGCTTCAACAGCGAGCATCAAGCATGCATACTGAGGCCTGCCGTCTATGAGAACCGTACACGCGCCACACTCTCCGCGTTCGCACCCCACCTTGGTTCCCGTAAGTCCCAACTCCTCACGAAGAACGTAGAGCAACGACCACCGGGGCTCCACGAGAAGCCGATAGATCCGTCCATTGATCTTGAGCGTCAATTTCGCCATTTCATCAGGCTTAAGCACTTCAGTGGAAGGCCTTGCCGATGCAGACCCTCCCCCCGCGGCCACTGCCACTGCTCCCACGCCAATGGATGCGAGGAAGCCTCGGCGGGTAACACCCTCTGTCGCATTTTCTGCAAGCTCTGTTTCCGAGAGCCGGCTTGGAGATGGACCATCCTCTCTGTGAATCTCATCGATCATGTGTGCCTCCTGGTCTGCATTTTATCAATGGTTGTCCAATAAACATCCGAACCGATTCGAATTAATAAACGCATCAAGATGTACGGTTCGTATCGTGAAAGGCGTCATCCCTTGTTGTTAGAGGGATAGCCCGAAACAGCCCGGCACGTTGCCTGCAATACGACCTTTCCAGGGTACCACCCGCCTCTTTGTTCAGTCAATACCGCAGAGAGGGGGAAACGAGCAGCGATACCTAATACGAATTCTAAAACAGCTTGACAACAGGCCGATACTATGGTCTTTTGCCAATGTAATAGCGAGCGATTGTCTTGCGGCTCTCCCGGAGCTGCCAATGCTAGTCACGCAACGATCCGCTCGACACGTGCCTGCAAACCTCTGAAATCCCCGGAGGCTTTTCGTGCTGTGGCCGTTTGCCCTCTATGTCTCCATCGTGATCATTCTCGTCGCCGCGATCCTCATCATTTCGAGCTTGCTGGGGGAGCGACACCGCGAGCGGAGCACGGGCGATCCGTACGAATCGGGAATCATGGCTACAGGAGGGGCGAGGGGACGCTTTGACGTGAGCTTTTTCCTGATAGCAGTCTTTTTCGTGATCTTCGATCTCGAGGCGATCTTCCTTTTCGGATGGGCCGTGGTAGTGCGCGAGGCCGGCTGGATCGGGTACGTGGAGGCCTTGATATTCATGGCGGTTCTCTTGGCAGCTTTGGCCTACCTCTGGAGGATCGGTGGACTCGAGCTGAAAAAATTGCAGCACGTTATCAAGGGCACGGCCGATCTCCGTTGTCCAAGACCGTCCGAAAAGCCGAGCGCAACCGCTTGGGACCGATAGTCGGGCAAAGAGGCGACACCGCATGCTGTCATGGCTCACCGCATCTCCCTCCAAAGGCAGTCAAGATGAGGAAGCTCAAGAGGCTCAACGGAACGGTATCGTTCTTTCACGGCTTCAGGACCTCCTGGCTTGGGGAAGGAAGTACTCCATCTGGCCGTTCAACTTCGGCCTTTCGTGCTGCTATGTGGAAATGGCTGCGGCTCTGACGAGCAAGTACGATATCGCGCGGTTCGGTTCCGAGGTAATTCGAGGCACTCCTCGCGAATCGGATCTCATGATAATTGCGGGTACGCCGTTCATAAAAATGGCTCCTATCATCAGACGCTTGTACCAACAGATGATGGAGCCCAGATGGGTTATCTCCATGGGATCGTGCTCCAACTCAGGAGGAATGTACGACATTTACAGCGTGGTACAGGGGGTGGATAAGATCATTCCCGTCGATGTGTACGTTCCGGGCTGTCCCCCGCGGCCGGATTCCTTCGTAGCAGGCTTGCTTCTTCTCCAAGAACAGGTGGGTCGAGAGAGGAGACCGGTGAGCCCGTGGTGGGGGCCGCAAGAAGTTCGGCGCCCGCCGAAGCGAAGCCTGCGGGACGAGAACCGGGAGCTGCGGGCGCAGGCGGCAGTGCTCCCTTCACCGGACGACGTGTCCTGGTCTGAAGGTAATGCAGAACCTGCAGCAGGAAACGCTGCCGAAAGAGGCTGTTGCGCCGGAAGTAATCAAGCCAACCGAGAGTCTTGATCCGATGGTGGATACGCTTCGAAAAAGAGTTTCATGAACGACTCCGGGAGAATTGAAGACGAATTGATCGGTCGGTTTGGCGATCTAGTCGTGCGTGAGCAGACGAGGGACGAAGTGCCTACCTTCTGGACGCCGAAAGAAAGCATCGGAGAGGTACTCCGCTTTCTCAAAGAGGACGTATCGCACCCATATAGCATGCTCTACGATCTGACCGCTGTTGACGAACGCGTGCGGATGACAGCGCAACCCGACAGCGATTTCACCATTGTGTACCATCTGCTCAGCTACGAGCGTAATGAGGACGTGAGGCTCAAAGTTGCCCTCAAGGGAGATTTCCCTTCCTTGAGCAGCATTGTGAAGATCTGGCCATGCGCGGACTGGTACGAACGGGAAGTGTGGGACATGTTCGGGATCCGATTCCACGGTCATCCGCACCTGGAACGCATATTAATGCCGCCATGGTGGAACGGCCATCCGTTGAGGAAAGAGCATCCCGCGCGTGCGACTGAGATGGGTCCATTTCAGTTACCCGAGGAACTGGCAGAGGAATACGATCGGCTCCTCAGGTTCAAGCCCGAGGAATGGGGCATGGAGAAGGAGGAAGATGGGACCCGCTTCATCTTCCTGAATATGGGACCTCAGCATCCCGCCACACACGGGATTTTTCGGATTGTTCTGCAGCTCGCGGGTGAGGAGATTCGGAATGCAGCGCTCGACATCGGCTACCACCACCGCGGGGCCGAGAAGATGGCTGAGCGTCAGACCTGGCACACGTTCATCCCCTATACTGACAGAATAGACTATCTCGGGGGGGTGATGAACAATTTCCCTTACGTCATGGCAGTGGAGAAGCTGGCAGGGATCGAGGTTCCCGAGAAGGCACAAATGATTCGCGTCATGATGGCGGAATTCTTCCGCATCGCGAGCCATCTCGTGTTCTACGGGACCTTCGTGCAGGACGTGGGAGCCATTTCTCCAGTCTTTTTCACGTTCACCGATCGAGAGCGGGTCTTTGACGTTGTGGAAGCTATTTGCGGCGGCCGGATGCACCCCATGTGGTTCCGTATCGGAGGCGTCGCGCAGGATCTGCCCAGAGGGTGGGACCGCCTCGTCAGGGACTTCCTACATTACCTCCCTGCCCGGCTGGATGAATATGAAACACTGGTGCTGAAAAGTCCTGTCGTGAAAGCCCGAACCGTGGGAGTCGGAGCCTATACTGTCGAGGAAGCAATCGAGTGGGGAGTAACCGGTCCGGGCTTGCGGGCATGCGGCTTGGATTTCGATCTTCGGAAGAAAAGACCCTATTCGGGGTACGATCAGCTCGAATTCGACATACCTACCGGCTCGAACGGAGACTGTTACGATCGGTGTGCTGTCCGGGCAGAGGAGATGAGACAGAGCCTCCGGATCATCAGGCAGTGTGTGGAGAACATGCCTTCAGGACCGTACAAGGCAGACCATCCCCTCGCGGTGCCTCCGCGCAAGGACAAGACCATGCAGGACATCGAGACCTTGATCCTCCACTTTCTTGGGGTGAGCTGGGGGCCGGTCATGCCGGCAGGAGAGGCTTTCAGCGGCATAGAAGCCACTAAAGGGGCAAATGGCTACTACGTGATCAGCGACGGAAACACCGCGCCTTACCGAGTCCGCATCAGGACTCCGTCTTTTCCCCATCTCCAGATGATTCCCCTGGTGAGCCGCGGGATGTTGATCCCGGATCTCGTTGCCTACCTCGGAAGCATCGACTACGTGATGGCAGATGTGGATCGGTGAGTGACCACAGAATGGGTGAGAATCTCTGACCATGCTGAATGAGAAATTACAGGACCTCGTGCGTGCCGAAGTGGAGAGGGCTCCTACGAGAGCGGCCGCATGCCTCGATGCCTTGAGAATTGTCCAGCAGCATTTCGGATGGATATCGGACGACAACCTGGCCGCGTTATCCGAAGTACTCGGAATGACCAGGGAGGAGCTTGAGTCAGTTAGCACTTTCTACAATCACATTTTTCGTAGACCCGTGGGAAGGCACATTATCCATGTCTGTGACAGCATCACCTGCTGGATGATGGGACACGAGACTATCCTGACATACCTCAAGGAACGCCTCGGGGTGACCATTGGCGAGACCACGGAGGACAACCGCTTCACGATCCTTCCCATCCAATGTCTGGGGGCCTGTGATGGTGCCCCTGCTATCATGATCGACGACGATCTCCACTGCTGTCTCACACCCGAGAAAATCGACAGGGTCCTGGAGGCATACCTGTGAACGACGACGAGCGCAGGCCGCTCACCAAGAATATCCGACCTGGTCGTGAGCTCCGCACCATAGATGAATACGAGCGCACAGGGGGGTACCAGGGCCTCAGAAAGGCCATCCGAGAGATGAGCCCCCGTCAGGTCGTGGACGAGGTGACGGATGCAAAGCTCAGAGGCCGCGGTGGGGCAGGGTTTCCTACCGGAATCAAATGGAGATCCGTGCCTAGCGGTCCGGAATGGCCGCGCACGCGTTACTTCATCGGGGATGCGGACGAGATGGAGCCCGGTGCGTTCAAGGATCGTATGCTGCTCGAGGGAGATCCCCATCAGTTCATCGAGGGGCTCATCATAAGCTCGTACGCTACTGAAGTGCAGGTCGCGTATATCTTCATCAGGCGGGAATATACACGTGCGGCGGAGCTGCTTTCTCGGGCTCTCCAGGAGGCGTACGATCGAAACTATGCAGGGAGGAATATCCTTGGTTCCGAGTACAGCCTCGATGTTCATCTCCACATAAGCTGCGGGCGATACATCTGCGGTGAGGCCACGGCCATGACATCCTCGCTCGAGGGCAAGAGGGCGATTCCCTTGAGTAGGCCCCCTCGGGAGAGCGAATGCGGCCTGTGGGGCATGCCCACCGTGGTGGACAATGTGGAGACCCTGTGCAACGTGCCTCACATTGTGAGGAACGGAGCGGCCTGGTACCGGGGTCTGAGCCTGTGTGCCGACGGCGGAACGAAGATCTACGGCGTGAGCGGCCGCGTCAAGCGCCCCGGAGTCTGGGAGCTTCCAATGGGAACGCCGTTGCGGGAGATCATAGATGAGCATGCTGGAGGCATGGCGGAGGGATACCGCCTCAGGGCAGTGATACCTGGTGGTGCGTCGACGGAATTCGTCCCGCCGGAGCAGCTCGACGTGGCAATGGATTTCGACAGTATGGCCGGTGTGGGAAGCCGGTTGGGAACCGGCACAGCCATAGTGCTCGATGACAGAACCTGTCCCGTGGGAGCTGTCCACAATCTTATCAAGTTTTTCGCACGGGAATCCTGCGGCTGGTGCACCCCATGCCGAGAAGGACTAGCCTGGCTCAGTCAGATTCTGGCGGATATAGAGATGGGCCGTGGTAGAGATGAGGATCTTGATATCCTCGCGTCGCACACCCGCCTCTTGTGGCTCGGGCGAACGTACTGCGCGTTGGCTCCCGGAGCCATGGAGCCCCTGAAAAGCGCTTTGCAGATGTTCGGGGAGGACTTTAAGCGGCATATCAGAGACGGGCGTTGCCCGTGGAGATCCTAAGATGGCGACCATCTACGTGGACGGCAAACGGTACGATGTGAGGGAAGGTCAAGACCTGCTGACCACGTGCCTGTCTCTGGGATTCAACATTCCTTATTTCTGCTGGCATCCTGCTCTCCATTCAGTGGGCTCGTGTAGATTGTGCGCAGTCAAGTCCTTCCGCGACGAGAATGACACCCGCGGTCACATTATAATGTCCTGCATGACCCCTATTTCCGAGGGGCTGCGAATTTCAACGAACGACCCTGAAGTGCTGGAATTCCGGGCATCGGTCATAGAATGGCTGATGATCAACCATCCCCATGACTGCCCGATCTGCGACGAAGGGGGAGAGTGCCACCTCCAAGATATGACGGTAATGACCGGCCATACGTACCGGCGATATCGGTACAAAAAGAACACGTACATCAATCAGGATCTCGGCCCTCTGCTAAACCACGAGATGAACCGCTGTATTCAGTGCTATCGCTGCGTTCGGTTCTATCGCGATTACGCGGGCGGCAGAAACCTGAACGTGTACGGAGTGAACCAATGCCTTTTCTACGGTCGTTTCGAGTCGGGAACTCTGGAGAGTGAATTCAGCGGGAACCTTGTGGAAATTTGTCCGACGGGCGTGTTCACGGACAAGAGCCTTAAGAGACACTACACCCGCAAGTGGGATTTGCAGACTGCTCCGTCAGTGTGCGTCCATTGCGGTCTCGGCTGCAACACCATCCCGGGTGAGCGTTACGGTTCTCTCCGGAGAATCTACAATCGGTACAACGGAGAAGTAAATGGTTACTTTCTCTGTGACCGAGGACGGTACGGATACGAGTTTGTCAACGATCGGTCTCGGCCGGCGGGCATAGTACTCAAAGGCCCGGATGGATCCCACACACATCTGCCGACGGTGGAGGCATACGACTATCTGGCACGACTGATATCGGAGAGCTCGGGTGTCATAGGGGTAGGGTCTCCTCGCGCGTCATTGGAGTCGAACTTCGTGCTCAGATCCCTCGTAGGGCCAGAGAACTTTTCTCCCGGTCTCGGGAGAAAGGACCTGGAGATCGCGGCTGCTATCGTGGACCTCCTTGCCCACGGACCGGCACATTCCGCTTCGCTTCACGATGTGGAGAGCTCCGATGCAGTGGTGGTCCTGGGCGAGGACGTGAGCAATACCGCTCCCCGCATGGCGCTATCCATCAGGCAATCCCTGCTCAGGGGAACGGAAAAGATAACAGCTCTTCGCGGCATTCCTAGATGGAACGATCGGCACTTCAGGGCATTGGCTCGGGAAGCTCGCAGTCCAATTTTTGTGGCCACCTTCATGGAAACCCGTCTGGACGACGTTGCGACAATGACTTTCCGCGGCACCCCATGGGATGTGGCTCGCCTGGGCTTTGCAGTGGCACACGAAATCGACCCGACGCTTCCCCCAGTGGAGGGTGACCCGCCCGAAGTTACCAAGCTGGTTTCGAAGGTTGCCGAAGCTCTCCTTCAGGCAGAAAGGCCCCTCGTCGTATCCGGCTCGAGTAGCGGAAGCCTCGATGTTGTTCGCTCTGCCGCCAGGATAGCTCAGGCCCTGCGCGGGAACGGCCATGAGTGCTCCATTGCTCTCGTTATGCCGGAGTGCAATAGCTTCACTGCCCCAATCCTCCGCGGCATGGCCTTGGAGGAGGTTGTGGAAGCCGTTGTCGCCGGTCGGGCCGAAACGGTGATCGTCGCCGAAAACGATCTTTTCAGAAGAATGCCTTCCGCCGCGGCGGATGAGCTGTTTCAAAAGGCCAGGCACGTGATCGTCGCGGACCACCTTTCCACCGAATGCGTGCAAAGGGCCAATATGGTCTTGCCAGCGGCCACGTTTGCCGAGGCACAAGGAACTCTGGTCAGTTGCGAGGGAAGGGCCCAGAGGTTCTACCGGGTGATGAATCCTCTCGCGCCGATCCGGGAAACGTGGCGGCACTTTGTGGAGGTGATGGCCCGCATGGGACGGCCGGACGTTTTCCAGTGGAACGAACCGGATGCCCTGCTGACCCGCATAGCGGAAGAAATCCCCGCGCTGTCGGGAGTGAGAAACTGCGCTCCGCCCGCGCATATGCGCATAGAAGGGCAGAAGGTTCCACGACAGGCACATCGGTACAGTGGGCGAACGGCTATGAGCGCTGACCGAGAGGTGCACGAGCCGAAGCCACCCGACGATCCCGGTTCCCCGTTGGCGTATTCCATGGAAGGTTATCCGAAGATCCCGCCGCCAAGCGTCATTCCCCGCTTCTGGGCTCCCGGCTGGAATTCGGTCCAGTCATTGAACAAGTTCCAGAGTGAAGTGGGCGGTTCGCTGGTGGGAGGGGATCCGGGAACACGCCTTTTCGAGGCTCCACCCGTAGCGGGGTCGCGGCCCGAATACGAGATTCCGAAGCCCGTGGAGCTTGGAGACGACGAGTGGATCGTTGTCCCGGTTCATCATGTGTTCGGGTCTGAGGAATTGAGCGTGCTGAGCCCTGGAATCCGTGAGTTGACTCCAGAGCCGTACGTTGGCATCAGCCCGCTGTCTGCGGATTCTCTGGGAGCTCGAGCAGGCAGTCTCGTGCACCTTCAGATGGAACAGGGAGCCCTTGTGTTGCCTGTCCGGCTTCTGGCCAGCTTGCCCGCGAAGGTTGTGGCTCTGCCTGTAGGCCTGCCGGGGCTGGGGTGGTACGAGCTTCCCACGCACTGCATCGTTGCACCACATGCCCGAAAGGAGTCTGATCAGTAGGGTCATGTACGAGCTAATCAGACCGGTTCTCATCATTTTCGGCGTGCTGGTGGCCGTGCTCACTGTCGCGGCGGGTCTGATTTACGTGGAGCGTCGGCTCCTCGGGCTCTGGCAGGACCGATACGGTCCCAATCGTGCCGGCCCGTTTGGCCTGCTGCAGGTCTTGGCAGACGTGATCAAGATCATCTCCAAGGAGGATTGGGTTCCTCCGTTCGCTGACAGGCCCGTGTTCATTCTCGCTCCCACGATCATCGTGTCGACGGTATTGCTCTCATTTGCGGTGATCCCCTTCAGTCCCACCATTCACATTGTGGACCTCAACGTGGGCCTGCTCTTCGTGCTCGGAATGTCATCATGCGGAGTGTACAGCGTGGCCCTGGCAGGATGGGCCTCCAACAGCAAGTACTCGCTGTTCGGTGGGCTTCGGGCCGCGGCACAGATGCTCGGTTACGAGGTGTTCATGGGGCTCTCTCTCATGGGAGTGGTCATGCTCGCGGGCTCCTTTAACCTTCGAGAGATCGTGGAGGCCCAGGATCGAGTCTGGTTCTGCGCCACACAGTTCCCCGGGCTCGTCATCTTTCTCGTCGCCGGCTTCGCTGAAGCACGGAGGATACCATTTGACATACCTGAAGCGGAAAACGAGCTTGTGGCGGGATATCACACGGAGTACTCCGGCATGAAGTTCGGGATGTTCTTTGTGGGAGAATATTTGGGGATCGTGCTCATATCTTTGCTTATTGCAATCCTTTTTTTCGGCGGATGGTCGGGCCCCCTCCTCCCACCGCTGGCTTGGCTGGCCCTAAAGACCGGATTCTTCATCGTTCTGTTCATACTTGCGAGAGGGACGTTTCCTCGCCCTCGCTATGACCAGTTGCTCGCATTCGGGTGGAAAGCCATGTTGCCTCTGGCGCTGATCAACCTGGCAGTCACGGGCGGAATGGTGCTCGCTTCAGGATCGTGAGGATTCAATGCTTGCCTTGATCAAAGGTCTGTGGACCATCTTCTTGCACACCTTCCGCAAGCGGGAGACCATACTCTACCCGGAAGAAAAGCCATCCATCCCGCCACGGTGGCGCGGGAGGATCATTCTCGCGAGGGATCCGGATGGCGAGGAACGATGCGTGGCATGCTATTTGTGCGCCGCGGTATGCCCGGTCGATTGCATAGCGCTTCAAGCCGCGGAGGACGAGCACGGGCGCCGGTATCCGGAATTCTTCAGGATCAACTTTTCTCGATGCATCTTCTGTGGCTTCTGCGAAGAGGCTTGCCCTACGTACGCGATCCAGCTCACCAATGATTTCGAGATGTGCGAGTACGACAGGACGAACCTCGTGTACGAAAAGGAGCATCTCCTGATCAGCGGTCCAGGCAAGTATCCGGATTACAATTTCTACCGGGTGAGCGGCTTAGCCATCAAAGGCAAAGGAAAAGGGGAAGCTGAGAACGAGAAACCGCCTTCCGATCCTCGTTCCCTCACGCTCTGATCCGGGAGGAGCAACCCTATGAATTTCGTATTTTACCTCTCTGCGGCAGTAGCGCTCCTGTGCACCCTGATGGTGATTGTCGGTCCCAATGCGGTACATTCACTGCTGTATCTGGTGGTGTCCTTTTTCGCGCTTGCGGTGATGTTCTTTGTCCTGGGAGCGCCGTTTGCCGCAATGCTCGAGATCATCATTTACGCAGGAGCCATCATGGTGCTCTTTGTTTTCGTCATCATGATGCTCGATGCAGGAAGAGTGTCGCAGGACGAGGAAAGACTCCTGCTTAAGCCGTCTACCTGGTTGGGGCCCGGGGCGTTGAGCCTGCTGCTGGCTGCTGAGCTGATCTACGTGCTTCAGGCAGGCCCGTGGCCGGAGCATGCGGCCCAAGCCGCTGGACCCAAGGATGTGGGGATGGCCCTGTTCGGTCCGTACCTCATTGCTGTTGAACTTGCTTCCATTCTGCTTCTGGCAGGCATAGTGGCTGCGTATCACGTTGGAAAGCAGGTTCGAGCGGTTTCCGACGCGGACCGGGAGCGAGTGGGCACTACGTTGAAGTCAGGTTCGAGTACCTGAGCGTCGCGGCGCACACCGAGGAGAACCCCTATGGCGACGATTCCCATGGAGCATGGATTGGCGATCGCAGGACTCCTTTTCGCTATGGGATTGGCTGGAGTCTTGGTCAGACGCAATTTCCTCTTTGTCTTGATGAGCGTCGAAATCATGCTCAACGCGGCAGGGCTCGCGTTCGTGGTGGCCGGGTCCCAGTGGGGGCAGGCAGACGGACAGGTGATGTTTATTCTGATCCTCGCCATGGCTGCTGCCGAGGTGTCCGTAGGCCTTGCTCTCGCGTTTCAGTACCATCGGAGCTTCCGGTCGTTGGATCTCGGCCTCGCCAGTAGGCTCAGAGGTTGACATGCTCAGCGCCTTGTGGCTTGTGCCGGCATTCCCGCTCGCAGGCTTCCTGGTCCTGGCCGTGGCGGGCTCGAGGCTTCCCCGTTCTCTGGTTCCGATCGTTGGAACGGGGTCGGTGGGAATCGCCGCGGTCATTTCCTGTATCATTCTCGCCGAATGGCCTGCTTCTCCGGAGGTGCAGACAGGATATACACAGCTCCTCTGGACGTGGATGGCTATCGGGGACTTTTCACCGCGCGTGGCCTTACATCTGGACGGTCTTTCGCTCTCGTTCATGGTTGTAGTAACGGTGGTCGGGTTTCTCATTCACGTGTATTCCGTGGAATACATGGCCGCAGAAGCAGGATACGCGCGGTTCTTTGCGTACATGAACCTGTTCGTCGCGGCGATGTTGCTTCTCGTGCTGGCTGACGACCTTGTGGTGCTCTACGTGGGATGGGAGGGGGTAGGCTTGTGCAGCTACTTGTTGATCGGCTTCTGGTACCAGGAAGCCGAAAATGTCTCTGCTGCCAACAAGGCCTTTGTGATAACCCGCATAGGTGACACCGCTATGGCAATCGGGCTTATCCTGCTCTTCAACAGCCTGGGGACCCTCGAGATTGGGGAAATCCTTGTTCGCGCCCCGGAGCACTGGCCAGTGGGCTCCGGCATGGCTGTATTGGCCGCTTTCCTCCTGCTGGGAGGTGCACTGGGGAAGTCTGCTCAGCTTCCTCTCCAGACATGGCTTCCTGATGCCATGGCTGGTCCTACCCCCGTGAGCGCTCTGATCCACGCAGCGACCATGGTTACTGCAGGCGTTTATCTCGTGGCGCGTACCCATGTGCTCTTCGCGCTTGCGCCGCCGGCCCAGTGGGCAGTTGCGGTCATCGGGGTGGTCACATTGCTGATGGCAGGATTAAGCGCCCTGGCCCAATGGGACATCAAGCGCGTCCTTGCCTATTCCACGATCAGCCAGATCGGGTACATGTTTCTGGCTCTCGGCGTGGGCGCCTGGTCCGCGGCCGTGTTTCATTTCGTGACCCATGCGTGCTTTAAGTCCCTGCTCTTCCTCGCTGCAGGAGCGGTGATACTGTCGAGCCACCACGAGAAGGACATGGCGAAGCTTGGGGGGCTCCGGTCTTCCATGCCGTTGGTCTTTATCACGTTCCTCGTAGGGGCCGCTTCGCTGGCCGCGTTGCCATTGGTCACCGGAGGCTTCTACAGCAAGGACCTGATTTTGTTCGCAGCATGGACGTCCGGAAAGGGCGGATCATGGCTGTGGATTGGAGGGGTCGCGGGGGCCCTGATCACGGGCGTCTATTCTTTCAGGATGGTTTTTCTCACGTTTTTCGGCGAAGCCAAAGGGCCAATAGGGGTTTCTCCAGGTCTGCTCATGAGGGTCCCCATAGTCGCTCTCGCCCTATTGTCCATTGTCGTCGGATTCCTTCAGACTCCTCACACCCTCGGTGGTGTGGAGCTCTTTTCCCGGCTGCTCGATCACGTTTTTCCCAGCCTGCCGGCCTTCGAGGCGGGGTTTGGAATTGAGCTCGCCCTGCAGGTGGTCGCGGCCGCGGCTTCGATCCTCGGTATCGGAATTGCATACGTCTTCTTTCTGCGAAGCCCGCACTATGCACAAGCCCTGCGGGACCACCCAGTCGGTGCGGCCGCCCACAGGCTTCTCTTGGATGGATGGAAATTCGACTGGCTGTACGACAGGGTTTTTCTCCGACCGTACACTTGGGTTGCAACGGTCAACCGAGCCGATTTGACGGATCAAGGGTATGAGGCGGTAGCGAGGACCGTCGAGGCCTTCCACAGAGCGCTCAGCCTCACGGAAAACGGGAAGATCCGCCAATATGCCATGGGCTTAGCTATTGGCGCAGTGGCGGTCATAGGGATCATGGTGCTGTCATGATACTGGAATGGATCATTGTTATTCCGCTGCTCGCTGCCGTGATAAACCTCCTGGTGAGTCGATGGGATGAGGATGCGACCCGGTGGGTTTCTCTCCTCGCCCTCTTCGTCAACCTCATCATTGTTGCGTCTCTCTTGGCGACCGGCGAGAATGTGGCAGCAGAAGGCTGGTGGATAGCCCAGAGCGATAGAACATGGATTCCGCAGCTCGGAGCGAGCATACGCTTCGGCATGGACGGTCTCAGCGTGGTCATGGTCGTGTTGACCCTGGTCCTCGGCATTGCATCGGTCATCTGTTCCTGGACCGAGATAACCGAACGGGTGGCCTTCTTCCATTTCAACCTTCTGGGGGTGATAACGGGCATACTTGGCGTATTCCTCGCCCTGGATCTGTTCTTGTTCGCGTTTTTCTGGGAGCTGATGCTCGTTCCCATGTACTTTCTCATCGCCATATGGGGGCATGAAAACCGCAGATACGCGGCTCTGAAATTCTTTATCTTCACACAGGCGGGCGGGCTGCTCTTGCTGGCAGGCATAGTGGCTCTGTACTTCATCCATGCCTCAGCGACAGGTACCTACACACTGAATTACTTCGAGCTGATCGGAACGCCCATGTCCGACAGGGTCGCGCTGCTGGTAATGCTCTGCTTCTTCGCTTGCTTCGCGATCAAGTTGCCGGCATTTCCTTTGCACACCTGGCTACCCGATGCCCATACCGAGGCCCCCACTGCCGGAAGCGTGATCCTCGCTGGATTGCTCCTCAAGACGGGTGCGTACGGGCTGATCCGATTCGTCGGGCCGCTGTTTCCATCCGCGGCAGCGGAATTTGCGGGAATTGCAAACACGATTGCCGTGGTCGGCATCCTGTACGGGGCCATCCTCGCGTTTGCCCAAACGGATCTCAAACGACTTGTCGCGTATACGAGCGTCAGCCATCTGGGGTTCGTGCTTCTCGGGATCTTTGCCGGAACAGAAATAGCGCTCCAGGGTGCAGTGATGCAGATCGTCTGTCATGGAATCAGCACTGGAGCTCTGTTCGTCCTGGTCGGCATGCTCCAGGAGCGAGTCCGAACCCGTGACATGCGGCTCATGGGTGGTCTCTGGTCACTTGCGCCTCGCATGAGCGGGATGGTACTTGTCTTCGCCTTGGCTTCCCTCGGGTTGCCAGGACTGGGAAACTTCGTCGGAGAATTCGCGATCTTGCTAGGAGTGTATAAGACCTACCCGACCCTGGTTGTAATAGCCGCTTTGGGACTGATCGTCGCTGCCATCTACGGCCTGCGCATTATGGCGCCGGTCTTTCTCGGACCGCTCGTCATCCCGTGGAAGCTCCCGGACCTCTCTGTGCGGGAATCATCGCTCATGGCCTGCATGGCAGCACTCATCGTCTGGCTGGGCGTATATCCGCAACCCGTGTTCAATTTGACCGCGCGATCCCTCGGGCCATTGCAGATCGGTTCATCGATATCCCGGAGCGTCGAGAAAGCCGACACCTTAACGTCCCCCCGTGCGGCGGCTGATCGGGGCATGATCACAAAGGTCGTCAGTGGGAGGCACCCATGAGCTCTTCTGAAATCATAGCAGTGCTCCCTCTCATCATCCTGTTCGTGGCCTTGGTGCTCGTGATGCTTGTCATCGCGTGGAGACGCCACCACGGGCTGACGGCAACCTTGACTGCCGCGGTTTTGGCCGGCTCTTTCGCGTGCATGATAGCGGTCGAAGATCGGCTCCCGCAAAAGGTGGGATCGCTCCTGATCGTGGACGGATACGCTGCATTCTTTGTCTGCCTCGTCCTCGCTGCCGCATTCGCAGTAGTGCTCTTGTCCTATCCGTATCTCCAATCCCGGAACGGCAGGCACGAAGAGTATTACCTCCTGTTGCTTATTGCGACCCTCGGGGCGTCGATCCTGGTTGCAAGCGCACATTTCGCTTCATTCTTTCTGGGCCTGGAGATTCTGGGAGTGTCGCTGTACGCCCTCATCGGTTATAGGGGGGGCCTCAATGGGGTGGAAGCGGCCATGAAATATCTCGTGCTTGCCGCAATATCCAGTGCATTTCTCCTTTTCGGCATGGCCCTTGTGTACGCCCAGGCAGGAAGCCTCGAGTTCGCGAAGATCTCGGAACGCGTCTCAGGCGCCGGTATCACGATGCTACTCGCCAGCGGCTTACTGATCACCGGCATCGGATTCAAGCTAGCTGTAGCACCCTTTCACATGTGGACGCCCGACGTGTACGAAGGTGCTCCGGCCACGGTGACCGCGTTCATTGCCTCAGTGTCCAAGGGTGCAGTGTTCGCGCTACTTTTTCGCTATTTCGCTCTTATTGACCTTCATGCCGCGCCGACGATGCTAACCGCGTTTTCGATCCTTGCCGCGCTCTCTATGATCGTGGGAAACCTCCTGGCTTTGTTGCAGACCAATGTGAAGCGGATGCTGGCCTACTCGTCCGTGGCCCACCTGGGGTACCTGCTCGTGGCCTTTGTGGCGAGCGGTCCCTTGCGTCCGGTGGCGGTAGGATACTATCTGGCAGCCTATTTCATAACCATTGTAGGGGCGTTCGGGGTCATCGCAGCTCTTTCGCGGCAGGGTAGGGACGTGGAGACCGCCGCCGAGCTCACAGGGCTCGCCTGGAGTAAGCCGTGGCATGCCGCGGTACTTACCGCCATGCTGCTCTCTCTGGCAGGAATTCCACTCACTGCGGGATTCGTCGGAAAGTTCTACCTCATTGCGGCGGGCATAGGGTCTGATCTGTGGACCCTCGTGCTATGTCTGCTGGCCGCCAGCGCGATCGGATTGTACTACTATATCAGGGTGATTCTGGCTCTATTTGCGCAGCCAGACCAGGAGGTGGGCCCGGTATCCGCTGAGCCGTCATACCTCTCAGGATCGGTCCTGATCGGCCTCACATTCGCTCTGGTCTTCATAGGAGTGTATCCAGCCCCTCTGATAGCTGTCATCCAGGCCACCGCGTCGCGTCTCATGGGGTGAGCCCGAGACATGGGCACCGGGGGTCAGGTCTTGTTTCTTGACGAACCTATGATGACGATGGTCTGTGAAAGGCCACTGGCCTGGTCTGGACGGAGGAGGCGAGTTTGAGAGGTGAGAGGAAGATCAAGAAACAAGATCTGACCCCTTGATGGTCCGCGTGATTTCAGTCCGTTGACTTAACAAGGACCCCGTCACCCCGGCGAAAGCCGGGGTCCATAACATATTGGAAGGACTGGATTCCGGCTTTCGCCGGAATGACGAACAATTGGCCGTTCCACTTCTAACTTAACGCCTATGCTGCCAGAGGGAGAGGGAGCCGGAAGAATCCCCTCTCCCCCGCTTCGGGGGAAAGGGTCAGGGTGAGGGGGTGTGGCACGATTATCACGGACTGCCGGCTTTTGAGACACTTTCGTCATGTCCCCCCACAGATCAAAGGTGCTGCGGAGGGAAGGTTCAGAGCCTGTCTCAAGGCAGGCCAGGTAAGAAACCTGCTACAACCGTCAGGTGGAGAGTTGATCTTTGCGGCAGAAGGACCGTACCAGTGGCACCAGGCGTGGGCTTCAAACCCGTCCTTGCTTCAAGGTGAGTTTAAAGCAAGAATACCGGCCAGACCGGGGCTACGAGAGATCCGCGCAAGCAATCCCGTGGTAGGGGCTTTCCGCATGAAAGACGGGGCCGGTGCCCCTGCTTTACCTCTGTCCTTCGGAGACAACTCCTGCCATGGAGAAAACGGGGAGGTACATCGCAATAACCATTCCGCCGCATACTCCGCCGAGGAAGACGATCATGATGGGCTCCATGAGCTGGGTGAGCGCTTCCACGGCTGCGTCCACTTCTTCATCGTAGAACTCGGCAATCTTGGCGAGCATCGCATCGAGAGCACCCGTTGCTTCACCGACCGCGATCATGCGGACGACCATGCCGGGAAAGACCCCTGTCTCCATGAGGGGCTCCGCGATCGTCCTACCTTCTGCGATCGCGCTCCGAGTGTTCATGATAGCCGCCTCTATAATGACGTTACCCGCCGTCTTTGCGGTGATTTCCAGGGCGTCCAGGATGGGAACGCCACTGGAGATCATAGTGCCGAGGGTGGAGCAGAAGCGGGCCACAGCCACCTTTTTCAAGAGGACGCCGAACACCGGCGCTCGCAAGAGCAGCCGGTCTACCACGAGCCTCCCTTTGTTGGTCTGATAGAACTTCCTGAAGAGAAAGATCAGAATTCCTATGCAGATAAATATGTAGAGAAAGTACTTCTGCATGAACTCACTGAGATTCATGACAAACAGAGTGGGCCCGGGTAGCTTCTGACCAGCGCCCTCAAACATGGAAGCGAAAACGGGAATGACAAAGAGCAGCAAGATCGTCACAACCGCCATCGCGATGGTGATGACCACCGCGGGATAAACCATAGCGCCCTTGACTTTTCTTTTGAGAGCCTCTGCCTTCTCCATGAAGGTGGCGAGCCTCCGCAAAATCGTGTCGAGGATACCGCCCGTCTCGCCGGCGTGGACGAGGTTCACAAAGAGCTCGTCAAAGACCTTGGGATGATCCTTGAGGGCTTCAGCGAAGGTGCTTCCGCCCTCGACGGTGTTCTTCACATTCGTGAGCACCTTCTTGAAAGTTCTATTCTCTTGCTGACTCGCGAGGATCTCGAGGCACTGGACCAGCGGAAGTCCAGCGTCGATCATCGTGGCGAACTGCCGGGTGAAGATGACGACATCCTTGGTCGTTACTTTCGGCTGAAAAAAGGATATGTTCTCGAACAGGTCTTTGGGCTTCTTCTTGACCTTGATGTCGGTGTAGTTCATCTTTCGCAACTTGGTCAGAACTACAGCCTCGTTGACCTCGCTCATCTCTCCTTTAATCACGTTTCCTGCGGTCGTTTTGGCACGCCATACAAATTCAGGCATTGTCATACCTCCTGGCGATCCGGTGAAACCCCGATATTCGGCAGCTCCCCTCAGACTCTCTGTTGCTTCTTCTTGATAGCCTGGGCCACACCGGTCATCATCTGCTTGAGCTCGTCGGGATCCGGCGACCTGGACATGGCGTCATCGAAAGAGATTACTCTCCTCTGGTAAAGCATCAGCAACGATTGATTCATTGTCTGCATGCCCGATTTTGCCTGGCCCACCTGGATCTGCGAGTAGATCTGATGCACCTTGTCTTCTCTGATGAGGTTCCGAATCGCTGCATTGGGGACCATGATCTCCAGGGACAAGGCCCGTCCTCTCCCATCCATTGTTGGGATCAACGCCTGGCAAAGGACGCCCTCGAGGACAAAACTCAACTGGGCTCGCACCTGAGGCTGCTGGTGCGCGGGGAAGACGTCTATTATCCGGTTAATGGTCTGGACACAGGAATTCGTGTGAAGGGTAGCAAAGGTGAGGTGCCCCGTTTCCGATACGGTAAGTGCTGCCTCAATGGTCTCCAGATCTCGCATTTCCCCGATGAGCACTACGTCGGGGTCCTGTCTGAGAATGGAGCGCAGCGCGTTGTGAAACCCCTTGGTGTCCTGATGGACTTCTCGCTGGTTCACTATGCACGCCTTGTGCTGGTGTGTGAATTCTATCGGATCCTCAATAGTGACGATGTGCTCTCGCCTGTCGGTATTGATCTTGTCGATCATTGCCGCGAGGGTCGTGGACTTGCCTGAACCGGTCGGCCCAGTTACCAGCACCAATCCACGAGGTTTGGCGCATATGTCATTCACTACTGGGGGAAGACCGAGCTCCTGAAATGATTTTATCTGGTATGGAATGAGCCTGAAAGCCCCCGCCAAGGCCCCTCTCTGCATGAATATGTTGGCACGAAAGCGGCTCAGGCCCCTGACGCCGAAAGAGAGGTCAAGCTCCCAATTCTCTTCGAACCGGTGCTTCTGGACATCGGTGAGGACGCTGTAGCAGAGCTGTCTCGTATCCTGTGGCTTGAGGGGCGGGTAGTCGAGGGGTAAGAGCTCCCCGCGAAGTCTAATCATGGGTGGTACACCGGGAGTAATATGGAGGTCCGAGGCTCCACGCTCAACCATTTCTTTAAGAAAATCGTGAAGGCTTGCCAAGTTTACTTCCTTTCAATGACACGGTCTGACGCCGTCCGATCGGAATGGCCAGTCAGGGAAATCGAGGTTGGGTGACACCGTTGACCCATCGGGCTCAATCTGCCATCGTGCTCCTTACAACCTCAGAAATCGTGGTTATACCTTGTTTCAGTTTCTTTATACCAGCCATGCGCAGGGTGTCCATGCCGAGTCGGATTGCCTCTCTCTTCAGTTCCATCGCGGAAGCCCCCGCCAGAATAAGCTCCTTGATTTCGTCGGTTATGGGCATCACCTCATAGAGAGCCACGCGTCCCTTGTACCCCGTGTTCGAGCATTCATTGCATCCCGTGCCCTCGTACACCGGAAACGTGCCGATCTCTTCCATCTTTACCCCGAGATCTCTCAGTGCTTCCGCAGGCGGCTCAATCTCTCTCTTGCAGTTCGGACAGATCCTTCGGGCCAACCGTTGAGCGATGATGCACAGGACGGAGCTGGCCACAAGAAACGGCTCTATGCCCATGTTGAGCAGCCGGTTAATCGTCTGGGGCGCGTCGTTGGTGTGGAGGGTCGACAGGACCAGATGTCCCGTGAGAGCAGCTTTGATGGCGATTTCAGCGGTCTCGAAGTCACGAATCTCACCGACCATGATGATGTCGGGGTCCTGCCGCAGAAAGGATCTCAGCGAAGCGGCAAACGTCAGGCCGATCTCCTCATGCATCTGGACCTGGTTAATGCCGTGGAGGTTGAATTCCACAGGGTCCTCGGCCGTACTGAGATTCACATCAGGCTCGTTGAGCTCGGAAAGAGCACTGTACAATGTGGTGGTTTTCCCGGAACCAGTCGGGCCGGTCACGAGGACCATGCCAAATGGTTTGTGAATCGCTTCCTTGAAGTGTTTGAGGGGTATTTCCTCGAAACCGAGCTTAGTCATGTCGAGCTGGAGATTGGACTTGTCCAGAAGCCGTAAAACAACCTTTTCCCCAAAAAGAGTCGGAAGCACGGACACACGGAAATCCATGTCACGTCCTTTTCCGAGCTTGAGCTTGATGCGGCCGTCCTGGGGGAGGCGGCGCTCCGCGATATCCAGGCGGGACATGATCTTCAAACGGCTCACCACCGCGTTCTTGAGCCTCAACGGGGGCTTCATAAGCTCGTACAAGGCACCGTCGATGCGCAATCTCACCCGAAATACCTTCTCATAGGGTTCTACGTGGATGTCGCTGGCCTTTCTGTTAATCGCTTCTCGGAGCACATAATTGACGAGCTTGACTACCGGTGCATCCTCAGCGGCCCTGAGCGTGTGCGCCGAGTCGAAGTCGGCATCCTCCATGTCCACGGTGTCCATGCCGTCGTCTTCGAACTCATCGAGCACTTCCTGGGCGTCCATCCCCATGTCATAGTACGCGTCCAGGGCCTTCCTGATCTGGGATTCAGTGGCAATGCTCACCTCTACGGCCTTGTTCGTCATGAACTTGATGTCGTCGATGGCGTTCAAGTCTGTGGGGTCAGCCATGGCCACGTGCAACGACGAATTCACCTGTCCGTACGGGATACACATGTATTTCTGAGCTGTGGCAGCAGAGATGAGCTTCACGGCATCGACGTCGACGTCGATTTCATCGAGAGACACGGTTGGGAGACCGAGTTGACGCGAGAGGAATTCCAACAAGTCATCTTCGTCCAAAAATGTTAATTTGACAAGAGCACTGGCGACTCGTCCTCCCTGCGTTTTCTGGTAGTCTATTGCCTTCTCGAGCTGCTCCTCGTCAATAATGCCTGCCCTCAAGAGCATTTCGCCGATTCGATCCTTCATGGCACACTTCTTCTACTCAGTCCGGATGTTGGTCACACGTAATACGTCTTTGACGTTCCCTGAGTGTCAGCTTATCGAACCCGTTCGCATTTCGGGATCGCTTTTCGGACAATTGATGGATATACTGTCTCAGGTCCGCTAAGCTCTTCACTGGCACGTCGAAGGTAAGGCCTGGGTGGAGCCCCCTTCGCCAAGCGCCACCTCCCTATTGCGTATTCTTTAGATGAGATCATCTTACCGCGACTGAGGCGATTTTTCAATTTCTACTTGTGATTCCAGATGGCATGCTCCATAATTTTTTCCACTTCTTCAAACGCCTTCCAAGGAGAATAAGGCTTGAGCGCTACCGTTTTCATTACCGATCTGTCTGCCGGATGGAAAAAGAATGTACCAGCAAAAGTCACGGACCTGTTCGAGCTCCTGGCCCCCGCCGACCGTCTCAAACCAGGAGACCTCGTGGCTGTGAAGCTCCACTTTGGGGAGCGAGGAAGCACGGCATACATCCGACCCCAATACGTACGCCAGATAGTGGACTATTTGAAGGGCCTGAAAACAAGGCCGTTCCTGACCGACACGAATACGCTTTATGTGGGGTCACGCAGTGAAGCATGTACTCACCTGGGAACTGCGTTTGACAACGGGTTCACCCGAGAGGTGACCGGAGCTCCGCTTATCATCGCGGACGGCCTCCGCGGTAACAGCAAAGTGACGGTTCCAGCAAATGGTAGGCACATCACGGAGGCTCACGTGGGAGCGGACATTCATAACGCGGACGCCCTGGTTGTGCTGACCCATTTCAAGGGCCATGAGCTCTCGGGCTTCGGGGGGGCCATAAAGAATGTGGGCATGGGGTGCGCATCTCGTGAAGGCAAGTTGGTCCAGCATTCAAATATCTCACCCCAGGTGAGCCAGAAAAAGTGCATCGGATGCGGTGATTGCGTCGATTGGTGCCGTGGAGGAGCTATCGAGCTTGAGAAGAAAGGGACGGGACGCAAAGCGAGGATCAATCCCGAGAGATGCATCGGATGCGCCGAGTGCATTCTGACATGTCGGCAGCAGGCAGTGCAGATACGCTGGAACGAGTCCGTACCGGTTTTCATGGAGAAAATGGTTGAATACGCGGCCGCGGTTCTGGCATCCAAAGGAAACAAGGTCCTGTTCGTGACGTTTGTCACCGATGTCTCCCCCCTGTGCGACTGCACCCCCTTTTCAGACAGACCCATCGTTCCGAACCTGGGAATCCTCGCTTCCCTGGATCCTGTGGCCCTGGATCAGGCTGCGGTCGACCTTGTCAATTCCGCACCGGGGAATTCCCTCTCCAGCCTCAAGGCGGGTTTGGCGCCGGGGGAGGACAAGTTCCGTGCCCTGTTTCCGGAGGTAGATTGGGCGCATCAGTTGGCGTATGCCGCAGAGCTGGGACTCGGACAGCGTGAGTACACCCTGGAACCGCTGGAGCGTGGCAGGGAGTGAAGCCCGTTGAGGGCTTCATGACGTTGAGGCATGCATGTGGCGGCCAATCCATGAAGGAATTGCCGTGTCTTTCAGGACTCCCAGAATAGCCATATGCGATTTGTTGATGTGTTGGCCTCCCGACGCGGGGGCGTTCGTCGATGTGGTCAATGTCGCATCGTGGCTCTCCAGGCACGCGACGGTCAAGCTCATCGTGCCGAAGATCGAGACGTTTTTCTCAGGCAGGAAGACTGTCGTAGACACCATATTGGGAAAATACTCCCGGTTTTTTCTTCGAGGAGCCATCGACGGACCCATGCCCTTCGATGTCCAGCACATCGAGATCAGCGGCCTGGATTTCAAGCCTTCTGTTATCGGTCGTCGATATGCAGCGGCACTGGAGTCGTTCCGTCCCGATGCCACCTTCATCTCAAACGGTTGGCACCTCAAGGCCCATCTTGCGAAAGATCTGGCACCATGGAGGCCCATTCTTCGGATATACGCACACGAATTCCTCTGCACAAAGGCGGACGGGTGGTTTTTCAGGCGTGGCAAATTGTGTGAGCGCAATTACCTCAATGGGGGGAGCGATTACCTGGGTTGTCTCGCGTGCTCCACAAGCTTTTACGCGAAGCATCCCGCAGTTCGCTGGGTCCAGGAGTATGTACGCGCCGGGGCATGGGCACCCGGGTATCGAGAGGTGGTAAAAGAGGGTCTCAGAGCGGCGTCTACGGTCATCGTGTACAACCAGTGGACACAAAGCCGGGTTCGACCGTACAATGACCGTGTCATGGTCATCCCATCCGGTGTAGACTGTGCAAGATTTGCTCCGTCCCCCGAGCAGCCGGCAGGGCCGGTGGCGGTGGTGGTTCCCGGCCGCGTGAGCGAGCACCACAAGGGGAGAGATTTCCTTGCGGAAGTGATCCGCCGAATGGCCGCAGCAAGACCTCAGATGATCTTTCGAATTACGGGCTCGCTCAAAGGCATCTCCGGGGCGAATGTCCAGGCAGCGGGATGGTTGTCTCCAGAGAGATTGCCGGATTTGTACCGCGCGTCTCATGTGGCGTTTATCCCCTCCCTGTGGCCTGAGCCCCAGGGAATAGTCGCGCTGGAAGCCGCCGCTTCAGGACTGCCTGTGGTCGCCACGTCCGTGGGCGGTCTCAAGGATCTGATCTCAGACGGCCGTACCGGCTATCTCGTGCCACCGGGTGACGTCTCCCGTACGGTCGAGGTCTTGAGCGCACTTTGCGACGATCCTCTGCTGCGCCAGAGTCTTGGAAGACGGGGCCGCCGGCGGTGCCTCGAGAGGTATCAGTGGGAGGCCATTTTTGAAAATCATTACCGGGAGCTTTTTCTGGGCTCTCGCACCGGGTAAGACATGACCGACCATGCACGTCTCAGGGATGGAAAGATCAAAGTTCTCCTGGTCAATCCCCCCTTGCCACACAACAGGAAGCTCAAGCGGATGTTTCCCATGGGGCTCCTGTATCTGGCATCCTACCTGCTGGCACACGACAAGCGCATTTCCGTGGAAATATTGAATCCGCAGGTTACGAACGCAGGTTTTCGGAATACGCTAAAAGCCGTGTTGTCCAAAAAATGGGACGTGTTGGGCTTCGGGTACTGGACGAATCAATTTCAGTTTGTGAACCGATTCTGCGCTGCTGTCAAAGAGGCCGGAAAAAGAGGGGTAATCGTTCACGGCGGGGTCGATCCCACCCTCAGACCGGAAAAGGCCCTGGAAAACGCTGATTTTGCTGTCCTCCACGAAGGAGAACGGTCTTTTGCCAGTCTGATCGATGCGTTGAGAGAAACAAAGGATCTGCCCGAGGTTCCCGGAGTGGCATGCCTTAGGGACGGGCGAGTCCACGTTCCTCCCTTCCAGGGCTTCATCAATGACTTGGACTCGCTCCCGTTTCCCGCGTGGGGCTTGCTGGAGCTGAAGCACTACAACACACCGATGCACGTGGTAGGAGGTCCCAGGTTCCCGATCATCGGGTCGCGGGGATGTCCATACAATTGCTCGTTTTGTGTGTCCCCCGCGATTTGGCGTCGTCGCGTACGATGGAGATCTCCCGAGAACATAGTCGATGAGCTGGAATATGTGAAAAAACACTTCGGAATCGATCAATTTCATTTCTGGGACGACAACTTACTCCTGAATCGCAAGCACATTCAAGCCCTTGCGGAAGAGATCTTGAGGCGGGATCTTCGCATCCGATGGGTGGGGCTCACCCGAGCTTCCCACGTGGCCCAGAGAGAAGACATCATCCCCCTCTTGTCTCGAGCCGGCCTCATCGGCCTGGAGATAGGAATAGAAAGCTCTAACCCTGCGGCCTACGAGATTGTGGAGAAGAATGAAACCCTGGAGAACTTGACGAGGGCCTGTGAGATTCAAAAGAAAAACAATATGTTTCCCATGTACACCTACATGAGTTACTTGCCCGGGGACACCATACGGGGTGCGTACGAACAGGCTGCGTTCATGGACAAGCTGCTGGACGGACTCCCGAGATACAAATTCTTTCACCACTTGCCGTTTGACATATACATCGGACAATGCTGCACTCCTCACGTGGGAACCAGGATGTTCGAGCAGGCCGACGAGCTCGGGCGGTGCATGTGGCAGGACGAGGAGGACTTTCATCACAGCTCCACCTGCTTTCTGCCGCACAGCCTCATGAATGACAAGCCCGTACGGACCATCCAGGGCCTGGCCACCGATGACCGTGTGTTCAGTGTCATTGTTTCGTACGTCGCTATAGCGGATTACCTGCGGTATGACTCACCACTGACCAAGGTGAGAAATGTAGCAGCATTCAACCACCTCCTGGATCGGTATTGGTCTGCGTGTGACGGAAAGCGCACTATTCTGGAAATTGTAATGGGGCTACACGCTCAAGACCCGCAAGGACTGGACCTGGACACTATGCTCAAGTTCGTGGCCGCGGCTTCGATCACGCTCGCGCAGGTTGGGGCCCTGGATTCCTGGGATTCCGGAAAGTTTGCCCCCATGGTCCGCAAGCGCGTCTCCTATCGTTACAGACACGCTTATCGGACGTTGCTGCAATTGAGCAGGCTGTATGGAAAGATCGGGGGAGTAAGGGATTTCCGGATTTCTCGACACCCCTCGTACGAGTCCTGAGTACGGAGGGGGGTCAGGTCTTGTTTCTTGACGAATCGATGATGGTGATGGTCTGTCAATAGGCCACTGGCCTGGTCTAGACCGAGCAGGCGAGTTCAAGATGTGAGAGGAAGATCAAGAAACAAGACCTGACCCCTTGTCTTTAGTCCTCTGCCTGAAGAAACTTCTTCGTATACTCGCGCACCACGAATTCAAGGTGCTCGGCCATGGCACTCTCGGCAGTTTCCGGAAGGCGATTTCGGATGGCAGAGAAGATCTTTCTGTGGTGATTGAGAATGATCTCCTGGGATTCTCTCGCCAGGAAAACTTCCTCGCGGTGCACCTGGACTGAGTATTTCACCAATTGATGGATGCTGTCCATGAGGTGGACAAAAATAGTGTTGTGGGTGGCAGCAGCGATTTCCGAATGGAATTTGAAGTCTATGTCAGGGCGGACTCGTCCTCGATCGAAGTCTTTCTCCATCTCCCTGAGGTACCTGCCCATGCGTTCGAGCTCCTCCTCACTCCGCTGGGACGCGGCTTGGCGCGCCGCCCACTTTTCCATGAACGCGCGCACGTGGGTCAGTTCGAGCACCCGCTGGCGATCCTCACGGAGAAACGTTTCAATGGGCTTCTGAATGTCCTGTTCGGCTATGTTGCGGACAACGGACCCACCGCCGTGAACGGTTTCCACCATCCCCTGAAGCTCCAGAAGTTGGATCGCCTCCCGTATTGAAGGTCGACTCACCCCCATCTGCTCCACGAGATCTCTCTCCGACGGGAGCCGGTCCCCCACCTTGAAGATGCCATCGCTGATGGCTTTCTTGATCTGCTGCGCGACTTTTTCTGAAACCCTCTCGATTCTGATAGGGCTGAAAATCGATTCCGGCGTGCTTTCGGACTTTGTCATGGATGATGCTCTATGGCCGAATGGCTGTGTGGGAGATCATAGACTGAACAAAGAAAATGATCAATTGATTTTTTGGTCGTTCCAATTTACCATTAGACAATCATCCCGGGTCCACTGTGAGGGCTATCCTATGCGAATGCCCTGTGCTACAATACAAAAATATTATTCCCGCAGAAAGAACGGGACAGATCAGCCCATGGCAGCTTACGGCAGGCTCGGCACGGCGGCGTTTCCCGATCCTGCCCGAGGAAAGGACACGGCATGCAAGTCATAACCTTCTCGAGACAGATCGGGAGCCTCGGCGATGTTATCGCAGCGATTGTGGCACGTGAAAAAGGTTTCAGATTGATCGGTCAAGCACAGGTTCACGAGCGGGCTGAGACATGCGATCCGGAATTCAAGGACATCTGCGTCATGTACGAGACGGAGAAAGGCCCTGGTTTCTGGGAGCGGTTCTTTTTCGACACCCCTGTGTATCTGGCTCTTTTTGAGGCTTTGACGTACGAGTTCGCCAGTGAGGGAAAAGTTGTCCTGATCGGAAGAGGGTCACAGCTCGTTCTGAAGGACATCCCGGGAGTGTTCAGCGTGCGAACCGTTGCTCCCACGGATGTCCGAGTGCAGCGCGTAGCGGAGAGATTGGGCTTGCAGAGACCTCAGGCAGCAGAATTCGTTCGCAAGCACGACCGTGAGCGACGGGCGCTCATTCAATCCGTCTTCGAGCATGATGTGCAGGATTGGACGCTCTATGATTTAATCATCAACACAGAGCATTACACTGCTGAAGGCGCAGCCGCGGTCGTCTGCCAGGGGATCGACTCTCTGGAGCGTACTCCTGAGCCGGAGCACTGGAAAGAGCGGCTCTCGGCCATGGCTCTGGCAAAACGAGTGGAAGCGGTGATCAAGAAGCGGCTGACCCCTGTCAGTGCATCGAAGGTGGAAGCAGCTTCGGGATTGAATGGGGAGATTACGCTGTCCGGCCGGGTCTCGGATCCCAAACATAAGGAGAGAGCGGAGAAGATTGCTTCCGAGTATCCGGGCGTGAAGAGTGTTGTCAACGAGATCGTCGTGACACAGTTTCCGTACGGATACTGACGGCTGCGTCTATGAGAGCGTTTTCGGAGGGGGCCAAGGGGTGTTCTCTTTGCAGGTGAAGGCGTGGCGTTTGACAGCGAAAGCGCTACACGGCAAGCGGTGTGCCGCGCGTTCCCCCGAAGGAGCCCACATTGTCTGAAAACGTGCAAATCGCAATCGGCATCGTGATACTCGTTGTGGTGTTCATTCTGACGCGTATCGTAATCATGCGGAAGATGCAGAAAGCCGCAGCGCGTTTGATCCAGGACCTTGAAAAGCAGGGGGCAGTGGACACCATGTCCGCGGTCGAGCTCCCTTATGCCAAACCGAATGTCTTGCGCGTCGGTCTCAGAGATTACCGGGCCAAGGCGCTGGAATACCTCGTGAGCGAAGGCGTTATCGGGCAAACGGAGGGGGGAAAGTACTATCTGCTTGCTACCAGAGGACCTGGTAGGTAGTCGATTTCACGAATACGGTGCCGTATTCACCGCGGCAACGGGGTTGACCCGATGGCGGTGGAACGCGTGGAGAATGGCGGCTTGGGCGGTTTGAATATAGGCCACTGTGCAACGATCCGGCTAGGGGGCAGGTTCAGAGCCTGTCTCATGGGAGGGCATGTTTGAAACCAGGCCCTGCCGCGGAGGAGTCGGTGCGAACTTCTCGTAGTGCCAGCGTGTCGCCGATGCTTTCTTCGTAACGTGCTTCGGGGCAATGGCTAGCTGCGGGCCCTCCTTCGCGTGAACAGCGTTGCCGTGAATTCGCGACCGCATCTCCGAATAGGGGTACCAAGCAGGCCGGACACGATTTCGCTTTCACTTCGTGTTTTGCAACGGTAGCAGTTCTGCATCCGATTGGTCGAAACTGCCTCCCTGAGCTATCCTCGCAATCCCGGGGTCGGTGGGGGGCGTGCAAAAGGGCTTCAAGCATGAACAAGGAAATAATCAAGGAGCTCACGGCGATTGTGGGCAAGGAACGCGCGTCGACTCGGCCTGAGGACCTCGCGATCTACTCGCTCGACCCGCATTTGGAAGAGCACTTGCCGGACATAATTCTGTATCCTCTCTCAACGGAAGAGGTTTCCGCGATCATGAAAGTGGCGTACAGGGAGGCGATTCCTGTGACTCCACGAGGCTCAGGCACAAACCTGGCCGGTCAGACCGTTCCCATGAGGGGCGGAATTGTCCTGGCAATGACGCGTATGAACAAAATTCTTGAAATGGATCGCGAAAACCGCGTTGCGCGCGTGGAGCCTGGCGTGATCAATTTCGATCTTCAGCAAGAGGTGGAGAAGTTTAGATTGATGTATCCGCCCGACCCCAGCTCCTGGAGGACAGCGACAATGGGGGGAACGGTCGGGACCAACGCCGGGGGACCCAAGACTCTAAAGTACGGGGTGACGCGAGACTACTTGCTTGGACTCACGGTGGTGCTCGCTAACGGTGATGTCCTGAAGACGGGGGGGCGTACCATCAAGAATGTGACCGGATACGATCTTACCAGACTCATATGCGGCTCGGAAGGAACGCTCGGAATTGTTACCGAGATCGTAGTCCGACTGGTGCCCAAGCCTGTGGCGTCCCGCACGATTATGGCCCATTTCCCGAGATTGGAGAGCAGCTCCGACGCAGTGGCAGGGATAATCAAGTCTGGAATTGTTCCAACCGCGCTGGAACTGATGGACAGGGTGGTGATCCAAGCTGTGGAGGCGGATTCACATTTGGGACTTCCCACGAATGTGGACGCGATTCTGTTGATTGAGGTTGATGGCGAGCCCGAAGGGCTGGATCTCCAGGTGGCGAGAATCCGCGATATCCTGACGAGCAATCAAGCATCGGGCATCCAGACGGCGTCGTCCCCCGAGGAAGCGGAACGGTTGTGGACCGGGCGCCGTGCCGCGTTTTCGGTGATGGCCCGCCTGCGCCCCAACGCGATGATCGAAGACGCCACGGTGCCGGTGTCAAATTTGACTGCGATGGTGCGCAAGATCACGGAGATCGCTGAACGCCACTCGCTCAAGATCGGAGTCTTGGCCCACGCTGGGGACGGCAATCTGCACCCCATCATCTTGTTCGATCACCGGGACAAGGGCGAGCTCGACCGTGTGGAAAAAGCGACTGAAGCTATTTTTCGCGAGGCGTTAGCCCTGGGAGGCACCCTGTCCGGAGAGCATGGCATCGGGATGACCAAGGCTCCATTTCTTGACCTGGAGCTGGATCCCGTAGCCATGGCGGTGACCAAACGCCTCAAGCAAAGTTTCGATCCCAAGGGAATTTTGAACCCCGGCAAATTCGTGTAAGGGGCGCGCCACGGCTCTGTGTCCGGAACGAAACGCCACCAAGTTCAGTATCAGGAAGTCAGATGTTTGCACCAAGTGTAGTGGAGGACCTCCACAATTGTCTTAAATGCGCTGCCTGTCAGGCGGTTTGCCCCACGTACCAGGCTACGCGGATGGAGCGGTATGCTCCACGGGGCAGAATACAAATGGTGAAGAAGTACCTGGAAGGTGATCTCGCCATAACGAAGAGCCTCCATGAAGCCCTCGCGAGCTGCATACTCTGCGAATCGTGTGCAAAGGCCTGTCCGAGCGGTGTTCGGCTCGATAGGGTCTTCGAGAACATGCGCATGGAGCTTCACGAGGCTTTGGGGCCGGCGCTGCCCAAGAGGGCGCTGTTCGCTGCTCTCAAGAACCCCATGCTCATGAGACTGGGCGCCCGAGTCGCGCGATTCGGCCAGAGGTTTTTCGTCGTCCCCCTAAACATCAATTGGAAGCTTGGCAGGATCCCTGTGAGTCGCCTTCCCACCTTCAATCAACAGTCGTTCCGCGGGCGAATGGGTGAAGTGGTCCCCGCCAAGGGAAGACGATCGGGACGAGTCCTCTATTTCACCGGCTGTGCAACGGATCTCATAAACGAAGACGTTGGGCTCAGCGTAGTCAAGGTCCTCACTACCCTGGGCATTGAGGTGATAATACCTCAGGATCAGGTGTGCTGTGCAGTACCCATCTTCCTCAGCGGCGCCCGGAGGGAAGCCCTCCCTAACATTCAAAAGAACCTGGCCCTCTTCGACCGAAGCGATGTGGATGCGATCGTGGTGGACTGTGCAACCTGCGGAGGAGGGCTCAAGAAAAGCATTCCACACCTTATGGAAGACCTGGGACTGGACCCGGAGCCCGCGTGGCGGGTGTCTGCCAAGGTCAGAGATGTATCCGAGTTAGTGGCTGAACGGCTGGAAGAGCTTCCCCTGCGCGCTGGGCAGCGTCGAGAGCATGTGGATGTCACGTACCACGATCCGTGTCACCTGGTTCGATCCATGGGGATCTCCAAGGAGCCGCGGAAGATTCTCGCATCGCTGGAGGACGTGAGCCTGATCGAAATGCCCGGGTCGGATCAGTGCTGCGGCGGCGCCGGAGCCTTCCAGTTCGAGCATGTGGAAATGTCAGCAGCGGTCACGTCGCGCAAGAAAGAGAACATTCTTTCAACAGGTGCTCGCCTCGTTGCTACGGGGTGCCCGGGATGCAACCTTACCCTGTCCGGCAATCTCTATGGTGAGGGCGATCCGGCTGTTCGCCACACCATCCAACTGATTGCTGAGAGGCTGGAATGAGACAAGGGGTCAGGTCTTGTTTCTTGATCTTGAACTCGCCTACTCGGTCTAGACCAGGCCAGTGGCCTATTCACGGCTCATCGTCATCATAGGTTCGTCAAGAAACAAGACCTGACCCCGCTGACCCTCCGTACATCTCCAGCTCGATGCGCTCCTCATCCCCGTATACGGCTGAGACCATGAGGCTCAGGTATTCTCGCAGGTGCCTGGTGATGAGGAAGTTCTCCCGTACCAGGTCCCTCGCCTTCCGACCCATCTGGAATGCCTCCTCCGGGTGCTGAAGCAGGTAGCGGGTCCTCAGAGCTGCTCCTTCGGGGCTGCTGACGAGGAATCCCGTGTGGTGATCGATCACCTGAAGGCGGATCCCGCCAACGTTGCCTCCGATGACAGGTTTTCCCTTCCAGAGGGCCTCGGTCACCGTTAGCCCGAATCCTTCTCTTATGGATTTCTGGAGGACAATGTTCGCAGCCCTCTGGAGGGCGTTCACCGTGATGTCGGCGTCGGGTGGCAAGAGGAGGATATGGGCGTCCCCATCTCCTTCGGCTTCGGCCTGGACTTCTGCGAGCACCATCGCGCCCTCAGGATCGTCGGTGGCAGTGCCTCCTGCCAGGACAAGCTGAACGGTGGGAATGAACTGCTTAACGAGCCTGTAAGCCCTGACCACGCCCGTCGGGTCCTTGAATCGATCGAAACGTGATATCTGGAGCATCACAGGCCGTTCAGGGTCGATCCCGAATCTCGAATAAACACCTGCCACATCGTCAGGGCTGAGGTCTCGGTTCTTATCACTCAAGGGATCTATGCTTGGAGGAATCAGGTACTGAACGTGGGGCAAGGGCTGCGCGAAATCGGCCAGAGAGAAGATGCTGGCATCGTATTGCACGACGAAGGGCCGCAGGTATTTCCACACGGGGCGGAAAGGGCGGCTCAAATCGATGTGGCACCGCCAGATCCATTTGCCTCTCCTGTTCGGGCACCATTTCAGGAGCAACAACGGCTGAGGATCGTGAATGAATACAATGTCGGCCTCCTCGAGGATAGGTCTCAGCTCCTCCGCATTTCTTTCATTGGTCTGCTCATACGCGGTGAGCAGGGAATCGGTCATGGCCACTGGTATTCCCTGCAGGCCGTTGTGGAAGTTCTTCGTGCATGAAAAGAAGGCCTCCTCTCCCCGAATGACTTCCCACCTCGCGTCTATTCCGAGCTCCGCCTTAAGCGGAACGAGCTTGTGGAGTATTTCGGCCACACCTCCACCCACCCTCGTGGAATTGACATGCACTACTTTGAGACCTTCGAGAGGTCGCGCCAGTTGCCGCAAGTGGTCTATGACGTCAACCCCAACAATGGGCGCGTAGTCCTTGATGGACCTCATACAGGCACCCTCCCGAAGTAGGTCGTGAAGAGCATCGCCAACTGATGGCGCAATTCGCTCAGTGAAACGAAGTAGGGATCGACTGTCCCGAGTCTGTGGCAGAGATCGGCATAGGCGGGCCCAAAAGCACTCAGCCACGCGTGGAAATCGTCCTTGCTCCCTTCTGTCCTCCGACGTGCGTCAATGAAATGGTAATAGATGCTCCCCAGAGACAGGTTCGGGATAACGTCCACCAGATCCTCGGGACTTTCCAATTTCATTTGGGTGTCAAAGACGACTATTTGGGATCGTACGAAGTGGAACTGGCTATCGGCCTTTGCCCAAGGAGCCAACTCGATTTCGTCGAGACGCTGCTCGATGATATCTACCAACTCCTGCCGCAGTACTTCAAGGCTCTCGAATGCCGTAGGATCTATGATCGCCAACCGCTCGGCCAAGATCTGGTCGTGCAGAGAGTAGTGGCTCCAGGTGGCGAAATCATTAATGTACTGGGGAGTATCGAAGCGAGGTCTCAGCAGCCTTGCCCAGAAATGGTAATAGATACTTCCTGCTGCGACGGTTTGCAGCTTGTCTCTCAGTTCTCTCAGATTCTGTGCTCTCTCCCCGGTAGCGATAGCCACCAACGCGCAGTCCTTTATCTCGAAAGCACCGAGAGAATTGTTAGAGTCGGCCATGATACCTCCACACGCAACAGTCTGTCCTGAAATGGCCAGAATTGACCAAATGACGGACTTCAGATTTGGTAGTCGGTGAGCTCTCCAGAAGTGAATTTCGGAAGGGTAAAACTGAACGTTGTTCCTCTCCCCAACTTGGATTCAACCCAAATTCTCCCTTGATGACTCTCGACGAACTTTTTGGCGATAAAGAGCCCCAGCCCGGATCCGGCCGTACCCTCCTGGGGGTCAGGAGCTCTGACGAAGCGGTCGAAAATCTTTGATTGCTGTTCGGGCGGAATTCCCCTCCCGTTGTCCGAGACGCTGACAACGATGAATCCTGTCTTGGCCACGCAGCGAATCTGGATAAAGGGGCGGGTCCTCTCACCCATGTGTCGAATTGCGTTTGCCACCAAATTGTCGATGATTCTTCCGATCCTGTGCTTATCTCCGTACACGTCAGGGAGTCGTTCCTGGACATCGATCATGACGCGTATCCCCTTTTCCTGCAACTCCTGCTTATGTTGGTCCAGCACCTCCTCGATGGTTGTCCGCAGGTGAACGGGCGCCCACTGCAGTTTTGCATGCGGAGCGGACAGACCTTCCAGGAGAGCATTCAGCAATGCCTCCATCGATCGGGCACTGGTCGCGATCTGACGTAGGGCTTGGTCGCGATCGTGATCCGTTAAAGAGCGCTGGCTTCTCTTGACCAGGAGTTGAGCTAACCCTCTGACTGTCACGACCGGAGACTTTAGATCGTGTGCAACACTCTGAATCAGCGTTTCCAGCTCTTCGGCCCGCTTCCTGGCTTCCTCCGCCCGACATTGCAGTGCCTCTATGGCCCGCTTTCTAAAGCTGATATCGCGGATTACAACCGAATAGGATATCCCGGATCGATCTTTCCAGGACGAGATGCAGAATTCGACCGGAACGAGATCACCGGTCTTGCGGACGCCCTTGCATTCAAAGGGTCTGCCCAAGGAGAGGATCCTTCCCTCTTGGACCAGGCTTTCGTCATGTATTCTCCGCAACAGCTCAGGTAAATCGGGCAGCACTGCCCGGACTTGCATGCTCTGCGCTTCCTGCGCGGTGTATCCGAATATCCGCTCCGCCCCCTGATTCCAGAACGCCACTCGCATGCCGCTGTCAAGAGACACGATCCCATAAAGAGGCGATTGGGCCAGAGCCCGGAACCGCATTTCCCACTGGACCATGCATTCCTCAGCTATGCGGAGCCTCTTTTCAGCATGCTCCAGTTCCTGCAGCCGCTGGCGCAACTCGGTCATCCCGGCGGAAAGCTCTCCCATGCTGGATTCGCCCTCATCCATGGACGTCATCTCCGAGGGGCTCGTTCCGAGGCCAATCCCCCGCAACAAGTATCGAAGGGATGGGCACGCCGAGGGCAAAATCCCGGGATCCGGTCCAGGGTCTTGCCTCCGCAGCCAGGAGTACCCACCAAAAAAAGAGCGATCTAGAACAATTTTATACCATAACCGCCACAAAGAAAAATGTTCGATTTCCTTCCCAGAAATGTGCGAACACTCTTGTCAGGAAGAAAATCCGTGCTTTATCCCCCCGAAAAGGCCACGATTTGACAATCCACCCTCTACCCCGTTTCTCCACTTTACCATGGGAGAGCAAGGCATTCCCTCAGCAGTGCCTCCGCTGTCAGCTCGAGTAAGATACAAGCTTGCGGAACCATTACGACAGCATCTGCACGGGAATCCAATAAGACATTTCAATGCCTAGCCTTTCTCAATCCTCGGACGCGTCCTGCAAATTCTATTGGCCGCGGCCCTGAATATCCGTGTGATAGCTCTGAAGAGGCCTGATGTTTCCTCGCCCCGACCGGAACGCGCGAATTCCCCGGGCTGCAGCAGTGGCTGCGGCTAGTGTGGTAATGTACGGGACGCGGTAGGTAATTGCAGACTTGCGGATGTAGGAATCGTCATGTTTTCCGGCCTTGCCGGTTGGCGTGTTGATAACCAGGTTTATCTCACCATTCTTGATCCCGTCCACGATGTGAGGCCTTCCCTCGTGAATCTTGTAGATCTGCTCTGACGGGATACCGTGGGAGCTTAAGTGCCGATGGGTTCCTTCAGTGGCTTTAATCGTAAAGCCAAGTTCAACGAATTTTCTTGCCACCTCGAGGACTGCAGGTCTTTCAGACTCGCTGACCGAGATCAGCACTGTCCCTTCGGATGGTAACGGCAATTGGGTGGCTTCCTGTGCCTTATAAAAGGCATACCCAAATGAATCCGCCAGACCGAGCACTTCCCCGGTGGAGCGCATCTCGGGTCCCAGAATTGGATCGACTTCCGGGAACATATTAAAGGGAAAGACCGCTTCCTTGACCCCGAAGTGCGGTATAGGGGCGAGCTTGATGTCCAAATCCGCCAACTTCTTGCCCAACATGAGCTGTGTTGCCACCCGAGCCATGGGAAATCCGCAGACTTTCGAGACTATGGGAACCGTGCGGGACGCCCTCGGGTTTGCTTCGAGAACATACACCCTATCGTTGGCAATGGCATACTGGATGTTCATGAGACCCACCACATTGAGCTCAACTGCGATGCGCCGCGTGTACTCACGGATGGTCTCGAGATGGACGGGAGGAATGCTAATAGGCGGAATCACGCACGCGGAATCCCCGGAATGAATGCCGGCCAGCTCTATGTGCTCCATGACCGCGGGCACGAATGCATCCGTTCCGTCAGCCACCGCGTCCGCTTCAGCCTCGATAGCGTTCTCCAGAAATTTGTCGATCAAAATGGGACGCTCAGGGCTGACCTCCACCGCGGCGGATACATACCTTTCCAACATTTCCCTGTCGTGTATTACCTCCATCGCCCTGCCGCCCAACACATAGGAGGGCCGGACCATGAGCGGATACCCTATCTCTCCGGCTATATCGAGAGCCTCTCTCAGGGTACTGGCCATGCCCGATTCAGGCTGAGGTATGCCCAACTTGTCCATCCTCTTGCGAAATCGGTCCCGATCCTCCGCCAGGTCTATCATGTCCGGCGAGGTGCCGATGATCTTCACGCCTGCAGCGGCAAGCTCATTGGCTATGTTCAGAGGGGTCTGGCCGCCGAATTGCACAATCACTCCCTCGGGGCGCTCCTTCTCGTAGATGCTCAGTACGTCTTCCACGGTGAGGGGCTCGAAATAGAGCTTGTCCGAGGTATCGTAATCGGTGGACACCGTCTCGGGATTGCAGTTGACCATAATCGATTCCAGTCCCTCGTCCCTTAGGGCAAAGGCCGCGTGCACGCAACAGTAATCGAACTCGATGCCCTGGCCTATACGGTTCGGCCCCCCACCAAGCACCATGACCTTACGTCGCGTGCTCGTTTCCACCTTGTCCGGCGCATTGTACGTGGAGTAGTAGTATGCGGCGTTCTCCACCCCGCTCACGGGGACGGGCTCCCAGGCCTCGACAACCCCGATGGATTCCCTCTCCGATCTGATTTTCACCTCAGGCACCTGGAGGAGGCTCGCAAGATAACGATCGGAAAATCCGTCCTTCTTGGCCTGTTCCAGAAGACTAGCCGGGAGCTCGCGACCACGGTATTGGAGGATCTCCTCTTCGAGGAGAACGAGCTCCTTCATTTGTTGGATGAACCAAGGCTTTATATAGGTCTTCTCGTACAGTGCTTCGATGGATGCACCCTTGCGAAGAGCCTCGTACATGATGAACTGACGCTCGCTCGTAGGCTCGGCAAGAAGATTGAAGAGGTCTTCCAGTGACCGTTCATTGAAATCCTTGGCGAATCCCAATCCGTATCTGCCGATCTCCAAGGAACGGATCGATTTCTGAAACGCCTCCTTGTACGTCTTCCCGATACTCATCACTTCGCCCACTGCGCGCATCTGAGTGCCGAGCCGGTCTTCCACTCCTTCGAACTTCTCGAACGCCCATCTCGCAAATTTCACGACCACGTATTCGCCCCAGGGAGTGTATTTGTCGAGCGTGCCCTCCCGCCAATAGGGAATCTCATCCAAGGTGAGTCCGCCTGCCAGGAGCGCGGAAACGAGCGCTATGGGAAACCCCGTTGCCTTCGACGCGAGCGCGGAGGACCGGGAGGTCCTGGGGTTGATTTCGATGACAACCACTCGGCCGGTCCTGGGGTCGTGGGCGAACTGAATATTTGTGCCGCCAATCACCTTGATAGCCTCCACAATATCGTAGGAGTACTTTTGGAGGCGTCTCTGTAATTCAGGATCTATGGTCAGCATAGGAGCCGTGCAGTACGAGTCCCCCGTATGGACGCCCATTGCGTCCACGTTCTCGATAAAACACACTGTGATCATCTGATTCTTCGAGTCCCGAACCACCTCGAGCTCGAGCTCCTCCCACCCGAGCACCGACTCTTCTACCAGGATTTGTCCCACTAGGCTTGCCGAGATACCCCGCCGCGCGACTGCTCGGAGCTCTTCGACGTTGTACACATGCCCTCCGCCGGTGCCTCCCAGAGTATAGGCCGGCCGAATCACCACAGGATATCCGAGCCTCTCGGCAATCCGCTCTGCTTCCTCCACACTGAATGCCGGATCGCTCGCAGGCATTTCGATGCCCAACCGGTTCATGGTTTCTTTGAACGCGATGCGGTCCTCTCCTCGCTCTATCGCATCCGCCTCGACGCCAATGATCTTGACGCCGTACTTGTCTAGCACACCAGCCCTGTGCAACTCGGACGAGAGGTTGAGTCCCGACTGTCCGCCCAGGTTGGGCAAGAGAGCGTCAGGCCGTTCCTGCTCTATGATTTTCGTCATGGTCTCGACATTGAGCGGCTCGACATACGTTGCATCAGCCATGCCAGGATCAGTCATAATGGTTGCCGGGTTAGAATTAACGAGGACGATTGTGTAGCCGAGCTTTCGCAGAGCCTTGCACGCTTGGGTGCCTGAATAGTCGAATTCACAGGCTTGGCCTATTACGATGGGACCGGAACCGATGATCATGACCTTTGAGATATCGTTGCGCGGTGGCATGGTGGTGGTGCTCCTTAAGTTATTATGGTGATATTGGCAATCTGTCAGTGATACTAAATCAACGTCAGCGTCGCAATAGAAATCCTCGATCGGCAACGGGTGCCCGACACATCGCGCCCGCGCTTGATCCAGGATCGTTGAGCCCTTATAATGCGTGGCACGAACGGAGCGGGCTTCGCAATCCACGCGGCCATGCCCGAGGTGCCTACTCTACGGCGCGTAGGAATGGGAAATGCGCGGTGAATCTGGAAACATCACACGGTCTTCCTCGACCGGGATCACCGATATGAGCCTGAGTGCAATACTCGGCGAGGTTCCCGACCCGATAGCGGTCATCTCGAGAGACTATGAAATGCTCTGGGCCAATGGAATTGTTTTACGATTCTGCAAGGCGAGGCTCGAAGACCTTCACGGGCGCCGCTGTCACGAGATGATCTTTAAGAGGAACAACCGCTGTCTCGACTGTCCGGTGCAGGTGGTATTCGATTCCGGTCGGCCGTCCTCCATCGAGAAGTGTATCTCGTGCGAGGACGGATCGATCGTATGGAAGGAGGTCAGGGCATACCCTATTCGCCAAGGAAACGGAACGGTGATCGGTGCCATCAGGATTGGCTTCGACATCACGGCGAAGAAGGCCCTTGATGACAAACAGACGAGACATGTCGAGCTCTTGGAGAGATCTTTGAGCCAAATGACCGGGGCGTCTCCGGACGAATCGGGTTATGAGTGGAAGGAAGGGTGTTATGGCGAGCTGACCAAGCGGGAGCTCCAGGTGCTCCGTCTCCTTCCCCAGGGGTTGAGCAACGTGCAAATATCGAGGATTCTCCAGATCAGTCCTCACACAGTGAAGAGTCACGTCGTACACATTTTCAATAAGCTCGGGGTGAACCACCGAACCGAGGCTGTCGCCAAGGCATTATATCTGAAACTGATCTGACGGATTGCGGAACCCCGCGTTGCAGATAATTCGTTGACGTTGATCAGCCCGCGGTCAATTCGCGGTGCCTCGCAATGTTCCGGAAGTATTCTTTTTGATTGAGGGACAAGAGGTCTTCCAAGAGGCCGGTTTCTGCGGAAATCTTCTCAATCTGGTCCGCGAAGAACTGGCGCAGCACCCGGTTCTTTCCGACAGTTCTCCTCTCCTTGTTTTTGTAGAAGGCCTTCAAATAGATATGAATACGGGCGTAGCAATTCTCGAGCTGGTCCAAATCTTCTCGAACCATCTTCTCATAGAGCTCGTCCTCTGGCATGTCAGGGTTCTGCTCCAGCTTGAAGCGCTTTTCTCGGATTCGGTCGCTCCGCGATACTACGTGCTCCACGTAATGGTTCAATTCCTCGAACATGTTGTCGTCTGCGAGTACCTGGAGAATGTTGTCCTGTGATTTCGGCCTGTCCTTTTTCGTTGTTTCAGAAACGTTCGCTACCTTGTCCGCCTGATCTTTCCAAATTTCCGTATCGTCCGAGGATTTTGTCCTGAGTCGCTCGATTTTTACTCGCATTCCTTCGGTGAGAAATGGTGGAACCTTTTCCAGGAGTCTTCGCAGTTGATTGCCGTACATGGATGTCAGTATGCGATATCCCACGTCAAGGGAACTGTTGAGCATGGAAAAGATTGCAACGGTGCGACGATCTTCCAGGGATATGAGCTGAAGCATTATCTCCTGGACCGCGGGGGCAAGGTAAAACTTAAATGTGTTGCCTGATTCGAAAAGCTTCCTCACGTACACTCGGAAGTTGTCTTCCGGTCCTTCCGAGCGGTTTTCGTACTGGAAGCCGGTTACGAGCCGCCCTTTGGCGACGAGTATTTTCGTTGCCTGCTCGGGGGTCAGCCTGCTGCGCTCGAGGAGGAAGAGCTCGTGAATGCGATTGTCCCGGAGCGCGTTCCCAGTAAAATGATCGATTCGCGCCTGAGCCTCCCCTATAATGGCAGCATACTTATCGTCTATAGTGAGATCTGGAATGATCTGAATTGCCAAGCTGCTGGAGTTCATAAATTAGGTCCGAAACTCGCAGTCGATCCTCATCTACTGTCCGCCATCATCATGAGGGTCTTTGCGCAAGAAATCGTTCAAGCGAATCACCTTATCGGTGCCTCCAGACTGACTTCGGGGCGTCTCCCGTTCAATAGTCTCGACGAGTCTTCTAAGGTTTGGATCTTTCCGAATCGCTTCCTGGATTCTCCTGTCGAATTCGACAGCATCCTGCTGAAGCGAATCGACAGGGCATTCCATTTCTACTACCTTGTTCAAGATAGTGACGATTTTTGCAACCAGGCGCGGGCTCTTCTGAAGATAGGCAGGCACATGTCCCCAGAAACTGACGGCCTCGATTCCCGCGTCCGCGCATGCCTGAATCAGGTACGAGTGTATGCTTAGAGGTCCCTGATACTCGGCTGCACTGATATTTTCACCCAGCTTCGCGATCCCTGATACCACATAGGGCGAGGAACCTACGAGGCTCACCATGGGAGGGGAGTGATGCGAAATGGTATCCTGAACCCCTCCAATGGTATACAAACGTTTGGCTGATAGGCGCACCATCATGGTAACGACGATCCCGGCGTACGCAGCCCACCTGAGGTGAGGCTCCTTGCTCAGGAGGAGCACTAGATCGTGGCCGCCTCCAGAGCCTTTCCAGTACGAAACCTCGGTCTCGAGAGATTCCAGTCTGTGGATAACCCCTTCCTGGATGTGGCCCAGGGGGCGGTCCACAGTGAAGTTAACGAAAGGTTCCTGACTGATCCGCGCAAACGCCTTTGGTTTGAGCGTTTCAATGAGAAACTCGAGGGTGTCACTGGAGACGCTTCCCGCGTTGGACCATCCAGAAAAACCGATCACACAGTAGGGATCTCTCAGCTCTGGGATAACATCCCATGTCAGAGCCGATTGCACCGGGTCATCGAAAGCCATAAGGCATACCCCATTCAAATCACCAACATTTTAAACCGTCTTCCAATGCTAAATCAAGGATTGATGCGAATGACGACTGGCAAACTCTTCCCTTCGTCTTGGTCCCCGTCCTTCTCGCCCATGTTCGCAAGGGGAAACAGGGGCGAATCGGCCTTTCTTCCCATACCATGAAAGAGGCTGAACGAGCAGTCTATAGGACTGGCGCCATATTGTAAACCGAAATGGACCCAAGCAGGTCGTTCCAGGATCTCCTGACGCGGCAGGATCGCAGGAGGGGCGCTTCCAAGAGCGTCCGGATCCCGGCGGTTTCCGACTTGCCCTCACCGAATCCATCCCCCGGCAACTACCCGATCCGCATCGTACAGGACCGCAGCTTGGCCAGGAGCAACCCCCGCTTGAGCCTCATCGAACCGAATCTCCACGGTGGGTTCAGTGTACGCCACAACGGTCCCGCGCACAGCCCGCGCGTTTGAGCGCACCTTTACCATGAAAGACTCGCCGATCGAAATACCGCGAGATCGGAGGACATTGACCCGCTCGATACGCATAGTGGAAACCAGAGAGTCTTTTCGGCTCCCTACCACTACGAGATTGTCGTCCGCCTCGATCTTGATCACGTATAAAGGTTCCGGCGAGCAAATGCCCATACCCCTTCGCTGCCCCACCGTGAAGTTAGTAATCCCCCGATGCTCTCCGAGCACCTGTCGCTCGGTGTTCACGAAATAACCCGGCCGTTCTTGAATGCCTTCCTCGTGAAGAAAGGTCTTGTAATCACCGCTACGAATGAAACAAAGATCCTGGGATTCCGGGGTCCCAGCAGCAGTTATCCCCCGTTCTCGCACCATTTTTCTCACGAGCGTCTTCGTTAGGCCCCCGAGGGGGAAAAGGACCCGATCCAGCATGCCTGGAGTAAGCATCGAGAGAAAATACGATTGATCCTTCTTCCGGTCGGCCGCCTTCACGAGAGCAAGGCCGCAAGGCCCGGCCTCGATTCGGGCATAATGCCCAGTGGCCAACTTATGGCAGCCGAAGGAGAGGGCCGCCTGGAACAGAAGCCCCATCTTGATTTCACGGTTGCACCGCGGGCAGGGAGACGGAGTCCTTCCCTGGGCATACTCTGCAACAAAGGGTTCGATCACCTGCTTCCGGAATTCCGCGGCCAGGTCTACGAGATGGATCTCCACTCCGATTTCTGAAGCAACTTTTCTCGCGTGTTCCCAGGTCTGATCAGAATGGGCATGGAGACGCATGTGAAGCCCGAGGACTTCATGACCTTGCTCCCGGAGCAGCAAAGCAGCACCGGTACTATCCACCCCGCCGCTCATGGCCACGGCCACGCGCATAGAATCTCTCCCTTTTCTGCAAGGGGGGTCAGGTCTTGTTTCTTGATCTCCCTATCACCTCTTAAACCCGCCTGCTCGGCCCAGGCCAAGCCGGTGAGCTATTGACAGCCCATCGTCATCATGGGTGCATCAAGAAACAAGACCTGACCCCCAGAATATCAGTTGCCCTGACCGCGGGGATAGTACGGAGTTATCCTCTGCTCGTACCCGAGATCGGGCAATTGAGGAGCCCGTTGAGGCTGATGAGCACTCTCACGTTGCTGCCCGGGCTGCTGTGACGGATAGCCTCCGGGAGCCGGTGGCAGCGGCGTCTGCCCCTGCGTCATTCCCCCACCCCCGTACGGGACGGGAGCCTGCTGCTGCCCCGGGTTCGCCTGCGGTCGGGGCAGGGGAGGCTGCCTATACTGGCCGTAAGAAGGAGTGTACGGATAGGGCCCTTGGGGATAAATCGGGGTTACCGGCGGGCCGTAGCCCCCTCCATAGGGAGCGGGCTGGTACTGCTGAGCTCCGGTTGCCGGGTATGTCCCGGAGACAACGGCCGGCCCATATTCTTGCAGCATTTCCGGAGTATCTATAGGGGACATCACGAGCGTCAACCCGACCATGGGAGCGTACACCGGCTCGGTCACGGTTCCCGGTGCAAATCCTTGCTTCGTGTTGCCAACATAGGTAGTCATTTCCTCGAAGACAATGTCCGGAGGAACAGAGAATTCCCGTTCCGGAACCTTTTCCAGAACCGCCTTCATGAAGTAGCCCCAGATGGGAAGGGCTGCTCTACCACCGGCTTCTCGCCTGCCGATGGGCCGTTTCTCATCAAACCCCACCCACACCCCAGCCGTATAATCGGGGTTGAATCCGACGAACCAGACGTCTTCTGCATTGTTGGTCGTGCCGGTCTTCCCCGCCAGGTCTTTGCGTTGGAGGATGCTCCGTATGCCAGCGCCAGTACCCCTGACAAGACCGCCCTGGAGCATGGACGTCATGATGTACGCCGTTTGGGGGGAGAGCACCGGTCGAACCCGATCATCGGGGGATTCCCTGGAGTCATCACGGCCTTTCGGTGCACCCTTTGCAGGACCGGATCGAGCAGCAGAGGGGATCTTCGGTTTGACCAATCGCCCTTCGTCATCGAGGGGACCGTCCCCGATGAGCTCGCGAAATTCTTCGCGGGGCGTAGGCTTCGGCATCTCTGACGGGTCGAGGACGGGCAGTTTCGTGTTGTCTTCCAGCACATTGCCGAACCGGTCCTCGATACGCTTGACGAGCACCGGCTCCACATAGACCCCTCCGTTCGGAAATACCGTGTACGCGGAGACGATCTCGAAAAGACTCACTTCCGACGTGCCGAGAGATAACGAAAGATTGCGTCCGAGCGGAGACGCGATACCCATCTTCCTGGCGAGGGTCAACACCGAGTCCAGCCCCACGTCCATGAGCACCTTGATCGTGCACACGTTCCGAGACAGCTCCAGGGCCGTTCGGGTACTGACCGGTCCCAGATAATCCCCCCCGGCGTTCTTCGGTTCCCACTCGTCTTCGTCCCGATTTCCGAGCTCTACTACGATCGGTTCATCCACAATTACGGTGGCCGGGGTATAGCTCTTTTTCTCTATGGCTGCAGCGTAGATAATCGGCTTGAAAGAGCTTCCAGGCTGACGTTTTGCCTGAGTGGCGCGGTTGAATTGAAAATGCTCCGCGGACGCTCCACCCACCAGAGCTCGCACGTACCCCGTCTTGTTCTCCACGCAGACAAGCGCTCCCTGAAGCTTCGGATCCTTATCGAGCTGAAAATGAGCAGTTTCGTCAACAAACTTGTCGAATCGAATCGACAAGACATGCCCCACCTTGTACCCCGCAGCCTCCGCGTTTGATATGCGAACTCGTCCGGTAAGCTTGGTGCTCAACGCGACGTGAAGCTCCGTGTCCTGCTTCCCTCGAACTGCCTTCACCACAACACCCTGGTACAGCTTGTTCTCTTCAAGCTTCGGCGTGTTGCGGCTCTTGAGGATCTCCGGGATTTGGTCGATCTGCACAGTCCGAACGATGGCCGGGTACTTCTGCCGGGCCTTTATCTCGGCGAGCCCCCTGGTCATGGCGTCGAGCGCCTGCTGCTGAAAATCCACGCGGCAGGTGGTGAATACTTTGAGTCCCTCGTTGAGAAGCTTTTCTTCCCCGTACTTTCGCACAATGTACTGACGGACTGCTTCTGCAAAATCCGGTACGAGATCGAAGGGCCGGATGGTGTCCTTCCGGAAAACCACTGTTTCCTGCTTGGCCTTGTCGTGTTCCTCCTGAGTGACCAACTCCGCGTTGAGCATCCTCCGCAGCACGGTCAATTGCCTCTGGCGAGCCAGCTTTTCGTTCTTGAAGGGATTGTACCGAGCCGGGCTCGCTACCAGGCCTGCAATGAGCGCCGCTTCTGCAAGGGTGAGGTGCTCCACCGGCTTGCCGAAATATCCCCGCGCCGCAGCTTCCACTCCATAACAGCCTTCACCCAGGTAAATCTCATTGAGATAGATGTACAGGATCTTTTTCTTGCCCCAAAGGCGCTCCAGCTCCGAGGCAAGCAGTATCTCTTTGATTTTCCGAGAGAAGCTCCTCTCTCGGGTTAGGAAGAAATTTCGAGCAACTTGCATGGTGATCGTGCTGCCACCCTGGACGATTCGGCCGGCCTTCATGTTGGCAAACGCGGCCCGGGCCACGCCCTGCCAATCAATTCCTCCATGCTGGAAAAAGCGCGAATCCTCGGCCCCGAGAAACGCCTTAACCACATGGTCCGGCATCTGTTCCAAATCCACTACAAATCGCTTCTGCTTGTAAAAAACACCTATGACCGTCCCATCATCCGCATAAAATGTCGACACGGTCCGGGGCTGGTACTCGGCCAGTTGCGGTATCTTCGGCAGGCGGGGAGCGTATACGAAATACGTTCCGAGCGCCACTCCCGCCAGAAAGACCGGAATTTGCAGGACCGCAACGAGCGGTACCAAGAACAATGCGGTGAAGACGCTCCTGCTCAACAATCGTCTCAACACTATGTCATCCTCTCAGGAGCCGAGGCCTCTCATTTGTCGGGCTCGCCTCCTCACGTGTCTGCCTGCTCCCTCGAAGCAGCTCTCCATACCAAGGGCGCCCTTCTTCTTATCAGATTTTCACCACCATGAGATCCTCGGCTCGAACGATTTCTCCGTCGAAGGTGCTGGCCGCCTCGGTCACGACGTCTACTGAATCGCATGGCGGATAAAAGTGCGTCAGGATTAATCTTTTCACATTGGCAGCGCGCGCGATCTGACCGGCCTCTGACGGTACCAGGTGGCCTTCCACCTTGAATCCATCAGGAAGCGAGGATTCGCAAATCAGGCAATCCGTCTCCCGCGCGAGCGAAACCAGGTGTTCGTTCATATCCGTATCCCCTGACACGGTCACCGATGCGCCATCTGCCTCGATCCTGTACGACACGCAGGGAAACCGATGAGCAGCCGGCGCGGATCGCACCGTCACCTTACCATGGGTGAACACATCGAAACGATCCGGATGGAGCTCGATCATGCGCATGCGCTCTCCGGAGGGGACGACCCAATCACCGTATGTTCCGACTAGGCCCTCGTAAAATTGTTCCAGCCCTCGGGGACCCACGATGAAGAACGGCTCCTCCCGCCTCTCCCCATACTCGTAGTTCGAGGCAAAGAGATACGGCACGAGATCGGAGACGTGGTCGGGATGGAAATGCGTTATAAGGATCACGTCTACCCATCGGTGATCTATTCGAGCCTCGCATAGCCTGCGCAAGGTACCCGGACCTATGTCCACGAGGAGCCACGTGTCCGATGTCCGGACAGCCAACCCGGATGCATTCCTTCTGAGGCTGGAGGATATGGTGCCGCTCCCCAGCACAGTGATTTCCATTTTGAACCTCCCGCGTTGGGCACCTCGAACATCCAGTCAAGAGGTGATGGCACACTGTATCCCGCTCGCGTCCCGTAATCAAGATCGCCCCTCACCAACGGCCATCATTCACCTGCATGGAAAAGAAAACCCGAAAGTCAATATCATGTATCCGTAGCCAGAACCTCTGTCCGATTCCCATGCGGCGAGGACGTTCGTGCGAGGATCGCAGACGAGTAGGACAGGCGACTCGCCCGTTTGGTGGGGTAGCACTGGCGTCTCGCCTGCAATTGTTGAACGGGACAAGCCTGTCCGCCGGTATGAAAACAGCCCTCACCCTAACGGTGATCGGAGAAACCATCAAGCTTGACTTCATCATTAAATTCAGGTATATTTGGAGAAAACCAAAGGTGATACCTTAATCATGAAATATGCCATCTGCATCACGGTACTTGTTGCACTCTTCTTACTGTCCGCTGGCGGACAGGGAACCGCTCACGCCTTTGGAGTGTTGCGATGGGCGTGGGACGGTATCTGCAACCAGTTGGGGTTTGACCGGGGACCCATCCCCAAGATAGATCCGAGGGTATGCAAACCATGGCCGCCTGATAACAAACATCCTATGTCATGCCCGTCGCCGAGAATATACATACAAGCTGAAGGATTCTAATACCCTATCTCCGCCATGGGAGACTGCCAGCGAAGGCATGCCCTCGTCCTGAACATCGTTGCCCGACTGTCGCGACGGTCCGATGGCATCAGAATCTAAAATCCACCCGAATCTTGAATATCCGTTTGGCCGGGAATTCTTCAATCACGACACCCGTCTTTTCCGTCAACTCGGAGATGGTCTTGTCCATCTCTTCACGAGAGGGCGCGATGAGGGTGAACCAGACGTTGTACTCGTGTTTCCTTTCATAATTGTGCGTAACTCCGGGACACGCGTTCACCACTTCAACAAATGAGTCAAATTGCTCCGGGGGCACTTTCGCGGCTAGGAGGGTACTTACGTATCCGATGAGACGCGAATTGATAGACGCGCCAATCCTTCTGATAATCCCTTCGCGTTTCAAGTTGGCGATGCGGGCAAGAACTTCTTCCTCTTCTAAACCAATTCTCTCGCCAATGACTCGGTACGGATGGGGTTCCACGGGAAATCGGGCCTGGATTTCGTTCAGAAGCTCTCGATCTTTGGAGTCCATTGAGGTCACAGGTTCCCTTCTTGCGAGCTTTGGGTTTTGCACGCACGTTTGCTTATGCGACGATGGCTTCATGGATGACAAGGTAGCGAGCTCTATTCGCAGATGCAAAAAGAGATACCCACTTTCTTGCGGAAGATCGGCCGAGGGCCTCTTTCTTCACGAGCCGTCATCCGGCGCTCAGGCAGCGAACACTTTCTGCCACCTGTCCAGCTCTTCGACGGCCAGTCCGCAGCCGAGTATCACGGAAACAAAAGGATCGGGGACCCTCACCGTGTCGATTCCCGTCATCCGAGTGATGAGCTCATCGAGCCCCTTGAGCAGGCATCCGCCGCCGCTGAGCATAATGCCGCGATCTCGCACATCTGTTAAGAAGACTGGCGGAACGTTCTCAAGGGCTCGGCGCACGGTATCCAAGATTGCGTCCACGGGAGCAGACAGGGCCTCGCTAACCTGAGAAGAGGAGAGCATCCCCGTCCGTATTGCACCTACACCTATCTCCTGGGCGGTAAGCGTGACACTCTCTTGGTCCTCAACAGAGACGGCGCAGCCGATGCGGACCTTGATCTTTTCGCCAAGCCTGTGAGAAATCCGCAAGTGGAAGTTTCGCTGAAGGTATCGTACGATCGCTTCATCCATGTCATTACCCGCGATCCGCACCGACTCACTGTGCACAACCGAGCCCAGATTGATAACCGCAGCTTCCGTAGTGCCTCCTCCCACATTAAGGACCATAGAGGCAGGCGGTTTCTCAACGTCGACGCCCGCGCCCATGGCCGTGGCCATCAGTCCGTTAAGCAGGAACACGGTGCGGCAGCCCGCCTCGTAAACCGCCTGCCTCACTGCTTTCCTCTCCACCTGAGTAAGGCCGGCAGGTATGGCCACAACGAGACGGAGACGCGATGGCACGCTCTTGCCAAGGACCGCGGCAAAGTAGCCCCTGATCATGGCCACCGCGGCGTTGAAGTCCGCAATGGCTCCGCTGCTCAGCGGACGCACGATACGAACATGGCCGGGCTCATGATCCTGGAAGCGTTGGGCGCTTTTCCCCATCCCCACGACTTTGTTGGTGCGGGTGTCAACAGCAATCAGTGACGGCTCGTGCAAAACAATGCCTTCGCTTCTCACGTAGATGAGCGTGCTCGATGTGCCCAGATCCATCGCCACGTCAGCGCGCACATGTCTCCTCAAACGTGCAAGAATTTTTCTAAACGTGCCCGATGGTCTTTTTTCATGACCGATTGATGAGAATAAATCCGTCATTCGAGCCCGGTTGTTGTCTGGATAGATGTAACGTTTCGTCCGGCAGACCGGGGATCTGCCCGAAAATGGTTGACGGTCACTGCTTCGGAATCTCTACGTTGACCATTACCTGCTGCGGCTCAATAGAATCGATCTCCAAGCCGTCCGGCTTCACGATGACAGGAGCTGCCGCCTTGCCCTTCGCGAGCAGGTCGGCCATCTTCACCGGATCCGTGGTTGCGGATTTGACCTTCCTCAACTCCTTTCGGCTTGCTCGAATCCGCACCTCGGACGGTGTCACCGATATCTTGGTATTTTCGGGAAGGGCACCGACGATCGTGGGAACCACGTTCACTTTCTTTACAGATGCCGCCTCAACGTTCAAATGCAGATCGGACGGCCTGATTTGAGCGATCCTGATTCCGGGCGGGACCTGGAGATTCTTGGCGGTGATGCGGAAAAAGTTGAGGCCAGTCACTACGTTCCCAAGATCCACAACCGCGCGAATGGAACCCGGCCGCAACGTGGCGATCCCTTTCTCCGACCCGCGAACCCGCACGTCTATCCGATCCGTCCATTTGCCGGCGATTTCCATACCAGGCGGCAAATTGGTGTACTGGATAGGCACGGACATGCCCACTTCAGCGCTCTTCGGCCCGACAATCACGAACCAAAGCAAGACGGCAATAACGGTTGCCAAGATCTTGAGAAGCCAATTCGACCTCAACAGGGCAAGAGGACCCTGGTGAGCGTGTCCCGACATAGCATGCCCATGCACCAACGCCCGATCCAACGCGTCCCTGAATTCCGCCTTTTTTCTGTATGTGGTGATCTCCCTGCCCTGGACCAATGAGACTTCGCCACGTTCCTCGGAAACTACAACGCACAGGGCATCCGAACGTTCAGTGAGCCCAAGGGCTGCCCTATGCCGAGTCCCGAACTGGGAGCTCAAGCCTTCGTCCGTAGAAAGGGGCAGTATGCATCCAGCAGCGGTAATCCTGTCATTATGAATTAGTACCGCTCCGTCGTGTAAAGGCGAGTTCTTCTGAAAAACCATTACGAGCGCTTCAGAGGACACAAGACTGTCGAGAAGCTTTCCTTTCAGTATTAAGCTGTCTATTACGTCCAGTCGCCGGAACACGATCAGTGCGCCAGTCCTCAGGCGAGCCAGCTCCGCGACGGCCTTTACCACCTCTTCCACGAGATCCGCGGCCACACCGTTGGTCTGTCGACCGCTCAAGAAAAAGCGAAGAGGGGAAGCACGGTCCAGCATCTGCCTGATCTCCGGCTGAAATACAATGACCAGCACGACAATGATGGCCGCCCACAAATATTGAAAAAGCAGAGACGTCAGCACAAGCCCCAGGGCTGCGGCTACAAAATAGAATAGGCCAATTCCTATCACGGTGGCCATGATCTGGAATGCCCGCGTGGCTCGCAACCAAGCCAGGCCGAAATACAGCAGAAAGGCAATGATCACGATGTCCACCACATTGGTGGCATGAATGGAAAAGATGATATCCTTGATGAATTGCATCTCCGCCTCAACACCGCAGAACATGTCCGATCGCTGACAGGGCCTGCTGCCTCTCGCCCTCGAGAAATGTCTCCACCCTATACTAATCGTTCCGATGAGTCACCGGCAAGATACCCTGTCGACGCAGCGTCAACCGTCGAACATGATGGAGGGTTTTTTCGACCTCGCAGCTCTCGTCAAGACACAACACCCCTTATCCAAACCACATTTCCTGGCCGTTTGCAAGCATCGGACAGTTTCGCTACCCTCCCCCCAAGTCCAATGTGAAACGGGGAAGCTCACGCCAGGCTGAAAAGTCCCTGTCTCTCGATCATAAATTTGTGATTCAAGTAGGTTAGAGCTATGGCACCAGGAGTCCTCGGAGATGGGGACATTTCAACAGTTCCTGTGGATAACTTGCCCGTAACCCTGTGGATAACTTGCCGGCGCCTGCTCGATTGCTTGTTTGATAGCCATGTGCCTCATGTTAGGGCCATCCAATAACGCCTGTAAAATCAACAGGAAAGCTAACCTGTTGGAATCGTGAACCCGAAGAAATCATGGCTTCAAGAGCCAGAAAAGTTATAAACACCTGTTGATAAATGGCATCTCCGATCTGCCCGAAAGCGATAGATATTCTTCGATTTTCCCTAGACGATTTCGGATCTCAGGTGAACGGGGTGCGCGAATAATCCGCCCTCGTGTCAACGCAAGCCGTCGGTGCTCTATCATAGTTCTTGACTCGTCACGAAAAACCATGAATATAAGGCTCTCATGGCCAAGCTTATTGTTTTTCCCGATTCCGAAGCTCTTTCCCGCGCATTGCATTCAACTCCTGCTTCAGATCTTACCGCGGAATTGCTTGAGGTGCCCTCATTCTGCAGAGGAATCGCACCGCCGTCCCTCGTGGTGAGCGGCAACGTGGAACGCTTCCTCGGCGGTCTCCGCAGCAAGGGAATTCCCGTGTCGGGAGTCATTGCTTACTCTGCCAGCAAAAGGGACGCTCCCGCTGCACCTCCTGCAGATCCGACGTGGAAAGAGTGCGTCGGAGGCTTACGCGTTGTATCTCTGCGCCGCAGCCTCTCAGATCCTCGAAAGCTGAGGCTCGATGCTGCTCCAATTAAACCTCTGGGCGATCTGGTAGGCATCATGGCTCGCATCATCCGGGGAGGATCATACCGGCCTGCGAGGCGCATACTGGCATTCGAGGAAGATCAGCGACTTGTGGTGATAACCTCTACCTCTCTGTCCTTCTGCCGGACCGAAGACCTCCTCGACACCTGGATCATGCTTCGCACGGCAGTGGAGCTGATCCGGCAGGCCTGGGAAAACCGCCATGCTCTTGAACCCGAACGCCACCCTCGGAGCGGTCTGGGCGCGAACGAGATATTTCGGAGGCTTCCCGGATCAAACTGCGGCCGCTGCGGTGCTACCACCTGCATGGAATTCGCGCTCGGCATCTTCACGACGCGTCGTACGCTGGAAGACTGTCCACCCCTGTTGGAAGAGTCAAACCGCGCGTTGCTTGAATCTGCTCGCTGGGTGCTAGACATCATGGGGCTGCCGAGTGATTTGGACGGACACGAGCTGAGCCACCATGCTTCCCAGCGTCGGTTTCCGGAAATCCGGGTGTCTGAGCCGCGTTCCGGAGGAACGTGACCTATCGAGGAGCGCATTGTGAACCGATCTGCCCCTTATTCGTAAGCGGAACGGTTGCCGAAAAATCCATTCATGAAACCTATTGGTTCTGAGGAGGGAGTGCAGGGGCTCTGACGTGACACGCTGCCGCGTGTTTGTCCCCGACGTCGTGCAAAGGAGGAACAACGTGCACACAAAGCGGAATGCGCAACCAGCACCGGGGGTGGAAGCGGCAGCCGCTCGGCGGATCAATCGGACTCGGCACATCCCCCTCCAAGACGATGCGTTTGCGCTTTACAGTTGGGTCCGGTATGGGAACCGCACTGAGAAGTGCTTCTGTATAGGGATGGAGCGTTTGCCGGTAAACCTGTCGTCTGGAGCCGATTTCCACTATCTTTCCCAAGTACATTACCGCGACTCTGTCGGAAATGTGCTCCACCACGGACAGGTCGTGGGAGACAAAGAGGTAGGTCAGCCCATACTTTTCCTGCAAGTCCTCAAGTAGATTGAGCACTTGCGAACGGATAGAGACGTCAAGAGCAGAAACCGGCTCGTCTGCAATAATGAGACTTGGCCTCAACGCGAGCGCACGCGCTATCCCGATCCTCTGCCGCTGGCCTCCGGAGAACTCATGCGGGTAGCGACCCCGGAACTCGGCTCTCAAGCCTACCTCGTCCATCAACTCCTTGACTCGCTCGATCCGCTCACTTCTCGATCCAATGCGGTGGATGACCAGAGGCTCCATGATAATGCTTTCAACGGTCTTGCGAGGGTTGAGTGACGAATAGGGGTCTTGGAAAATGATCTGCATGCGTCTGCGGATGAGCTTCATCTGCCGAGACGACAGCGTGCCAAGATCCTGACCATCGAAGATGACGCGTCCGGCAGTGGGTCTTTCGAGCCCAAGGATTAACCGGGCGAGGGTGGATTTCCCGCAGCCCGATTCTCCTACGAGCCCGAGGGTCTCACCGGGGTAAATCTCGAGATCGACCCCGTCTACGGCACGCAGCGAAGCCGCGATGCCTCCAAGAAAGCCAGTCCGGACCGGAAAATGCTTCTCGACCCCTTCCACGCGAATAAGAGGGGTTACGGGGGCATCGAGTGGCAGTGAATCAAAGACGGGCTGGCTCACAACGTTTCTCCCTGTTCATTCCGATAAGTCCCTCAGGAACATGACATGCATCACCGACTCGCTCTTAAGGCAAGACTGGGACATCAGCCAGAGAGACGGGACGACCGATTCACGATACCGTGGTCTGTTGCTGCATTCAGCGGGCTCGGAGGCTTGGCCGACCATGAATTCTGTGTTATACGGTCCGAACGATAAAGTCAATCGAGAGGACCCATTCTGAACGTTCTCTACCCCATGCTCGGACTGATCCCGGGATTTGCCTGGCTCATTTACTTCTATTTCACCGCCAAGAGCGGGCGGCGATCCTTCGGTAATGTGGCAAAGGTCTTTGCGTGCGGGTGCCTGGCCACAATTCCCACCGCTGTCGTGGAACAGCTCACCGGCGCTGCCCTCGTTCGCGATAACCTCACCGAATCCGCTCTCGTCAGTTTTCTCCTCATAGGCCCCATCGAGGAAACGGCCAAGCTCGTGGCAGTCTGGGTAGCCATCTATCGGAGCCCGGACTTTCGAGAGCCGCTTGACGGCATAGTGTACGCGGTGACGGCAGCACTGGGATTTGCGTGCGTAGAAAACATCATCTATATGGGATTCCTTGGTCCCGAGATCATTCTCTCCAGAACCTTGTTTGCCACGCCCGCGCACGCGTTGTTTTCTTCCATGTGGGGATACTCAATGGGCCTTGGGCGGTTTCGGAGGAGAGGCGAGCTGAAAGTTATCGCTACCGGATTGGCTCTGGCTTCGGGGCTCCACGGTGCGTACAACTTCGTGGTCGCTGTTCATCCGAAGGCCGCGATGCTTTCCCTCATACCCCTCATGGCCTTCATGGCCTGGCTTTTGGCACACCGGATCCGTGAGTTTCGCCGGTCGTTTCCATTTCCACCCATTGGGGATGGTGTGGTAGTGTGTTGTCCGCACTGCGGGGCGTACGCGCTTGAGGGGGCTGGAGTGTGCTCCAGGTGCGGCTTCGATATTCCGCAACTTCCGTTGGATGCGCCGCGATATTGCGGAAACTGCCGCGCGCTTTTAGATCCGCGGAGAGATGTCTGTCCCCGCTGTGGGTCAGACATGCGGATTGCACGGGTGCGCGAGGGCTGAGCAGTATGGCGGCGAGCGCTGAGGGTAAGCATTCACGTATGCGCAGAGGTCAGAAAAAATCGTTAATGATTTCTGCTAGTCGATCCTCTCCTCCCGCTCAAGAGTGAATGCTTAGGGGTGAGGGAATTTTTTTCTTGACAAGGAACTTAGCCGCGGCGCATACTGTCTGGTTAATGTGGTACGAAAACTCTTCGCCAGGGACGGATCAATGGCACGGAAAACCTTCCAAACACCACCGGTGTTTTTCCTCCGCCAGGGAAGCAATTCCCACAGGTACCGCCCCTGCTCTACTTTGCTAAACCCATCTCACCAATACGACTTCACTGGAAGGATTCACCTGAGCGGAGAAATCTGGGATTTCCCGCTCGTACGATTGAAGCCCTAGCGTTCACGGCTTCCAGGAAGAATCACTTCTTCCAGAACCGCTATGGCGCGATGGCGTTGCCATCAGCCACAGCCCTTTGCAGTCGGAACATTAGCCTGCTCCGTGGGTAAAACATCGGTCGCCTGACGGTGACCAGGACCAAGCGGCAGCGGGTTTCTCTATCCATTATATACCTGTATGCGGCATGAAGCCCGCTCGGTACGGAGGATGACGATGAAAGCGCTGGGAATTCATCTTCTTATCGAGTTCTGGTCCTGTAACAGACAAAAGCTCGATGACATGAACTACCTGGAAAAGATCATGGCTCAGGCTGCGGAAGTGGCTGGCGCCACGGTTCTCAAAACCGCATTCCAGGACTTCAACCCTCAAGGGGTCTCCGGTGTGGTCGTTATCGCCGAGTCCCATCTGACCATTCACACGTGGCCCGAGCACGGTTACGCCGCAGTGGATATCTTTACCTGCGGCTCCACAGTCAATCCGTGGTCGGCTACGCGTTTCCTGCAACAGGAGTTGGAAGCTGCCGATATGCAAGTAAAAGATTTCCAGCGTGGCCAGCTTCCGGATTCCGACGGCAGACCGTGTGCCTATGACGAAAATCATGTTGCGTGCAGCAGTTCTCACTGTCAGTGACCGATCCTCAAAGGGGTTGCGGAAAGATGACTCCGGACCAGCGCTCGAGCAGGCGCTGGCCCGGCACGGGATTGAAGTAGCCTTTACCGCTGTCTGCCCCGACGAGGAGGAGGCTATCGCCCGGATATTGACGGCATGGGCTGACGAACACGGCCTCGACGTGGTGATCACCACGGGAGGGACCGGTGTGTCTCCGCGAGATGTTACACCGGAGGCCACACTGGCAGTTGTTTCGAGGACTGTCCCCGGCATGGCGGAGGCAATGCGCCAGACCAGCCTGCAAAAGACGCCGCACGCGATGATTTCGAGAGCTGTGGTGGGGATCCGCGGCCGGACCTTGATTATCAACTTGCCCGGAAGCCCCAAGGGGGCTATAGAGAATCTCGAAGTCGTCCTCCCTGCGGTGCCGCACGCAGTGGCCAAGATTCAGGGCGACCCTTCCGAATGCGCTTGATTGGCAGTCCCGGCCTGCTGGCCCCTACGGTGGTTGGCCCATGAAGTGCTCCTCCGGATCGGGAGAACTTGGCAGATCTATGGATCCTCAGTCAGCCGGAGCAGTGCTGGAAGCACTCCTGGCACAATGGGGGCTGCAGGGAGCCCTGGCGCGCCACTCCGTGGTCAGCGATTGGGACGCGATAGTCGAATCTTCAATCGCGCGACATGCCAAGGCCCTAAAAGTCGTGGATTCCACTCTCCACGTGGCCGTGGATTGTTCCGTCTGGATGCACGAGCTTGCCGCGCTCAAGCCCTTGTTGCTCCACAAGATCAACGCACGCCTTCCCAACGGGACGCCTCCCATCAGGGATATCCGCTTCCAACAACGCTCGTGGGCGTTCCGCCCGACGAGCAACCTTGAAGACCCGCCAATTCCTGAGCCGAACGAAGATGAGGTTCGTTTGGCGCAACAGATCCTCTCTCGAGTTGAAGATCCGGAGCTCAAATCCCTTTTGAGTCGAATTCTCGAAAAGGATAGGCGCCTGAAATGGCATAGAGGCGAGCGGCGGTCGCCTTAGGAAGCCGGATGCACGTGCCCGCGAGGCACGGACATCTTGCTGGGGGGACGGGCATCTCGCCCGTCAGTGTTGAGGAGGAGAAAGGGAAATTATTATTGGCAACCGCTATAAAACCCGTCCCAACGCCTGCCGCGAAGATCAATGCCTCGACACGCGTTTCAATCATCCCAAACGGGAGCTTCGCGAAGCCTTGTTCTTAGGTCTTGGACGGCATCTGCGACAGTACGCCGTTCCAACTCCGCAGCGAGCTCTTGTCTCCCTGTCTTCCTGTACAATCCGGCAAGGTCGTTCATCACGTTGAGGGCCTTGGGGTCATCGCTTCCTAAATGCCTTTCAAAGAGGAGGAGGGTTCGCTTGTAGTAGGATTCGGCCCGGGAATAGTCTCCATCGGAATCGGAGAGAGCGGCTGTAAGATAGAGGTTGGCAGCGTGATTGAACCACGCGTCTGCATGCTCTGCCTGGCCGACAGTCTCGTGAAATGCCACTATGATACCGGAGAAGATGCCATGGGAATCGTTGCGCGGCAGTAAAGTCTGCTCGATGCGGATATCCGTATCCTGCTTGGACAGGAGGATGAAGTGAGACGTTCCCGATGCTAAGCCAAGCCGCAATGGACTGGCTGCCGGACTGTCCACGATTTTGCCCGTCTGCGGGTCCTTTAGAACGTAGACTTCAGAAAGCTGTGCTCCCACGGCTTGCTCTTGGGTCCAGCCGGTGAGAGTCTCGGCAACATGGTTCATATGTCGGACCACGCCGTCCAGATCGGTCACGATAAGCGCTGACCCGAGGACATTCGTCACAGATTCCAACCACCGAGCAGCCTCTCGTGTCTTAATCTCTTGCTGATGTTTGTACAATGCAACCTCGATTGTTGTGCGGAGCTCTGCGCCGGAGAAGGGCTTGACCAGATAGCCGAATGGCTCTGTACGCTTTGCTCGCTCCAGAGTTGCCTCGTCTGCATAGGCGGTCAGATAGACGATCGGTATGTCGTGGTCCCTTCGGATCAGCTCCGCGGCCTCGATGCCATCGATATTTCCGTCCAATTTTATGTCCATGAGCACGAGGTCCGGGCAGCGCCGATTCACGAGGACCGCGGCTTCTTCCCCGCTGGAGCACAGAGATGTCACATCGTATCCCTGAGACCTCAGCTTCTCCTCGATCTCCATGGCAACAACGATCTCATCCTCCACTATGAGTATCCCTGGGCGCATCACGGTCCTCCTTTCACACCCTTTACCTGCGGTCACGGAACAGGATCTTGACCCGGGTGCCGGCATCAGAACTCATCTGGAGACTACCTTTGAGCTGCAATTCGGTGAGATTCTTTACGAGCCGCAACCCAAGGGATGCGGATCTATGGAGCTCCGTTTCCCCGTCAAACCCGATCCCGTCGTCTTGGACAAGGAGCTCGAACCCGTCCTCGCTTCCGCGAGAAAGAGACACACGGACTTCGCCGGAACGGCCTTCAGGAAAGGCGTGCTTGAGGCAATTGGAGACGATCTCGTTGATGATCAATCCGCAAGGCAACGCTGTCCCCACATCAAGAAAAGCAGGCTCGATCTCCAAATTCAGCGAGACCCGGCCCGCGACCTCGGAATATGATTGAAAGAGGGCTCCCATGAGATCTCTAATATACTGGCCGAAATCGATACGGGCAAGATCCGCAGATCGATAGAGATGTTCGTGGATAAAGGCCATAGAGCGTATGCGGCTCTGGCTGTCGCGGAGCACTCCCAGGGTCTTTTCGTCAGTCACGTGGGCACCTTGGAGAGCGAGGAGGCTGGATATGATCTGGAGATTGTTCTTGACGCGGTGGTGGACCTCCTGCAAGAGAGCCTCCTTTTCCGTCAATGAGTCTCTCATGCGAACTTCGGCGCTCTTTCGGTGCGCGATTTCCTCTTCCAGCCTCCTGTTTGCATCGAGCAACTGCTTCGTTCGTTCCTCCACTCTCTTTTCGAGCTCCTGATGAGCCTGTCGGAGAGCTTCTTCCGCCTTTAACCGGGCTAAAGCGCTGCCTAACTGGGGAGTTATGGCCTCTAGGGCATTCCGGGACGCCAGAGACACGTGCTCCTCGTCCCGTGATGCAGCCGCCAGGCACGCGATAATCCTATCCTCGTGCCGAATAGGAAGGGCAGCGATGGCCTTGATGCCTTCCTTGTTTCTCAGCCTCCCACAATGGTGGCTTTCTGCGGTGCAGGTGGAGTAGATAGGGTTGCCTTTCAGTATCCGTGCTGCTAGCGGGACTTTTTTGTCGAGGAAGGAGACGGAAGGAACAAGCTCCTCCGATATTCCCCTGTGTGCGGCAAGCTCGAGACAGGAATCTCGGCTCACGAGATAGATGCCTGCGACCTCCATTCCGGACACCTGAATACTCGTTTCAACACACAACTCCAGGGCCTGGTCCAGTCGTGTCACCTCGTTGAGGCGCGTGCTCAAATCCCTCTGGGCTAACGTGAGAAGCTCCGCTCGCTTGCGATCCCTCATGTCATGGATTATGAACAGGAATAGGCTCTGCCCCCGAGTGTGTAACTGAGCAAAATTGATCATCACGGGAACTTCTTCGCCATCACACCGGATCAAAACTGTCTCCGCGGGAACCGATTCCTGGGCCGGAACCATTGGGCCGCCCGCCAGGAAATGATTACTCGGAATCAGGTCCTCCATGGTCAGGGCAGTCACCCGTTCGCGAGAGTATCCTGTCAACCGTTCCGCGGCCCGATTCGCGTCGATGATTTTCCCCCCTCGGCCGGCCTGAAGAATGATAGCGTTCCCTGCCTGGTCGAAGAGAGTCCTGTACCGCTCTTCACTCTCGCGCAGGGCCTGGAGCGCGTTTTCTCGGTCCCCTACGTCTCTGAACGTCGCGAGTAGGGCTGTTCCGCCGTTCCAGGGAATTGTAGTGGCGGTGAGGTCCATGGGTATGGTCGAGCCGTCGGCCCTCCTGACCTGCTGAGCCTCGAAGACCGCCCCGTGCGGACGAATCCGCTCCAGCGAGACGGTGTGTTCCGGATCCTCGTCGCTGGGAAAGAGGATGGAAACGTGCTTGCCGATGATATCGTCGACGGCGTACTGGAGTATCCCCCGAACGGCTTCATTAGCGCCTTCTATGGTTCCGGATTGACTGTCGATCACCAATATGACGTCCAGCGAATGCTGGAATATGGTGTGAAACTTGTCCTCCGACTTCTTTCGTGCAAGCTCTGCATCGCTCCGTTGGCTTATTTCCGCGATGAGCCTCTCGTTTGCCTCTTTGAGGGCCGCGGTGCGCTCGTCGACGCGCAGCTCTAAGAGCTCACGATGTCGCCGCAGATCTTCCTCGACCCGTTTGCGTTCCGCGATTTCCCTCTCGAGCCGTTCATTGATCTCCCGGAGCTTCGCTGTTCGTTCCTGGACCCGCTGTTCCAACTGGGCGTGAGCCCTCAGCAACTCATCCTGGTGTTTTCGATTGAGCTCGAGCTGGGTTTTTTCGTGGGTGAGGTCCTCGATGAGCGCCAGTATGGATCGATCCTCTCCTGCGCGCAACGACCGAAAGTGGATCCGGCCCCAGAGAGGGCCGCCATTATCGGCATGAAGCGTGCCCTTCATGACCCGGCGTCGCCTCGTGGACGAGACCGATTGGAGAAGATTCTCCGCGATGCTTGATTGGGCAGGCTCGGACAGCAGAGCGACAAACGGCTCGTCCATCAGTTTTTCGGGGCTTTCCCGGATTCGCCGGCAGGCTCCGTTGGCGAATCTGATGGCAAAGTTGCTGTCGAGAAGAAGAGCGGGAATAGGAAGCGCATCGAGGAGCTTTGTAAACGGAGCGCTTCTTGCTGCCCGAACATCGAAGCTCCCCGTATAGGTGAGATGCTCCCACGAAGGAGCAATGACCTCTATGGTGTCTGTCGTGTCCTCGTCCAGTTGCTGCTCGACGAAGAGGGGCTGGTCCTCGCTCATGCTCCCGTCCTTGCGCCCACGCGCAACCGACATTATCGGCGATTCGCTCGTTCGCGGGGACGTTCCCGACTCTGTTGCTGCTGCGGGGGAGGCCGTCGCGGCCGAGGTGGCCGTTTGATGTCCTCGATGGCTACACCGAGCTCGCCTCCGGAAACGAGCATGGTAGTGATCACCTCGTTATTCACCAAACTGAGGGTCACTTTTTTTGCGCCAGCGTAGTCCTCGACCAGTCTCTTGAATCCACTTGCCCTGAATCCGGTTTCTCCAGCGTATTCGATGATCACGTCCCCTTCGACGATGCCCGCCTTTTCCGCAGGGCTGCCTTTACGAACCTTGACGACCCGAACTCCGGGGGAGGTGTCCAACTCCTGCAAACGTGCGAGCAAGATGCGTACGCTCGCAGTGTCACCTATCTTGCGGAACTCGGCAAGCGCTTGAGTGTACAGCTCCTTGCTCTTGTACCGCCGGTTCCTTTCCGCGTACACTCCTGCAAGCGTGGCCTTGACACGCGCCACCCAGAGGTAGTCCTGACGCTTTTCATAGATCTTCAAGGCCTCCTCCAGATCTTGCGTGGCATTCTCCCATTGCTGCTGTTGAGCTGCGAACATGGCCTGGCGAAACAAACGCATACCGTCAGCGTCGGAGGGAGGAAGATTCGCCGTGTCCGACTGGCCCCCAGAACCTCCTTCTCGTGCGCCAGCCATCTTGGGCGATACGGCTCCGTCTGTGGTCTCATCCATGACGACGCGAAAGCCGAGATTCCAAAAACTCATGGTCGGCCCGGAAAACCCGCGGAACGCGCACCTGCCGTCAACAGGACTCGCGAACCAGTTTCCCCCTTTGTTCACTCGAGACGTCCCTACACTTGGCCCTTTCGGGTCCTCAAGGGGGGAGGAGGAATAGTAGTTCCGGTCATAATAGTCCTGAACCCATTCCATGACGTTTCCTGCCATGTCGTACAGACCGTACCCGTTAGGCGGATAGGTAGCTACCGGAGATACGTACTCATAACCGTCATTCACCGTGGTCAAGCTTTCCGGGAGCTTGGGGTTGCCGTCTCCGAAATTTGTGTCGCGGTCTCCGGGAAGCCGGTTCCCCCATGGATACCTGACCCAGGCCAGCCCCCCCCTGCACGCCTTCTCCCATTCCGCTTCGGTTGGCAGGCGGTACGTACGCTTCTCTTTTCTGCTGAGCCACGTACAAAAGGCCTGTGCGTCGTTCCATGAGACAAAGACCACAGGCTGGTCATCGGAGATTCGCCAGGGCACCTGGTCCCACTTCATTTCCTTTCGCGGTGACCACCGGCCTTCCTCGCTGCTCCAGATCATCCCGCCGTCTTCCTTCTCAGCATCGGTCTTGTACCCCGTTGCAGCGATGAATTCGCGAAACTGCCCCACCGTAACTTCGGTGGCGCTCATGTAGTACGGCTTTGTGATACGAACCGGGTGGAGGGGAATCTCGTCTTGAAACCACTGCTTGTGGCCTTCTCTCCAGATAGTTTTGAACGTGAGCCTAGCCCAATCCATCTCACCTGGCAGGCTCCCCATCATGTATTCACCGGCGGGAATCCGGATCATCTTCATTCCAAGGGAATTGGTAATCTCAATCCTGCCGTTGCCCTGACCGATGGCCACACGCAGCCCTCGCAACGAAGTCATCCAGCGAGAGCAGTCCCTGGCACTGGCAGCAGCGCTATCGCAGCGACGAATGGCGTCGAGCACGAGCTCCCCGGCCCTTGTAGTGTCGCCCTCGAGAAGAAGCTCCCCGGCACGCACCACAGCGTCCTCCACTCCGGAATCAGCGTCTTGCTGGGTCACGATGGCCTTGGAATCGGTGTCTGCCCGTGCAATAGAGTGATTGCCTGGGGATTTGTATTGGTCTTGGGGACGCATTTCGTGTGGTGCTTGGAGATGGGAAGGGGACTGCTCCCCCGGGGCGGCAATTGCCGTTTCGGCTGTATTTGAAGCAAAAAAGCAGGGGAACCCAAAGTAACTTCCCACAACCAACGACAAAAATAGGAGATCACGCAGTTTTACTGTCACCCGCCTTGCTGAGATACGGCGGGGCGAGTGGGTGAAATAGGCTTCCAGAGTGGATTTGCGAGATATCGGATGTTGGTGTGTCATGAACAAAAAATCCTTGACAAAGATGCAAATTGGGAGAATCCTAGCAGACGCATGGGGGGAGTCAAGAGGCATTGACGAAAATCGGGCCTCGGTGATTCCGAGCTCTTACGGACGGCAGGAGGAAAAACGTTGACAACGGCCGTCAATCGTGGTAGCGATGAGAGCACACTATGCGTTAATCGATGAGGGGACAACTGTTTTCGATATCGAGAACAGAAATTTGGGATTGTATCTGATGAGGAGGTAAGTGATTCAATGAAAAGATTTGCAATGATGCTTGGAGTCGTGAGTATGATTATGGTGTTCGCGACCGTGGCCATGGGCTTCTATGCATGGGCGCCGTATGCATCATATGGAGCGGCTTCATCGAGCAGCAGTGGGTGGTACGGGGCTTCCTCCAGCAGTGGCTATTGGCCAGCGAGCTCATCGAGCAGCGGCTATGCTTGGCCCTCGGCGAGCAGCTCCTCCAGCGGTTATGCCGGTTACGCGGTGTGCTGTGTTCCTGCGAGCAGCAGCTCCAGTGGATATGCATATAGCTGCGTGCCAGCGTCCGGTTCCTCCAGTGGCTATTGGCCTGCGAGCAGCTCTTCCAGCGGCTACTGGCCTGCGAGCAGCTCTTCCAGCGGCTGGTTCTAATATCGGTCGAGCTGTCACAACGACATAGACCTATAAACAAGTGCACATGAGACGGGGCGGTTAACTCGCTGAGAGGGATCGCCTCGTCTCGTTATTCAACGATGGTGGATGGTATGCGACTCCTCCCACCCCTTCGGTGCCATCTCCTGCTTCTGACCCTTGCAATCTGCTGCCTGGTCATGCTGGGATGCGGAGATCGAGCCCCTGATCTTTCCAAACCTAATGCCGACACGCAGGCCCTTGCAGGTACATGGCTGCTGGAAGCGCGCATCACCGAGGATGGCGAAGCTCCTGCCACAGATCGGGTGATGCGACTGGCGCTTTCCCCCCGGGGAACCTTCCAGGCATATTACCGTGGAGACACGACACAGCAATGGGTCCGTGCAGGCGAGGGGGGCTACTCTTACTCGCAACCGGTTCTCACCCTGTATTGGGATAACGGGGCAACCGTGACCCTCCTAGTCTCGCAGTTAGGTCCTGACCGCATCAGAGTCCACCATGGCCTAAACCTGGTTCCCCTGAAGGACCAGGATCCCGACGAGATATTCGTTCGGCAGAAAATGGACAAAGGGCCGACCCAGGGGGCGTCCTGAGAAATTCTCCGCGGCGGAATCCCATATCCATTCTCATTTCTGGCAAATGCTTTCCAAGTCGAGCTGGAATAAAGAGGGCTTGGCACGGCTCGGCCCTCCCCCACGCCGATAACGGCTAACTATTCCCATTATTTGACACCGTGGCCGCACCGCCGGCTGGTCGCGAGGCTCTTGAGAATCTTCGCGCCAGAGGGGCGCACCAACAGCAGTCGCGCGGAACGCGGGATTTCTACCCCATAGGAACGATGGCCGCCAATTTTCTGGAACGACCCTGCGGGGGGCGACGAATGATCATATCCTATCGGTTGGCAATAGTAATTTCCGTTTCTCCTCCTCAACACTGACGGGCGAGACAAAACTGTCTCAAAACTCGGGACACACCAACAATCCTAGCACGATTGAGCGTCGATGCGTGGAAAGGCAGCCTCACCCCAACCCACTCCCAGATGGAGAAGGAGGCGGAAGAATCCCCTCTCCCCCGAAGCGGGGTAGAGGGTCAGGGTGAGGAGTGTGCCACGATTATCACGGACTGCAGGCTTTTGAGACACTTCCAGATGCCCGTCCCACCGGTCTGCGGACCTCCCATAAGCGTTCTCGGCATATGGGAGCCGGAAAGAACTTTTGGCATCGGGTGCAACCGCCAGCTACGTGAACGGTGGATCCCGTCAGGGTTCTCGTTTCATTGTTCGACCGCTCCGTGGGGTGAACCCCACGGCTATTCACGGTCCACCCCTTCGAGGTGCAAGATGGGTAATTTCAAGGGATTACAGAAAGCTATCGTGTTACGTCTGTCCCTTGCAGGGCGTTAATGGGTGGGCCGGGGCAGGGTTCGTCGCGGACGCGAGGCCGACGGCAGAGCGCCCAAGAAGGCCCTATTCCTCCCCCAGGGATGCCGGCCTTCCTGCTCGGACGATTCTCAGGGTAGGGTACACGGAAGACGCTAGGCATGCGAGAGCCGTGAGCAGGAGGGTTCTGGCAAACACCCCGGGATCTAGGTACACGTCTACGGACCAGCCGAATGATCGGTAGTTTATGGATTCGATGATGATCCAGGCAAGAATGAGACCGCAGAGAATGGAAATCAGAAAAGAAGCCAGCCCCATGAGCAGCGCCTGGGCCACATTGATCTTGGCAAGGTCTTTGGGAGACAGTCCAAGATAGCTGAGGACGGTCATGTCCCGAGATCGTTCGATGAAAATCGCCATGAGCGCGGTTGCAATTCCGAGGAGGGCTACGAGGAGAGAGACTCCTTTGAGGGTCGCTGTAGGGGCAAAGGTCTTGTCGAAGATCGCGAGAATATCGGACCTCATCTTGGTATTGGACGAGAGGCTGTGTTCGAGGCCAGGGAAGAGTGCGACGATGGTTCCCCGTACCTCCGCGGCCGACGCCCCGGGACGGAGAAATAGCGCGACCGACTGCACGGAGGTATCGTGCCAGAGGGCCTCGTAGACGGACCTGTCGATCTGAATCGTGCCCTGGTCGGAGGAGTAGTCTCTGATCACCGCAGCCACCTTGAAGGGCCGCGGTCCCTGGGGAGTACTGATCTCGACGGGATCCCCTACCTTGAGACCGAAACGATACGCAAAGGATTCGGAAATGAAGACTTCTCCATTTTCTAGGCGGTCCCACGCGCCCCTACTGCCCTGCAGAAAGGTGAATCGCGCGCGATCCCGAAGCACCGGGGCATCAATTACCCGCAGCTTGGCTGGCCTGCCATTCACCATGATGCCATGGGTCGAATATCTCTCGATGGCCTCCACCCGAGGGTCGTTCTGCAATTGTTGAACAAGACTCTCGGGGAGAGGATGGGCCCATTTTGTCGTGGCCGGAGAAATGTACACATCCCCCTGCAGCGCGCCTTCGAGCCACGCATCCACGGATTTCCTGAAACTGCCGATCATGGTGTCGACCCCAATAGTCATGCTGAGGGCCACCGCCAAGGCAGCCACGGCAATGCTTGTCCTGCTCAACGACGCAGAAATCGTGCGCGCAGCCAGGAAGACATGCAGCATGCCGGGCATTGCTCTCAGCCACAAGCCTGCATAATGAGTGAAAAGGGATAGAAAGGATGGGGTGAAAAGCGCAAACGCGAGCGTCATGGCAAAAGCGGACACAAAACCCCAGAAAATGGAGATTCGAGAGGCCCAGCTTGCGATGCTGGATATCACCACGAAGGCGAGCCCGAGGGCAAGCAGGAGCCCTTTGATGTTGTGAGCCCGGTCTTCGATGGTCTGCCGCTTAACACCGAGGGCCGGAGGCGCCCCCGCCACTTCCATGGCTGGCAAACCGGTCCCAATCATCGTAGCGAGAAACCCTACACCGAGCCCACTCCACACAACCGACGCGGTCAATTGCACCTGGTGGGAGTGAACCTGAAAATAGAGCTCGCTTATCGTGGACGACACCTTTTCCATGCTCAACCAGGCAACAACGTATCCAAACAGGATGCCGATGATGCTGCCCGAGGCGCCGAGCACCATCGATTCCGCGAAGAAGGCAGCCAGCAATTCTCCGCGGTGGGCTCCCAGGACCCGGAGCAGCGAGAGGTCCTCCCGTCTGGACAGCACCGAAAACATGGAGAAGTTGTAAATGAGGAACACCCCGACGAACAGGGCTAGCAGGCTCATGGCTGCCAGATTCAACTGAAAGGAATAAAGCATTGACCTGAGCAGGGCCTTCTTCTCCGTGGTGTCGGTCAAGGTCAAATACTCGGGAAATCCGGCGAGAAGATCCTGCTCGCCCGGCCGTGCGATGATGTCTATGCGATCCAGGTGGCCTGCCCTCCCAAACAGTTCCTGCGCAGCCGCGATATCAAGTACTACGAGACTTTCGCTGCCGGGTGTCCCCGAGGACGGAATTGTCCCAAGTACGGTTGCTTCTTTTCTGATACCTGCAGTCAGGATCGTGAGCTTGTCTCCAGGCGTGAGGCGGAAGCGCTTTGCCACGGAAGTGGCGATGTACACACCCGGGACCGGCCCCACCAAGAAACGCTGAAAAGCGGCTTCATCCCCTCGCGCTGGAATCAATGAGCGAAAGTCGCGATCAAGAAACGGATCGATCCCTACAAACTGTAAGGGCTCCCCAGAGGTCTCGAGGGTATGTGCCATGACCGTGATGACAGGGGAAGCTGCCACGATCTTGGGACTGCTCCACACTCTATTAAACAGAGCCTCCTCTATCCTGCCGTACTTGGATACGATGCTGTGGGTAGCTCGACCGGCGAGGAAATCAACCGTGGAGGAAAAGGAAGCGAGCGCGGAATCGTTTATCAAATTGACGGCCACGACGATCCCAACACCGAGAGCGATTCCCATGACGCACAGCATGGACAACAAGGGATGACGGCGATAGTACCGGAGATTGAACTGGAAGAGAGGCTTCAGGTTCATCCGAGCATTCTAGCGCAGCCGTTAAAAAAGACCACAGCGCTGAGATTGCCAACCCGAAATGGGTTGAGCTGCCAGACTGCTGCCAACCGCTGGCTATAGTTTCCCATCATTCCCTCATGTGCCGTACTGTGATATCGTTTAGCAAAAAAGTGTCCGGGGTGAAATCGGTGAAGACAACTCGTGGCCTAGCCTATCTCGTGTGTGCCTTTATGGCCGGATTCGTGGCCGGCATCGTTTTCTCGGCGTGGAAGCTGGAAAAGGCTGAAGCTCCCGGTCACGAGAAACCGATAGCCCAAAAGGAACAGAATGGACAAGAGCAGCTCAGAAAAAGAATAGCAGGCCTGGAAAAAATGCTTTCGGTAAACCCAAATAATTTGAGGGCTCTCGTGCAGCTTGGAAACGATTACTTTGACATACAGAGCTACGACAAGGCTGTCGAAACATACGGAAAAGCGCTGAAGATCGATCCGAAGGATGCCGATGTGCTGACCGACATGGGAATCGCGTATCGCCGGATGGGCAAACCTCAGGAAGCAGTGGCCGCGTTCCGCTCAGCCGTGGATGCGGACCCTCAGCACGCGCTCGCCCTCTTCAACATGGGCATAGTCCTTCGGGATGACCTGAAAGATTATGCCTCAGCGTTGAAGGCTTGGGAGACATTTTTGGAGAAGGCGGGAGAAACTCCCCATGCAGTCATGGTTCGCCCGTGGGTTGAGCAATTGCGCGCCAAAGTGTCCGAATCGCCTCAGAGACAAGAATCGAAGGAGTGACTCCTTCCAGCCACGCGGTCAAAACCGGTCATGAAATGCCTGAGGTTGGGCACGAGAGAGGTCCGTGATCCCGCTTTGGAAACGCGAAATGCCCCTGCCCCTCAACCGCTGGGACCCGTCAATCCTCGGCAAGCCTGTACACAAGGAACTCCGTCAGCGCAGTCAGTCCGTGGACAGGCATGAAATTGCTCGCAGATACATCGTACAGAATCTTGCTGTACGGAGCAAATTCGTCGTCACCTGTCCAGTGGATAAAGGCAACAGGGAGCCGCGGAAAGAGCGCAAACCGATAGCCCTGGTCTGCCATATCGATTGGCTTGCCTCCCCACCTCAACACCCGAGAAAGCTGCTGTTCCGTCTCGAGGGCAAAAAACCGGGTGAGACTATCCATTACCGACCGGGAGAAGTGGGCCCCCAATACCGCTCCGTGCTGGAGCGATCGGCAGTCGATCCAGGTCCCCATGACTCGTACCGCAGTTCCAACGTTCTCTGAAGCCGTGAGGATGTGGTGCAGGACAAGCACCTTTAGTGGAAGCGTGTCCAGGTACTCGTGCTCCGCTCTGATTCGGTACGGAAGGAGGTCGAGGACGAACCAGCTTTGAAGAAAGGGAATGACGACACGGGGCACGCCGTCGCCCCCCCTGTAGCGGCCGTCTGTCGTTTCTGCAATGGTCAACGGATCCACACGCTTGACCTTCTGAATGAGAAGATCGTACGAATGCTGGAGCTCCGATACATTCTTTCCCGTTCGATCCCGTTCCAGCCACATGGAGTACTCATCGACAGGCATAGAGTCATTTCCCCTGGTGTTTCACGTAGCCGACTGCCCGTGGGATAAGGTCCCCGGAGAGTAAAGTCGGCCGTTTGCATTCAAATTGATTATGAATCAATTCTCAGGCCGCGGCAAGCGGGCCCCCTAAGCGTAGGCTGGAAAGGTGAGAGGGACACTGCCTGCAGGGTGATGGCGCTAGAAAATATCGAGAAAGACAGTATACTAGGAGAAAAGGATGCGCGGTGACTTCGCCGCTTGCTTCACACTATCCGAGTGAGAGATTCATCAATGAACGCAGACAAGCTCGCTCCTGCCGATGCGACGGAAGAAAGAGACGTCAGGCCGGCGAACCCGACTTCGGGATCTACTCAATCGTGCTGAGCGCCTTCGGCACAGGCTCAGGTGAGCCTGCCGAGTCTGAACCAGCCCTTCGTGATCGGTACCAGTCCCACGGCTTTAGGTCCAGTCCCCAGGATATCGTGCCAGATGACGCGGAGCGATCTGTGGGGAACCGTGAAAGCGAGATGGGGTGTAGGCCGGATGTCGTACACGGTGGACCCAGGGCTCTACGCTATCGGAACCCCTGATTCGGAATCGCCGGTCCTTGCCACCAGCAACTACAAGATGACCTTTGACGTTTTGCGCCAATCTTTGCAGGATATTTCGGCGTGGATCCTGGTAGTGGACACGCAGGGCATCAATGTCTGGTGTGCTGCAGGCAAAGGGACGTTCGGAACCGACGAGCTGGTACGGAGGATCGAGACTGCTCGCCTCTCCGAGATAGTCTGGCATCGAAGGATCATCCTTCCTCAGCTCGCTGCCCCCGGAGTCGCAGCCCACGAGGTGCGAAGACGTTCGGGCTTCAGGGTGCTATACGGCCCTATCAGGGCAGAGGATATAAGACAATATCTGGCACAGGGGTGCCAGGCCGGTCCAGAGATGCGGCGAAAGACCTTTGGCTTGAAGGAGCGTATCGTGCTCATCCCTGTGGAGCTCGTAGGAGCATGCAAGACCGCACTTCTTGCTCTGCCACTATTCTTTTTGCTGGGAGGCCTGGCCGGTCAAGGAAGCTTTTTGAAGGAAGGAAGTGCCACAGCACTGTTCGCAGCCATCGCACTTGGGGCGGCGATCCTGGCGGGAGCGGTGCTCACTCCGATTCTCCTGCCCTGGCTCCCCGGAAGGGCGTTTTCCCTGAAAGGCGTGGTCCCGGGGCTGGTGGCAGCAGGACTCGTAGCTTTCATCAGGCTTTCCTGGTGGGGCCCGATGCCCGCGATGCTCGAAATAGTGGGATGGGGACTCTTGACCGTGGCAGCAGCAACGTATGCGGCCATGAATTTCACCGGCGCGTCTACGTACACGTCCCTGTCAGGGGTGAAAAAGGAAATGCGTGTGGCAGTACCCCTGCAGATCGTTGCCGCATTGACCGGAGTGATTCTCTGGGCAGGATCCGTGATGCTTGCGTGAGGTGTTCCGATGAAGTATCCCATTTATCTGCGAGACGTGGTGACGCTGACTCTTGACGAAGAGCGTTGCGTGGGGTGTGGGGTGTGTCTGGAAGTGTGTCCCCACCAGGTCTTGGCTCGCTTCAACGGCAAGGTTCGCATCGAGGAACGGGACGCGTGTATGGAATGCGGCGCGTGCGCCCGCAATTGCCCTGCGGAAGCGATCTCCGTGCGGGCAGGGGTCGGCTGTGCCATGGCGGTAATCAACTCGGCTCTGGGAAGGAATTCCTCTTCCTGCTGCTGTGTCGTAGACTCGCCTGACCAGCCGGCAGATGTCGGCTCTGCTCGTTCCGGCTGCTGCTGATCACATACCAGCTCTCAGTCACGGCAGGATTGGGGGTTAAACGCGTTGCGAGGCCGAGACCACTCATGTCGCGAATCATTCCTGTTGAAGTACCTCTCCCGTATCCCATCGGCACAGTAAACTGTTTCTACATTGAGGATTCCTCACCGGCTCTCATCGACACCGGCGTGAATTCTGCAGCAGCGCTCAAGGCACTGGAAGCCGGCATCGAGAAGGAATCCGGCGCTCTTGACCGGATTAGGCGAGTCATCATCACCCACGGCCACATCGATCACATGGGATTGGCAGGGCTCATAGCCGATCGGACTGGAGCGGATGTGTTCATCCATGAGTGGGATGAGCGGAGGCTGGGCATACACGAGGGCGGAGAGCTCGATTTCGCCCGCGAAAGATTTCATGCGTTCTTCGAGCGTGGTGGCGTCTCCAAAGGGCAGGCGGATGAGATAACGGAAGTGATGTTTTTCCATCTTCGGCACATGAACGCGCCCGTTGCCACTCCGACATTGTTGCACGGTGACGAAGTATTTCACTTCGACTCGTTCCACCTCCATGTTGTGCATACTCCCGGCCATACGCCCGGTTCGGTTACACTCTTTGATTCGTCCACAGGCACGGCCTTCACTGGTGATTCTCTCCTCGAGGAAATAACGTTCAATCCGGCTACTGATCTTACTAATCCATACATCCCGAAAGATTTTCGCCGCCTCAAATCGTATAGAGAATCCCTTCAAAAAATGATTCGACTTCCGGTGAGAGAGGTGCAGCCGGGTCATGGGGCGCCTTATTGCAATCACCGATCGGTCATAGAGCGATTGCTTACCTTTCATGAAGAGCGATCGGTTCATATCATTCGGATCTTGAGAAATCGTCGAGGTAACAAGGGATTGACCCTTTGCCAGATAGCCGAGGAGCTTTTTCCTTCCATGATCGGACTCGATCTTTACTATCGGGTTGCTGCGGTCGAGGCTCATGTGGAAGAGCTCGCTGAGTGCGGTCTGGTGGCATATGACCGTGAGAGCGTCCCCTATCGTTGTTGGTGCACGAACAGCAACGGCTGGTCTCCAGTCGAGGAGTAAATTATCCCGATACAGGTAACAACAATGTGGGTGTTAGCCCAGGACGTCCGAGTTTGTAATGCTACCCGATAATAAACAGCAATAGCGGGTCATTATGGCAAATTATTGCTTCGAGGTCTTAAGTGCAGCAATGAGAGGCTCAGCAGAGGATGTGCTTTTGGAGGGAGTTTGTGAGGGAGATACCGGCTGGAATGTCGCACGAGGCGGCAAGGGTGCAAGGGTTCCGAGAAGAATCAAGTGAAGAATTGAGTAATTAAAAGATGTTAGCAAGATATATTATTATCTAGTCGTCGTAAGTTAGTGCTATTGTGGTTATTGTATATCAACAAATCTAGGACGCCTTTATTCCTTGACAACTGCAGAATTTTGTCGTACAGCTTTAACATCCCTGCAAGTAGGTGTGTACGATGGTTCCCCGGTCTTCCCCAGAGGCCTGGGTTGGTTTTCTCTTTTTCTGTGTAGGAGGGTATTGGATATGAAACGTTCCGCTGTTCTTCTTGTTAGCTTATTCTTGTTGGCACTGGTGCCCACTGTTGTCGCCGCCCAGGGCCTGCTCGGGGCTGGGTTGTCCGGTCTGCCGTTAGTGGGAGGCTTTCTCCGAGGACCTGCGGCGGGCGCGTGTGACGAAGCGCCTTTTCCCAGGGCTGTCACGGAAGCCTACGTGGGCTACATGGATCATCGTCCCGGCGCGTCCTTTGGTTTCAGCACCGGCGGTCCGGGGCTGCTCGGCGCGTTTGAAGTGAGACACGAGTATCCTTTACGGGGAGTGTGGCTCGGCTTGTCGGAGACCGTAACGTTGAATGAGCAAATCGGTCTTTTTGCCTCCGGGTGGTACCTTCTCCCGTCGAATTTTACCTCTGAAGAGTTTTACAATCTAGATACCCTCCATCGAAGATGGAACACGGACACCCAATGGTGGTTCGTGGAAGGCCTGGGAAGCGTCAGGATAGCTGACGGATTCTCACTCCTGGGTGGTCTGCGTTACGACAGGTACACTACGCGCTTCAAAGATCCGTACGATGCGATAGGGGTGCCTTCCCTTGGCAGTGACACCGCGGATGTGATGGCGGATAATTGGATTCCTCTGGCGGGCGCGCAAGTAGCGTGCATCGGGACCGAAAGCAAACTTATTTTCAGAGCTGTCGGCTTTCCCGCACTCCTCGGCAACGTAAAGTACAATCAGGCCCAAGCCGGCCTGAACGCGTTTGAGGCTCGCGGCAACTACAGGAATGGGTATTTCCTTGAGTTTTTCGCACAGTATGCAAGGAAGTTCGGACCAGGTCAGGTGGGAATCTTCGGCAGATGGAACGGCACGCACGGGACCGTGAACCTGGACGTGGATGCCCTCCCTGCCGCAGGCAATGCGGAATTCGACTTGTCGTTCCACAGATTCTCATGGACGCTGGGCGCAAGTGTGAGCCTCGCGCTTAATTTCAACGCACCGTTCATGTGATCGAACAACACCATTCGCCTGCCATCGCGGCACGGCTTCTTTTTCGTGAAAAACCCTCTTCGGAGGGTTTTTCCATTTGGACCTACCCGCTTCACTGCCACACGGTTTGCCTCTGTGCCCCCATAATCGGACCCACCGCGTTGCTGAGAATACGGCGCTGTACTCGCGATCCTGCCCACGTGCGTAGCTAATAGGCTCTACCATAACATTACCCTTGGCAGCCTGCTAATTGACATTGCTTGACAATCAGGCCCCACCGTAATATTCTCCCTCTCGACCGAGAGGCGCCCGGAAAGCTCATGATCGGAGCAAGAAAGATCTCTCGGCAGTTGTTCCTAATACCTCCGAAAGCGGTAATGTCACCGCCGGTCCTCGAGGCCGCCGCTCGCGTGTTCGGCGGGTATTGCCCAGAAACGGTGGGCCGGTGTTCACCGTGTGGTGTCGCTTGGTATTGCTTCGTTGCCAGGGCAGAAGTCGCATGCCGCCATTAAAGCCATCCAGACAAGTCCAGAGAGGATTTACGGTCCACCTGGACTGGCGCGGGGCTTTGGACAACATACGAATCGTCCTGGTAGGAACGACCCACGCAGGGAACATAGGCGCTGTCGCGAGGGTCATGAAAAACATGGGCATCGAGCATCTTACGCTCGTATCTTCAACCGACTGCGGGCCTGAGACGGAAGCCGCGGCCATGAGCTCCGGTGCCTACGACGTTGTCGAGCGGGCCTCCCATTTCACGGAACTGGCAGAGGCTCTCGATACTGCGATCATGTCGGTCGGCACGTCCGGAAGATTAGGAGGTAAGCGGCTGAGCCCGCTAACCCCTGAGCAGGTGATCCCGGAATTGCTTGAAAGGGCTACGACTGGGCCGGTTGCGTGCGTCTTCGGGAGAGAGTCCCGGGGCCTGACGAACGAAGAGCTTTCGCTGTGCACTCACCATATGATTATCCCCACCGATGCACGATTTGCGTCTATGAATGTGGCCCACGCGGTTGCAGTGACTTGCTACGAAATCTTTCGAAGAGCCTGCAGGCCTGCGGGATTTGCGGTGAACACGTTTCGACCGGCTTCAAACGCCCGTAGGGAGGAAATGTACGCTCACCTGGAGAGCGTGCTTGTCCGGGCCGGCTTCCTGGACCGCGAGAATCCTCTCCGGATGATGAGAGAGCTCAGGCGAATATTCAATAGCGCTCGCATGGATGATCGAGACGTAACGATCGTTCGCGGAATTTTTCGCAAGATGGACACGATGATTCGACTTGCCGACGAGAAAATCCGGAGGCTGCAAGAAACGAGGCGAACAAATGATTCCTGAAGCCATTTGGCACCCCGGGGTTCGGACAATCAATGACCGGCTCTGAGCACATGTTCATCGATCCGGTGATATTTCGGATTGGGCCTCTCGAAGTCCGATGGTACGGGACCATGTATCTCATCGGCTTCATTGTGGCCTACTTCGTTATCAGGTCAGAGCTCCGCCGGCGAAAGGGCCCCATTCCTGAGGCCGCGGCTGGAGATCTCCTCTTCTATCTTATCCTCGGGCTTCTCATAGGGGGCCGCCTCGGGTACGTGCTGTTTTACAACCTGCCGGTGTACGTGGCCGCACCATGGCAAATATTGGCGGTGTGGCATGGAGGAATGAGCTTCCACGGCGGGTTGATCGGCATGGTTGTCGCCGGATTCATCTTCTCTCGCAAGCAGGGGGCGGCATTTCTCGAGCTGGCCGACATTGGGACCCTCGCGGCGCCTCTCGGACTGATGCTAGGCAGGATAGGCAATTTCATTAACGGGGAGCTGTACGGGCGGGTTACCACGCTCCCGTGGGGAATGGTTTTTCCCCAGGGCGGAGATGTGCCCCGCCATCCGTCTCAACTGTATGAGGCCGTGCTCGAAGGGCCTGTCCTCTTCGCTCTTCTCTGGTGGCTTCGGCTTCGTACGGGCCGGGACGGCGAGCTGCTCGCGACGTTTCTCATCGGATACGGCGCGCTGAGATTTCTTATCGAATTCGTGCGTGAGCCGGACATTCAACTGGGATTTGTCTTCTACGGGCTAACCATGGGGCAGATCCTCTGCCTAGGCATGATATGCGCGGGCGCGGGGCTGCTCGTTTACCTGCGGAGAGGCTCGCATAATCTGAAAACGGGGTGAGCTCCGTGGGAGCGGCCATGAACGGCCTTTGCCGTTTGGACTTAGTGCGCTCCCCTCTAGGAATACCCAGGCGGAGTGACAGACTTATGATCCGCAAACTGACAAAGCATTTGCTACGGGCCGCAGCACTTTCCGGTGCCGTGTGCCTCGTTTCGGTTCATTGTGCCGGCATCAGGGGTGTGGCAGTGGCAGAGCCGGCCGAACCGGTTTTCCAGGGAACGCTGGTGGAGACGTTCATGGCAGGGAAGCCTCCAGACACAACGTCATCTTCAGACTTCGGCGAGTCAGCGACGGGTGCTGGCTTGGGACCAGCGGAGTCAGGAGCTTGCGGCACAGATGCGCAAGGAAGTGACGCTGCCCCGGGCAGGCCAGCGATTCCAGATCAGACAGAATCATGGCGAAATCAGGCGGGGGCGTCGAATCAGGAAGAAAAGGAGGACGGGCAGCCCGCGACAGGGGAGACCGAAGCCCAGACTGCTAGCGAAGTGGGCACAAGCCAACCGGCAGCGACTCCTGACCGAAGCAAATCCGTCCCCCAGGCGGGTACCGCTGACCTCCCAACTCTGCTCAAGGAAGCCCAGGAGCTACTGGACAAAGGGGAGCATTCTTCAGCGCTGGCAATTTTTGAACGGGTAATCGATGGGACCAAGCGCGAGAAGGACGGCAAGATAACTGCAGCGGCTCGACACGGAGCGGCCCAAGCACTGCACGCTCTGGGTAAACCAAATGAGGCTCTGGAACATGTGCAACTCGCCATTGTGCTGAATCAGCAACTGAAGAACGCCAGGGCTCGCAGCCGGGATTATCTCCTTGCGGGGAGCATTTACATGTCGCTGTCCAAACCTGACATTGCTCTCCAATCCTTCGAAGAGGCCCAGAAGATCCTGCCCGTATCGGAGTCCGCTGTGCTGCCGGGATTACTGGAAAAGAAAGGGCTGTGCTACCTCAGCCTCTTGCGGTACGGCGATGCGCTGAAAGAGTTGACGAGAGCCCACAGTGCCGCTGTGAAGGAAGGGAATCAGACCGAGGCTGCACGCCTGAGCGTGTCGATCGGTGAGCTGCTCGTTGCGCGCTCCGATTACCGTGCCGCATTGTCACATTTCACCAAGGCGAAAGAGGTCTACAAGTCGGAGCATCGCCAACGCGAGCTTGGCGAGACCCTGTACAGGATCGCGTACGTATCTCAAATGTTGGGCGATTTGAAGGCCGCGGATCAATGTGCCGAGGAAGGGCAGGCCTTGCTCACGGAAAATGGACAGGTGGGGGGCGGAGCACTACCGCTCCTAGTCCGAGGCATGCGCGCCTACAGAGAGGGCCGTATGAACCAGGCCTCGCGGGACCTGACGGCAGCTCTTCGCCTCTGCGAAAAAACCGGCGATCGCATGATGCAGGCCCGGATCCGCTTGTCTCTGGCGGAGGTCCAGCTCGACAGCTCTCGGTCGGGATCTGCTCTTGAGTTGGCGGGAAAGTCGTTGGCTGATTTTCGGAGTCTTTCCGCAATCGGTGGCGAGGCCTATGCGCTCCACTTCATCGGGAAAGTCTACTACCGTCAGGGGTTCGTGCAGAAGGCGCTCGAGTACGCCGAGGAGGCTGTGAGCCTGGGAAAACGGATCGGGGATCGGGACAATGCAACCCAAGCGTGTATCCTCCTGGCAGACATCCACGAGGGGCTCGGCGACTCGGCGGCTGCAGGAAAAATGCTCTACCAGGCAGTAGACTACGCAAAGGCAGGTGTCAACGCCCAAGCGCGGGCAGACCTCGGACTCGCTCTCGCTCGTTACCGAGTGGCTCGCAATCATCTGGACAAGGCACTGCAGGCGATTGAGGAAGCGCGAAAGAGCTATGTCGAGATTCACGACCGACGGGGTCTAGCTGACTGCGACCACATGCTGGGGGTAGTGTACGAGCTGCGCGGCGAGAGAGACAAGGCTATGGCTGCGTTGACGAGCGCTCTGGAAGGCCACAGAGCGACGTGGGATCGCTACGGAGAAGGCAAGGATTTGACTGCGTTGGGCGTCCATTTCAAGAACCAGGGGCAGCCCGACCAGGCGCTCGACCATTTTCGGAGGGCCATGGATCTTCGTCAGGGGATCGGAGATCAGAGAGGATATGCTGCAAACTTGGCCAATGTCGGCAATATCCTCCGGCACCAAAACGATATGCCGGAAGCCCTGAAGCATTTGCAGAAGGCGCTTGCCATATACCAGCAGCTCGGCGACCGCAAGGGAGAAGCGGATGTGCTCACCAACATCGGGAATCTGGAAGCTGCCCGAGGGCTGCTGTCGTCAGCTCTGGACAACTTCTCTCAAGCGCTCTCCATCCATCGTGAGATCCGGGATGTAAGGGGAATCGGGACTGACCTCACGAGCATAGGAAGAGTGTATCTCACTAAAGGTGACGTGGAGAGCGCTGCCAAGCACCTGGAGGAGGCCCAGAAAATTCTTGCATCAGTCCACGATCCGCGGAGTGAAGCAGCACTCCTGGCGGATCTCGCAATGCTCCAGAGGATGCGGCGAAACACCTCGGGGGCATTGTCGCTCTTGGCCAAGGCCAGGCAGCTCGCGGAATCTACCGGCGACGCATCGGCTGCTTCAGCCATCGATTTGAAGATGGCGAGCGTGTACGAGGACATGCAGGAATACGACAAGGCACTGAAGCTTTTGCGGTCGACCCTGGATACTGCGCGCAAGCAGCAGGATCGGCAAAAGGAACTGTGGGCCCTGGGTGAAATCGGCATCATACAGGTGAAGACCGAGGATTACGAAAATGCCCTCAAGAGCCTTCATGCAGCCAAGACGCTTGCCACGGACCTGGGGATTCCTGCCTCGAAGTCCAAAGAGCTCGACTTCTACCTCGGAGAGATCTACGACGGATTCCGAGATTACGACCGGGCTCTCGATCATTACCACAGAGCCTTGGGGCTGTACCAGGTCCCCGGCCAGGACGAGGTCCTGGGACAGCTCTACGACAAGATCGGCAACATCTACTATAGGATGGAAGAATTTGCCAAGGCGAAAACCTTCTTCGAGGATGCTGTCCGAATCAGCGGAGAGATCCGCAACACATCCATGCAGATAGCCCAGTTGATTCGACTGGGAGATATAGCCAGCAAGCTGAACAACAGCGAGGAGGCTCTCCGGTACCAGCAGCGGGCCCTCACACTGACAAAAGAGAGCGGGGACCAACGGACGCAGGCTCGGATTCTCACCCGGGTGGGCACGCTGTACCAGATGCTTGGGCGACCCAAGACCGCGTTGGAAACCTATCGAGAGGCCTGGGAAATACGTACGCGGCTCGGGGACAGCAGAGGCGTGAGTGAAAACCTTCTGCAAATTGCGCTGGTTACCTCGATTCTCGGGGATTCGAGCCGTGCAGTGGCAGACCTCAAGCGAGCCTTCGAGATCGCTCAATGTTCCGAAGATCGCAGTATGCTGTGGAAAGCGTACTTCATCATGGGGCGAACCCTCGAGGGGGACAAGAGGCCCGGGGAAGCTCTGGAATCCTACAGAAAGGCGATCACCATCCTTGAGGCGATGGAGGCCGAAATCATGGAGGAATCCGAGGAAGATGACTTCATATTCGGAGGGAAGACAGCGCTGTTCGAGACCACGCTTCGTGTTCTTATGGGGCTGGCGAGAAAAGACCCGGAAGGAGCCTATGACAGCCAAGCCCTGCGGATCGTGGAAAAGCTCAAGGCGGCGGAATTCGAGAACGCGTTGTCCAGAATTAACGTCGAGAATTTCTCGAACCTTCCACGCGAATTATTGATTAAAGAGAAAAGTCTCAAGCTTGGGCTTCGCAAGCTGAATGCTCGGCTCGCGCAAGCCAGAGCGGCCTTAAATCCTGACAAAGAGGAGCTCCAGAAGTTGCTTGCCGAACGGAGGGCCAAGGAGAAACGCTTCCTGGAGCTCAAAGAGCGCCTCTTGAAAGAATATCCCGCTTACGCGGACCTGTGGTATCCTCGCCCGGTTTCTGTCCACAGGGTCCAGCGCGAAGCGATCATGAATGAAGAAGCCATCCTTGAATTCATGGTCACGCGCAGCCGGACGTATCTCTTTGCCATAGACAAAGGGCGGTTCCACACATTCTCGATCGATTATCCCGGCAATGAGCTCGAGAAGGACATAGAAGCGCTCACGCGGCCCTTATACCGAGCAGACACGCTGGCAAATTGGGATCCTTCGGCAGCCTACAGACTTTACGCGAAAATGATAAAACCTGCGGAATATTTCCTGGCAGGCAAACGATCGATTCAAATAATTCCCCATGGGCCCCTGTGCGCGCTGCCGTTCGAGATACTGGTGAATTCCGATGCTCACGCGAACCGCAGGTTCTGGTCAGCCAAAGACCGGCCCTCGTACTTGCTCGAGAAGTACACGTTTTGCTACGCCCCGTCTCTCTCGGTGCTTTCTCACGTACGAACGCGGAAGCGGAGCCGGAAGCCGGGTTGGAACATGGTTGCGTTCGGGGACCCCGTATATGAGGAAGGGGAGAAGGCCGGCGAGCGCAACCCCGGCGCCGATCGACTCATCACTACCATGCAGGCAGGAACACACGGTTCGAGGGGCAGTCAGTTGCGTCCACTTCCCGGCACGAGGAAAGAGATATCGGAAATCCTCAGCATCGTCGGGGGACCTACCCAGACGTACCTGGGTCCATTGGCCTCGGAAACCTTGTTCAAGAAGGCTGACCTCGGGCGGTACAATTACATCCATCTCGCTACCCACGGCGTGCTCCTGGGCGGATCGGGCAAGTTTCCTCAGCAGCCGGCGATTGTGTTCTCCCTCTTCGGAGACAAAGAGAACGACGGCTTCCTTCAACTGGGAGAGGTTTTCGGCCTGCAACTCAATGCTGACCTCGTGGCGCTATCGTCCTGCCTCACTCCAGGTACGATACGGCCCAATGAAACCAATGCTCTGATGGGCCTTGCCCGTGCATTCTTGTTCGCCGGAACCGATTCCGTGATACTGAGCATGTGGCAGGTGAACGACGAGAGCACGAGCAGATTCTTTGTGGACGTGTACAGAAGCATGGAGCACGAGACAAAGGCCGAAGCGCTCCGCAAAGCCAAGGTTGCTATGCTCAACAACCAGGCCACGAGCCATCCGTACTACTGGGCTCCCTTCATCCTGGTTGGCAATTGGCACAATACCTTCGACCGAGCGACCAACAGGACAAATCCTGATGGAATGCAGTTCAAGGGGATTTCCTCGTGGAGGAAGTGGCTCAGAATGTGATATGTTTGGGGTCAGGTCTTGTTTCTTGAGGAATCTGTGATAACGATGGTCTGTGAATAGGCCACTGGCTTGTTCTAGACCGAGCAGGCGGGTTTAAGAGGCGACAGGAAGATCAAGAAACAAGACCTGACCCGTCGTCCGAGGATGGTCATGAAGGTTGTTGCGGCATTGGTCGTGATCATGTTGGCGTTTCCCTCGTGGGCCGCAAGTGAGAGCTGTGACGCCCTAGTGAGCAGGCTCAAGCGCCTGCGAAGTGAATACCATCGGTACGTCACCGGGAGCGCAACGAAAGAAGCTGCACCGGACTTCGAGGAGATTGTCGCGAAGCTCGACGAGATTGTTGATTTTCAGAAAAAGATGAGGCAGGCAGATTGCAAAGTCCCGCCACGCTTCAAGGAGCCGGACGAGGAAGATGACTCGGAATCGAAACCCGTGCCCAGGAAGTCTTCACGGGGGAAAGGGAAGCGTCCACGGTAGCGAGGCTTCCTCGCTTCAGCCGTTGGGAGAGCACAAGGAGTTGATTATGGAGCTCGACGCGATACGAAAGCTTGCCCGTCTCATCTGCGATTCGCGAAACATCGTTGTTTTCACTGGAGCCGGAATATCGACGGAATCGGGAATCCCGGATTTTCGCTCGCCTGGGGGGATTTGGTCTCAATACAATCCGGATGATCTGACCTATCAACGGTTCAGGTCGCACGAGAGGTACCGGAAACTATACTGGGAATACGATCGGGCCAGATACCCCGCCATGAAGAGCGCCCGTCCCAACGCCGCACACGAGGCAGTGGTGGAGATCGAGAGAGCGGGGCGACTGCTGGCATTGATAACGCAGAATATCGACGGCCTGCATCAGGACGCGGGGACCTCAAAGTCCAAGATCTATGAGCTTCACGGCACCGTGAGGGAAGTCTCTTGCTTGGATTGCCATGCCCGTTGGCCTCGAGAAGAGATCACCGAGATGATGGATCGAGAAGGAACGGAGGTTCCCTATTGTGCGCACTGTGGAGGTCCCTTGAAGTGTGCCACTATCGCATTCGGCCAGTCTCTGCCCGCGGACGTTCTGGAACAGAGCTTCGTACACGCGCGTGCGTGTGATCTCTTCCTCACCATAGGATCGTCGCTGGTAGTCCAGCCTGCCAACTTCTTGCCGGTGGAGGCCAAACGGAGCGGCGCCAGGCTGGTTTTGGTCAACCTGTCCTCTACCCCGTACGACGACCTTATGGATGTCGTGATAAACGAAAAGGCAGGGCCGGCCATGGAAGCAGTGATGAAGGAATTCCGCTCGATTTGCTCCGGGGCCGCCCCCGTGCGTGAAGACTCCGTCGCATGAGGGAGCATTTGGGCCAATTATACGATCTCACAGGTACGGTTACATGTCTCAGGGTGATCGAGAAGAGGAATGGTAGTGATCAGTGATTGCTTCATGCCCCGAAGGGGCATACCATGAGTAGCCCCGCTCGTTCAGAGCGCAAATCCCCGACTGAGTCGTGACCGAATACGTGACCGTGATTATGAAATCCTCCACTAAGGCCGAGCACACCCATGGGCGGCAGGTTGATTTCTCATACGTCGATCGCAGAAAAGGTGCGAGGAATGATTGACTCTGAACCGAATCCGTGTATTAATGAGATCTCACGTATGAGAAGTCATCGGGGGCTCATACCACTGGACGATTAAGATCGCCAAGTATCCGTAACTGTCGGACCAACGCGGCAGTAGCCTGTCGTGGGGATCGTCGTCATCATACAGAACCGTTACTATCCGTGTCCGTCGCTTGCGGGCCACCCTTGAAATACTGGTTGTGCATTGCAGCGTGCAATGTGCGCAGCGTCAACGTTTGCGGCAGAATTCCAGTGATCCTGCTCTCTGTCAGGTGCAGAGAGGAGTGGTCTGTCTTCTCTTCCATCTAGAGGCTATAGTTTTTGCCGAACAGTGTGTCCGATTGTGAATCGGGCTGTCAGATGCAACGGGAGGAAGCCCAATAGTGCCGTGCCACTCATGCGGCGCGGCGTAGCGGAGGGCTATATCTCGCAAGATGGAGTTTCTCGCGCATTCTTCCGCACTCGAGGTGGAATGCATGTCAACCAACGGCAAGAGAAAGGGGTTAGGAAATGAAGGCAAAAAACTGGATTCTTCTTATCTTCGGAGCAGTGGGCATTCTGGTCTCCGCCTCTGTTTGGGCTGCGGACGTTCCGGGGGTGACGGACACCGAGGTAGTTGTCGGCGTAACCACTCCTCTTTCCGGTCCAGCGGCCTTGTGGGGGGTCACGGGACAGGGCATGCAGGCCTGGGCAGATCATGTCAACGCTCAGGGCGGTGTTCATGGCCGCAAGATCAAGGTCATTCTCAAAGACGATGGGTACATCCCGACTCGAGCCCTCGCTAACCTGCAGGAGATGAAAGGGAACGTCTTCGCCGTATGCGGCCTGCTTGGCACCGCAATTCTCAATGCCTCCAAGGATTTTTTCACGGAAAACAAGATCCCTCTCATTACGGCGTACGGCGACGTGCGAATTTGGGAGAAGCTGCCGAAAGAGAAGCTGGAATACGTGTTCATTGCATACCCCGATTATGAAGACGAGGCCGATTACCTCACGAAATACGGTGTCGACAAACTGGGATGCAAGAAGATCGCCCTGTTCTACCAGAACGACGATTACGGAAAGATGGCTCTAAGCGGCGTTCAGAAAGCTCTCAAAGAACTGGGCAAGGGAGAGCTGGCAGGGTCTGTTCCGTACGAGATAACCGAGCGAGCTCTGGCAACTCATGCGTTGAAGCTCAAGGAAACGGGTGCGGACACGTTAATCATCTATACGACCCCCACCCACGGCGCGCTCATCCTCAAAGAGATAGCCAAAATAGACTATAGACCGAAAGTTCTCGCTACCTTCACGTTGGGCGACCCCATCATGTACAACGTCGCGGGAGAGGTGTGGGAAGGAACGTACATAGCTCTACCCGGGAACTCGAGTGTGCCCGGAGCCGATCCGGCTGCAGACAAGGTCACCGAAATTCTTCTCAAATACAATCCCAAGCTCAAAGGGAAAGAATACCTGGCGCTCTTCGGAGCGGTTTCCATGATGCATCTCGTGGAGGGTCTTAAGAACGCTGGCAAGGACTTGACTCCGGAGACCATGATCAAAGGCATGGAAAAGATTAAGGAGTGGAAGCCAGAGGGCGTTGGAGCGCCGGTCACGTACAGTCCTGACAGGAGGCATGGGGTGAACGCGTCCCGGATGAGTCAGGCAAAAGAAGGAAAGCACATTCCGATTGCCGAATTCACCATCTTTAAGCCGCGATTCTAGACCATGGCTCTCCTCGAAGTCGACAAGCTTTTCGTAAGCTTTGGCGGAATAAAGGCCCTCGTCGGGGTTCACCTGACTGTGAGCGACAATGAGATCCTCACGGTCATTGGTCCGAACGGTTCGGGAAAAACGACGCTATTCAACTGTATTTCCGGTGTGTACCGTCCCACGAGCGGAGATATTCGGTTTGATGGGGAGAGCCTCCTGGGTCTCTCCCCGGATGCCGTGGCGCTCAAGGGGATCGCTCGGACGTTCCAAAATCTGCGGTTGTTCCTCCATATGACAGTCCTGGACAACCTCATGCTGGGAAGACATATCCGTTTCCACAAGAATCCTCTCCACGCGTTCCTGCGAATCAGAAAAGAGGAATTGCGCCACAGGCGGCTGGTGGAGGAGGTCATAGACTTCCTCGATCTCCAGGCCTACCGTCAGGCACTCGTGGCCGACTGTCCGTACGGGATCCAGAAAAAGGTAGAGATGGGCCGGGCTCTGGCCATGGAACCCAAACTGCTGCTCTTGGACGAGCCAATTGCGGGATTGACCACGGAGGAAAAAGAAGAATCCGCGTACCGCATCATGGAGATTCGAGGCAGGTACAAGTGCGCAATTTTGCTCGTAGAGCACGATCTGCGCACCGCATCCAAGGTGGCAGATCGCATGGTGGCATTTGACTCTGGAGTAAAGATTGCGCAAGGAGCCCCGGAAGAAGTGCTGCGCCATCCTGGAGTTGTTCGGGCCTATGTAGGTGAAGAATAGGAAATCGTACCCGCGACTCACTGCAAAAACCATCGGACCAAACCTGGGAGAAAAGAGGGACGATGAGTGATCCAGCTCCGATGAACCCCTTGCTCAAGATCGAGGGCATTGAAACCCTGTATTTCGATCGAATATACGCGCTTCACGGTCTGTCGTTGCAGGTGAAGGAAAGGGAGATCTTTGCAGTGCTCGGTCCCAACGGAGCGGGCAAGACGACCCTCCTAAAGACCGTCGCCGGGCTGCTGAAAGATCAGCCCAAGAAGGGCCTGATCGAGTTCCTGGGGAGACGAATTCACCGCGTCGCGCCGGAGCGCATTGCGTCCCTGGGAATCGTGTACGTCCCTGAAGATCGAGGTCTGTTCCGGGAGTTGACCGTCAAAGAAAATCTCGATCTGGGGTGCTGGGGAAGGCGCGACAGGTCGGTCCGTGAAGACGTGGAAAACGTTTATAGCCTCTTTCCCATATTGCGGGGGCGATCGTCTCAGCAGGCGGAAACCCTCTCCGGGGGAGAACAGCAAATGTTAGCTATCGCCAGAGCCCTCCTGAGACGGCCAAAGCTTCTCATGCTCGATGAGCCTTCTCTCGGGTTGGCGCCGCTGATGGCTCGAACGGTTTACGATGCGCTCGAGGAGATCAGCCGCCGTGGCACAACTATTCTCCTGGTGGAACAGAACGCTCGCCTCGCCCTCAAAATAGCCCATTACGGATACATCATAGAGAACGGCCGTATCGTCCTCGAAGGCACTGCCTCCGAGCTCTCGGAGAACGAAGACGTACAGGAGCTCTACTTGGGGCTTGGAGGAGAGAAGTCGGCTTCTCCGAAAGGATGGAGACTGTACAAGAAAAGAAGGAGATGGTGATGCCCGTCACGGGACAAACGGTTCCGGAAATCTTCTTCAATCAGGTGGACCGCAAGAAAGACGCGGTAGCCCTCCGTCACAAAGAATACGGGATTTGGACCCGGATTTCATGGACGGAGTACGGACGGCGCGTGAAAGAGGTGGTGGCAGGGCTGCTGGCATACGGTCTGAAGCCCGGGGATCGGGTGGCCATCCTCGGAGACAACCGGCCCGAATGGCTCATCTGCCATCTTGCCGCGATGTGCGCACAAGGCGTCACCTGCGGTGTGTATCCCACGTCGGCTCCCGATCAAATCGCCTACGTGGTGGGGCATTCGGAGTCGAAGATCCTCTTTGTGGAGAACGAGGAACAGGTCGACAAGGTGCTGCAAATCCTGCCCGACCTGAACCTTGTCCAGCAGGTTGTGGTGTGGGACCCGAAGGGATTGTGGGGCTTTTCCCACGAGCGGATCATTTTCATGGACGAGTTCCTGGAACGAGGCCGCGCGTTCCTGGAGGAGGATCCGGCGAGGATACAGGCCACGATCGACGCGGTTCGTCCCGAAGACATCGCCATGATCATCTACACGTCGGGCACCACAGGCCGCCCCAAGGGAGCCATGATCTCCCACAGCAACATTGTCAGCGTCACGGAATCGTTCATGAACGCGATCGAGGGAAGGGACACGGACGAAATGGTGTCGTATCTCCCTCTGGCGCACATCTACGAAAATCTCATTTCCCTGTTTCAGGCAATCTGGGCCGGGGGGACCGTGAACTTTGTGGAGAGTATCGACACGCTGGCACAAAACCTCAGGGAAGTCTCCCCCACGGTATTTGCCAGCGTTCCGCGCATCTGGGAGAAGTTTGCTTCCATGATTGAGATCAAGATGTCTGACTCCACGCTGCTCAAGCGATCCCTCTATCGTCTCAGCATGGCTGTGGGGTTGCGGTACGTGAAGACCGATCCACGAAGTCGCAGCCGAGCCCTCTGGTCCGTGCTCTACTGGCCTTGCTACTGGGCAGTGTTGTTCCATCTCAAGAGACAATTGGGCTTCGAGAGGATCAGATGGGCGGTTTGTGCAGCAGCCCCCGCGTCCCCCGAGCTCTTCGAGTACTTTAATGCGCTCGGTATTCCGCTGAGAGAAGGATACGGCCAGACCGAATCTACAGGCGTCATAGCTATCCAACGAGTGGACAGGCCCAAGTGGGGGTATGTGGGAGAGCTTATCGACTGCGTTCAAGTGAAGATAGCAGACGACGGGGAAATCCTTGTCAAGGGGCCAATCGTTTTCCAGGGCTATTTCAAGAATGCCCAGCTCACCGCGGAGACCATAGTAGACGGCTGGCTGCACACCGGCGACGTAGGCGCGCTCGAAGAGGGATTTCTCAAGATTCTTGACCGTAAGAAAGACATAATTATCACGGCCGGCGGAAAGAACATCACGCCTGCTTTCATCGAAAACAAGCTCAAGTTCAGTCCGTACATTCAGGACGCCGTAGTAATCGGAGAGCGGAGGAAATATCTGGTCAGCTTGATCTTGATCGACGAAGACAACGTGACCAAGTACGCTCAGGATAACCGGATACCGTTCACAACCTTTGCCGATCTCTCGCAGAATCCCGAGATCAGAAAACTCATCGAGGGGGAAGTCGCAAAGGTGAACAAGACGCTCTCGAACGTGGAGACGATCAAGAAGTTCGCTCTTCTGCCCCGACGGTTTTACGAGGAAGACGGGGATGTCACGCCTACCAAGAAGGTGAAGCGGCGCTACCTTGAACAGCGCTACAAGGAGCTGATTGACTCACTCTACCAGAATCGGGCTGGCGCATAATGGACCTTATCGAGAGCTACAAAGAAGAACTGCAGCTCATCCGGAAGCCGTGGACGCGAATATGGGTGAGCGCCTTAGTGGTGGCCGTGCTCCTGCTGCCATTTTACGGACCTGAGCACGTGACCTACATTGTGACCATCATCTGGTTATACTCGGTGGGGGTTATGGGGCAGAATATCCTCATCGGGTACACGGGACAGATTTCGTTCGGCCAGGCAGGCTTCTTGGCTATAGGCGCCTACACGTTCGGCCATCTGATTCGGCTCGGGATTCCCTTGTCTTTGAGCATCTTAGGCGGAGGCGTGGCGGCAGGTCTGTTCGGCATTCTGGTGGGCTTTCCCTCGCTCAGGCTCAAGGGACCGTACCTAGCAATTGCGACCATGGGGTTCGGAGTCGCGGTATATCAGATATTCGTCAACTCGGAGCTGCTTTCCGGCGGTCGCATGGGGTTGAGCATTCCCAAGCTGGAGCCGTGGTTTGGCATGTCATCTGTGATGTTCTCATACTATTTCAACTTCATCTTCATGTTGGGATTTGCCCTGCTGACGTACAACATCATTTCATCGTACATGGGCAGGGCTTTCATTGCCATCAGGGACAATGACATAGCGGCCGAGGTCATTGGCGTCAACCTTACGCGATACAAGCTCCTGTCATTTGCCATCAGCTCGTTCTACACGGGTATTCAAGGAGCTCTGTACGCGCTGTTTGTCGGTTATCTCGAACCCAACATGTTCAACTTCATGGTATCCATCACGCTGTTCGTAGCAGTCATCATCGGAGGGTTGGCTTCTGTAGAGGGCTCGATCATGGGAGCGGCCTTTGTGGTACTCGTCCCTCAGCTCTTCAGCGACTACAAGGAAATGGTTCCCGTGATATTCGGGGTTACCATCCTGATCATCCTCATATTCGAGCCGTTGGGACTTGCCGGCCGTTGGATGACGACGCGAGTGTACTTGAGGAATTGGCCATTCCGTTGATGCGGACAGGGGGCTACTTGCATGGAACTGTTCATCCAGTATTCGGTTTCGGGACTGTCCACCGGCGCGGTGTACGCGCTCGTTGCACTCGGTCTCGTTCTGATCTATCGCTCGACGCGCATCCTCAACTTTGCTCACGGCGACATATCCACGTGCGGTGCTTTTGTGGCCTTTGCCCTGCTAAGTCTCAATGTGCCGTTTTCTGTGGCCGCGCTCGCCTCACTCCTGTCCGGGGCGGTACTGGCCATGGCGTTCTACTTTGGCATACTTGTTCCCGCGCAGCGGCGAGATGCCACACATCTCGGACAGATTATTCTCACCCTCGGGTTGGGACTCATATTGCAGGGCGCTGTCGCCTATTTCGGCGGAACGGAGCCCCAGTCCTTCCCGTTCCCTTTGTCCGAATTCAAAGTGTACAAAGTGGCATCGGTGACCTTGAGTCAGCTCAGCGCGGGCACACTAGCAATCAGCTTGCTCGGCTGCATCCTCTTCTACGTCCTCGTACAACGGACAAAGATCGGGCTGGCCATGCGCGCAACCTCTGAAAACCTGCAAGCCGCGCAAACGCTTGGAATACCAACGAGGCAGGTACTTGCCCTATCCTGGGGTCTGGCCGCAGCCCTCGGGGTCCTGGCAGGTCTGTTCCTGGCGCCAGCTCTTCTGTTGGATCCCTTCTTCATGCTCGAGCCTTTCCTTAAGGGATTTGCCGCTGCCATCCTGGGGGGGATGAACAGCCTTCCCGGCGCGATCGTGGGGGGCCTCATTCTGGGTGTCGCGGAGGCGCTGACCGGCGGATTTCTCTCCATGGCTTTCAAGAATAGCCTTGCTTTCATCGTAATTATCGTGGTGCTGCTTCTCAGGCCAGAAGGGCTGCTGGGAGAAGAGTTCAAGGAACGCGTGTGAGCTGGGTGAAAAGAAAGCTCACAAGAAACGGACCCAACGTTTTGGTTGACCGTAGCGAAGAGCACGGATAAGCTGCTGCAAAAAAATGACCTGAAAGATGTATCTTCATGCGAGTAACCCTCTTTGCTACCTGCCTGGTCGATTCCTTCTTTCCAGAGACCGGGGAAGCCACGGTTCGTCTCCTGAGACATTTCGGTGTCGAGGTGACTGTTCCCTCCGGTCAGACCTGCTGTGGAAAACCTCCTGACAGCGCGGGATATTCTCAAGAGTCCAAAAAGGCTGCCGAACATTTTCTCTCGGTGTTTTCAGGAGAAGACCCCATTGTGATCCCTTCCGGCTCCTGTGCATCGATGGTCAGGAACCATTATCCGGAATTGTTTAAGAATGACAGACTGTTGAGAGAAAAAGCACAATCGGTTGCGCGCCGAACGTATGAGCTGACGCAATTCCTTGTGAACGTTCTCCGAGCCCACGATGCCGGGCTGCGCGCCAGCGGAGTTATCACGTACCACGCTTCATGCCAGCTCTCGAGAGAGCTTGGAGTACGCGAAGAGCCTGTTCTCCTTCTCCAATCTCTCCAGGGGGCTCAATTTGTGCATCTTCCCAACGCGGACCGGTGCTGCGGCTTCGGCGGGATTTTCATGGCCCGGCAGCCCGAAATCTCCATGGCTCTCGCGGACGAAAAGGCGGACTCTATTGTTGCCACCGGCGCGGACACCGTCACCGGATGCGATCATGGATGTCTGATGAACATTGCGGACGCCATGAGGAGACGGAACGGCTCTGTTCAGGTCAAGCACATCGCGCAGGTCCTTGCGGAGGGGCTTTGAGCCTGTGGTAGGTTTGCCTGAAAGTCCCCTGATTGCCGGCGAGACGCCGGCGCTACGAAGACAGGAGCAGGGCGGCCTGTGGGCCCCATTGATGGGTCCCGCAAACCGCGGGATTTTACCGGATTCCAGCATGGGCTGGAATGCCGTGGCCTCCCGCAGTCTATTGTGACTGCCAGGAGAGAGATATTTGCCAGAACGCCCCCGGAGGATCAGGTGCCTGGACGCGCTTCATCGAACGGACTGGCCGACGGTTCGGGCCACATCAGGGCAATGAGAGGAGGAGAGTGTTGAGCGACGAAGTGACGATCAATCGGTTTCTTACCAATGCTGTGAACGTGGGAGCCCACGCGTCCCGCGTATCGAAGACAGAGGACCTGGATGAAGCCATACAAAGGGCTGTGGGAGACGCAGAGTTGATCTATTGTCCTTCCGTCACGGAGGTGGAAAAGAATCTGCGTCTGCCGTCGAATCGAAGGACGGATGATTACACAGTGGCCAATGTTTGTGTTGAAGAGGTACTGGGTGCCATTGCCGAAACTGGCAGCCTGATCTCTACGAGCCACCGAGGAAAACCGGTGCAGGCGAGTCTCTTGCCATCCCACCACGTCGCGCTCGTGTCATCGGACAACATCTATGCCACGCTTAACGACTTCTTTGACTCGTTCAGCGAATCGCTGCCCACCAACATAACCCTGATCACAGGTCCCAGCAGAACAGCGGACATCGAGCTGACTCTCACAATCGGTGTGCACGGACCGGAGCGGCTCACGGTTATCGTGCTGTAGAGTCCGGCATCACAGCGTTTTCCGGTAGATGCGGTACCTTTTGGTGATTCTGGCTCCCATGTCCAGCTCAAACTTATTGATTGCCATGTTGTCCTCGAGGTTCCAGCCGAATTCCACATAGTCGTAACGGCCGTTTGCGAGGCTGTACACATGATCGAAGGCCACGAGAGGGAGTCCCAGCTTCCGGTATTCCTTCTTCACCCCGAACATGGCCCCGCGCAATCCCCTCACGTCATTTCGGTACCAGAGGTACTTGAACAAACCGGTCAACCCGATCTTCCCGTTCAGCCGTTTGAGCAGGGGATTAATGTCGGGCAACATCATCACTAATCCCGCACATTCATCTTCGTAGTAGATGAAGAATGTCAGCTCCTCCTTCATGATCCGGAGCAGGTTTTTCGCCATCTCACGGTTCTCTTCTTCCGTGGTAGGAACGAATCCCCAGTTATCGGCCCAGGCGGATCGGTAAAGATCCGCAATCAGCTTCATTTCCGATTGGACGTTCTTCCTCGATCCGTTTCTGCTCCACACCTTGCCCTTACGTTTGACTCGCTCTGCAAGCCGATGAATCCGGTCATTGATGGGGTCGCGACTTGTGATGAGAAGTGCGAGGAGGTCCTTCTCTTTCTCGAACCCGCATGCTTCGACAAGGGAAGGATAGTACGAGTAATTCCACGGCATCATAATGGTGGGAGCATACTCGTATCCGTCAATCAGCAGTCCCACCTCATAATTAGTAGAGGGATTGAGAGGACCTCGGATGAGCTCCATGCCCTTGACCGCGGCCCATTGCTCCACCGCTGAAAAGAGTCCCCGCGCCGCGTCACGGTCTTCCATGCATTCGAAGAATCCCCACGCGGCCGCCTTCTCGTTGTGGTACCGGTTGTAATTATTGTCGATTATGCCGGCAATGCGGCCGACTATCGTGGAGCCCCTGCGAGCGAGAAACAAAGCTTGTTCCGAGAACGCCCAAAAGGGGTGCTTTTCCGTGTCAAGAAGTCTGCGAACATCTCGCTTCAAGGGCGGAACCCAGAGCGAATCGCGCGGGTATATTGCCCAGGGCAGATCGATAAACTGCGCCATATCTTGTTTTGAATCTACTCGGACGACGTCCAAGCCTGACATAAGCGATATTCCTCTCGACCACTGATGATTCACAGCTTAAACGATCGGCTTAGCGCAGGCAACAAGCAAACGAAACCGGAAGATATCCGTTCGGATGTCTGGCGAGCATCACCTCTCTAGGCCTCTCAGTTCCCGTTACTGTCGATCAATAAGATCTTTGCGGGTTTTGTTGCGCCTGTCCAGAGAATCTCCGATGCCCTCCATCGAGTCGCGCATGTGAGAATCCAGCTCCGGATTGAGGGGTGCCACATTCGGCAATTTCCTTTTGATCAGATCCTTGTACTGTGGCGGAATCGTCCTGGAAGGATTGTCCTCATCGAGCTGGACATCGGTCTGCTCCCGATCCGACGGGTGGAATGCGTTTCTCTCTTTCTCCAGGTACTGGTTCACCATGAACACCGCTACAGCCACCGCCGCAATGACAATGACTGCGGCGAGTATTTTCAATCCCCGGTAGGACCGCGGCATGGATTGGTTCCATGTGTCGAACTTCATTGCCTTATCGGTGTTCTTGTCGGGGGTCTGGAGCGCTCCAGTCTTTTCCGATGGCCGGTATTTCGCGGCCACAACTCCGCAGCGGGGACATTCTTCGAAGTCCCCCGGTTCGTTCAATCCGCATGCTGGACAGGTGAAGAAGGTGTCATAGTATGATGGTTTTTCGGGGGCTAACTCCTCGACCGGCTTCTTGACAAGGCCGGCATCCTCAAGCTTTTTCATCAGGCTTTTCAGTTGCCCCGGGGACAATTCATATTTTTGCATGAGAGCATTATCGTGCATGCCCGCGCGTATGTCTGCCAGCACTTGCTTGACCTGAACCGTTTTCTTGCCCACGTCCCGCTCCTTTGCTTTGCTTTGCTTGGCGTTCGCCGGCCGCATTGACACAGAGATACCGGTCCGCACACTCGGCTACGATATGCCTCCACCGCCGGCGTCCTCATTCTCCAGCTCGGACAGCAAAGTTGTCACCGCTTCATTCCACCCCTCCGGCCCTGGGCGCAGGATGAGCCGAGCTCTTCCCATTTCTTCCGGAACCTCGAATCGCTTCTGCGCGCCTCCCAAGAGGAACGGGCTATCCACCAGGGCAAGAAAGGGAAAATCATTAGGCCCATCGCCCAGCCCCACGGTGTGGACGCTCCCGAAACACTTCCGGAAAGCCTCGATGATGATCGAGACCGCCTTGCCTTTACCTTCATGCCCGATCAAATGCCAGAACCTTCCTCCTCGGACAGCAGTGATCCCGCGTGCCGCGGCTGATGCCTCTATCCGCAACCCCTTCTCAGAGGTAGGATCAAGTATGACAAAAGGTTCATCGAAGCCCCTTTGGCGTGCCTTGGCGGCATCGGCCAGCGAAAGTCCCGTCAGAGCAGCCACTTCGTCCTCGGACATGGAGGCGAAGCCTTTCACGGTGACCCCAGTCTCCTCAGATATATCATCGAGGGCAGCAACAAGGTCATCGTATTGCACCCCGAGCGGAATCAACACGTGATCGTCGATCCGCTGCCCCATGGCGAAAAGCTCCGGGGAGAGACACGAGTTGATAGGTGCCGACGGGATCAGGGCAATTCCTCCGCCATTCTCCACAATGAAAGGGGTGTCGAGGCCCAAGCTTTCATGAATGGGAATCATCTCGGGAAGCGTTTTGCTCGAAACCAGAACGAGTGCAGCGGACCGCTCCCTCAACGCGTACAACGCATTCGTCGCAGCCTCCCAACTATAGCTCCGTCCGTCGAGCAATGTTTCGTCAAGATCGCTGAAGACAACGAGTTTCATGGGGTAGGTTCCTGCATACCATTGCGGCTGCAACCTGGGAATCTGCAATTCAGGCGGCTCGAAGAATTGAGGTTTGAAACTCGGCCCCCGCTCTTGCCGGGAAGCTCAGCGGACCCCACCATGGCTCATATGACAGGTCTGAGCGCGTATCCATATACCTCCAGATTTCTCAGAAGTCCACTACATGTTCTCCCGCATCCCGAAAACGGGGGGCGATATGCTCTCCGAACGACACACAGGGCAGCGTCCCGGTGTTGTGTGCCGCCCCCTCTTGATAAACACGAAGTCGCAGGATAGACATCGAGCAGGCTCGAATATGACGGACGCGTTTCGGCCGAGACTCCTTTGCACGTGGGGGAGATGCTCGTACACCTCCTTCTCTTTGATCCCGAGGATACGTGAAATATCGCGGGCTGTATAGACGCCCTCCGTGAGAAGCTGCTTGATCCTCTGTCGAATAGTCAGAACCGGACTCCTTTTCCTCGGACCGGCACACGGGCAATCTTGCTGCCTTAGACCCCTTGACAACCGGTGACCTTTCGGAAAGGATAACCCCGCTGGTTCCTCACTTGCAACAGCAATTCCGGCGTCATTCAGCGTCTTAGGAGGAGAGCATGGCCCAGAGGTCTTTGAACAAAGTGATGCTGCTCGGCAATCTGGGCAGGGACCCCGAAGTTCGTTACACTGCTTCCGGTAGAGCAGTGGCCAGTTTTACCCTGGCCACAACTTTCACGTGGAGGGATCAGGATGGCTCGGACCAGGAAAAGACGGAGTGGCATCGTATTGTGGCATGGGGTCGACTTGGAGAAATCTGTGGCGAATACCTCAGCAAGGGACAGAAGGTCTATATAGAAGGGCGTATCCAAAGCCGAGACTGGGAAGATCAAGACGGGAACAAGCGCACGACCGTGGAAATCGTGGCCAACGACATGATCATGCTCGGTAGCCCGGGGCAAAATCAAGAACGCAGAGAGGAACCCGGCCGCAACAAGCGCCCTCAAGCTGGCAGGAGACAGGCCTCGTCCGGTGGAGGGCCCGATGAGCGGTCCTTCTATCCTCCCCCGCCAGAAGACGAGATCCCTTTCTAAGACGAGCCGCGCGGATTTGCGGTCGTCCGGCTCTGAAATAAGTTCGCCCGGATACCCGGCGCGCTCAAGCGGCAGAAAAAATATCCAATGACGCACGGGGGGCGCAAGCGCGTCTTGACCTTACCGTTGAACGCACGCATTATATACTTTGTGTCCTTACTCATCCGGCGTTGTATTCCCAGAGAAATGCTGACGGACGAAGCATCGGACGAATCACTCGGGGTCTGAGATGTGATCATGGCGCGAATGGTGGGTATATGAAAGGAGACGACATGGCAAAGCGGGTGGAACGGGCAGTTCTGATGGGCGTGTTTGTCGCTGCACTCCTCCTCTGTAGCGGAACCTCTCAGCAAGTCTTGGCGTTCAACGAATCCCCCGAGCTCGCGGCGAGGGTCAAAGCGGGGGAGCTTCCCCCGGTGGATCAAAGATTGCCTCCTTCTCCCGCTGTAGTTAAGCCCATAGATAGGCCGGGGGAATACGGTGGACAGTGGAGGCGCGCTTACACGGGGCTGTCGGACCTGGTAGGCGCGCGGCGGATCCTGTACGATCCCCTGGTGCGGTGGAGTCCTCAGTACAAGATTCTTCCAAACCTTGCGGAGAAGTGGGAGGTGCTGGAGGAAGGTCGCGTTTTTGTCTTTCACTTGAGAAAAGGGGTGCGCTGGTCAGACGGCCATCCGTTCACCGCTGACGATATAATGTTCTACGTGGAGGACGTCCTCCTTAACAAAGAGCTGACACCCTCGATTCCCAAGTGGATCACCCCGACCGAAGCCGCCCCGAAAGTCACCAAACTGGACGATTACACGGTTCGGTTCGAATTTGCCCAGCCGTACGGACTGTTCCTCGAGCAGCTTGCGTGCCCCCACGGCATGGCCCTCGTTACGATGCCGAAGCATTATCTCAAGCAATTCCACAAAGCGTACGCTGACCCGGAAAAGCTGGAGGCGCTCATGGCAGAGCGCAAAGTTTCCACATGGGTGAAGTTGTTTCAGGATATGTCAAGCCTGCGGCATTCCCTGTTCGTCAACCCCGAGATGCCTTCGATCTGCGCGTGGGTTACTACCGTTCCGGCTCCGAGCAAACGATTCGTTATGGAACGCAATCCGTACTACTGGAAGGTAGACACTCAAGGTAATCAGCTCCCCTACATTGACTCCATAGTTCATGATCTCCAAGCGGAATCGCAGACAATTCTGCTCAAGGCCATCGCAGGGGAGATCGACTTCCAGGGCCGGCGCCTCGGAGGAATGCAGAACTCCGTTCTGCTGCTGGCTAACTTGGGGCAAGGCAACTACAAGCTCATCCCTAAGATGTCTACTGCTTCCGTAGGCCTGTTGATGGCGCCAAACATCAACCACAAAGATCCCGTGATGCGAGAGATCCTGTCCGATGCTCGATTCCGCAAGGCAATTTCCTACGCGGTGAATCGCAACGAGATCAACAAGATCGTATACCGCGGCAAGGGGAAACCTCGACAAGCGGCTCCCCTGGAAGAATCCAGCTTTTACAGCGCTTCGTATGCTAATGCATATGTGGAGTACAGCCCTGCGAAGGCCGAACAGTTGCTCGACGAAATGGGTCTCAAGAAGGGTCCTGACGGACAGCGAATGAGGCCTGACGGAGCGCGTATCCAGATAGCCCTGGACGTCATGGTTACCATACAGACTTGGGTCGACACCGCTGAAATACTCGCGTCCAACCTTAACGCAGTAGGCATTAAGACAGAAGTCAAGGCGCAGGCCATGGAGCTCTTCCGGCAACGGACACAAAATGCGGATCATGACATAGCCCTTTGGCCGGGCGACGGGGGCATGGAGTGTTTGCTCGAGCCGCGCTGGTACTTCCCGTACAGCTCGGAAAGTCTCAACGCCCCGCTGTATGCGAAATGGTATCAGAGCGACGGAAAATCCGGGGAAGAGCCACCACCGGTACTGAAAGAGTTGATGGAAACCTATACCAGCATCCTCAAGACCGTAGACGATAGCAAGAAACAGGAGCTGTTCGCGAAAATCATCAAAGCGAACGAAGAAAACCTCTGGGTAGTGGGATTGGTCCATGATCCCCCCGACTTCTATGTGGTGGCCCCAAACATGTTGAATGTGCCGAAGAAAGATTTTCAGAGTTGGACCTATCCGAACCCGGGACCTGTTCACCCGGAGCAGTTCTTCTTTGCGAAGAAGAAGTGAGGTGGGGGTACGTGGCACACTAGTGCTAGAATTCAGTGACCAAGTGGCTCGGTCATTCCCGTGAGAGCAAGAAATCGGCCTCGGGGAAACTTTCCGAGCCGCGACCTTTGCGGTCGCACAGACCTCACAAGTAGAGATCCCACTGTGGCACGACGTGAAGATGGTTGATCGGCGGACGATATCAGGGCGATGGGGGGATTAGAGAAAATGTCTCAAAACTCGGGACACACCAACAATCGTAGCACGATTGAGCGTCTATGCGTGGAAAGGCACCCTCACCCCAACCCTCTCCCAGAGGGAGAGGGAGCCTGAAGAATCCCCTCTCCCCCG
>JBFMDN010000007.1:0-130513 GCA_040753915.1 Thermodesulfobacteriota bacterium | reverse complement strand
TCATAACCCTTATCCAGCGGCCCCAGAGCGACAAACTCCAGGGGGCCCGGGGGACAGAGTCCCCCGCTGCGACCACGCGTGATAGCACTCACGCCTTTTACATGATTATCAGGTCTTGTTTCTTGATCCACCTCACCGTGAGGATAACGCGTGACGAGACCGCTGATCAGTCATTTTCCGGACAAGCTTTGTCATCTGACCACCCAGGCAAATGGCCGGCCTGAAGTCGTCCTTGATGGCTTTTGACGGCGCGTTGTTCCTCTTCGCCCCCTCGGCGGGGATCTTGTGGATCGTTAGAACTGGATATGCTAGAATGAGCCAATTGTTCAAACCCTTCTGCACCATGGGGTGTATCGGAAGGGCCCGCATGGGATGTTTGACTCTATCACTCTAAAATGAGGACGACAATTCAGCGAGAATGGGAAGCAGCAAAAAACAAGACCTGACCCCAAAATTGCTGGCTTTTGCCAAGTCCCTGGGAATCGGCGACCAGAAGGTGTTGGAGGCCGGCCGGATCGTGGTAGAAGAGCGTTTCCGCAGCCTCTGTGCAGAGCCGCGCTGCCCCAATTACAATACTTCGATCAATTGCCCACCGCACTCGATGACGCCCGCCCAGTTTCAAGAGCTCATCAAGGGCTTCACCCTTGTCCTGGCCTTCAAGCTCGATTTCCCCATGGAAGCCGTGCAGGGAACAGAGCGTCGAGAAGCTACATTGCTCCTGCACGAGACGACTGCGGCCATTGAGCACCATGCTCGATCACTGGGTTTTGAGCGTGCTCGCGGGTACTCGTCTGGAGCCTGCAAGAGAACGTTTTGTTCCGAGCACGCAGATTGCGCGGCGCTTCAGAATGGCGGTCGATGCCGTCACTCGGATAAGGCACGGCCGTCCTTGTCCGGAATGGGAGTCAACTGGCACGAGTTGTCGAGAATACTTGACTGGGTGATGCACAAGAATGAAAAAGGCAGCCAGATCCAGAAAGCAGAAACCATCATGATGGCTGGCCTCGTGTTCCTGGAATGACTCACGTAACAGGGCGAGGAACCCGCTGCCACCGCGAGACATGGGAGGTCTCCCGCAACATCGCTGCCCGAGCGCGGGCGACTGCGCAGAAGTACGGCGTCGTTCCCTCCATCTCTCCTGTTTCCAGGTGTGCGTGAGCGGGGCACGAAAGGCAAAGATTGATGAGTGGACAGCCCCCGCAGGTCTGCCGAGACTGGAGATTTTGCGAAGGAAGGTTTCGCACCCAGGGCACGAAGTCAAGCCAGGCCTCGGATAGGGTGCCCCGGCGCAGGTCGAACGTGGTACCATGGGCCCAAAGCGAATCACAGAGGCGGAACACTCCATCGTAGCTTATGGCAAAAGACCCCACACCAGCCCCACAGTGGAACAGGTGTGCACAGCCGGAATCACGACTTTCCTCTCGGATCAAATGGTGGCAATGCTCATTGAGGGCAGAAAGCCGCTCCGGATCTGCTCGTTCCAGTGCGACTATCTCCTCCGGCCTCAGGCGCTCGTCAAGGATTTCAGCGTTGCGCCGAGGGTTGCCGTCGTACCTCAGATGCAGCAGGGGGTCGAATCTATAGAGCCCCTCTGTGTAGCGCCGGCAGAAATCGGCAATGTGATGCAATTCCCCGAAGTTGGATCGCAAAGCCATAGTCTTGAGGCGAACGCTGATTCCGTTGTCCAGCAGGAGCCGGAGTCCTCTCTGGAAGGCATCGAATGCTCCCGGACGGCGAGTCACCGCCTCATAGGTTGCACGGGTGACGCCGTAGACCGTTACCTCCAGGTCTCGTGGCGGATAGCGCTTCCAGAGCTCCACGTGTTGTTCACCGATTAAGGTGGCGTTAGTGAAAACGCTCACCAGCAAACCCTTTCGTTTAAGTCCCAGATAGATGTCCGGAAAATCGAGCCGCAAGAGTGGCTCTCCTCCGGTGAGGAGGCACGTCAGAGCCCCCATCTCGACCGCCTGTTCCGCGATGTCTGCGATCTCCTCCAGGGTCAATTCGGCGGATCGTGCTCGTGAGTCCTCAGCCGGGAGATTGATATAACAATGGCGGCAATTGTTGTTACAGCGTGCGGTTATTTCAAGGCTAAAGGAAAGAGGGATCCTCTTCCGCTCAACCATTTTCTCCAACCAGTGTTGTTGCGTTTCTATCGAACGGTACATTAACTCTTTCGCTCATTAGCGGTTGCTTGTGACAGAGGTCGTTTGCACAGGTGCGCTAGCCAAGGCATGAGAGTGCTGAGCTAATAACAACGCTTCCCGCATCCGGCATCTGCTCGTGGGAGGCAACACCGGTCGATCTTCAAGAAACCTCAACTACGATGCCACGCCTTAGCAGCTCCGTAACAAACCCAAGAACGTCTTGCTCGATCTCGGTCCCTTCAAACTCTTCGGAAAGGGATTCCGCCACCGCGCTCAGCGGTTTCGTCCCGTCCAGCAGTCTCCAGATAGCGCGTCCCGTTTCGTTGAGAGCATAGAATTCGCTCTCCCTGTCACCGATCGTGCCCACGAGCGGCACGATGATAACTTCTCCCTCAATCTCGCGGGCGACAATATCCTCAGTAGGCCTATAGACCTTTTCCAGGGACGCACCAATTTCCATATGTCAATTGACCTCTGCCGCAACAGGGATCAGTCTTGCTCTCGTTTAGAGCTAATCCTCTTTTCAATATATCACAACCGGTTGGAGGATTGTCCTCAACTCTTGTAATCACGATGTAGTTGTACTGGGAAACAGGGACGAAGCCAGAACGGCCCTCTGGGCGAGACCGCGGCATTTTGCCCCTCAGCTCCGCGCTATGCCTCTGCACGGAGAGCAATTCCCTCTGTGACATCGGGAAAAGTGCCACGTGGGCGATGAAGACGTGCCACTGTACGTTCCTGTCTTACAGAACGATAGCACGCTTTCGCTTGAGTGCATTCGCTCCAAAATGATCAGTTTCGGTTTGTGCCACGACTTTAATTTCGGTGTCATTCCGCTCTATTTCCTTGTTCGAGAGATCCCCCAACATTCCTCACATGGCATGCCAACTCATGATTTGAATCATAGGGTAATATGCGGCACGATGCAAAAGAAAAACATCGTGCATCAGGACAAGGCTTTGTCGATCCTAAATTGCCAATCCCGGACTTCCCACGCGTGTTCGTGGCCACGGAGCAAACCCAGCTCGCGAGCTTCCGCATGAGCAATTGAGCAGAAGTATTCGAGTGGAGTGTCGAGAGTCCTCGTCTCGTTCCAGGACCGCGCGGGACACTGCTCGCACAACCCTATGATAAAACATCGACCGCAGCGGTGCAGATATTCCGGATTGGCCGCTCGCATCTTTCTCAGGTTGGGAAAGGCAACTGTCAGAGCATCCATTAGTGTGCCATTCTTGATGTCGTATGCCAGCTCCGGAGTGCGAAGACTCAGGCAAGCCTGAAATCTGCCGTAGGGATCCAAACACCCGCTCGTCCCGGCACCGCATCCAAAGAGCTTGTCGCCGGGTGGGCCAAGAAAATTTCTACAGAATTCGGTCATTTCTTCCCTGTACCGGCGACCTTTGCGGGTCATAGCCACAACATCTTCGGGGGACGGCCGGAGGGCCTCGATTCGACGATCTTTTACGGGATCGTCATGTTTGCTGCGCTTTTCGAGCAATACGGCATAGCTCGGCGGGCAATCCATCCAGGGGATCGAAGTGGACCAGGATTCAAACTCTTCCATTTCTCCCCGGTTGGGAGGGAGGTGAACGCCTTTGACCACAAAAGGAACTCCGCGTTCTCGGAGGAACTGTATGCCACGCCGAAACTCGGCGAACGATCCTCGTACCCCGCTGACGGCTTCGTAAGATTCGGTGTGCATACCGTATACCGTGATTTCGATGGGCATGAGCGGAGGGATATGGGCAAAGAGATCCGCCAGTCGTTCAGTGATGAGGCGGCCGTTCGTGAAAAGCAGCACCTTCATCCCAAGACGCCTTGCAAACAGGTAGAGCTCCTCGAAGTCCGATCTCAGGAGCGGCTCACCGCCAGTAAAGCGGACCTGAAGAGCCCCGAGCTTGGCAGCCTCCTTCAAGATCCGATGGAGCTCACTTGTGGCAAGCTCGTTCTCCAGAGCCACGCTGTCACCGGCCGGCACGTTGATACAACAATGCATGCAATTGTTGTTGCAACGGTGAGTCAGCTCTATGTCGAGATGCGTCAAAATGGGTTTCTGCGTCGACCAGAGATGTCCTGCATTAAAAGGAATGCGTTCCACGTAGTCCAAGGGCAACCTCCCTGATGTGCGACACGATCTCCCCACTTTCATCGAAATACATCTCGTAACAAGGGACTCCCCCGGCAAGCTCTTCTATCAGGTGTAGACTGGGCTCACACCATTCACGGGTCGCCAGCGGTTTGACCAAACAGGTGAGAAGGCGTCGAGCAACTCCTTTCTGTTTTCGAATGGGCTCAAGGCGGTTTTCAGTGGCCTTCTTCAGGAAAAAGATGGCCTGCAGATTCGCCGAATTTGGGGAGACGTCGGGAACTTCTCCGTGATGCCATGTGCCATGGATCCTGAGCCCGCTTGGCCAATGACGCACTATCATTCTGTCATCACAAAGGATCTCTGCATTTCCTTTGAGCATGCGCACAGTCGTGGACTTCCCTGCACCGGATTGTCCGACAAACAACAGTCCCGAGCCCTCGAGCACCACTCCCGCGGCATGCAGGTAGCAGCCTTGGCGCGAGGCTAGCAGTTGTGCCACCAAAATTTGGTCCGTTGGGAACAGAGTCAAGCTCGGGAGACCGTTGGCAAGAATCTCGAATTCGTCTGTCCGACGACTGTAAATGATGCATCGCCGGAAATCCGTGCTGAATTCTGCCACACGGTAGAGCTCGGTCTCGTTCGGGTCAGGCGAGATGAGAGTGTAAACGAATCTCTCCCTGTACTTGTACACGGCCCACGGAGGATTTCGGTAAACAGGTGTCATCTCCAGAATCCTGCTCACATCGGGCAGGCCGAAAACATGGGTCACGGCGACGACATCTTCCCCTGGAGCCTTCACCTCAAAGGGCTCAATGGCCGGAGGGAACGAGATCCGGTCCATGGGCAAAGCGCTCTCCAGTCTAATTGTGATGCCGGCAATTTCGAAAAACCGTCGATGGCGGGAGAGCCATTCCTCCCTGTACCGTTTGCTCTCCTGTGCAACCTGGCACAGATACGAAAGCGGGGCGGAAAAGCGACCGGTCTCCAGATACGCATATGCCGCGCACCAGCGGCAGTGAGACCGATTTTGGCACGAACCGCAGTTTTCTCGCCATTCGGCATCCCCACGAACCAGAGCCGGCACCGAAGGGATGAGCTCATCCCAGACCTCTCTAAAGCTCCAGCGATGTAAGTCGAATCTCAGAAAAGGGGCTTTGACGAAAGGACAGAAGCTCATCTCGCCGTAGGGATCTATGTGGAAATCGGTCCGGACTCCAATACAAGAGGCGAACAGACGATCATCCTGACCGAAATAATCAGTACAACTGGATCGTGTGTCAGTATTTTCGTCACCTGCACCATCGTCCCAGGATACGTCTGGAGGATCGAAGCCCACTACCTCCGTAGGGTCAATTCGCTGCCGGGAAATCTCCGCGTTCCTTTCTGGCGAGCCGTAGGCTGAGAGACAGAGCCAGGTGGCGCCGTACCGCCACTGCGGGCTATAGGAATGGGCCAGATCCATCATCGCTTCCCATTGGTGGCGGTTGTCGCGGAGCGGAACGATCTGGACAACGAAGCGTGCGCGAGCCTCCTTCATATAGCGCATTCCGCGCAGTGCAGACTCGAAGGAACCGGGATTGCGGGTGATATAGTCGTGAACGTCCGCTGTGGCCCCATAAAGCGCCACCATTTTGGATCCCTTATGTCTCAACAGTCGGGCGATTTTCGAGGTGATGAGAGTGCCGTTGGTGTTGAGCCGATAGGAAAGTGACTTGCCGATTACGTAGTCGAAGATATCTCCGAAATCAGGCCGCAACATGGGCTCGCCCCCTGTCAGGGTCACCTCTCGAGTCCCTGCTTGCCGAGCCTGGTCGACGATTCCGCAAATCTCTTCAAAGGTGAGCTCCCGGGCCTTTTCGGGCGCATCCGAGGGAATGCGCAGCCAGCAGTGCCGACAGTTGTTGTTACACCGGTGGGTAAGATCGAAAATACCGTGGAGCGGCCAACGTGGCGCGGCCTCTATGGTTCTTCTCTCAGAATATTCTGTCATTTCTTGTACCTGGCCGCTGGCAATTTCTTCCCAGTCCCGCCCGTGTCTCTTGCCCGCCATATGAGCCCGACCGTGGAGCTCCTGAACAATGCCAACAGGACAGAAGAGTACGGGCATTGTTTTTGGACGGTCGGTCATGGTTCCACCCCCATTTGGGCCTCGAGCTTTCTTCAATCCGCGCGACTATAGCTGAAACCTACTGCGAAAGCAATTGGTTGCAGACGGCCGTCCATTTCGCGCCCGGCATTGACTGACTGGCTCCAAGGGTACATATTTAAAAATATTTGGTTAGGTCTCTCGTGCTTTTTTACCTGGATGCAGAGGCAAATAGAGGTCAAGAAACGAGAGAGCGGACAAGTGTGGCAACTTCACCACGAGCATTGCGAATTCGACATCGCCCCCTTACGGTCAGTTCTGATTCACCAAGTGCTCCACAGAAAGGAAGGTCTCCGCGATGAAAGTATTTTGTGAGGCTCTCGACTACCACATCGAGGTGCCGTTAAGGCCGGAACGTGTCATATGTCTGGTCGCGGCAGCGACAGAAGCACTCTACGCTATGGGACTGGGAGACAGAGTGGTTGGGGTGTCCTGCTACTGTGACCGCTACGTCCCGGATTTGAACAAACCGGTCGCAGGGGATTATCTGAAAATTGACAAGCAGGTCTTCGCGGAACTGAACCCGGATCTCGTTGTCGTCACGACAGGAGTCCAAAGGAAGCTGGGATTGGAGCTTGCCAAGCGTGAGCTGCCGGTATACGCATTGTCTCTGCCGAACAGCTTCTATGGAATTCTTGAAAATAATGTTATTCTGGGAGCGTTGGTGAACGAGGTCCAGGCGGGTCGAGAACTTTCTCGCCGCATGGAAGAGCAGGCACGTGTTATTCGAGAGCGAAGTCCTCGCAATCGACCGCGGGTCTACACTGAGCTCTGGTTTGCACGACATATGCGGTCGATCGGTGGTTTCACCTATATCGATGATCTCGTTTCCCTTGCGGGGGGCGAAAGCATTTTTGCACATAAGCGTGCAGGATACCTCGTACCGGACTTCGAGGAAGTTGTGGCCGCTAGGCCAGACATATTTCTTTTGTTTTCTGAGGAGGTCTATCCGGTTGACCCTCGACGACTTGTGGAAGAACGCGGCTGGGACAAGTCGCTAAGTCTAAGAATAGTGGAGTCCACTGTGGAACGTGGACGGAATCTCATTCAGGAAGGACCGTCTATTGTCGAGACGGCTGCATGGCTGCAGGAGCAGTTGCACCAGTGAACGAAAGGAGACGTTTCCTTATGGAGGCCTGGAGGTAAAGTAATGGACGACGATCCGAAAATCTATCAAACCGGCATCCGCGGGGCAATAGCCCTTGCCAACAAAATCGCAAAGGCCAGGGACAAGGACGAGAGGTTGAGAATGGCCGCGGTCGGCAACGACCTGGAGGAGATGAAGCGCGTCCTCAGCGAGGGGGCAGACATCAATGCCAGGAAGGGAAAATACGAGACCACGGCCTTGATGGAGGCAGCGGTGCGCGGGAACGTGGAGGCCATGAAATTTCTGGTGCAGAACGGGGCTAATGTGAACTTGGCCGACAAGGATGGCTGGACAGCTCTTATGGGTGCCACCGTGGAAGGCCATATTGAGCCGGTGAAATTGCTCCTGAATCTGGGCGCGGACGTGAACGCCGAGAACAATAGCGGCGAAAGGGCATTGACCATGGCTGCCAGGATGAAGAATGCGGAGCTTACTGATACTTTGCTTCAACATGGTGCGGAAGAGTGAGGCCGCACATTATACCGGTCGCGAGAAGATACCGGGGTGGCTAAAGGTGGTTGCAAGAAATCCTGGTGTGGCAGAGTGCGGTGGGGTGCTTCGAGATTGGAGCCCCACGAAGATGCCGAGAGACTCAACCGAGAATCAATATCAGAATAAGCCGTTTCCCGTAGCACCGGCGTCTCGCCGGTATCTTTGCAAGGTTCAGGAATCACCGGCAAGATGCCGGCGCTACTAAATCACCCTCTTGGCGGCTCGTTCCGGCTGCGAAATCACCCGTTGGGGGACACGTCCCGGCTGCGAAATCCCCCTCGAGCTCCTGCACCCGGTCTAACCCTGAATCTGTCTGAGCTGTTCGAGCTTCTCGAGTGCTTTCCCTGAGGCCAGTGCTTCTCTGGCCATGTCCGTCCCCTTGGAGTAACTCGAGGCGTACCCGGAGATATAAAGCGCAGGGGCAGCATTCATGCAGAAGAAATCAGCTACAGGTGTATCGTACTGCCCTGACAGCACATCGACAATGGTTTTGGCATTAGACTCTGCTGTCTTGCGGGTCGCTACAGCAGAAAAGTCACACTTCTTGACTCCAAAATCAGAGGGTGAAACCTCATAGGTCTCGATTTTGCCATTTCGGAGCTCAGTGACTCGAGTGGGCCCTGCAGGTGAGAACTCGTCCATTCCCGTGGAGGGATCCATTCCTTCAGCCATACCGTAAGGAGACACAGCGGCAGGCATACCTATTTCCTTGAGCACTGCGATAAGCTGGTCGCACACATGGGGCGAATAGGCTCCTATCACGATCGAGCTCGTTTGCTCGCACGGTTGAGTCAGGGGTCCTATTATGTTAAACGCCGATGTGAACCGCATAGAACGGATGAGACGGGCCCATCCAGATCGGAGGAAGGCTTCGCCCGGCAGATAACAGATCCCATGCGTGTCAAGGCTTTCTTCAGCCTTCTCGAGAGGAGCATTTAAGTCTATGCCAAGAATTTCCATGATGTCCGACGCGCCCGCGACACCGGTGACGAGCCTTGCCCCTTTCTTTGCAACCGGCAGACCACAAGCGGCAGCAATGAACGTCGCGGGAGTGGATACATTGACGGTTTTGAGTTGGTCCGACCCAGTCCCCACTATGTCGCAGATGGGCCCCGATCTCTTTGTCCTGATTCTGGCGGTGTCATATCTGGTTAACGCATCCCAGGCCCCGGATAACTCCTCAATTGTCGGTCCTCGCGCAATGTGAGCCATAAGAAACGCTCCCTGTTGCAGCTCCGGTTGCTCGTTGAGAATTACTTGACGATACGCCTCACAGGCCTGCTCTCGAGTCAGGAGCTTTCCCGAGGCTACGGAAACAATTACGCGGCCGAATTCTCGCAACTGCATTTCTGTTGCCATGAACTTCTCCTCCTTGATTTTTCATTCCGGTGAGGATCTATGTAAAAGGCCACAACGCCTTAACAAGCTTTGGGTGCCCCCACTGGACGAGTCAAGTCCACAAGCACTTTAAACACTCCCCCTCGAGCGATTCTTCCGAGCCATGTTTCCACGTCTTCCAGACCTATCTCTGCCTCCAAGAGGAGCTCAGCTTCTTGACTGTATTCGTGCAAGACTTCAACTGCTTCGGACATCTGCTTGCGGGTACATCCATATGCTCCGGACACGTGGAGCTGACGGTAGTGTATTTCGTTCAGGTCCCGTAATGGCAAGGCGCCGTTGCCGGTAAGACCGCTGAACAGGCAGAAGCGTCCCCCGCTCCTCAAGCTGTCAAGCCCCTGGGGAAACGTGTCATGTGCAGAAGTGGCATTGATGCACACATCAAAATCAGTACCGATTATCGTGGTGTGGGCATCAATTCTCAGCCGCTGACGGAGCTCTTCGCTGCGACGAAGCGTCTCCGGATCCTTTTCGACCATGAATACTGAAGCCCCTTTTGCTCTGGCCGCAAGGCCTAGAAGAAGGCCTACCGGACCGGCCCCAAAGATGAGAAGACGTTCGCTCTCTTGGAGATCGGTCTGTGCAAGGGCATTGAGGCAACAGGCTGTCGGTTCGGCCAAGCATGCGATGCGTCCCGGCAGCCCATCCGGTACGTGGATCAATGCGGATTGCGCCACGCTGACCTCCTGGGCAAGCCCCCCATCCTTATTGAATCCGAGGATTTTCATTTCCGAACAGAGGTTTTCCTGACCTTCGCGGCACGACACGCACGAGCCGCAGGCTTCTCCAGGCCACACCAATACGCGGCATCCTGATTGAGTCACCCCAAAAATCTCGTGTCCAAGCACCCTGGGTAGCCTGAGATCTCGGTGACCCTGCGCCCACATCTTGGCATCCGTCCGGCAGAGACTGCAGTACACGACCGAAACCTTTTCTTGTCCTGGCTCGGCATCGGTGTGGTAATGCTCGTCAATGACCAGCGTTCTTGGAGCCACGAGCTTGAGCGATCTCATCAACCTTCTCCCCTTGAATACAAAAACCCTGCCACTAGAAAGCAGCAGGGTTTGCGGTTACCATGAGCTTACCCATATCTGAACGCCCGTCTTCTGGCTCCCGGGTCGTCCTCCACCTGCCCTTCCCGCTCGGCTTGTGCCGAACAGTGGCTCTTCAGGTTTCGTCACCGGTTACAGCGGCGGGACCGCCACGGACTCTCACCGTGTTCCGTTAGCGCCCAGACTTTAGTAAGAACTATAAAGAAGAATACCTAACTGAGTCAAGCGAAATACGGTTGTCAGTGATTATGGTATACTGCCACGCATTGAACATGCGTGTCGTTCATTCCAGTTGAAAGCCAATGAGCCTTCGGTCGACACGTCGTCATAATAGAGGTCGGGACTTCCCATCGGTGCCTGTGGAGGTCCTGGCTTATGGCCAACATGATAGTGGAGCGCGGCCGTTGCGTTCACGCTGCAGTCAATCACTCGGTTTGCGAATCAAGTTACGATCTGTTCTCAATGCGCTTCACCATAGTTGCCTACGATGATGTGTATGTCGCCGGAGCGGGAGGCATCACCCCTGTCATTCGTTAGGAATAAATGGGCGAGACGCCCCTTCTACTGTGGTCCGGCAGCGCATGCCCAGGTGACATGGGAATCGACTCCAATGATCGTGGTTGCTCACGCGAGCAATATAAGGGAGTAGGAGTTATACGTGTCCTTCACGTTGGTTGCCAGCTCAAAGGACTTGCCTAACCGCTTGATGGTTTGGAATACGTCGATGGAGCAGGCTTCCATCGCGGGCCGTTTTTCGTTAGGAAACTTGCATCTTCCCGGATATGAGCACTTCTTACACAACGCGCACGTCTCCGCGGGTAGACCGAATGCCTTATAATATCCCATCAGGAAGAGCTTTCGTTCCAATGCCACCGTGGATTTCCACTGTTTGATCTGGAAACGACGTTTCTCTGTTGAATTTCGATAGAACTGCTCATTCTTGTGTCGGCGTACCAACAATAGGGCAATCTCATATTCGGAAAGGAGCTCACGCACCGTCTCCGAATTCGGGGCCGCTGGCGGACAACACCAGTTGGTACCGTAGTTTGCGCACCCATATTGACATTTCAACCCTACCCATCTGGCAATGACGATTTCTGAGGCCTTCAGAGCATGAATCTCTTGAAAGCCCAGTTCCTCCGCCAACTGTCTTATCTGTTCAAGAACATCGGGGGTTATTCTGGTAGTCGGGTGACCAACTTGTGCTTGGCACCCGCTCTTGAGACGAACGGGTTGCTTTTTTCTGAGCGGTACCTGCGCTTCCCTGTCAACCAACTCTACTGCCATCTCTGGTGCTCCCGTCCACGGCCTTGCTCGCGATGCGGTCTGCGGCCATCAAGCTTGGCGGCTTAACACGTATGCCGAGACTACGGCTCTTCCACCGCAACACTTCGGCCCGGTTATCCCCATTGACCATTCGTCATTCGGCGAGATCAGCTCACGTTTCGGACTCAGACTCAAACTCCATGCACACAGGCCGTGGAACAGCCAAACCCAGCTCCACCTCAGCGGCCTTGATTATTGCTATTCGGACTGGGCACGCTGAATGTGGCAGGACGTCAGACGATGCTCGAAAGATCGGGTTCTTTTCATCGCCTTTCGCCATAATCTCTTTCAACTGAAACGTGCCGTTCCTTTCCAACACAACGCTGAGCTCCTCCACGGACTCGCAATCTGAGGTCAATACGATTCTCACGCAGTATTTGCCGTCCTTCTCCGCTTTGACAATTGTTTGAAATCCGCAGGCACCTGCGCTCACTTTCAATCGTGTCAACATACCCTCCGAGGGATCGTTCTTGTTTCGTTGCAGACAACGCCTCTTTGAGAGGAATACCCGGCAAGCGAGTCACCCGGTCTCACGGTCGCCTACACCGAACTTCTTTCTGGGCGCGCAACAAGTATAGCTCATTATCACGTGAGGTCAAGGCGGCGGAATTCAAGCCCACCTCCTTTCTGGCGGTCTTCGGCGCCGCGACTTTCAAGTTGCGGCGCCGCGAGTTGACTTCTGCGTTCTTTAGCGCACAGCAGTGCAGCGCCTTTTGTTGACCGCATCATTTCTGATGCAGAATCTCCGGCGGCACAATTCCTTCCAAGTGCGGGAATTGGTCCTTCATGTGAGGTATCTGCATGGATTCCATGAACTGCTGCTGGAAGTCTTCTTCCACTGTGAGCTCGATGTACTCCACATTGCGAGATACCCAGTTTGCTTCAGCCCTCTTCTCACGGTTCAAGAGTGCTGCACGAGCACCATCCCCGGCTGCGTTTCCGACGGCGTAAACATTCTCCAGGTCGCAATCCGGGAAAAGTCCCATAATGAGTGCTTTGGTCTTGTCAACATGAGTTCCAAAAGCGCCAGCGATCTTGATTACGTCTACCTTTTCCAATCCCATACGCCGCATCATCAGCTTGCATCCAGTATAGAGGGCTCCTTTGCCCAACTGAATCTGGCGTATATCCTTTTGGCTTATGACCACATCTTTGTTGATCGAGGTTTCGTTAGCCCATGCGATGACAAATTCAGGTTGCTTGGTGTCAGGGTTAATTCGGTACCGATTCGACTTCTGGTTCTTGCTAAATCGCCCGCTCTTCCCTATAACTCCGGAGCGATAGAGCTCGGCCAGCACGTCGAGGATGCCGGAGCCGCATATGCCCTTGGTCTTCATCTCCTCAGGCTTCGAGTACTTGAGCCACGCGTCTCTGCCTATGACCTTGTAGTCAACCTCGTGTGTTTCGGGATCTATGACAATACGCTCAATGGCTCCCGGAGCAGCACGCATCCCGAAGCTCAACTGCGCCCCTTCCAGAGCAGGACCGGTCGCACAGGAGCACGAAATCATCTTCTTATTGTTGCCCAGTACCAGCTCACCGTTAGTCCCGATATCGATTATGAGCTGAATCTCATCGTGCTTGTACGGCTCCTCTGCGATCAACACACCCACATTGTCTGCACCAACGAAACCTGCTTCATTCGGGAGAACATGCACGTAGGCCGAGTCGTTGATCCTTATACCTAGGTCGCGAGCCCGAATGTCTAGGCCTCGGTGAATGACGGGGGGGAACGGTGCAAGCCCCACAAACTCGGGGTCGAGCTGGAGCAGGATGTGATGCATGGCCGTGTTGCCCACGAGAGTCATGTCAACAAGATCGTTTGGCGACAGGCACAGGTACTTCTTTTCCTCAACTTCCTCGGCCTCGTCTCCGAAGACCTCAACTCCTTTTTCTGCTTCTGGTTCTGCTTCCTCCACCTTCTTTTTCTTCGGGGGATGGGTAGCCTCGCAAGCCTGCTGCACCAGATTGTTCAGGCCGTCGAGAATATCCCTGCTCATCGTCTCCAGGCCGCCTGGATGCATCATGTGGTAGGTGATTCGAGCCATGACGTCCTCGCCGTACTTGCACTGCGGGTTCATCATGGAAACCGTGTTGATAACCTCCATGGTTCGCAAGTTGCAGAGATACGCCGCAACGGTCGTCGTTCCCACGTCAATGGCCATTCCGTAGAGATCTTTTACCTCGCCGGGCATTACTCGGATTATTTCCTTGTCCATCCAGACTGCAACTGTAATTTTCCAGTTTCCCTCTCTCTGGCGTCGAGGAAGTTTTCTCAGGGCATACCAGTCGATGTTGAGGTCTCTGAGACCGTAATTGCGCTCGAGCTCTGCACAGATCCGTTCGAAGTCTCCGAGCGGGTCCTCAAATGAGGGCGGAACCACCTGCACATAGTACAGTTTTACAGCGGGGTTCCAATCGATATGGATATCTCTGGCAGCCTTGCTGACGATCTGTTTGCCTGCTCGGGCTTCTTCAGGAACAAAGACGAGGAGGTCACCTTCCACTTTGGCCACGCACGCAAGGCGGAAACCAGCCTCTTTTTGCTCGGGGTTGAAGAACTTGTCTTCTTCTTCCTGCCACTCAGAAGCGTGGTTCTTGCTCGAGGTGATACCGAACTTCTCAAAGAAGCCCTGTTCGATTCTGACCTTGCATTTTCCGCATTTCTTTTTCTCTCCGCACAGGGCTTCGATATCCACACCAAGCTGGCGAGAGGCATCTATGAGGTTGGTCCCTTCTTCTATGAGGCCACGCCGTGCCGATGGTTGGAAGATCACCATATGCTTCTTCTTTTCCATTGACTAGTCACCTTTCTTCCCAATGTTTCTCACATCCGTGATGCATTCATTTCTGTCACGCAGTCACCGAAACCGCAAATGTGCGAGCGCACCCGCACCAACACGGTATGCCACGCGGGACGAGCCCAAATGGCGATTGCAACAGAGGAAGGGTCAGCACTCGCCCGGGACCTGAGCGCTAATTCGCCTTGCTCTGTATTTTATTGTCCGTCGTAGCTACGGAATGATCATGCCCCAGCCATCGGACACACCTGCATCCGTCTGAATCGGCTCTGGAACTGCCGTGTCGCAGCCCTCTATCCGCCTGTCTCCGTGATCACCGTGTTGTACGATTCACGCCGCTCTCCATATGCAGGATCTTCAGTAGCATGCACTGGGGTCAACCAGACATTAGGCATTCGGCCGAGGCGGGATCTGTGGAGGTGCACGGAAATCTCACGACGTCACCGCCTTGTCCGTATGGGGGAAAGCCGCCTCTGGGGGCTCAGATAAAGGCTCACTTCCCCCAGCGTCGTCAAAAGCTCAAGTGCCGCTCGCCTGGCTTTCGAGGGCCCATTGCTCCTGATCTGAACCTCCTCAAGGCCCACCATCGCGATGGACGCCTCCGCTCAGTCCCACAAACACATTGCCCCGGGTATTGCCACCATCGTCACACCTGCACTACAGATCAGCTTCCCTGGATACCCTTGTTCTGCAGCTCACGGAGTCGGGAGATCATCTTGATGGCCTCCTGGACTGCGTTCCCAGCACTTTCGGCATAGCCGTCCGCTCCGAAGAGGTTCGCCACGTCCTTGGTGACCGGAGCCCCGCCCAGCATGATGGCCACGTTCGGGTTCTTCTCCTTGATCATTTGGATGACCTTCTTCATTCCCATCATAGTAGTGGTCATCATGGCCGACAGAGCGACGATGTCAGAATCGGTCCTGAGCTGCTCTTCGGCGAATTTCTCAAGGGGCACGTCTCGACCCAGATCGTGCACAGTGAACCCTGCCACGTCGAACATCATCTTGATGAGGTTTTTCCCGATGTCGTGCACGTCACCCTGAACCGTTCCAATGACTACCTGACCTTTGAGATCTCCTGACGATTCTACCGACATGTGAGGTCTGAGGATATCGAGCCCGGCATAAAGGGCGTCAGCACACATCAGGATCTCCGGTACGAAGTACTCTTGTCGATCGTAAAGATCACCGACAATTTCCATGCCAGCGGCCAAGCCGTTCATGATAGCGTCAAATGCATCCAGCCCCTCTTCAACGGCAATGTTAGCCCATTCCTTTACCTGATCCTCTGCGTATTCGACCACTCCGTCGGAGAGGTTCTTGAGGATTTCTTCTCGCCTTGCCTCTGATACCATGTGTTTTCCTCCAATTATGTTGTGGTTTTCTATATGCGTCCTACCGCGGGTGAAGGGTTCTTCCCATAGGTTTTGACGGCCTGTACGTAAGCCTCTACGTTTTCTTTCTTCACTTCGGGCCAGATGTCGCATCCAGGCCAGACAGCATCGACGCCGGCGTCTATGCAGCCCTTAATGACATCTTCGACTTGGGATGCATCCATCTGACAGAGGGTGCCGTATGGATCGAAATTACCGAACAAGAGAACATCATTGCCGATCTTCTTTCTTGTTTCTGCCAAATTGTTTTTTTGGTCAAAACTCAGAGCATCCGCACCGCAATCGTTCATCATTTCCACGATCAAGTCTGTGCCGCCACAAATATGGAGAATCTTGGGAGACTCCAAGGCGGCGAAGATTCTTTGCAGGTACGGTTGAATCAGAGTCTTCCACATGCGTGGTGAAAGCAAATCGGTGCCCGATCCCATTTCCCGAATGTTGATGTAGTCTGCACCCAAAGCCTGATAGCGCTTTGCAACCGCGATAACCACATCGGTCATCTTGTCTTGAAACTCCTGAACTTTCTCTTTGTCTTTCTTGATGCCTTTGAGCAACAGATCCAGCTCGGTGACCTGTCCGGCCATGGTAAACGGTCCCAGAACCCAGGCTCCAACAGCGTATTTGTTCTCGGCGATCAGTGTCTTGAATGCTTCTTCCACCACTGGCATACGCCCCTGATCCAAGTAGTTTGGCGGGATATCCGTTTCCCAGAAGCGCTCCCACTTAGAGGGTACAGTCGGATAGAGGACTCCTTCGGCATTCTCGTAGACCGAGCATCCACGGCCCATGGCCTCGGGAATAGTACACATGTCGTAAGGTATCACGACAGAGTCAAAGCCGAAAATATCTGCGCTCAGCGTTGCTGACTTGGCCAGATACTCTGCCGATCCATGGACTTGGGCGAAACGTATTCCCAATTTCTCGATCGCTTGAATAGTTACCATGCCCATCCCGCTGAACACCGGCATCCTGTCTACCGGCTCTCGCCTGAGAAGCCTCTGAACTCTTTCTCTGGGCTTCATTTCTGCCATTAGCTCTTTCCTTTCTTTTTCCTGATGTCACCGTCGGCAGTTAATGCCTCCGTAGTTTACGGTCGGTAAGGGCAACCCCGCACTTGCTGCCAAACCTCACATTCCCTGGAGCTGTTCTACAAACTCGGGGAACAGCTTTCTCAGGGGATGGTTATCTGATTCCGGGAGCTTCTTTGTCTCTCCAAAAACCAAGGTGGCCGTGAAAGCGTCGGCCATGGCGACAGCGGGGATGATGCGTTCAGATCCGGCCATGGGACCGGAGAAGATCACATCGTGATACAGCGTGGTCGCTACTGCCTGCAGCGCCGCATCTGATCCTGCCCATCCGCTCTGGCCCCACATCTCTCGGGCAGCCTTCCACATGTACGAGCCGTTGGACGGAGCACTCCCGCAGGGAAAACCCCACTTCTCCTTGATCAATCTATTGGCAAGCGAACAGAAAGCAGTGGCTGGACCATTCATTACCGAGGTATCCACAAAAATGCTCTCAAATTTTGCTCCCACCTTATCAATGGCGTCCAGTAGCATTTGCGTTCCTGATATCCTTCCGGTAGGCATCTGGTCATTCATGTCGAATGCAACCAGAAGGACGTGCTTAACACCCATTGCGGCAATTTCTCTGATTTCCGTCTCCAGGTCCTTTTCCCAGACCGTGATACTGTTGTAAAACATTCGGTCCAGCAGCCCTTTGTCCGCGCAGTATTTCGCCCCTTCCAGCTTGGCTTTCATTACCCAGGCGTCAACGCAGAACGGCATGTCAGTAACACTGACGAAGAAATCAATGTATGTCTTGAATTCATCGCCTTTTGTAGCCACGATATCGGCCATGCACGCAACACCTGACTCTTTGGAGAGCTTATCAGTAGTCTGTATAAGCTCTTTGGCGCGTTTCTCGCTAAACCCTTCCTTTCGTTTTCCTTCGAATACTTTGTCTCCCTTTTGAAAGATTGACGGGATGACCACCGTGGGGTATTGACCCGGCTGTCCGCCGAACTTGACCCCACCGACCTCACACACCTTCTGCTCAGTCTCGAACACGAACATCTTTGTTCCTCCCTTCCTCCTAAGTTGTATGACTTGGAATCTGCTTGTCTCGCACCACGCGTCTCATGCCCCCTGTTTTCCGGCACAGCTTGTGCGTCCCGAGACTACTCTGCGCTTCTCTAACTTCCTAATCGCGGTCAACTTCAATGCCGATTCCTCTGTTACGCTCGGGATCGGCGCTTGCAGGTGCTTGAGACCGAGCAGTGCAGCAATGGCCTCAGTCCAATATGTTATCCTGATTCCCTCCTGGGAACAGGGTATCTAGTGTAATGTTTCGAGAACCAATCAGCGGCTTCCAGGACTTGGTCTATATGGTCTGGTGGAACGTCGTACGGTAGATCCGAGCCGGGAGAAAATACGTAACCCCTCGTACCTCCTGCGGCCAAGCATGCGATTGCGTCTTCCCGCGGAGAGATGATCCCGAGAGACAGAGCTGTGGTGACCTTCAGATTGCCCCCAAAACCAACCCCGTATTTGTGGGCAACATCGCGAGCGTATGCAAGATTGAGTTGCTCATCTACGGCAAATCCGTCGGTACCCACCTGGGCCACCTCTTCGAGAACTTCTGTAGCGTCTCCGTAAACCAAGAAGACAGAGGCTTTCCCCGATTCCCTTGCTACCTCAATGGCCGGCTGCGCGGCAGGGTAGACGTACTTGCGGAAGACATCGGGCTTGATCTGGGAAACCAGGGGATCGATCATGGCAAGGACGTCACAACCTATGTCCTCAGCGTAGATACGGGCGGCCTCGCGTGCTACTTCTCCACAGTAGGAAATAAGCTCCTTTGCTTCTGCCTCATTCTTGTAAAGGTCAGTATAGATTGCTATCCCCCGTAAGTACCACGCTAGAGTAAGCGGCCCGCAGAGGACTCCGTAGAGTGCTACATCACCAAGTTGCGCCTTAAGCTTTTTGCCTGCCGAGATAACTATCGGCCACCGACCGCTCGTCGGGCCGGGAATTTGGATACCGGATTGTCGGAGGCTGCAGTTCCGAAGAGGATGCTCGACAATCGATGGGGGACTATCGGGCCACCATCTGTACTCGCAGCCCATTGAAATAGCTTCTATAGACGTATCGAAAAGCAGCGGGATACCGTCTGCTTTGTACCGTGTAGCGGCGTAAAGGACACCTTCAGCTATCAGCTCCGGATCTTGAAAGTATCTTTCCGCCGGTTGTCCTATCAAGTGCGCGGCATGAACACCGACGTACGGTACCCACGGAGCTCTCTTTGTCGGCAGGCCTCGGATGGCGTCCAAAACATCCTGCTTGCCCAATGTTCACCTCCTGCGAGGGACCACACCTTCAGGAGAGAGGTGCGAAGACGTTGTGGCAGAGGGTATTTTTTTTGTCGGCAGATAGCTGTCGGGCCTCGGTGGATGCAAATAGACTTTACCGTATGCGTTTGCAGTGGTATTGCTCGTCATAAGCCTTCTGTGGACACCAGGTAACCCAAAACCCGATCATGCACGTGGCGTCGACACTTCGCACTTTCGTATTCATACTCTACGGTTACACAAAAAAGCTGTCAAGATCTAAAGAACGTCTAATAGTGTCTAATGCTGGAGCCTTCCACATATAGAGGTTACATTTTCCCTTTCTACTGCACCATAGTCCACATGGATAAAAGAAATTTCCCTTTCTTGGGCCTTACAATCGCTACCAAACGACGGTTCGATTTCTCATAGAAAACCGCCTAGAAAGCCCTCTATAACAAAAAAAAGCCCTCCGCGCCGAGTGCGCAAGGGCATGGATACTAGTACCTTACTGCCGACGTCGAACTAACATTCCTCGCGTCAGCTTATACTACAGCACTTCCCGATAACCGGGAAGACTGAGGAGCCACCGTCACCCTAAATAGACTTTTCCCATCCTTGACCGAAATCAGCGAGGGGCCTCACCTCCTCGATCTCAAAGGTAAGGGCAGCGTGAATCATCTTTTGCGCGGTTTCGGCCCCCACCTTGGCCGCGATCGCTTCTCGTATGGAATCCAACTTCGGTCCTGAGGTCGCGCAGTCGGTCATCTTCACGTAGATACGCGCTCCCTTCCAATCAGAAACACTTTGCCCCGGCTCCATGACCAGGAAACAGCCGTGTGGATTGTCCTTGAGATTGGTGAGGGTTCGGTTGTTTCCCGATCCCATGACGATCGTCTTTTCGTCCACCATGCGGGGGGATCCAAAGTAGGCGGAATTGACCTTGCCACTCTTGTCGGCTGTACTCAGAGTACCCAGACGAGGTTGCTTGTTGAAGTATTCCATCAGTTTTTTCGTCATGTCAGACCTCACTTTCTCCAGTGTGTGGTGCGCTTTCCGAGAAGCGATAAGCTTGTCTCGCGAGCCTCAAATGGCACGCAGCACATCAATGACAGGGCCGGACCCAGCGTAGTTGATTCACATGGGAGATATTCTTTTCAGAACACCTGCAAGACTCTGGGTGCGCCTTTTCAATCCCAATTTCTTGCGAATGGAAATTCGTTGAAGGCGAACCGTGTCCAGGCTCTTCTCCAGGATGAAGGCTATCTCTTCGCTCGTCTTGCCGAGACGTATCAGTCTTGCCACTTCGAGCTCCTTTTCCGACAACCCCAACATCGGATCTGAAGGAGCAAGCTTCCTCGACTCGTTTTCTATTCCGAGGTCCTTGAGGAGCAATCGGGCGTGGGCATCTACGAGATCCGGCTTTCGTTTTGATTCCATGATCTGGAATACGCGCTCGGTGAGCCTGCCCGTGAGGTCGGAAACGACTTGCTCACAGGCCCGAAGCCTCTCCTCTTCGGCATGACGCAAAAGGGTGTTCAGTGCCCGATTCTTCTCCTGCAACTCAGACGTCTTGACCGTTAACCTTTCCTCCAGACGTTTGTGATCCGTTAGATCGTGACACAAGCCCACCATCCCGTACGGCTCGCCTGCGTCGTCTTTCAGGAGACCCACCGTAATAAACGCCACGCCACGAGTCCCATCGGTACGGATAAATTCATATTCGCCTTTCCACACATCATGTTCCTTCAGGATCCTCTTGGCCTGCTCTCCGAATCCGTTCTTGCTGCCTTTGCGCGTCAGAATGAAAGAAGGCTGCCCTGCCACGAGGGACTTGACGTAACCGAACATTCGCTCACTTGCGGGATTCCAGTCAACAATATTCCCTTCAAGGTCTGTAATAATGATGGCCTCTTGCATGTGGTCGAAGCAATGTCGATACTGTTTGAGCTGACGCTCCTCGTTCCTCTGCTCCGTGACATCCTGGAAGAAGACCGAGACCCCGTCGCCCACCTTCCCAATCCAGAAATTCAAGAGGATCGGCTGGGCAGACTCCGACGGCTCGTCGAGCCAGAGCTCGAAGTTCGCAGCACGTCCCGTATCGGTAACCTGCACAGCGTGCTCCATTAGTACTTGCCTTACTCGATCGTTGGGAAGCACTTCGGTGAGCGAAGGTTGAAACGGCATCGCATGTCTGAATCGCAAGAGCCTTTCCGAGGCTGCGTTCCTTTTCAGGCACAAGAAGTCCTGTATGGTGCCTGCCTCGTCTCTCACCGCTTCCAAGAGGAGACCTGGTTGCGGGACCGCGTCAAAGGTCTTTTCGGCAAGTACCTGAATGGACGCGTCCTGGAAGGTGACGGACCGCAGATCTTCCCTGGCGGCCACTTGGGCCAGAACCGCCCGCGGATCATCAGCGCCGGGAACTACAGGTACCATGAATGCGTGATCCACGATACGTTGGCCCGGCAAACCTATCGGCAAGAGGTCCTCGCGTGCAAACGCCTCCCCTTTGGCCACAGCTTCCAAAGAATGCTGCCACATTACCGCCATCTCGTGGGGCAACGGCAGATCTTTGACGCGACGTCCCAGGATGTCTTCCATCCCGAGATTCATTGAAAATGCACGATTAATCAAATTGAGCGCCGCTGTTGACATTCGGATGAAGCCATCGTCCGCGGCGTACGTGTACAAACCCAGCATTCCGTTTTCAATCAAGGCCTGATACTCGCGTCTGCCGTACTTTTCGAACGGGTCGAATAGGAGGATAAGCATCCGGCGTGGCTGTCCGTTATCATTGAGAATGACTGTCAACGTCAGATCGAGGATCACCGGTGTGCCGTCCTTACGGCAAACTCGTACTCGGATGTGGCTCGTACCGGACTTCTCCTCCCACAACTTGTCAACCGTTTCCAGCAACGGGCCTAGGGTTTCCGGCTCCATGATCAATTTCTGTGCCCAACTCTGAATGTGGGTCATCTCTTCCAACGTGTAGCCGGTCAGACGGCTAGCCTCCGCGTTGTACGACAAGAAGAATCCATCGCGGCGCATGACGATCATGCCCATTTGTCCATACTGGTGAAGCACTTCTATGAGCCCCTCCACGTTCACTCGGCTCAAAGCGACTTGTCGCTTCATGCTTCTCATCAAGTCCGCGTGATCCTCTTTCGCCTCCACCATTTCCTTGAGCTTTGCAACGCACGATACCAGGACATCCGGGTTGACAGGTGGCATCAGGAGCACGGGGCGATAGTAGCGCGGTAGGTTCAGCGTGCTCCAGGAAAGCCCTGGTTGACCGATTACAATGATCTCCACTGCGGGGTTGATCTGTTTCATCCGCTTGATAAGCTCGCCCAATTCCATGGTAACGCCGCCGAGCTCTACCACCGCGAGGAGGTGCAAACCGGGGTTCCTGCTCAATTCAACCAGAGCTTCACGTGCATCATCTGCGGACCGAACAATCAAATCGTCGAGCTGACTTTGAAGCAGGCTTCGCACAGTTTCCGTTTCTTCACCAGTTGACCCGATCCATAATAGGTGACGGCTTGACATGGCCACTCCCTCTCAACTGATTTTCCTGGCAGTCCGGGATCCAGCTTCCTCACACCGGCGCTCCTCACAACCATAATTGTGTAAGAAAGGTGGTAGTGTGCGGATGGCGCCCACGTCAAAGAGAGTCAGCCACTCTCTGTCCCATCCTACAACAGCTTTCGAGGTCTTGCTGCCCCAGTCTTTCCATGGTAGAGCCGAGTACATTTCGTCCTCCTGGCTGCAGCAATGCGATGCCCTGCCACATTTCCTTATTCTATTCGCATGAATCTCTTTTCGTCCACCCCACAGTACGGACACTTTTTCGGAGCCGCGTTCGCGACCGTGTATCCGCACACCGGACAAACATAGTAGGCGTCTGCGTTGGGATTGAGGCTCTCCTTCTCTAGGGCTTTCTTGAAGAGTTGATGGTGGACCATCTCAATGGACATGGCATATTCAAGGCTATGGCGTGCCTCGATGTTGTTTTCCTCCACAGCGTCTTTCACCATAGCAGGGTACATTGTCTTGAACTCAAAAGACTCACCCTCGCAGGCCGCTTCAATGTTCTTCTCCGTCCCGTTCACATCTCCCAGGGCGTTCAAGTGAGAGAGAGCGTGGACCACTTCCGCTTGGGCTGCAGCTCGGAAAAGTCTTGCCGCTCCAGGATAGCCTTCAGCATCGGCTTTTTGCGCAAATGCGGTGTAGCGAACACTTGCCTGACATTCTCCCGCGAAAGCCTTCCTCAAATTCTCCTCTGTCTTGCTCATGTCTGCTCCTTTCTGGCGCTGCGTCCCGCGAAGATCGCGGCAGCGTACAACGTGAAATCCGAAATCAGGGGTGAAAAACCTGCCATGGGAGCGCGTCCCTCCTGTCGCTGGAGCGGGGCACCCACCGGGCATCTCGCCATCGCAGATATCGTGCTACGGATTCGACAAAGCGTCGCGTTCCTCAGATCCTCCCTCGGTTATGAAGAAGTTGCTCAGTTGAAAGCACTTCTCGATGCAGGCCCTCTCGCAGCGACGACAAGCGACTCCGTTACACAGGGATTGATCCAGGACGATTGTTGGCGGGTCGGTATCTTCACGGATTTGTAGCGCCCGCTCGGAGCACGACTGTATGCATTCCAGACACGCCACGCAACCTTCGAATTGCCTCTCTATTTGAAGTCCCAGGTCAGGGATTGTTACGAGCCCCAGTGTGCCCAGATCGTCGATGTCTCGTTTCACGGTTCGTATCACTACCGGATCTCCCTCAACGGGAATCAACTCCGGGAACCCGTACTTTCTTAAAAACGTCTGGTACTGGGCATATGGCATCCCTTCGGTCCAATAGGACAGCTCTAGAATATAAACTTTCTCGAAAACCTTGGATGAAGCAAACATGCAATGGGTCTGACGGAGGTTCTTTGCCATGTTGACCATGACGTCCAGATTCACCGGATCCAGAACCAAGTCGCGTGCCATGGCCAAGGAGGTATTACCTACCTGATAGATATTCTTTACCCTTGGCGGGATCATTCCCAGTTGCTGAGCCTTCAACGGATCCACGTAGGTGCCGGAAGCCCCGGACATGTACGCGGTGTGCACATCTTCCAGACCTATCTGTGCCTCCTGACACAGCGTGATGTGGCCTGCTCGGACCGATCCTATTGCCTTTCCGGCCTCCCTGAGGTCGTTCTCGTTAAAGAAGATCCCCTCCCAGAGGTGCAGCCCCGCGTCAATGGTATGGATGCGAGGAAGCTTGATGAGATTTGTCACTATTCCCTGATTGAGAATGGCAACGGTTCCCGTTCCGGTAATCCCGACCGGCTTGATTTGGCCTTCCTCGACGACGTGACCGGTCCTAAGCTCGAGAAGCGGTCCTGGAGCGGGGAGCATTTCTGAATTGAGCACCATCACCCGATGGTATCCATCCTCTTCGCACAGGTCACAAATTGCGCCGGGCATGGCCAGCATCCCGCAACTGATTTGCTGACCTTCAAGGGCCGGCCCTGCAGCGGTGGATCCAGTTATCACCTCGCCGTGGTGATGGAGGGCCATCTCAGCATTGGTCCCGTAGTCCGTAGTCAGCGAGGTTTCGTCCCTCTCCAACATCCGAGTCTGAATCATCATGGCCAGGGCATCCGCGCCGATCTCGTGACGCACCGCCGGGGGAATGATTACCTCTGCTCCAGCGGGCACAAGCAAGCCTCGCAGATCTTCGGCTTTGATCACCGCGCCATCCCGTTTCGGCGGCACGACCCCCAGGAGCTCGAGCTTTCTCTTTCCTGCGAACGCGAGATCCCGAATTTCGATCCCCTGAAAAAGCGATAACTGAATCGGATTCCCGCAGACAGCGACCCGCACAATCTCATTGACCGGAACGCGCAGGCGGCTAATGACCTTGTTGATGGCTTCCATCACAATTTGTCCCGCCGTATCCACGCCCATCTCAAGAGCAAAATGGAGGTGATCTATCACATTTGCTCCGGGCAATGGATGGCGCGTCGTAATCGCGGTGGAAACGATTTCGCGTGTTTGAAGATTGAGAGCTTGTCCTCTAAAGCCGCTCGTCCCTAGATCCAAAGCAATTGCCAGTTGCGCCATGCATGCACTCCTTGCCGAAAAGCCGTCGCCCTTTGTCCGGAAGCTCGGACGACTATGCCCTATTCACGAGCCTCCTCCACCCGGCCGTACCCGAGCATTCCCCCGACGCTCGAGCCAGCCAAACGATCAGGAGGCCTCCCGACGAGATCGCGGTCCGAACCCCTTGTCAGGGAAAAAGCCGTCGACAATGCCACCAAACCTGGGCCGTCTCCGGAAACGTCTCTGCATCGAAGACACGATGGTGGGCCAGACGAGGAGTGTCTGTTCGTTCAGCGCATTGGTCGGCATATTGACATTCACTGCATTCATGGTTAAGTTGAGCTCAAATTTGAATTGATCAAACGTAATTCTTTCCTCGAGCGAATCCTATGAAAGCTTGCACACGTTGCGGTATTTGGCACACGGACGCGGAAGAGCGAAGTGGTCGTTTCATGTCATGCTCGGAAGTAAAACAGTACTGGTCTGATTTGAAACGCCATCACCTTGAAGAAACTGGTCATCTCGCTATGATTAAGATCACCAAGGACCACCGGCTCATTTGCATACGCTGTGGACAGGTCCTCAATCACATGCCGTGAAGCCGAAGAGTACAGTTCCTGTCCCTCTTTCGTCCTTGGCATCATAGTATTTCTCCTTCAGAAAGATATCCCCCGCGGTGGACGGGTAGCACAGTACGACGTCTCCAAACTCGCAAAGACTTGGAATGTGGTCTGAGACAGTGAGGGCTGGAAGCTCAAAGCAGCATTTCTTATCAACGAGGTCTTGTGGGAATTCGCAGCAATCTTTGTAAATGACGAAGTTCTTGTGCAGAAACCATACATTCTTCTTCCCTTTGAGGTCTGCGATTTTGTTCTCGTCCAGAACTTCTTCTCCCACAATCTCATCTCCCTTTTTCAGGACTATATGGCTCTGGCATCCCCAGTCGAAATCCATCCCAGTAATGGCGAGAAAGACAAGGGGGCACCGCAACACCTCCCGAACACCACTGTTGTAGCACATGCCGAGTCCCATAAACGCCTTCTTCTCTGCTGCTGTCTCCACATCCAAGAGAAGCAGCTTATCCTCTTCATTAAGGCGAAACACCGCGTGAATTCCCTTAACGCTTTTGAGACACTCCATAATTTTTTCAGCCACGTCCACTGTTTGCTCCAGACCGCGAGACCGCTGTTCATGTCTGACAACCAATCAGTCCATGTTCCATTTCGTTGGTATTCATGCCTATGCCGATTATCGAGACCACACTTTCTGCAGCAGCCGGAACCGGATCGAGTCGCACTTCTCCCGAGGCCAATTCGAGCTTGATCCACTCGTCCGGGGTGCGAAAGACCCCTTTGGCACGAACGACTTCCCCGAAATTCCGGTTTTTGAGCTTCTCGAAGAAGGATTGCAGGCATTGTCTGTCGAACGTCGCCTCGTATTTCTTCCCAAAAGACGAGAATTGCGCTGCAAAATCGTTCCGGTGATCGTGATCGTGCTCTTCTTCATGTTCTTCGTCAAGTGGAGCTCCCTCTGTCACTCTCTCAACCATCCCAAGCATTCGTTTCACAATGCCGGCGTCCACACGCCCAAAGGAAGTGGGGTACACCTCGGCATCAGGGTTAATTTCATTGACCGATTGACGAAGGAGCTCTACCATGTGAGGTTTTATGCGATCGATCTTGTTGAGAATCACCAGGCGACTGCGCCGCAACTGATTTTCCATGAAGTGCCGCTGTCTTTTGATAAAATTGAGGAATTCCGAGCTGTCCAGTATATGTATCAGGCTGAAGTCGGAATACAGCCTTCGCACATCTTCTCCCTCAAGGATTTGGAGGATCTGGGAGATCAGAGCAACCCCCGTGGGCTCAACGATGATGCGATCTGGTTGAAATCGCTCATGAATCTCCATGAATTGTCGCCGGAAATCGGAGGCCAAAGTGCAGCAGATGCAGCCGGAAGGAAGCTCCACAACATCCGCTATGAGCCCCTTTTGATCCGATAGAATCAGGCCGTCGACGCCTACCTCCCCAAATTCGTTGACCAGTACCACAAGTTTCTCGCCTGCAGGTGGATAGTCCATAATGTGCTTGATGAAGGTGGTTTTCCCGGCACCCAGAAATCCGTAAACAACATTAACGATCATGCATTCATCCTTTCCACGTCGTGAGAAATACGATTGCCGGGTCTTCCGTCGTGCAAGATGAGGAATTGCCGCCTGGAAAAGAAATGGGGACGGGCAGGTCCCCCCGCCCGTCACCCCGGAGTCCCGCGAAATGGCTACCAGACAAGAGGCAGCGGAGTCTATCGCTCGATCCGACGTGCGCCGGTCCCCCCGGTCATGGCACAGTCCCGCGCGGGTCAAAGTTTACTATAATCTGAGTGATAGCTCAAGGGCCTCAAAACGGCAGCGCACCTCCTACCATAAGGTAAAAGGCAGGCACCCAAAGGCCCAGAACCACCCAGACGAGCAGTGACACTGCCAGCAGTTTCGTCGGAAACATGCCGTACGCATTGAGCCAAACCATGAAGGTCAGAGCAGCGTATCCTGCGCATGCGAACGCCCAATAGTTGCTCTTGGCTACCAACTGCTTTCCGCCCTCGAGGACCGGCCCGCCGGTGAAGAAGAGAATCATGTAGATGACGGACACGATTGCGGTGTTGAGACTCACGTTCCCGACCGATCTCAGATCCTCAAGACCGGCCAACAGCGCGTATGCTACCGCGCAATAGAAGATTCCGTGCACGAAGAGCAGACCGGCAACGAACGGGTCCTTGAACACCGCTACTTGGAGTATGGCTCCTATAACCGTGACGGTGCCGACGAATGCGCAGATAGCGCCGGTACCCTTGGCCTCCCCTTTGCCCAGGAAAAGAATGCCCACTGATGTCCACATCGCGCTTATGGCGATCAAGATCGCTAGAGTCATCTCTTGACCTCCGAACAGCAGAAGGACAATTCTCCCCGAATCTCGCGAATCCTCGTCCCCCAAAAAAAAGAAAGCGCCGTCTTATCCCCTCTTGTGAAAATGGGACCCTGCCCACTTATGTCATCCCCCGGTGCGTCAATACTTGATCCTCCAGTCGGCGCAACATAAACGTACACAGCTCCGTCTCGACGCTGTAGCCCGACATGACGTACGGCTGCAAAATGATGGCTTCATCTCAAGACTCAGTGTGAATCCATGACGCCGCAACGGATACGAAAAGGACGGCATGCTATCTCGCGTCGCCCAATTTGGGCTCGGTCTCGGAAGGATTCAGTATCCTCTGCCGTGGGTCGAAGGGGGAGCCGCTCCTGCGGCCACCCCCTCGTGTTATAGGCTAAAGTCCATAGGCTGCGGGGTTGAATCCCTTAACTTTGGCGTACTTCTTAAGACACATGTCGATGAAGTCCTCTTCCTTTGCAGGAAGTTTCTCCATATCTTTCATGTATCCCATCAAGGATTCGCGCTCGAATTGGGTCAGCCTGAGCTTGGGGTCGCCCAACATGAGCTCGCCACACTTAATTGCAGCAGCTTTGCCCCGCGCGTACAGGCTTTCGTTGTTGTCGACGACCGCTTTTCCGATCAGCCAAGCATTGTCCGGTGACAGCATGAATCCGTGGGGACCACGGTACTTGTCGGAGTTCACCAGGCAAGCCTGGAACTCCTTCTGGTACCCGAGATCTATCGCCGCATTCATGGCTGCCGCGTCGTAGCCGAGGATTTCTGCAAACACGGCTGTCGTGGTCGCACCGAACATGTCGTGATACTCTACAGCCTCATTCGACCACAAGTCGCAGACGGCCGCGATGACGTTGCCGCACAGGTCTGAATGAGCGCACGCGCTGGTCTTGCCTTCTGTTGAGATGGGAACACCGGTTATTGCCTTGATGATGGGGTCTTCATAGGCACAGTCTTTGGTCGGTCCTGTGGCTCCGCATTCATACGCGACAAGGGTCCGGCTCACGCAGATGGCCCTTGACAGCGCGGCCAGGGTGTGCGGCACGTCTTTTGAAATGAACCCACCGGCCATGAACATGGCGGTATTGGCTTCGGAGCAGTTAGTGTCCCCGCCCGGGATGCAGTTGTTTTTCTTGCAGATCTCCACGATCTGAGTCCACATCCATTCCATGTCCCTACCGCCCAAGACCGCTTGGCCGAATAGCAGTCCAGCGATATCGTTTCGGATGATGGCGTAATCGAAGATCTCCTTGCCGCCCATGGATTCGATGGACACGACGTCCGCGTACTTGGTGCATTCCTCGAAGCTCTCGAGCACCTCTTTCGTATAATCGGACTCTCTCATGTGGTGCATGTCGGGTTTGCGCAGGTCCGCGGGGGTGGAGCGATAGGAGGCTTTGAGGCCGTACTTCTTGAGATACTCGTCCATTTGTTTCGCCGTCTGCGCAGCGATCTCTCCTCCCCACTTGGGGTTGTGAGTCATCTGGAAGACGTGCTCATTTTCGATCTGCAGAGTGGGATGGCCGACGATGACGCATCTTTCGAGCGCATCTCCGTTGGCCCGCTCGTACTCACGCAGCAGCGTCTTCATGGTCTTTTCGCTGCCCGGCCTTGGATGGGGAACCACTTCTGGTACGACGTGACCTCCGCCAAGCACAATCCCGCGTTTGGTCGTAACGGGTTTCAGGGCGGTGCCGAATATCATGTCTTCTGCGCTCTTGTACGCCATTTGGCTTGTCAGCTTCATGGTTGTGATCCTCCTCGCTGCACGGATTAACGTTAGCTAGGCCAAAGATTTCACTTAGCCGTTCCACTTGCTCCTCATGTCGCTCCAACTGTCCCCCGCCAAGGCGTCCTCTGCCATACCGGGGGCCTGGTTGGCCTCTTTGCCCCAGATTCCCAGATCGAAGCTGGTAACGTATTCTTCGCTCACAGCCCCGCCACCGCACACAAAAGGAATGTTGAGACCAAGCCTCTTGAGCTGTGCGGCAATTTTGGGAAAGGCGGTCATGGTGGTGGTCATGAGGGCAGTGCCCGTTACCATAACGGGATTGTGGAGTCGACACGCTTCTACGACCTTGTCCACGGGAACGTCCGCGCCGAGGTTTATTACTTCGAAACCATTTGCGTTGAGCAAAGCATTGACAATCACCTGGCCGATGTCATGGATGTCACCCTCGGCTGTGTGAGTCACAACCTTGCCCTTCTTATCCATGGCCTTGCCCATCTTCTCTTCGCACAGGGCAATCCCTGCGTTCATAGCGTCAGAGGCCAAGATGACCTGGGGCAGGAAGTAGACCCCTTCATCCCACAATCGGCTGACCTCGTTCATTCCCGGGATCAACCCCTCATTGATAACGTCCATGGGCGACTTGCTTGCGAGAGCAGCTTTCGTGGCAGCCTCACACTCGGCTGTCTCCCCAGCCACGACGGCATCTGCCACCTTTTGTAGCACCGCATCTTTGGAGACCTTCCGAGCCTCCTGACGCGCAACCTCAATATTGAGGTCGTACCGGGTGAAGATGTTCGAGAAATCCTCCAGAATTTTCATCGTTGCCCCCTTTGAGGTTTTGGAGTTGAAGCAAAAACCCTCGTGCAGCACGGATGCCCCAATCTTGGCGAGGCCATTCGGCAGCGCCTAGTACGTGTGCTCCTGTGCCGCCTCTACCATCGCCAGCAGGTTTTCTGTTGGCGTTCCGGGCGCGATTGCGCAGCCGGGCGCGAGGATGTCCAAACCCAACTCAATCTGTTCCCTCGCTGCTTCCTTCACAACGTCCGGAGTCTTCATGAATAGCGTAGTAGCCGCATCGACTCCGCCAATGATAATGGTTGTTGGTCCTCCTTTGCTCCGGGCCAAAGCCACGTCGGATTTGGGCTCGAGGCTCAGTGCCTCCACCCCGGTTTGCGCCATATACTCCACGATCTTGTCCACGTTGCCACAGATGTGCAGAATCACGGGAACGCTCAGCGCCTCTACCTGTCTCCTCTGGTACTCCAGCTCCAGGTTACGGTACGTATGCGGCGCTATCAGATCGGGGGAGGCTTGCATGTCTTCTACGCAAATGAGATCCGCTCCTGCCTCGATCAGCGCCTTTCCCAGGGCTGTCCCCGCTTTCTCCGCGACATCGAGGAACGGGTGGAGCTTGTCGGGCTCTTTGAAGCTGGCCTTCAGGATAGGAACCGCGTCGAGCATCGCTCCGGCAATGGTGAAGGGACCTATGATGCCGCCTATAATGGCTGCTTCGTCACCGACCTGCTCCTTGAGAATCCGCACTGCTTTAATCAACTGGGGTATACGCCCTCGTTCCAGGAAATCGTCAGGCAGTACGGGAGTGTCGGTCAGTTTGTATGCCGGCGGGTGATCAATGCCGGGTATATTTTCTTTTCCGCCGGACTTGACTTTGCAGCCTAGTGCTTCAGCCTCGAAGGTCTGACAGAACGGAACTCTCACCGCGTCAAATCCCAAGACAGTGTGGGCTGCCAAAGCCAGCTTTGCCATGTCCTCGGCACGCTCGTGCGCCTCAGGCCAGTAGGCTCCCACTTTTTCCATCTGATCGTATGTAGGCGTGCCGTTTGCACAAAAACACGGCATTCGGTCCGGTTTCTGATGGTTGAACACCCTCATTACTCTTTCTTTACCCGTCATTTTCCTTCCTCGCCTTTCCGTTTGTTTTGTTTTCGCTGATGAATTTCACCACCCCCCTTGCCCAGCACGGGCATTGAGCGTACTATCCCCGCCCCACCTTGATCGGAGCAAGAATGGGATCGCAAGACCGCCGTACTGGCACTCGCATCACCTCCCATCCCAAATGGTTACAGCGGTCCACTCAATTGGGTGCTTACGAGTCTCGAGGATAAGCACGCTTGGCGGCTGTACGGACCATCCACTTTCCACGCGTGCAACTATTTTGAGGAATTTCGATCAGTGCCTGATCTCTTCTCCCCTCCCGCGCGAATTTCCGCGATCTGTTGCGTGGCATCGAGGCCCATTACCACAGCCGTATGCTCGCTGTCTTCATACCTGGCCGCAGCCAAATTGATCCATTCGGTGTAGCGCACACTGCGCACCGCACAGACCGGCTTAGAGGGATAGTCCCCACCTTGCGCGATTCCTTGTCCTGATCTTGACGGAGAAATCACCGTCACACCAACTCACTTGGTGTCAGACATACTTCTTGCTGATGCTATATTCTGTTCTCAAGTCTCAAGCAGCGCGATAGTTCTCATTGAGCATCACGTCACCAGAAACAGGAAGAGTAAAGTATGGAAGTATCGACATACACACGGAGACAAGCTTGCATCATCACGCCCTGCGCGACCGAGGGTACAGTGCCTTTCGCCAGAGAACACACGGCTGCCGACAATCTCGGTTCCCTTCTCTGTTTTCCACACTGTTGTTGCGTCTCCTCAATCCCTTGGCAATGGCAACACACGACAGAAATTGACATTCACGGTCATCGTTATCCCGCTAGCTTTCCGGCAGTGATCTCCGCCTTCTCGGGGTAAGGACTAACCACATCCTGTTCAACACCATCGGGCGCCGACCCATTATCCCACGCCACCTCGGATGAGGGTACGCGTCCGTCGAGATGATAGCCCACTTCTCAAATTCTAAGCAACTATCGTGCCACTCTTGGCTCGAAAGGATATTTTCCCGCCTGGGTTTTCAGGCAGGCCCAGCTTTGCCCAATGGATCATCCATGAGCTTATCGCTGTCGGGCAGGAAAAAGTGCAGACTCATTTGTCGGACATTCATGTCTTATCGGACAATGATGTCCGAAAATTCACGCCCAGACAGGACCCCTACTTGAAGTTCAACCTGTGTAAGCCATATTGCTTCATCTTCCGAAGGACCGTGCGCGCATCAATCTGCGCGTCGGCTGCAGTCCGACCCACTGCACCCCTATTCTTGGCAAGAAGACTCGTCAGATACTGCTTCTCTACCCGAGCAATGGCACGATCTCTCACCACTTTCAGGGGAAGGTCCGTGCTGATTTCGGAAAACTGGCCTTGCTCGGACAGGGGCTGCTGAATGGGCGCGGAGGAAAGGGTGATGTCCTCAATGACGTTGTCCTGGCTCAGTATCACAGCGAGCTCTAGCACATTCTCGAGCTCACGGACGTTTCCCGGCCAAGAGTGGCTCATGAGCTTTCCCATGGCTTTTTGAGACAGCTTGGGAATCGGTCTGTTGGCGTTTCTGGCGATTTTCTCCAAAAAGTGCTCGATCAACAGAGGGAGATCTTCCGCTCTCTCGCGAAGAGGAGGCAGGTGTATCGCCACCACGTTGAGTCTGAAATAGAGATCGAGGCGGAAACGTTTGGCCTGCAACTCTTCCGTAAGATCCTTGTTCGTCGCGGCTATGATTCTCAAATCCAAAGAGATCTGGCGATTGCCACCTAAACGTTCGATCCTCTTTTCTTGCAGGGTGCGAAGGAGTTTCGCCTGCAATGGATAGGAAATATCACCGATTTCGTCTAGGAACAGGGTGCCCCCATGAGCCTGCTCCATTCTGCCGAGCTTTCGTCGTACCGCTCCCGTAAAGGCACCCTGCTCGTAACCGAACAGCTCGCTTTCGAGAAGCGTTTCAGGAACAGCGGCGCAGTTGATTGCAACGAATGGCCCGTTTTTTCGATGGCTCTCATAATGAATTGCTCGGGCTACCAAATCCTTGCCTGTGCCAGTTTCTCCTGTGATGAGCACCGGAGAGTCAGCCTGGGCCAATGATTCTATGAGGGAAAAGACCTGCTGCATCTTCGGGTGCTTGCCGACAATGTTCCGAAACTGGTACCGTTCGAGCAGGCCGGCTTTCAGGGCTACAATCTCGCTCTTGAGGCGCCTTTCTTCGAGGGTGCGGGCCACAATGTGCAGGAGCTTTTCCGGTATCACCGGTTTTTCTACAAAGTCACTGGCGCCTAATTTCAGAGCCTCCACCGCGGATCTAACGGAGCCGTATGCGGTTATGATCACTGCGAGTATGTCCGAGCTGATTTCTTTGGCATGCTTGAGCAAATGGAGTCCGTCATTTCCGGGGAGCACCTTGTCTATGAGCAAGAGATCGTACTCCTTTTCCGCGATCTGTGTGAGGGCATCTTCGGCGGTTGTCACGTGGTCGGTCACGTACCCCTCTGCTTCGAGTATACGCGTCAAGTACTTAGCAGAGCTCATTTCGTCTTCTACCACGAGCAAGCGATATTGCATCCTACACTCACCTCAACGGAAGATACATTCTGACTCTCAATCCACCGTGGACTCGATTTTCCAGCGAAATTCCCCCGCCATGAGCTCGGACAATGTGATCGACTAGTGCCAGACCGAGGCCGAGCCCGCCTTCCTTTTTCGAATAGAAGGGCTTCATGATCTTATCGATATCCTCCGGGGGAACACCTGGTCCATCGTCTTCGAACACAATCTCGGCAAATTCCTGGGGATCCGGGCTGTGTCTGATCTTCAGCTTCCGAGTGCACACATTGAGCTGCCCGTCGCTGTGCATGGCTTCCAGAGCATTCTTGATTATGTTATGGAACGTCTGGCTCATGAGAAAAAGATCTATTTTCGCGGGACCGAGATCAGGATCAAAGCACGTCCGCACTTCCACGTCTGCCAGCTCAAACCAGTTCTTGAAAGAGTACACAGTGCTTGCGAGAACGTCGTTGATGTTTTCGGGAGTGAGCTTGAGCTCGGGTATTCGAGTATAATGAATGAATTCATTGATCATTCGATTAACTGTTTCCACGCGTTCTGTAACGGTCTCTATGAGATCATGCTTTTCAGTCTCGCTGAGACCTGGCTTTTTCAGGAGATGCAGCCCGTACACCAGATTGCTGAGCGGATTCCTTATCTGATGGGCGACCCCTGAAGCCAGCTCAGCCAGCAACGTCATGTTCCTGGAGCGCTCTATCTCATCGAGGAATCGGTCCTTGGTGAAGGACCGTGTAAGCCTGGTTGTGGACAACTGTTCACCCATATGGTCCATAAGGAATTGTTGCTCTCTCTCCATTTCCAACTTTTGCTGGGAGACGAGCTTGACTTGTCGTTCCAAGTCAGTCATGAGGGATATGTGCTCCAAGAATAGGCCGATCATGTTCAGGATCGTCATCAGGAGCCTCGTGCCGGAAGGTCTGTCGTGGTTCTCTTGAAGTCCCAGGAATCCCAGGGCGAGGAAGTTTCCCTCGGACCCGAGGGAAAACTCCAGGACGGACTCGATCCTATCGGAAGCCAAATGGGCTTTGAGATCATCGGGGAAGTCCGGGTGATTTCCTACGGTCCGCACGCTGAACCATCCGGGGTTCGGTGGGGTCTCCAACAGACGAATCTTACTTTGGAAATATTCGCGAAACCACGGTACATCTCGCCGGCCCTGTCTCGACCTCGGTGAGTAGAGTGCAACACACTGGCCTGTCTCGTGAAAATAGATTACCCCCAGCTTTGCTCGCAGGACCGGCAAGGCGGTCTCGAGTACTTTGGTCAAGACTGTCCCGACGTTGTACGATGGACGCATCGCAAGAGAAATGCTGCTCAGGCAGTACAATTCCTTGCTTAGCGAAGCCACGAGGGCCCGCAAGGTTTCCGCTACTTTCTTTTCCTCATTCAGAGAGCTTTCCAATCGAGCGAAATTGCGGTTCATAAGCAATACGGTGAGCTCTCTGGAAAATTCCCTTAATTCTCTTCTGATATATACGTCCTTATCTTTGGTCAAGAAGCTGATTCCCGGGAACTCAATTACAAGTATTCCGGACCACCGGTGGGGGAGATTAAGCTGGTAATGAAACTGGGATCTCAGGACATAAACGGGTTGGACCTTACGTTTGACCGAGTGACGCCGGTAATGCCGGTGCGAATCGTCCACGGAGAGATGCCAGCCGTGCTGATTGCGGCTCAGCGTTGCGTTGATCACGGTGCTCTCGCCTTCCTTGATGTCAATCGTGAAAACCTTCGCCCCGATGTCTTCCCCCAGCCTTTGGAGCGAGATGGTGACGAATCGCTCCAACCGCCGATTGGCCTCTCTACAGAGTTGCTCGAACATCTCCTGCGAAAGGTAAGACGCGGTCCCTTCAACTTCGGTCAAGAAAGAGTTTTCGTAGTCCATGGCATACGGCTAGAATACACACGTGATGACAAGAAATATGGGAATCAGGCCATACCACACCCTGTGGCTATGATGGTAAAGGCAATCCCCAAGCATGTCAAGGCGCTCGGTCCATCAGGTGACCGCTCGCTCTCTTGAGGAGCCGCGCCCGAGATACCGCTGGCTCGGGCAGCGTACCCCTGTTGTGGATTCCACAACCCGAATGCGGGGGGACGGTGGTTTCCATTACGGTGAATGCCGGAATCCAAGCTTTGAATGCCTGCCGATCTTCGACTTTCGTCAGGCGGACGTGTGAAGCTCCCCCGCTCCCTCGGAGCAAACATCACGGAGTGAGGTTTCCGGCAAAGAGGAAAGGTATGGATCTTCCGGAATGTCGGCAATTCTCTATTAGCGTCAAAAATCGATTCCTTCGTTTGCACCAATACCGCTATCAAAATAATGCTTGATCTTTCTCATCTCCAACACGCTATCGGCACGCTCCACTACCTCCGCCTTTGCATTTCTCCCGGTGAGAACAAGCTCAACGTCTTGCGGCTTAGAATCGATGAGCTTCAAAAGATCCTGTACGTCAATGAGCCCCAGATGGATTGCGACATTGACCTCGTCTAGGATGATGAGGTCGTACTCGCCCATCAGCATCGCGTTTTCGGCTTCATCCAGAGCCCGCTCGGCCATGACCACGTCCAGGGGATCTCTGCCACGGCGATGAATGAACCCCTCTCTCCCCATAGGTCTTATGGTCATCATCGGTTCAAAGACTTTTGCCGCGAAGTGCTCTCCGGATGTGTCGGGAGCCTTGAGGAATTGTACCATGAAGACTCTCAGCCCACGACTGATAGCCAACCAAGCCATTCCCAGAGCCGTAGTGGTCTTGCCCTTTCCCTCTCCGGTGATGATCCGGATCTTGCCGGGTCCACTCATGAGATCCTCCCTTGGCACGAATCGGCCATATGTGGCGGCCTCCATCCGTCGTCACCTCTGTTTTCCGATGCGGTATTGGTGGCTGAACCCCGGATCGTAAAGGAGCGAGGCCGGAATCTCCCGGGAAAGGGCCTTCCCCACAACGATCATCGCAGTTTTCTTTATGCCCGTCGACTCAACTTTCCCTGCAATATCTTCCAGGACTCCTCGAACTACGAGCTCATCGGGCCAGGACGCGTGATAGACCACAGCTACCGGACATTGTGATCCGTAATGTTTTGAAAGCGTGTCTGCCACATCTCCTATTTTGTGTGCGGACAAGAATATGCAGAGCGTAGCCTGGGTTCGACCTAGCGCGTCGAGGGATTGCTCATCGGGTACGGGAGTGCGACCTGAGGTCCTTGTAAGAATGATCGTCTGGGCCACCTCGGGCGCGGTGAGCTCCGCGCGCAGAGCAGCTGCGGAGGCCTGAAATGAGCTAACTCCCGGAATCACCTCATACCCGATGCCCAACTTGTCCAGCTCGTTCATTTGCTCGCGGATGGCACCGTAAATTGATGGATCGCCCGAGTGGAGCCTGATCACATCTATGTCTCTGTCATGTGCCTCACGATAAATTGCACAAATCTCCTCAAGATCCATGCCTGCAGAATCATGCTTTTCGGCCTCTTCAGGCAGTAGAGAGAGAACAGCAGGGCTTATCAGAGACCCCGCGTATATGCAGATCTTGCAGTTCTGCAGCAGCCGCTGGGCCTTAACGGTTATGAGCTCAGGATCTCCTGGGCCGGCGCCGACGAAGTATACGTTCATCAAATCCTCTCTACCTTCTTATGAACCAGGAGAATCGAGAGGTAGCCTCTCTTCTCCGGATCATCGGTTCTCAGCCTGCTCAGATCGGTTTCTATCAGCTCATTCTCCATTCCTACATGAGACACGAATGCGCTACGGTCGATAGAATCCGACTTTTCCAGGAGGTCCAGAATTTGCGGCAACCGTTTGCCTATTTTCATGAGGACTACCGTCCCCCCTTGTTGGAGAGCCGTCCTGACGGAGTCAAGGTCATCCGCGGTCGGAACAATGGTTACCGTCTCCTTCCCTTCGCCGACCGGAAACTCAGCCACGGCAGCCGCGGCACTGAAAGCCGTGATACCGGGAACAGTGACGACTCTCACGTCCGGAATGAGGTCACGAAGCGCCCTGAGCAGATAGATATAGGTAGAATACAGAAAAGTGTCACCCAGTGTGAGGAAACACGCGTCCATCCCGGCCTGCAGAACCTCAGCGACGGCTCGGGCGGATTCTTCCCACCTCGCGAGCAGCTCTGAGCGATCGGTTGTCATGGGAAAGAGTATCTCGTGAATTGCGGCCGAAGGGCTCACATACCGTTGCGCAATACTCAAGGCCACGCTTTCGGCACTTGTGCGCGCTTTGGGGACAAACACATGAGCGGATCGACCAAGGACAGCGGCCCCTTTGACCGTGATCAAGTCGGGATCGCCCGGACCCACTCCTATGCCATATAAGGTTCCGGTTTTCATAGCAAGAAACTTCTCTCCAAGAAAGGTTATCAGCACCTACGTGTTCGCTGCAGCGTCCGTGGTGTTCATCTGGTATGCGTTCCCGTGTGCTTCACGATGACGCTTTCGGGTATGAGCTCCAACAGCCTCATCCGTGCCTCTCCCAGCGTGAGTGGAAGGCCGTTGATGGGAACGCCGTCGGCTTGCTTCATTTTATGAAGCAGCGCAGCCACGTAGGGGAGTCTCAGACACGCTCGGTCAATCATTTCATGCTCGCAGAAGATCTCATCCGCGGGCCCCTGCTTCAGCACTTTGCCATTTCGGAGCACGTAAATTCTATCTGCAAAGAGGGGGAGAAGGTCTACTGAATGGGTGGCCAATACCACGGTGATACCCTGCTCTCGATTGAGCCTGTGGAGAAGGGCCATCATCTGTGCTTCTCCCGCAGGGTCGAGCCCCGCTGTTGGCTCATCCAGTATCAGGATGGACGGACGCATGGCCAGGACCCCAGCAACGCAGACCCGCTTCTGTTGACCGTAACTGAGGTGGTGGATAGCCCTCATGCGAAGCGGTCCCGCATTTACCAGTTCCAAGGACTCGGTCACACGAGCCTTGACCTGCTCCTCGCTGAGACCGAGGTTTCGAGGCCCATACGCCACGTCCTCTTCGACTGTGGGAGCGAAGAGCTGATCGACCGGGTTCTGCAGAACGAGGCCGACTCGCTGGTATAATTGGGCTTGAGAAAGGCTCTTGATGTTTTTGCCATCGATGTACACCTGGCCCTCTTGCGGTTTCAGAACGCCTACCAGGACCTTGATGAGAGTAGTCTTGCCCGATCCGTTGGAAGCGAGCATTGCGACGAACTCCCCTGATTTCGCATGAAAATCTACCCCTTCAAGTGCACGACTCCCCTCCGGGTAGGTGAATGTCAGGCCGCGTGCCTCTATGGCTGGTTCATTCATGATGCGATCCACCATTGTGCCATCACGTACGCCGTCGTAATCGCTGTAAATGCTGCCAAAATGGTAAGCCAGTCGGACCTGCGCATTTCAGGCAAGGGCGCAAAGGGGTATCGACCCTGGTACCCCCTCAACGTCATAGCCTCGTACGTCCTCATCGCCTGATCCATGGAACGGCCGACAACAGTTCCAGCCAAGGCTGAGACAGAGGATAACGATCTGGTCACGCTTGAATAACCCAGCCGCACCCTTTGAGCCACAATGAGGTCGGAGGTCTGGTCCAACAGGGCAAATATATACCGGTAAATCAAGAGTGCAATCTCCACCCATACTTCCGGGACTCGAAACCACCTCAGGGCATGGAATATCTGATGAGCCGGCGAAACGGAGCTCAGCAGAAGCATTACGCTCACGGCACCGAACACCCGTGATCCCAAGACCGATCCGATTTTCAAACCTTCTGACGAGGCGACAAAGACGTAGCCAAGAACGCTCAGACTGACGAGGGGAGCTCCTTTGGTGGTGAAGGCTTTCAGAACCACCAACACGAGCACTATTCCCATTGGCGCCAACAGCCTGATGCCGATTAGCTTTATCGGTATGCGCAAGGAAACCATCGTTGCCATGCACACCACTGCCACCGAGAGCGGCAGAAGAGGCCTGTCTGAAAGGATGACCGCGCAGATCAGCATAAACGCGACCATCAGCTTGGCGCGCGGGTCGACTCTCGTCAGGACATTGTCCCGGCGCGCAAAGATATCGGAAAATGTGTCAAACATCCGGAGGCCTCACGGTAGCCTCTGCGCGCGGTGGAAACAGTTTTCGGAAGTTATATCCCATCACAAATCCGCCCAGCACTCCAGCGAGCAGGAAGACAAATAGAAGCAAATCTCCCTGATCCGTATTGATGAACGGCTCCCAGGGCTCACGGCCGGCCGCCTTGGCGAATTTTTCGACTACGGACTCGTCTACTCCCGGCCACTTGCCACCTTCTTCAGCCAAGGATGCTGAGCCTATCATCACAAGAAAGCTGACCAGTACCAGACCCGCCACAACCACTCGTTTCATGCCACACCTCCCCTAGCAAGCAGTCCCAAGTATTCGGGGCGTCGTGTGCTCACGAATCGATACGCTCCCGCGGCGATGAATCCTTCCAATATGCCCAGAGGGACTTGGGTAGGGACAAAGGCCACCGTAATGGTCCAGAACATGGTCCACAGAGAAGAGTCGCCGTGAATAGCCAAAGCCAGGACAAAGGAAGTCACCGCATAGGTTGCCCAGTCAGAAAGAATTCCCGCGGCGAATGCGGCCACCATGAGGGGTAGTCCGACTCGTCTGCAAAAAACAAAAGCGCCGTACCCCACAAAAGCTCCGGCCACCCCCATGGACATAATATCCGCGCCCAACGTGGTCAGCCCGCCATGGGCAAGGAATAGCGCCTGAAGCGTCAACGCCACACTGGCTACGAGTACCGTCAAAGAGGGACCGATCAAAATCGCGGCCATGCCTGTTCCACAAGGATGCGAGCACGTTCCGGCCGTTGGAACGGGGATCGGCATACAGGAAATCACAAAGACCGCGGCCCCAACCAATCCCACCATTGCCTTGAGATGGGGCTCATCCTTGCTCCGCAACCTCAGATCCCGGATTCCCCACCAGACGAAAGGAATAGCCAGCGCAAACCATAATCCAGCCCACGGCAAGGGCAGGATGCCCTCAGAGAGATGCATGGCATACGCAGGCTCCGCACCAACAACCATCAGAGCCATCGACGCTGGTGCCATGATCGACAAAAGGTGCTTTCGCCTCATTTCTGTGCTCCTTCCCCGCCAAGTGTCACAGCCTCGGCTTCACGATACCAATGAGCGACCGGCAAGATGCCGGCCCTACGTTTGCGACCGACACTATGTCTGCCTCAGGTGTGCGACTGGCAAAAGGCCGTCGCCGCGTTCACACGTACGCAATGCCGTCAGACAGAGGATGCTAATGATTGTGGGTGCCCCTCAGATACCGCTCTGCTTCTTCCGGCTTCATTTGCACAAACTCGAATTGACCAGGGGGAACCGGATACTTCTTCCTTGGGGGCAACTCGAGCTCCCTCACGTCGCAACACTCTCTGGAATCCGCTATCCTCCTCTCGACGAGGTCGACCAGAACCTCGTCGAACCCCAGATTCTTGCCGAGAACAACCTTCACATCCGGGTACTGTGCAGCTATCTCTTGCATCATCTCCGGTATGTCTAGGACGAGGTGCAGTCCGTCGTGCAGAAAGTACGGGATGACCATCACTTGAGTAGCGCCCTGCTCGATGCACTTCTCAAAAGTTTCGGGAAAATGGGGACCTAACCTCGACATGTAGCAGAATTCCACGATGTCGTACCCGTACTTGTTTCTGAGTCCGTCTGCCACCTTTTGCATATGTCTCCCCGCGTCCGGGACCCGACTCCCGTGGCCGAGGAGGATGACGGCGGTCCTGGCGTCGCAATTCTTCATTGTCTAACCCTCCTTACTTTGCAGCAGATCTTCTCGTTCTCTTTACCCATGAAAACCTCGGTAGAGACACCCATTGCATTGCCATTCATCCTCGTTCATGCTTGCCGAGAGCAAAGAGAAACGAAGTGTTTGACTGCGTCTCCACGGGACGCGAAATGCGCGTGAATATAACTTGCCAGTATTGAGCCGCACTGAAATCCTTCAGGCTCCAGAGAATCCGATCTCATTCGCTTGACCAAATAGATCGGCTGGCACTCAACCTCCGGTGCAGGCGGACCAATCAATTCGGAATAGTGAAACTCATGCCCTCTGAGCTTGTCGCCTGCCTTTCCGAAAAGAGAATCTTCGACCAGCGTCACTTCCGCATATCCGAGCGATTTGAGGCGACCGAGCATTCTCGTCCATCGAGGCAGGAGTCCCACCATCTCAAATCGTTTGCCGTCGAGAGACTCTATCCCCATCGATAGGTACATCAGTCCTCCACACTCGGCATAAATGGGTTTCCCTGCAGCCGCGAAGTCTCTGACGGCCTGGCGCATGCCCCTGTTTTCCGAAAGGGTTTGCGCGTATTCTTCGGGATATCCGCCTCCAAGGTAGACGCCATCAAGTCCATCAGGAAGAGCACAGTCCGAGAGTGGCGAAAACCGTATCAGCCTGCATCCCGAAGCTTCCAGCGCGTCCAGATTGTCCTGATAATAGAAATGGAACGCCGCGTCATGGGCCACCCCCAAGGTCACCGGTCGAGGGGATCTCCACCGTTCTGCCTGGCTGGAGATACGCTCTAGAGGAGGGGCGTTCCGCGCAATCCCAAGGATCTCGTCCACGGAGCCGTGACGCTCCATGGCTTCCGCCAGTTGCCCGAGCAGGGTGTCCGGCAAGTTGCGGTCATCGGCTGTCACCAGTCCGAGATGGCGGCTCGGCAAAGCAGGTAATGCCCCTCGAGGGACAGAGGCAACCACTGGCGGCATGCCGAAAGCCTTGAGAGATTCCCCCAGCCAGAATCCATGTCTCTCTGAGCCACACTGATTGGCTATAACGCCTGCGACGCGAACGTTCGGGTCGAATTGGGAATATCCCCTCACCAGAGCGGAAATGCTCCGGGCCATCCCGTGGACGTTGACAACCAGGAGAACCGGGGAGCTCAACCAAGAAGCTATTTCAGCAGTGCTCCCGTTGGAATGAACTGGGTCGCTCCCGTCAAAAAGCCCCATGACGCCTTCGATGATTGCAATGTCTGCCGTAGCGGCCTTGCTCAGAAAGAGCCCTCGCACATAGTCCTCGCCGGTCATCCAGCCGTCCAGGTTGTAACAGGGTCTCCCAGCAGCTATGGACAGATAGGTGGGGTCAAGATAATCAGGCCCGACTTTGAAGGCCTGTACTGTCAGCCCTCGTCTCTTCAATGCACTAACGAGCGCAAGCGTTATCGATGTCTTTCCGACTCCGCTGTTGGTTCCGGCCACCACGATTCTGGGACACGATCGGCCCATCATTCCTCCGAGATCGGGGCGCTTCTACAGGCCCATGAGCCTGTATATTTTCGGTATGTCCAATCCGTCGCGCACCACATCGGCCAGCCTGTCCAGTGCAGGCTCGATGTCGTAGCACGCCAGGACCTTCCCCGCAGGAGGAAGCCCTCGACGCTGGCGCAGCTTGTCTATGAACCATCGTCGGAATTCGTCAGCATCAAAAATACCGTGCATGTACGTGCCCCAAATTCGTCGTTGGGGCGATCTTGCGCCAATGCTGCGCCCGTCCGGGTGCTCGAGCAGAGGCTCCACCCCATCAGGCTCACTTTGGCCGTGATGAATCTCGTAGCCGCGAACCGTGAGGCCGGATTCTATGTGGACAGCACTCACGAGCGTGAGCGTCTTCTCTCTGGCCAATACTGTGGTCATGTTCAACATGCCCAGTCCCTCGAGAGTTCTGCCTGCGGACTCTATTTCATACGGGTCAGCGATCCGAGCACCAATCATTTGAAAACCGCCGCAAAGCCCCACTAGTTCTGTCTGATCTGCGTCTGTGAGCTCTTTGATCCTTTCCGCGATCCCGCTACCTACCAGATATTCCATGTCTCCTATGACGTTCTTGCTGCCGGGGATAATCACGGCGTCCGGCCGATTCAAATCTCGCGCTCGCCGAACTATCGTGAGGCGGACGTCAGGTTCTGCGCGGAACGCGTCGAAATCAGTGAAGTTAGAAATGTGAGGGAGATCGACCACCGCAATCTCGACGCTGTCGTCGAGGCACGGACGGACCTCATCGAAGACACCGCACTTGAAGCTTACCGAATCTTCTTCGGGAAGTCCCAGGTTAGTGAGGTAGGGCACTATTCCGAAAATGGGACGTCCGGTGTGACGCAGAGTATATTCGTTCGCGTCATCGAGAAGATCTTTCTTGCCGCGGAATTGATTCACCACGAATCCTGCGACAAGCTTTCGTTCCCATTCAGCCAGCACCTCCATCGTCCCCACGAAAGAGGCAAACACCCCTCCCCGGTCGATGTCCCCGACGAGAAGCACTGGGGCCTTGGCGTAACGGGCCATCTGCATGTTGACGATATCATGATGCTTAAGGTTAACTTCTCCCGGACTTCCCGCGCCTTCGAGCACCATGACATCAGCTTCTCGGGCCAGAGAATCGTAAGCCTGCTTTGCGGCCTCAAACGCCTGTGGCTTGTAGCGAACGTAGTCGAGGACCTCCATGTTTCCCACGGGCTTGCCGAGCACTATTACCTGGCTCCCTGTGTCGCTGTTCGGCTTGAGGAGAATCGGGTTCATGCGCACATCAGGATCCAATCGACACGCTTGGGCCTGAACCACCTGTGCCCGCCCCATTTCACCACCGTCACGCGTCACGAATGAATTCAGAGACATGTTCTGTGATTTGAAGGGGGCCACCCTGTATCCATCCTGCAGCAGAATGCGTCCCATAGCAGCAGTCAGCACACTCTTCCCTGCATTGGAGCTGGTCCCCTGAAACATGATTGCGGGCGTCGTTTTTCTCTTGACGGTCCTGGTCGGGACGCCGAGCCTCAGCCTCAACGCCTCGCACAGACGGGCGTTCTCATCTGCCGTGCGTACAGCAACGCGGAAGAATCGGTTATCCAAGCCCTCGAAATTGTCGCAGACCCGGATAGCGATCCCGTCCTTCAGCACCCTTCTTGCCAGTGTGGGAGCGTCCACATCACTCCGGTCGATGCGCACGAACAAGAAGTTCGCCTCACCAGGATACACGGTCATCCCCGGAATGGATTTCAACTCTTCCGTCAACCTCAATCGCTGCTCTCGCACGAATACCCGGCTTCGCTCCACGTATTCCGTGTCCTTGAGAGCTGCCTCTCCTACACTCTGGGAGATGGTGTTCACTGACCAGAATGGCTGAAGCCTGCGAATCGAATCGACCACCCCGCTGTCGGCCACTGCGCATCCCAACCGAAGACCAGGGATCGCAAATATTTTCGTCAATGAGAGGAGCACGATCACATTGGACGGTCGTCGAGATACGAGGCTGTCCATGTCTTCCACAAAGTCTCTGAATGCCTCATCCACCACAAAAATCGTGGAGGGATGCTTGGCGGCGAGCGTTCTCAGGGCCTCCGAGTCAAAGAGCAGGCCCGTCGGATTGTTGGGCTGACAGACAAAGACGAGCTCACCTCCGCTTAAGTAAGAGCCCAGCACATCCAAATCCAGTTTGAATCCCTGACTTTCCTCCAAGGGGATAGTCTGGGTGGAGAGGCCCGCCCCATGGGAGTACGTCAGGTAGTCCGAATAGGTTGGCACCGGAACAACAGCACGAGTAGGACTCAGAGCGCGGGGAATGAGATAGATGATCTCCGTGGAACCGTTTCCGATCATCACCTGGTCCTCCGGCACGCTGTACCGTTGGCTCACTGCTCTTACCAGCCGAGAAAAGTCCGGGTCAGGATAGTGCACCACGGACTCCAGTGCGCAACTCACGACGGACCTGAACCATTCGGGCGGCCCCAATGGGTTGATGTTGGCCGAGAAGTCCAGCATCTCCTCCGCGGGAATCCCTGCAATCCCTGCCAGAGGTGTTAAATTCCCACCATGCTTGAATCGGGTCATGTAGGCTCCCCTGTTTGCGGCCGACGTCAACTCTGATAGGGCGATCGCTGTTGAGCGCCTCGCCGGGTGGAAAATGCTCTCATCGCATGTCACTGCGTTTCGGCCTGGGAAACTGCGGCCTCCTCAAACGTGGCAACCTCAGTCAAGATCCTGACGGCCGCGTCCACCAGCACCATCGCCAGTGCTCCACCGGTCCCTTCTCCCAGTCTCATGCTCAGATCGAGGAGCGGCTGCTTCTGGAGCATTCTGAGGGCAGCCTTGTGCCCTTGCTCAACACTCAAGTGAGCTGCAATCATGTAATCTGCTGCCTCACGCTTCAAGCCGAACGCTATGAGAGCCCCTGCCGTGGATATGAGACCATCCACCATCACGGGCTTTTTCATTGAGGCTGCGCCGAGTATCAAACCAGCTATGCCTCCTATCTCGAACCCGCCCACTTTTGCCAGCACATCGAGAGAGTCGGCTGGATCGGGATCGTTGATCTTCAAGATCCTTTCGATCACGGCGATCTTGTGCGCGAACTGGTTGTCGTCTATTCCGGTTCCCCGGCCGGTCACGTCTCGAGGCGGAGCGCCCGTAAGAGCCGCTATCACGGCACTGCTGGGGGTTGTATTTCCGATTCCCATGTCCCCAGTGCCCAGGAGATCGTAAGACTTTCCCAGATCAAGCGCTATCTGGATTCCCGCTTCAATTGACCGCACCGCATCGGCGCGACTCATCGCTGGACCTTCAGCCATGTTTGCAGTACCCTGACCGATGGAGCGAGAAATGAAGATTCCCGAGTCAGCCGCTTCTCCCAAGTCGCCCGCCACTCCCATATCCACTACGACCACAGATGCATTCGCCGTACGCGACAGCGCATTGATTCCAGCTCCTCCACGAAGAAAATTGAACACCATCTGGCGGGTAACTTCCTGGGGATACTTCGTAACGCCAGCGTTTACCACGCCATGGTCGGCTGCCATGACCACTATCACTCGTTTGCCAACCGGCGGGTTCAAGGATCCAGTCATCCCCGCGAGGTCGATCGCCAAATCCATGAGCCTTCCAAGGGCCCAGTGCGGCATGGTGAGTTGGTCCAGCCTCTCTTTGGCGCGAGCGCGACACTCAGTGTCCTGGGGAACAATGCGGCCTAAAGTTTCCTCCAACAGGGTCATCGGTTCACTCCTCTTCAAGACGTATTGGCTAAATCGCGGCCAATTACACGAAACCACCCCCTCGGCCCGGCTTGCAGGCTCGAGCAAACAATGGTCTAGTTCTTCTGAGACATCGAAGCCATAGAAGGCAGGCCACGCCCGGTGCAGCAGGTCCACCGACACCAGCAGCATCGCCCTTGATAAGGGGCAAAAAAAATCCCCGGATTTCCAACCCGGGGATGCCGTTTTCCATCCCAGTTGCCAAGCTCCTAGTCCTCGAAGAGCATGACACCGTACTCTCTCTGGGGCGAGTCTTCTGACTTCCGGCTCCTCCTACTCGCCGCCCTTCCCATCACTTCCGACAGTGGCTTTGCGGCTTTCGTCCCCGGTCACAGCGGCGGGTCCGCAACGGATTTGCACCGTTTTCCTCACGCCCCACGCGATGATTACTCTTATTTCACAGAATGGATGATTCAACTCCTCCGATGCGCTTGTGCCGAAACTTCTCATCGGGTACCTGGCATAGATTCTTCGAGACGGAGGTGACATCCGGTGGCAGAACTGCACACATTCCTTCATCCGGTTTCCGAATTTCTAGGACGCGCGTTACCTCGTCGAACGTGCACAACCACAATAGATATTTGAGCTGCTCGACTCCGGACATCACAGCCAGGCATGTAATCGTCTAGTTGGCGGCCACATTCGTGACCGCTTCATTCATGCTACAGGGCGTTCTGGAGCCTGTCAAGATCTAAAGAACATCTAACCTTGTCTACAACTTAAGGTCTGTCCAGATCGGTGTGCCGGAAAACTGACTTGGAACCGGCCCTGCTCCGCTGTTTCTTCCCCGAGGGACATTGCAGTCGCAGCGGCGAAGGTCGCATCCGGCAAGGGCGGGTCTGAGGAAACTGTCTCGGAATTGCGGCCAACGTTAAGATCGTGGCACGCTTCCATTTTAGCACCCTCACCCTGGACTTCTCCGAAGAGAGAGGGGACTTGCAACCGCCCGGAATAACAGAGCTCTCTCCCTCGGGGAGAGGGTGGGGTGAGGGTTTGATGGGCAGTATCCTCCCCCACCGTACCACCTTTTCTGCTGTTTTTCGCGTCTTGAGACAGTTTCTGAAACCCGCCACTACCGGCCTGGCTACGGTACTTCTGCCGCGAAGTTGGTATGGCCCACCGCAGACGTAACAGGATACAAACCTGCCCTTTCCTCAACAGAGCTGAAGCAACTACACAATCCCATTTGGGGAAACGCGTGTTCAATGCGTGATAGGGTCGGTCACGGGCTCCCACGCGGCGACACCGATCCAGCATTCCACTATGGCCCGCACCGTACTGCAGAATTCCCCAAAATCCAGGGGCTTCGTGACAAAAGCATCGGCATGCAGCTCTCGGCATGATGCTGCGTCGTCCGGTGATTCTGACGTAGAAAAAATGACCACGGGAATGTGCCTGAGCGAGGGGTCGCCTTTAATCTCTGACAGAATCTCTTTTCCAGTCTTCTTCGGCAAGTTAAGGTCCAACAGAATGAGGTCGGGTTGGAGCGCGCCGGAGTGCCGGCCTCTCCGAAACAAGAAGTCACAGGCCTGTTCACCATCTTCGACCACGTGAAGATGATGTTTCGTGCTAACGGTTTTGAGGGCCTCCCTGGTAACCAGGACGTCCACGGGATTGTCCTCGACCATGAGGATTTCCCAGGCCCGGTCCTCTTCGTCTCTGCTCATGATCCGACCTCCTCTTCCGAGGGGACTTCGAGATTATGACGTGAGGCACTCTGTCTCAGTTGCGGTTCTCTGGCAGTCACGGCCCACGGTGAATGACCAGTGTCGGCGTCCTGTGCACGGCTGAAATGCGCTCGGGAGCTTCCTCTTCGATGGTTGCTCTCAGCATTCCCTGGGGGCGAAGAATCACCGGTACGTCTTCGCGACACCACAGGCATGGCCGGATCAGCTCGAGAATCCAGGTGATTTCGTCTACCGTCTCCACTCGGAGCCTATCGCCTTCCACACTCACGATAATTCCGCGAGTATAGTCGCGCGCCTGGGTCGGCAGGCTTCCGGACCCGAGAACGAGGACAGTTGCTACGAGTAGCCACATGAGGAGCTGATTCACCGCACTCTCGCTATGCCTTTGCACCCTCGTTCCTGGGTAGCCTCGTCAGCGAAGCCAAGACGGGGACTCCTGTGGAATTCTCGACCTCACTGGGCGTATCAAAGGTGTGATCCAAGAAGTTTGCAATGAGGATCAATGCGATTCCAAGGGGAACAGCCACCACGAACGCTCCGAGAACCATCAATGCCGTCTGGGGAAACACGGGAGCAACTGGTGTGAAAGGCCTGGCGAGCACACTCACATTCACGAGCTTGCGCCCGCCTTTCACACTTTCAACTCGAGCTTCTTCCTGCTTCGATGCGTACTGAATGTAGCGCTCTTTCTCTATGGTGGCAGCGAGCTCCAGTTTACGCAGCTCTTCGGTTTTTTGCTCGAGCATCTCCAGGCTGGCCTTCTTCTCGTTTAGGCTTTTCTCCAGGCTCGCTTTCTTGGCTTTCAGGATACCAATCTCCGTCTCGAGAGTGTTGATGAACTGATCGGTTACCTTTTCCACCAGAGCCTGTGCTTCCCTATATTCCCTGCTCTCTGGAGCGAAATTCTGTTTTGTCAGGACCAGTTGCTGCTTTGCTCGAAACAGTTGCGTAGCGATGACACTTATCACGGTGTTTTCGTTGCCTCTTTGAGGCGAAGGAGCCAATTGTCCCGTGGGCATCGAATCGCTCTTGAGCTGAACCAGCATTTTCTCATACTGGTTCAGGTTCGCATTGAGGCCCACCAGAGCTTCCTGGATCTGCTTGATCAGAGCGATGAGCTCGCCTTTCTGCTTTTCGGGAGATGAGATTCCCCATTCAGCCTTGAACGCCTTCACTTTGTTCTGGGCGTCCTGCCATTTCTCGAAAAACATGTCTTCCTGGTTTTGGAAGAACCCCTGAGCCTCTGGCATCGAATACACTTGCTGATGATAGGGAACGTACTCATTCAAGAAGGTCGACAGGATCCTTTCTGCCATGATTGGGTCCGAGTATCTGAAGGACAAATCAAGCACTTTTGATTTGGGAGTGGGAACGACCTTAAGATTTGCCATGAGGCTTTTGGCCGCAGCCACAATATCCGGGGATTCCCCATGATTTCCCGGCTCCTTTCTTTCTTCGCCCCCAAAAAGTTCTTTTTTCCATGTCCTGATTCGTCCCAGCAGGCGTTCCTTCCATGCGCCTTCATCGCTCTTTCTCAAGGATTTCAATCCGAGCTTTTTGACAGTAAGAATCCATAGATCTATGCTTTTCAGAAGCTCCATCTCACTATTGAGATCTATCTCATCCACATTAAGGTTAAAAAAGGAAGAGGTTGCCCTGTCCGCCGGCACTTGCAAGAGGGTCGTGTTTTCCTGTTTTCCCGTGACGATGACCTTTGCAGTCGATTCGTACACCGGAGGAAGGAGAAAGCAGGCCAGAAACACCGCGAGCGGCAGGACGACCAGGGTAATCTTAAAGATGGCAATCTTTCTATAAAATAGCCCCAGAGCATCTCTGAGAGAAAAATGCGATTCTTCTGGCATTACCTTTCCACCTTTCTTCCCCAGGAGGACGGCCTAGCACTTGCCTGTAGGGCGGTCACTGTGCAGCTCGATCCTGCGAATCCGTGGTTTTGGGAATAATCTTTCCTTCGACCGAGCTCCCCTCAACGCGCTCACCGGCAATGGTCGCTTCTCGGTTCAGAAGCTTTCGAAGCGAACGCTTTAGCCTTTTTCCGAGGCCCGTAGACTGATTGCTACCCTCAAGAGGGCACTGGAGCCAACGGTTGGATTCTAGCGCGACCGCTTCTGCTGCATCGGCCGACGATTCGAATCGACATCGAGCGAAGACATTGTTTACAAATCGATTGAACGATTCGGGAGAGCCTTCCTTCGTCCGTTTCTGCACCGCTATAGGCCGAGGGCATCCCCAGACGATATTCCGCTCGATCAGATTGGCTTGAGGCTCAGTGGGAGCCCCTTCAATGCTGGGGTGCAAGACGAATGCCGCAGCAAAATCCCATTCCGATCCAGCGGCGATTTCAATCAAGACGTTGTCGTAGACGAGATTTTTCGATGACCCGTAAAAGCCGACCCCAGCAGCAGATCCTCCTATCAAGAGGTTGTTGTGCACGTAGTTGCCTCTCGATCTTCCCTCCAAATAGACTCCGCACCCATAACCGGACTGATGCCCATTGTTCTCAAAGACGTTGTACGATATCTCGCAGGAATGCGCCGTGGCATCAGGCCCGATAAGGACTCCACACCCGCCGTCGCCGGAAGGTCCGAACCACTCGTTTTCCGAGCTCACGTTCCGGACGAAGCGCACTCGCGCCCCGTTGAGCTGACAACCATGGCCGCCGTTCCTCACGAACTCGCAGTCGTGAACATACCAATCATCTAGACAATAGAAAATCCCTTCCGCGTGATTATACCGTACTTTCAGCCGATCCAACTCCCAATGAGAATTTGCCTGAGGGTGATGAGCGTCTGTGGACACGGCATAGGTCCCGTATTTCTCCAGAGTCATGGTTCGCAGCACGATCCATCGCTTTGCTGTGCCATTCCATCGATCTCCCGAATTGAACGCGAAATCGTATTCGTACACCTCGACAGAGTGGCTCGTGTTGGGATCGGCATCACGCCAAAGGCGAATGACATAGACTCCGTCCCGGCTGAGGAAAAAAGATCCGGGGAAGAGCGCCTCGACGCGGTCTACCCTCTTGAGCAGTCGCCTCTCATCCACCATGACGAAAGCGTTTTCCGGAGTAACGGGTGCCAAGCCTTGCTTGATCCAGCTCGTTCCGGTTCTCACCCAGTCTTTGACGAGAACGCTCCCTTTCAGTATGACCTTGTCAGGATCGACTCCTTCGTACACAATGGGCGCACCTTCACGACCCGATTTTCCCCCTACGATCTGCTCGTGGTATTCTCCCTCGTGAATTCGCGCGGTGTCTCCAGGCTCGAGAACTTCTGAGGCTCGACGCACTGTCTTGAATGGTTCGGCGTCGGTTCCGGGGTTGAGATCCGAGCCTCGAGAAGCGTCCACATGGTAAACTGCCGCGCCGGCATAGATTGCGAACCCCCAACTCATAACGGCAAAGAACATTGCCTTCAGCATAAGTGCTTTCAAGGAGTGCCTCTCTTGTGGTCGGCAGACAAGTGCGGTCCTCCTTCATCGCTGCGATTTCCGCGAAAGCGGAAATGAGGCAATCTCAATCGGATACCCACACACGTGCCCACGATCGTTCCTCTCTCCGGCCCTCGTCATGGTAGCGCCTCGGAGCCCGTCAGGCAGTTATTCGCAAAAGCACTTGAGGGATAGAGCACTAGTAGGCTCCTTTGCCCTTGAGCACCACGATCAAGGTTTTGAGAAGGATCTTCAGATCCAAGAGAATCGAGTAGTTTCTCACGTAGAATATGTCGTATTGGGTATTCAGATGCATGGGCAAGTCACTGCGGCCGGAGATTTGCCATAGCCCCGTGACGCCCGGTGGCACAGACAGTCTCTGCCACTGCCAGTGATCGTACGTTTGCGTGATGAACGGTTGCTCGGGTCTGGGGCCAACGAGAGACATTTCCCCCTTGAGCACGTTGACCAATTGGGGGAGCTCGTCAAGGGATGTGCGACGCAAAAAACGTCCTACTCGAGTGACGCGGGGGTCGGACTTTACCTTGTAGATAGGTCTTCCGTGCTCGTCTGTTTCCGTTGCGAGGCTTTGGAGCCTCTCAGCGTCTACGACCATGGTTCGGAATTTGTACATGTCGAACAGCTTGCCATTTTCGCCCACACGTCTGGCCACGTAGATCACAGGGCCGGGGGAGTCCAACTTCACGGCAACAGCTATGAGCACGAGAATGGGCCATGTGAACACGATTCCCAGCAAGCTCACCACAAAATCGAACACCCGCTTGGCAACTCTTCTATGCCCTTTGATGACTGGCTCACGAATACCGATAACCACAAGGTTTCCTATGGTCTCGATGTCAGTGCTCACCAAGGAGAGTCTCGAAAAATCAGGAACTACGTAGATCCGAACCGGCAGGGGATCTAGCCGAAACACGAGGCCGTCGAGATCCCGAGCGCAGTGTTCTGCGAGCGCGAGGACCACCACGTCTATGCCTTCCTCTTCTATGATCCGTTCCATGTCCGCGGTGGAACCGAGGAGAGGCGCGGGAAGGTCGCTGCTTGCGATCGGCTGATCGTCGATGAAGCCAACCACCCGTACAGTGTTCTCGTGGTCGTCCATGATGTCTTTGGCGAGATATATGCCGTTATCGGTTGCCCCCACTATGAGAATGGCCCCCCCGTGGACCTCAGCTCGAATAGACTTAAGGAACCGGGTCATCACGAAACGGGCGGTAAAGAGAAACAGGAAATTTAGTATTGAGAAATAGATCACCAGTAACCGTGAAATATCACGGAATGTGAAAAAGAGAATACCGGCGAAGAGGAGAACTGACAGAGAATAGGAGAATGTCAGTCGTCGAAATTGATTGAAGAAATTTGGCAAATCCCTCTTGTCGTATGCCCCTGTTACCGCGAAGACCGCATGCCACAGCAAAGCGACGATAAGATAAAGGACGGGATTGGGAATTGCCTCACCCGCGAGAATGAGCCGGCCGGGCAAGTACGGTCTCGCCTGCTCAATCAACCCCAGAGCTATGATCGTCAGCACGACGTCCATAAGCATCAGCCTGAGCTTGTATGGACGGTATTGCTCGAACATACGGAATTCCTCTCAGGACTTAAACCGAACCCGTGGGACAATTCCCCCGAAATCATTGGGGCAGCCCTTCACCAAGAGCCCGTCACCAAACCTTTCGCAGACACGAGATCGCTCTGCCAACGCCGTCCTCCTTAAGGCCCCACCGCAGAGGTAACCGCCGGTCACCATGCAGTCATCGCGGTGTGTCCTCACCGAAGCTTCGTAGTACCGCTCTGCCACCGGAGAGATTTGCCCCCTGCGCCGTGGGCGGTCCTGGGTGCTCTGTCGACCAAGCAGTCCTCCGGCTCTCACCCGGGTATTCCCGGACCGATAAGTTGCTCGTACACGACCCTCAACCGAGCCATGGCCACGCCAAATTCAAACCGTTCCTCAAATGCGTTTCGGGCCCCGTGAGCCAGTTGTCTTCGCAGGACAGGGTTCGTCTTCAGCGCCAGAACCGCTGAGGCTATGCCTTCCGGGTCTCCAGGGCTAATGAGAATGCCTGACACACCGTCCCGTATCAAATCCGGGATGGCATTCACCCTTGATGCTATCACCGGCAATCCTGCTCTCATGGCTTCGATAATCGAAATAGGCATACCTTCGATGTAGGACGGGAGCAAGAACACGTCCCCCAATGCGAGGATCCCCGCGATATTCGACCGCGGGATCTCCCCGGTGAAACGCACAAAGGTTTCGAGGTCATCTCTTTGAACAATAGCCATAAGCTGATCCCATTCCCCCGGCTTCTCTTCGCCTCCCACAAAAATGAACCGAGTGGTCGGATCCTTCTTTTCTATGGCCGGCAAGGCCTTGAGAATGTCGAAAGTGCCCTTTCGCCACCCTACAGTACCCACGGTAACGACGACGAAAGCGCCCTCTTCAATCTCGAGCCATTGTCGCATTTGGCGGACCGTACCCGGGTCGGGAGGTTCCGTCCCATGAACGAAGTTCGGAAGCACGTCTATTTCGGCTTTTATTCCCAGGTTCTTGATGTTTTCACGCCAGAGAGAATAGAGAACAAGGATGCGATCGGCGAGTCGCAGTCCGAAACGCGTGTAAAGCTTCCTGAGCGGAGGTGCCGCATCGTAAAACCATTCCCAGTCCGTTCCATGCATGTGAAGCAAGATACGCGACCCAGCAAAACGGGCAAGGCCCATGAATATGGTCGTGCCGAGAAACACGGGGTCCGCGGAATGAATATGCACAAGACCGTATCGTCCGTGCCTCACGCGCCGGAAAAACTGGAAGAACCGCTTCAACCGAAACAGGTTCCTACTCCAAAAATCTTCCCCTTCCGGAAAACCCGCTGATCTGGGGAAGACGTCGAACGCGAATTCCCTCGAAAGCGTCGACGAAACAATATCCTCCATGACGGACGCGATCCCGCCGTACGGTGGGGGCACCGGGCCCACCATCAAGACAGGTATTTTCTGCGAATCACTCAGAGGTAATCCTCCACATTGAGCTTCGTTATCACGAAGGGACGTTTGCCTCCTCTCGTCTTTGCGATTTCGGCCTCTTCCTCCACGATAACGCTCATGGATGGCGATTCGAGTCGATCATGGAGCTCGTCGACGACGGCTCGCCGAGTCCGCTCCGAAAGGACCTTCCAGGGGACCAGCTTGACCCGGAGGGTATGGATGTCCTCCTGGATGATTTGCGCCTCTTTGATCTCGTCCAGATGGTAGAACGCGAAATGGAGAATCAGCGGAGAAACGGGCCGACCTTCCGGGACGATCACCAGTTCCGAGTCTCGCCCCATGACTCGGGCAAAGGTCGGGTGCTTCCTTCCGCACGGACAGGGCTCACCGCCCCCCGTCACGGCGAGATCCCCTGTCTTGTACCGAAGGAGCGGCATCGCGAAATTGTGAAGACAGGTGCCCACGATCTCTCCAGTGAGATCTTGGCCCGGGCAGACCAGCTCAACGATGCCCATCTCCATTTGGATGTGGTATTCACGGCCATAGGCGCATTGCATAGCCACTGCAACCGACTCCTCCTGACCGTACCAATCGATCACCGGAGCTTGGAAAACGGATTCGATCTTGTCCTTGATATGGGGGTACAGATTCTCTGAAGCGGTAACGATGTACTTCGGAGCGGGCACGCTTCTGCCAGTGCGCTCGATCCACCGGGACAGAATGGAGAGGCACGACGGCCACGCATCCACGAAGGTTGGTCTGTAGCGAATCAGGGCATTCACCATCTCGTTGAGACGACCTTCATTCACGGTATGGAAAGAGACACGCAGCTCGCCGGCGCCGGGAAAATATCGAATGTATCGACTGGGATTGACCAGAGGAAGCCCCTTGAAATAGGCGATTACGTCTCCCGGGCGATATCCCAGCCAAAGAATTCTTCGGAGCGCCAGGGCTCGATCCACTGGTCTCGTTCTCTTATCCATGTAGAAATCCAGCGGAGTCCCGCTCGATCCGCTCGTATGCGCAGCTTCCATAGACGTGCGAGCGATATTGTTCGCCAAGAGATCCTGCCGCCGCAGCCTCACCACATCCTTCGTCAGGATCGGCAACTTGGGCAGGTCTGCGATCCCGCTGATGTCCCCTGGCGTCAGCCCTCTTTCTCGAAACACCTCCCGGTAATAGGGAACATGCTCGTAACTATGGTGGATGAGCCGACGAAGCCGCTCCTCTTGATATTCTCTCAGCTTACCTTCGTCCCACCAATCGCTCTCGCAGAACAAAGAAAGTGCATCCCTATATGCTTTCCCGTATCGCCACCCAGCGGGGAGCATATGATACGCGACTTGGGCCCATTCCTTGAGGGCTGTAGGGAATGTCTCATAAAATTGCTTTAGTACCACCCTCACGCGATTCCCTCATCTCACCCGGGTCTGGGAGAAGATCGCTGCCAAAGCGCGGACATCTTCTCTGGAAACGGCCTGAAGACCCCATGCAAGGCCAAAGTATGCCATCGCGGAAATCGCCACATTGAGAAACACGTTTTGTCCGCGCAAGCCGTACGTCACGACGCCCATTCCCAGAGCTGCAGCGAGGGGGCGCACGGAAACCTTGGCCAGAGAAACAGAGAACAGGTAGCTCCGAATGTAGATGTTTTGAAGAAAATAGAACGCCACCACAGTGATAAGGGTGGCGAGGACGGAGCCAATGACTCCCAACGGGGGAATGAGAGCGAAATTCAACACCACGTTCAACACCGCTGCAACGACGTTGATCTTGAGATCAACGGCCTGCTTGTCCGTTGCAATGAGGGTTTGAGCCAAGAGGAACACAAGACTGAACGGGATCAGCGAGACAATGTGCAACCGCAGCACCTCCACTGACTCCATGAATTTCGCTCCGTAGATCAACACAATGAAACGGTCTGCCAGGATCACGGTGCCTATCACCACAGGAAGCAAGGTGAGCATCAGGTACCGGACGGACTTCATGACGAGATCGACCAGGGGGGTTCTCCCGTCAACGTACGCCTTGGTAAAGAAAGGAAGTAGCGCAGAGGCAAACGCGGCAGGAAAGGTCTTGCAGATGGTCAAGAGCCTGTCTGCTGCGCTGTAAATGCCGACTGACTCAATGTTAGCGAGCTTCGAGAGCATGATTTGGTCTACGCTCAGGTGGATTGTCGAGAATATGGCTATACTGGCAAATGTGGCAGCCTGTCCGGCCAGTAGCTTCCACATCTCCCGATTTTGGCTCCATGTGGGTCTTCCCAGTACATGAAGGTATAGCAGGTAGATGAAGAGAGCTCCCAGCATGCGTGTGCCCATAAACGCGTAGAAAAGCGCTGGGATACCGAACCCCCTGTGCAAGAGAAAAACACATACTCCCACTCGAATAGCGTTCTCCACCACGTAGCAGAGTGCCACGTACTCGGAAAGCTCGCGGGAGCGAAACATCGCCTCCGCATAGGTCGCGCCTGTCGAAGCTATGAGGGCAAAGGAACAGATGAATGATGCCAGCACGATCTCTCGCTGGTAGTCGAGCACGGCCACCACAGCGTTCATTCCAAGCATTGCTGCCAGGGAGGATACGACCCCGAAGAGTAGGGCATTTGCGAACAGGTTGTGCATCTCTCCCGGCCGCCGCGCGGCTTCTCTCACGAGCAGGTCGGCAAGTCCGAGTGAAGCCAGGGTGGAGAAGATGCCGAAGTAGGACAAGATTAGGGAGTACTCGCCAAGGCCCTGAACTCCAAGATAGCGAGAAATCAGAAGAATAAGAACAAAGGATACGACCGGATTGAGGACATTGGGAACCGCCAGTGCAATGGTATTCTTGAGAATGCTGTTTCGCTCGCTCACCTGCGAATCCTATCACATACGCGTTTGGACGATAGCACGATCGGAATCGAAAGCCCCCGCTCGGTGCTCTTGATTGGCTTGGGACCGCGCGGTCATGGTGGCGGGAGACTTTGTTGAACACGTTGGGGCGAAGCCATCGGGCTGACGTTCACCACGCACCCGGCGATTGACGTCTGTCCCACGTATCGGCAGGGCCGCGTTCCCTGCCTACCACTCTTCGAGGTGGTCTGTGGAGCGGGCCGTGAAATGTACGGTTGCACTATCAGAGAGACAAGACTAGCGCGTCGTAGACTTCGTTAATGGAGAAACATCTACTCCGTCAGGGAATCTCTTCAGGGGGGCCACCTCGATACGGATGTCCGGCATATCAATAGGAATGTTGCCTCTGGCAAAGTATTGAAGCTCGCCGCCGAGCTCCCCCTCCGGCAACTCCGGAGCGACAGGTCTTCCCCCCAATGCCGCCACGTACAGGCCCTTGTACCGATTATCCCCTCCGTAATACAGATACTGCTGGTAATGGGGTGGGACAGTTGTGCCAAGAGTGGCCTGGAGAAAACCGCGATACTCACCCTTGAGTGTAAATAGAGTCCACCTTCTGCCTACCGCATCCCACGGGGCGTACCCGATGATCTTTCCGGTCCGGTCTTCCACAATCCAGAAAGCCCCTTCGTAATTCGGCCGCGGTTGTATCACAAATTCGCTGCTCTCGAGTACTTCATCTGCGGATCGCTCGGAAAGCACATCCGCACCGGCGCCCATCGGGATACTTACCAGCATAGCGATCACGAGAGCCAAGAAGCCACTCGGCTTGTCTCCCTCCCTCTTCACAACCTTATCCTCACGCTATAGAGTATGAGCTCCCCTCTCCGCCAATGAAGCCGACAACCCTGTGAAGAAACCCCATTCTGCAAACGTATCTGTCAATCATATAGTACTAATGCGGGCGGAATGTCAATCTGCTTCTCGCCCAATCACACCGATTCGTGCCTTGAAATGGTTTCCTCCTCCCGACTGTTGTCAAAGTTCGGCTGAATGTGCATAGTGGATAAAGTCCCTTCTGGCACTACGGGTTGCCTCATGAAATCAGTGCTTATGGTGCTCGGCACCAGACCTGAAGCTATTAAGCTCGGGCCTCTTTACCGGGAATTCAAGAGGAGATCGGATAGGCTTCGACTTGTGTGCGCCTTGACCGGCCAGCATCGTGAGCTAATCGATCCCTTTCTGCGTTTTTTCGAGATCCGACCGGATCACGACCTCAACATATTCAAGGAAAATCAAGGCCTTTTCCACATCACCGCTGCAGTGTTGCAGGGCATGCAGGGAATCCTTCTGCGGGAGCGCCCCGACTTAGTAATAGTCCAGGGCGACACGACCTCCGCATTTGCAGCAGCGCTTTCCGCCTTCTATCTCAGGATTCCCGTTGGCCACGTGGAAGCAGGGTTGCGCTCTTACGACAGGTTTCAACCTTATCCCGAGGAGGTAAACAGAGCCTGCATCTCCCATGTAACGGATCTCCACTTCTGCCCTACCCAGCGGGCTGCAGACAATCTTCTGGCCGAGAGGATCCGGCGTGACTCCGTGTTCGTGACAGGGAACACTGTCATTGACGCCCTCCTGCACACGTCCCGCTACCTGGACGGCCTATCGGGGGGTGCACTCGATCTTCCGGGCTTCAACCCAACGGCCTATCGGATGATTCTCGTCACGGCCCATCGCAGAGAGAGTTTCGGAGAAGGGGTGCAGAATCTTTCCCTCGCGCTTCTGGAAATCGCGGAGGCCCATTCCGATGTGCTCATCGTGTACTCTGTCCATCCGAATCCCAATGTGCGCGGACCTGTAGAAAAGCTTCTGGGATCTCATCCGCGCATCAGGATCATTCCGCCGCCGGATTACCTCAAGTTTGTACGGCTGATGAAGGAGGCTTTCTTCATCATTACCGATTCCGGCGGAATTCAGGAGGAGGCGCCGTCCCTTCATAAACCGGTTCTCGTGGCTCGAAATCTGACGGAGAGACCCGAAGCCGTTGAGTGCGGTGCGGCTCGAATCGTTGGGACAGATCAAAGAGTCGTCGTGGAGGAGGCCACTCGCCTGCTGGAGGATCCAGCGCATTACGGCTCCATGGTTGTGCACGAGAATCCCTTTGGTGACGGCCGAGCGTCCATTCGAATAGCCGACATTGTTGAAGCATTTCTCAGAGGCAAGCGGCCGTGACCACGAAGTCTGCACCGATCTCGGTTCTGGCACTGTCCGCGGCAGGGAGCGACGATCGCTCCGCCTATACGCATCGCGTAATGATGCTTGCCCAGTGCTTGAGAGAGCGTTCCATCCCGTGCGACGTGTTCAACATGCCGGACCACCCGCCTCTCGACACGGAGACCACGGCATCACTCTTCATGCCCTTGTGGCTGAGAACACTTCGCCGCGCGTCCGTGATTTATTGTGGAGCTCAGGAGGCGGGGCAGGCCTTGTTCTTCTGCCGTCCGTTCCTGAGCGCGCCGGTCATTCTCGATGTCCATGGAGACGTAATTGCGCAATCTGCCCTGGCGAACGAGATCGAGTCAGGAGGCGCCAACAAGTCAGCCTCGCTGCGGGTCAGGCTCATCGACAGATTGGCAATGGCAAGCGCAGACCACATTCTCACTGTGTCGAAATTCCAGACGGAGACCTTCCTCAGGCAAGGCATCCCGCGGCAGAAGATCACTCTCATTCGAAACGGTGTGGATCTGGACGTCTTCCGCCAGGTGCCCTTCCCTGCCCGACCCCCTTTCACGTTCGGCTATATCGGAGACTTCCAATCATGGCAGGGGATCGACAATCTCATCGATGCGTTCCGACTGGTGCCCGATCCGGGTATCAGAATGCTGCTCCTGGGATTTCGCGAAGGCGATCGCGATCTGAAAGACCGATTCCGCAGTATTTTCGGTCCGAGAGTCGAGCTGATCGATCGTACGGATAGATCCACTCTGATTCAGTGGGTGCGGGACGTAGGGATCCTCATTATCCCGCGAATAGACCATCCAGCCATTCGACACGCGTTTCCCACGAAATTCGCGGAATACGCGGCCATGGGAAGACCCATTCTCGTCAACTCGGTAGATGAGACTGCTGACTTCGTGACCCGTTACCAATGCGGATTCGTCTCTGCGCCGGATCCAGCATCCGTTGCAGTCACGATGACCCAAGCAGCGACAACCGATGTCCAGGCTCTCGCTGAAATGGGAAAGAGAGCTCGGATCATGGCTCAAGAGAGCTTCTCCTGGGATAGCATAGGAGAAGCTTACGCCCGGATTGTCTCAACCCTTGCGCAAGACGGAAGGCGCTGACGCAATGCCCGTGAACTGGTCCCGCACTCTCTTGCTCTACCAGGAAGACGATCTCGCCCGGATCGGCTGCAAGCTGTCCGAAATCCATGGAAGGGGAATCCCGATCCTACGCGTCACGTACAGGACCCTTGCCACCGACGAGAGTTGTCTTCGCCAGATTCGAGACTCAGGTTGCGAGGCTCTGATATTCTTGCGAAATGACGATATGGAGGACCATCCTCCCATCGGCGCAATTCTTCGAAAGCTTCGCTTGGGATACACGACAGTCTCAGGCATCGATCCCTCCCAGTGGGAAACACAGACCAGAACCTGTCTCAGAGACATGCTTTCAGGATCTGGAGAAATTCCCCTCCCGCCGGTGAGACCGGGAGCACCCCGGCGAGGGGCCGATAGCCACGGAACCTGCACGCTGGTCTTCGACCTGGAGCAGTTTGGAGGAGCTCGGTACGCTATGCCGCGGCTCCTTCCCCTCTTGGAGAGCAACGGCATTCGAGCGACGTTCTTCGTAACTGGTTTCATTGCGGAAGTATTTCCTTCCCTGTTGAAACGTATTGCGGCTGGGGAACATGAGCTGGCAATTCACGGGTCGGTACACGAGTTCCTCCAAGGGCGCGATCTCGTCGAACAGGAGAACCTCGTCAGGGGCCAATCGGATCTGCTCGGAGCCTATGGACTTGTTCGCGGGGCCAACTTCATCTTCCGCATGGACGACCTGTCCCCGGAGGCCTTTGTGCGCACCGGTCTCCAATACTTCGTCCTTTTCCGAAAACATCTCTTCCAAAGAACACGGTTCTTGCCGGCCTCTGCAAAGCCTCGCCCGTTCCGAACCCCTTCCGGTGACATCGTCTTGATTCCCATAAATGTGGAGACCTACGGGCTAAGCCTGGGGGAAATCCGGTCAACAGTCGATGCAGCGTGGGAAACTGCCCAACGAGAAGGGTTCCCTCACGTCAGCGTTCTGATGCATCCGTTCAAGGACGGGACTGAACGCAGGCTTCAGCAGACCGAGCACGTCATCCGATATCTTCTCGACCACCTCGGTTTGCGGCCGATCCCCCTCGCGAAGATACCGTCTCCGTCTTTTCCGAAAGAAGATGCAGTGCAGTTCCGGTATCGGTGGGACGAGAACGAAGCCGGCACGCCGGTGCATGAGGCCTCTTCGCAGTCCGTCTCGTGGTGGCGTCCCCCAATGTACCACGCTCGAAGGATCGAAGTCTTGATGGACTCGGTGGAATCCTCCGGCATCTCTGCCGTGCTCACCTCAAGCCCCAAGAGTGACGTCAAGAGGGTGTATGTGTTCCCAGACGCCGCAACCTCTGCCGCACGGATCACCTCCGACCCTTTGCTCACGCCACAGAGAGCAGCATCGGAGGTGATTGCCTCCCTCCGGGCGGCTGATACGGCAGTGATTGCACCGTGCGGGCAGCGAATGGATCGCTTGCGGAAGGCCCTCTTCCACGCGCCGACAAGCATTCGGGATTTCCGTGAGATTCTTGCGAGGCTTCGGACTCGTGTCCGAAGGATGCTCCCACACAACCGCCATAAGGGAGCGGCTCTCGGGGCCAATCCCGAATGAGCGTTGAGGCGCCCGAGCAGCAACATTTTTCGTACGAAGGATGCCCCGATGAAACGGATCATACACGTGGTGGGAGCCCGTCCTAACTTCATGAAAGTGGCCCCTCTCGAGCGCGAGCTTGCCATGGTCCCGGGTGTCGAAGCAATCACAGTGCATACGGGACAGCATTATGACAAGGAAATGAGCGACATCTTTTTCGAGCAGCTCGGAATTTCGCGTCCGGAACGAGATTTGGGTGTGGGCTCCGGTGGCCATGGCGAGATGACCGGCAAGATCATGATTGAGTTTGAAAAGGCCTGTCTGGATCTGAAGCCTGACATGGTCACTGTGGTTGGAGACGTGAATTCAACCATTGCTGCGGCTCTCGTAGCGCGGAAGCTTTTCCTCCCCGTTTCCCACGTGGAAGCTGGCTTGAGATCTTTCGACGAGACCATGCCGGAAGAGCTCAACCGCCGCCTCACCGACTGCCTGTCCAATTTGCTCTTTGTTTCGGAGCCCTCGGGGATCGAGAACCTTCAGCGGGAGGGCATCGACATGTCGCGGGTCCACCTCGTTGGGGACATCATGCTCGAGACCTTGCAGTCCTTCCTGCCCGCGATTCGGGAGAGAAAGTATCGCGTCCGGTTCGGCAAAGAGCGGAAATCCTACATTCTTGTGACTCTCCATAGACCCTCGAATGTGGATACTCCGGGGGCTCTCGAGGAGGTGGTCGGCATTCTCGAAGGCATGCCCTTGCCCGTCATATTCCCCATCCATCCGCGGACGACACGGAGGCTGGAAGAGTACGGATTAGCCGGGCGAATCACAAGAATCCCGCACCTGACCCTGACAAGCCCCCTCTCCTATCTTGATTTCCTTTCACTCCTCGAAGACGCTGCCGCTATCTTTTCCGACTCAGGGTCTGTGCAATCAGAAGCGAGCTTCTTCAATGTCCCGTGCCTCGTTTGCCGAGAGAACACGGAACGCCCCATTTACATTCAGGAGGGAACCTCAGTGCTCGTGGGACGTGACCGCGAGAAGATTCGGCACTATCTCAACCTCGTCCAACGTGGCGAATTCAAGGAATCAAGTCCCGTGGTAACTGAGCTGGGCACAGGGGTGGCAGCCAAAATCGTGGACGTCATCGCGCGAGCGCTCTTGTGAGCTCCGAAAGGTGCCTTCCTTGAGGGGAAGCCGTCGAGGTGCGCCCCCATCACACGTATGGTGTCTCCTGAAAGCCCCGAACCCAAGAAAATGGCAGGCTGAAAGCCTACCGCACAAAGAAGGTGGCAGCCCTTGTAGCGAAGGCTTTCCAGCCTGCGATTCGTTGCGGAGAGTAGTCTGCGTGCTCCCAACGCAAATGTGGCGGAACCCAAGAAAATGGCAGGCTAAAAGCCTACCCCACAAACGGGAAGGATCTGTGCGCGAGCACCAAATTGAGGGACTCAGGCGATGGTGCTCCCGCCTACTGGGGGCCAGGCAAGCCAGGAATAGGCAGAGGTGGAGGAAGGCCCGGGAGGGGGCGGCCAAGAAGAGGAGGCGCTCCTTTACCCGGCAGGGGCATTACGGGAACACCTGCGTCGACAGGCGGACAGGGCATCGGTGGTGGGGGCGGCCCAGCGATGATCGGGGCAATCAGGCACGGAGGTGGCGGAAACAATAGGTTCGGCTCGCAACAAGGAGGAATCGGGGCTAAAGGCGGCGGACAGACCTCAATCGGACAGCCGGAAGAGGCACTCGAGCACGGTGCTCCCATCCACACGGAAGCCAAAACCAGGGCCAATGCCAGTATTGAAGCCGTTTTGCCCATGATCTGCCCATACCTCCTCATTCGTCTTCTGAATCGCTTGTCACAGGGCATGCTTGGTACACCGTTTCATAAATATGGTCCCGCATTTGCTTCAGCCCTGTTCAAGGAAGAGCGGGTCTGAAACCTGCCCCACCAGCTCCGCACACTCCGCTGTGAGAAGTCGGTCGTATCGTTCAGTAATGCAGGCTTCCGCACGGGAGCCATCGTACACCGGGCTCTTAACCTTACGTGTCGAGCTGGAGCCTCGCGAGCAATGCTGCCTTGAGTGCTTCCAGGTGTGCTATCACCGGCCTGCAAGAAACGGATGGCTCATCCACACGCACCTGAAGGCCCGGCACCACGGAATAGGTGCGGTTCGTCCCCTCGTTTTGCACTTCCCACGATGCCGGTCTCGCTGGCTCCTTCGAAGAGGCACATCGGTTATGAAGCATCTCGGCCTTCTGCGCCATGAGGCTCTCCCGGTTGCGACGCAGAAACTGCACCTGTGCGGCCAGGTATTCCTTCATCGCTTTCCGAATGCCGGTAATCTGAAGCTCGATAGTCTTCCTTTCGCTGCTTTGGGGCGTGAAATGTACAGCGAGCTCTCGTGACTTGATCTCGAGCTCCACGATCCGATCCTGGAAAAGCTTCAGAGCCGGAAGTCCCACTGTATCGGACGACGGAATGAAGCTTCTAAAATTCCCGCCCGATTTGTTGTCTAGAAACCCGAGAGCAAGCTCACACTGGTTTTCCGTCAGTCGCATCCTCTCGATCCGCGACGTGATCTCCCGTATAGAGTCGTCCAAAGGCACGCCGGAGCACTGAGAGCCATCCCGGGGCTCTCCTCGCGCGGTCGGCCCCGACGACCTCCGGTAGTCTACGTACTGGCTCACGTATTCGCCTATCGCTTTCTTGAGATCGTCCGGGTTGGATCCGCTGGCGGTCACTTTCACCAGCGCCCCGGAGCCGGAGAGCGTAGGAATTACCGTGACCCTCTCGTCCAAGCGCCAATCTTGTCCAGGCAGATCGCCAAAGGTCGCCGGCCGCTCCGGCCACGAAAACACGGACCCCAGACCTGACGGCCAGTTACCGACCGATTTGACGCTAAGAGATCGTGCCACAGCCCGACGCAATTCCTCGCTCTGGAGAATGTGGAGCTCTCGGTCCAGTATCGCCGACCTTTCCGCTTCGCCCAATGAGCGGTCCAGGGTCAAGAGAACTGTCGTGTGGGCCGTGTACGGAGGCCATGACAAGTAAAACGCCCCTGACAGAAGCAACAGAGCCATGCACCAGAAAAACCTCCATCCTCTGCGCGGGGAACTCTTCTGAATCCCTGCGCCGCTGGAATTCTCCTCGCGCGGCTCTTCCGAATTCGGGTCAGCGTTCGGGTTCTTGGGCTCTATGGCCGTCGCATCCCCTGACATCTCTTTCTCCTCCACGTTCAGATCCCAACTCGACCCTGCGGACATTGCATCTCTGCTGCCGTCGGGCCCCAGCCCGGGAGACCCGGTCGGTCGAGCCAATTCACGACACCACCTCAACGGAAACCCCGCGTTCGTTTCTCTCGTGAGAAGAAAGAGCGGGGACTATAGGACATTGGATCAATGCCGGTCATTTCGGTCTTGAGACCGGGCGAAACTCGTTGAGTGTGACGTTATCATAATTATCTTGTAATTGTCAATTTTAAAGCTGATTTATTAATATTAATTCTAGATAAACGGACGAACCCAGCGGGGTATCAAACTTTTAGAGGATTTTGCAGGAGCGCAGTTTGCCGGAACATTGGGAGGTAGTTCCTGGAGGAAGGTGATCATTATCCATACTTGACACGGTGAGCGGACGGCAAGGGAGCTCCCCATAAAGACTCTTCCGAGCTCCATCAGAAGGAAATCGAAAGCACGCCCACCGGCGGCAATGCGCCAATGCACGAGCATTTGAACGTCCGTGTCCTGGCTCACGGGGATCCGGAAGAAGAATCTCTTGCGAGCCCAGCCCGATAGAGTCGCTCAGCGAGAATAGCTATGGCGAGGACCACCATGAATTGATTGTACACGTTGCTGTAATGGTAAAATGAGAACACACGATGGGGTATTGAGCCGATCATGGCCGAGAACAAACCGAGGGAGACCGCATAGAGAAGCGGCGATGAAGATTTCGTGATCTTCCACAGCTTGATAATGAGGGCCAGGCACAGGGTATAGTAGAGAAGAAACCCGAAGATCCCGCCCTCGGCCACGCGCAAGAGGTATTCGTTGTGCACCGTGTACGCCCACTGGTGTCTAAATGTAATTGGCACATACTGTTCAATGTTGAAGAAATAGTTGTTCAACCCTACCCCGAGGACCCATCGATCGTGGATCATGTTTATCGCTGTCCAGACAAGGGGGACGCGGTCTTCTCCATAGGTGCCCCCTTTGAATCTGACGTATATGAACGGACCCGCCAAGGCGAGCACGAGAATTCCCGCAAGAATGGTCTTGATAAGACCCATTGAGGAGATTCTGCCCCGAAAATAACTAACAAACACGAACGTGCTAATTGCGATGAATGTAGCCAGCCAGGCGGCTCTTACCTTGGTTGCCAGCTGCCCCGGAATCGCAGAGATAATTCCGAAGAGAACCCACAGTCGCAAGGAATCCTCTCGGACCACAAAATAGTAGGCCACTGCCAGGGGAAGGACGAACGTCATCAAAACTGCCGCAGCGTCAGGACTGCCAAAGAATCCGATGGACCGAAACCCTTCCGGGCCGATCCACTTCGTGGTTTCCCCATGGAGCGTGTAGTTCCATCCTGTCGCGTATTGGAAGCTCGCATAGAGCGCGTGCGCTGACATACCCGCGAAGAGTGCGAAAACGATGAGCCGCAGCTCTTTCTCCGTGGAGGTGTTGTTGACGAGGTACAAGTAGAGAAGAAACCCTTTCCCGAGATGGACCAATTCATACAGGCTGTACCGGAACGCATGTGCCGCGAAGTAGCTGGTCAGGAGCGAGACTCCCAGCCACAGGAGGAGGAGCGTACCAAATGGATGTCCGATCCTCAGAGGGGCTGCCTTTTTGGTCCACGCCACAGTTGACAACCAGTGGCCGTACAGCAGCGCAAGGATAACATCCACCATGTCCACCGGCACCCCTGCCATGAACGGGGTGGTCTCGATGGGCAGGGGGTCGTGAATAAGGTGGAACGTCACCTGGAGAGGAATCGAGACGATGAGGGCAAAGATGAGAAAGGATTTTAAGCGATTCAGGAAGAGGCTGAGGACCAAAAGCATGAATATTCCCACGAAGAACGCGATCACCGGTTTGATTCCGGCCTTGGATGCCCAGGCGAATGCGAATCCCGCGACGATGGAGAGGACCGCGGCTACCGCGTAGCTTATCGCCGGGGACCGGCGTTCGTTCGGAATCTCTCCGGAGTGAGCTCCATACATCGATCCTGACGCTCTATCCATCGCATGACCTCATACCAATCTCTATGAGTTACAAGCCGCACCGGAGCTCGACCGTGGCCACGGGCAACCTGGAGAGCACGAACGGCTTCTTGCCAGTTGCGGAACGGGGGATTTCCTCAACGACTTCCAGTGAGATCCGCATATCGCGTCCTCCCAGATAGGATCGGACCCTATCCTCAAGTGCCGTCAACGCGTGGGGAGCGACATCCTTCCATGGGACCACCTTTACCCGCAAGTGATCCAGATCCTCCTGGATGATCTGGGATTCTTTGATCTCTTCCAGGTGGTACACGACGTGGTTGAGGCCGAGAGGTGAAATGCAGCGCATGTCCGGCGTTACTATGAAGTCGCCGTCTCGGCCGGAGATCTCCGACAAGACCGGATGATGCCTCCCGCAGGCACACGGCCCGGCACCTTCTTTGCACAGATCTCCCGTCCTATACCGCAGGAACGGCATAACCATGTTGTGCAAGCAGGTACCCACAATCTCTCGATATTCGTCTTTCCAAGGAAGAAGCTCAACAATCCCCATCTCCATTTGAATGTGGTAATTCCTTGCCTCTGGGCATTGCATGGCTATGGCCACTGATTCTTCCTGTCCGTACCAGTCAGACAAAGGCGCTTGGAATGTCTCTTCTATCACTTCGCGCATGTGAGGATAGATATTCTCCGAGGACGTGACAATATATTTTGGGGGATCGAGCCGCACGGAATTTCTCCTCAGCCATCGGGCCAGGAGATAGAGGCAGGAGGGCCACGCACTGATATATGCAGGCCTAAAAAGCTGTAGCTCCCGAGCGACCAACTGGAGCTCTTTCTCATCTCCTCGCCAAAGGGTCAACCTCAACTCCCGACCGAAGAGGTCGCGCTCGGCCAGCTTCTCGAGGTCGATGCCGTACGGGTCCCGAAATCGGGCCACTGTATCACCCTTTGCGTACCCGAGCCAACGGAGATGCCTCAGTGCCAGAGCTCGGTTAAAGGGCGTAGTGGTCTCGTCGTAGAAGAAATCCAGGGGTGATCCGGTGCTCCCCGCCGTGTGCACGGGATCTCGTCTGTACCACGGAATGTTGGTAGCAATGAGATTCTCCTTTTCCTGCCTCACGATCTGTCGGGTAAGGAAGGGGAGTTTTCCGAGATCTTCCACGGTCTTGATATCGTCCGGGGAGAGTCCACGTTCTTTGAATATTCGTCGATAATAGGGCACATTTGCATAGCAATGGCTCACCAGCACGTGCAGGCGTTCTTCTTGGTACGCCACGAGACGGTTCACATCCCATTGCTCGCTTTCTTTGAGGAGCGCCACCCCTTCCGTGAACGCCTTTCCGTACTTGATATTGTCCGGAAGACTCCCGTAAATGCGACGAAGCCTTCTCCAAAGACGGTCAGGGACTGACCTGAGCAATTCTTTGACCGCGAGTCTCATCGGATTCTTTCGACGCAGAGCAAGATTTTACTTCGGCGGGAAGCGACGCGGTGCGTCAACTTCACTCTATACTGCCACTCATCCAATATGTGTGGCAGTCATCAAAGTTGAGGGCTATGGTGGAACGCATTAAGAATTGCACAAGCAGCACTGCCCCTCGCAGAGGGATAGCTCCCTTTAGCACCCTCTGGCGCTCCACTACAAATTGCAGCCAATTACTAGGCACCCCCCAAGGCGCTAGAGTACTTTACCAGATGGGCATTCTTTGTGCCACACGTATGAGGAAGCGTGCACGGTTATTGGCTTTCCAGTTAGACCAGAACGCTGGCTGCCGCACAACGGGAAATGTGCGGCAATATGCAGCCCCTCCCCAAGAAGAAGCCATGTGTTCTCGGCTAAGAGCAGAAGCCCTTGATACAGCGTTCTTTGCCGCCACGCATTGAGTGTACGTGGCACACTGCTGCCTTCTGGCGACTTCGGCCGGTGTTAGAAGAGTATCCCGAACAACAGACCGAACGCCACCCTGGACCGATAGTACCGGGAGTCAGCTACGTCCGCAGTGCCGGGTTGGGCAACAAAATTGTCGGATTGCTCTACGCGCGCGTCGATATTGCCTGTGCCCTGAATTTCCAGGAAACTCCCCAAACCCCATACACCAAGCCTCGTCGTGGGGGTGAGAGCTCCGGCCACTTCCCCTGAGAACTCGAGGAAGCGTGTGTTGTTCCCGTCGAGGACGTACTCAGTCACGGTAGACTCGATCACTCCACCCGGAATGGGAGAGCGGCAGATGATGCCCATTGGGTTCTCGTACCTGCTGGCCCCCCATGCTGAGCCAATGATTCGCCACCGGTATTCGGGATCCCAGAGGTTGCACGATTTCTTGCAGCTTCTGCCGCGAAATCCAATGAACGGATCCCAAAGATCGCTGCCTGGGTCGCCGACCAACTGGCCGACACCACCCGGTCATATACGGGCGCAGGTGATCGCGTTTCCCGGAGCCAACCCTCCGGCAATTCCAATGGCAGATGCCTGGGTAGAATTGCGGGGATCGGTCATACGGTAATCGAAACTTTCGCTGCGAAAGCCCACTTCAAACCCCAGAGTGCTGGTCAACCAAAGCACCCCTCCCCCTTCTATCATCCACCATACGATGTTCTGGGCCTTCCACGTCCACGGGGAAACCAGATTTTGAGCGTTATCAGGCTCCGGAAGAACAGCACGACCGGTGGCGTTCATCTTTACGGTCGCGTTTCTCGGGATGCTACCGCCAATCTCGCCATACAGGGTGATGTTCGGCAGAGGGTCAAATTCGAGCCGCACAAAACCTGCCCAAAAATTCGTCGTGTCTAGCGTGAGAGACATACGCTCGAACGCGAATTGGGGATTGAGCGGATCCGGTGCAATGAACGGAAAATCCACGTTCTCGGTCATCCACATGGGGCCCGCCTTGCCGTCAAGCCTCATCCGCAATGACGGGGCACACAAGGCGAACTGCGGCCCAGGACCGCATAACCCGGCCATCGGCGCTGCCCCATATACCGGTGGACACCCCTGGGGGGGACACTTCGCTATCGGACGCTGTAAGGCCAGAGGCATCGGCGCGTTGTATGCCGCTACCGTCACCGGGAGTAACAACAAGCCGATCAAACATGCCACCATTCTGAATGGTCTCATAATTGATCCTCACGAAATGAATTGGGAGCGGCTGCGCCGCGGGGTATAGCTTGATAGTTTTATATCATATTTTAGTTACTTATGTCAATTTAATAATGTAAAAATGGAGCTTTTTAAGCAGATTTCTCTAAACAGCAGCGTTTTTCTCATTCGCTGCTTGTCCCCACCCCTGCGTTGCCATCCGCTCCCTCAACCAGTATCATGACCGCACGAGGCTGCCGATGAACGCACGATGGGCAATGAAAAGGGCCGGAAAGTGGGCTCTCGAATGGGGAATGGCCTTGTCCGGCGCGGCGCTGGCGTATCGCCGATCCAGGTATTTCAGGGCCGGCCACAGAATTCTCACCTATCATTGCGTCAGGCCAAAGGCTGACAGCTCGGACACGGTCAGCACGGCCCACTTCCGTGCTCACATGGCCTATCTTGCCGATCACTATCCTGTGGTAAACCTCGATGAGTTGGTGAACGGAATTGCTGGCGACAAGCCCCTGGAGACCGGTTCGGTCGCGGTCACGCTGGACGACGGGTACAAGGAGTCTTTCACCTATGCGGCGGAAATCATGCAGCGGTACAACATTCCAGCAACGTTGTTCGTGGTGACCCGCCCCCTCGACACGGGAGAAGAAGTGCGAGGAAGAACTTTCCTTTCATGGGATGAGGTGAGAGCCATGGATAGGGCAGGGTTTGCCATCGGTTCGCACACGGTGAATCATCCGAGCCTCAGTGCCATTCCCATTGAGGAGGCACGAAAAGAGCTCGCGGCATCGAAAAGGCGAATTGAGGAGGAGTTGGGAAAACCGCCTGTCGCGTTATCCTATCCGTATGGCACTCTGCGGGACATCACCCCTCGCGTCGTGGAAATGGCACGCGAAGTTGGATACACGTGTGCAGTGACCGCCATGAATGGGCTGAACCACCGGGGAGCAGACGTATTTCGGCTGAGAAGAACCGCGCTCTCGGCTGGAGATGGGCAAATGGGGTTCAAGTTGATCATGGGTGGTTGTCTCGATCCCTGGCTTTTGGTGGACAGATGGGCGTACCGGCTCCAGAAGGGCGGGTACGCCAAGGGTTTTTGATCATGCGCAACACACATTTCACGATGAACGGCCGGGGAAGGGCTCTTTCTTGGAAGAAGTCGATCCCACCTTACCTGCTCGATACAGTCCGACCGAGGTCGGTGTTGATCCCGATCGACCATCCGGTGAAGAGCAATATGCGCCTGATATTCTGGTCCACCCAGATGTCAGCCCGAGCTATAGTGCTCATTGGCACGTACACCAGGTCATTGCGGTTCAGCACGTAGTCGGAGGACGAGCTCATTTTCGTGAGATCCGTGGTTCGGGCGAGGAAGCGACCTTCAGGCCCCTTGGACACGACGAGCACGGTTCTGGGCTCAGCAGTCTCTTTCATGCCACCGGCCAGCGCGAGGGCGTGCTGCACAGTCGTGGGTCCTCTCACGTTGAATACGCCGGGTCTGCGGACTTCGCCGTCGACAAAGATCAGGTTGCCGATAACTTCCTTGAGAATGACGGACACTTTTACGTCCGGTATGATTGAGGCGTATTTCTCGTTTACCAGCTTGGTGAGCTCTGGGACAGTGGCGCCCTCTGCCTTGATGTCCGGGATGAGGGGCAGTGCCATGTGCCCGTCCGGTGCTATGGACACCAATCGGGCCTGCCCGTGGGGCGCAGTGGAAATGGCTCGCTGAATTTCGTCGAGTTTCGCGTTAAATTCTCTCACAGATACGGAAATCTCAGGGTCTTTGAGGAGATCGCTGTAGGTTTTCTGCAGCATGGCCGACACCTGATCGGTGGTCATCCCCGCCACGGAAACGGCTTTCTTTCTCGGGATGCTGATCTTACCATCCGGCCGAACGCGGACAGACCTGTTGAGCTCGGGGTGCTGGGCAAACTCTATGTCTACGAGGTCACGCACAGCGAGCTTGTACGGCTTCGATGAGACACCCGGGACGGTAAGATAAAGGAACTCCAGGACATCACCCGCTGCCAGCTTGTACAGGTGGGTTGGGAAATGTGCGGTGGGCTTGCACACTGGCAGATGAGGAGTTTCGTTCACCACCCCTCTCTGCCGGGGGATGACACATCCGCTCGCCACAAACACCACAACCACGAGGGCCAGGGCAGTGCGTATGGAAACTGTCGATCGTCCGGAGATGTTAAACATTATCATGACCAGTCTTCCTGTGCGATCGGCGCTCCCTGAGGACCTGTGCGCCTGCACCGAGCATCGCCGCTATTCGAGCACATTTGAGCTAGAATAACCCTTCCAGTGACAGAAGGAGTCCTTCTCGCTGAAATTCTAGGGACCTTCCGGCCAGGAATTCCTGATTGTGGTAAAAGACCTCGTAATTGTATCCCAGTCTTGATTCCAGGCTCAGAGCTCCGCTCCTGAGAATGCCGACAGAGAATCCCGCGGCGATGTCGAAATAGTTTAACCAGTTAGGCGTCATGCTGAACGTCATGCGGGAAAATCCTCCCACAGTGAAGAGGCCCGCTGCCGGACCGACCTCTACGGGAGCCCTATAGAGCAGATGTGCCCCCAAGCATGGGACTATCTCATTGAGAGCCAACGTATCTTCAAATGCCGAGCCGGCGTTTCCAAGACGCATTCGAAGGCCGATGTGTCTCAGGTCTCCATTGAGCCCCCCAAACCAGCGCGGACCTGCCAGAAAATCCAAGTCATAGCCTAAACCGAACATTCCCGTCTTCAGCTCGGATAGAATCGCGGTGCCTGCAGCGTAAGTCTCGTTTCGAGTCTGCAGTGTTCGTGACAGGGTCCGCCCGCCCTCGTAAGTTTCCGGGAATCGACCGTACACTCGAACAACGTGGTGCTCGAGCGGCCGCACTCGTGCCTCCATCTCGAACGTGAGGTTGCTGATGGGTAGACCAAGGTCATGGATAAGATCATTGAGCGTTCCAATTCCGCCCGTTTCCTGCGCGAATCCCATCCGACCTTCAATTCGTGAATAGCCGCCTTGAAGCGAAAGAGTAGCAAACGGCGCGTACTCCAATGGCTCGCTCAAGACCGGGCTTGACCATGCGATGAGAACGGCCGCAGCAAGGCAGAGCGAGACAGTGAAACCATGCCCGCACCTCCAGGTCCGGAGGGAAATTCTGCGCGGCCGTGGCCGTGTGTTACCCTGTATGCACATGTCAATGGTCTCCCAGAGCCCGATTCCAAACGGTGTGGGAACGCGGCCGTTTCAGTTCGGACATGCTTACGCAGGCTCCCAGCGCCTGTGCTTCTCTACGGTTTTCCCGGGGCTCGTACGGCAGAACCCCAGAGCGACTCGTCATCGGACCTCGCGGCTCAAAGCCATGCAGTTCCTTCGGACCGGACGAGCGTGCTCTCCCCCAGCAGGCAACGTGACCCCAATTGAGTGGCTGGGCCGATGACATGATATCCTCCGGGAAATGGTGAGAGGACTCGCTCTCGAAGAGCCTGGTCGCACGCGAAGTATGGCATACTTTCGTAGTAAATGTCAATGGATATGACGCTTTCTTAATGTTAATTATTAGCATTGGAGGCCATTTCTTCGCAATCGGCCTGTGCTCTCCGATCCGTAAACAATCTTCCTCAACGCAAGACGTGCCCACGCACAGACCGCTGCTCGCGATCCTGTGATCGCGCAAACCGTTCGTGCCCCCATGGCAGCCTAAGTGGTCGACGGCACAAATACGGTACCGTATCCGCACCGCGGTGTACGTGGTGAGCGCTTCCTTGGCACTGATAGGGGCGGGCCTCGGAGAATGTCTCAAAACTCGGGACACGCCAAAAAGCGTAGCACGATTGAGCGTCGATGCGTGGAAAGGCACCCTCACCCCAACCCTCTCCCAGAGGGAGAGGGAGCCGGAAGAATCCCCTCTCCCCCGCATCGGGGGAGAGGGTCAGGGTGAGGGGGCGTGCCACGATTATCACGGACTGCCGGCTTTTTAGACACTTTCCAAGGGGTGCCCCTACGTCGTGGCAGATTACGTGACCGTATTTAGGAAATGGAGCACTAAGCGATAGGATTTCATCCGTACGGTTCCGCACTTGGGAAACTGCTCCCTTTAGGGAAGGGCTGAAGCAAGTGCTCGGCAATGTTTGCCAAACGGTGTACCAAACCTCGATCGGAGTCTCGCCGTTCAGGCCGCGGAAACATGGTCGAACAGAGAATTCCGTTGTGCTGAGATTGCCACCGGATCGCTGAAGACCTTTGCCCCGGAGACCCGGCTCTCCTGTAGAAGGAGGTGAGCCGGGTGACGAGGCGCCAGTCTCTGCGGCTCTCCCTTTTGTTTTTCCATCCGGTGTCGTCGATCTGGAGAAGCGGCTATGCCGGCATGGTTTGCCTTTCTTTCACACCGGTGGGTGCCATCGCTTTACTCACAATCGAACGATAGGCCTGAATCAAGGGGTATTGCGGTAAGGGCGGTTCGTCAACGAATGGAGGAGAGAGGCTGCCGGCCTATCCCTCCCGTGACAAGCACGACGCTCCGAGTAGGGAGAGCGCGTTGTTTTCCTCGCCAATCATGCCGGCTCTTGCGTCTCGGAACATCTTCTCGACTGGAAACTCCTTGCTAAGGCCATATGCGCCAAGTATTTGCATGGCTTCACTAGCAACTTTAAACGCTGTTTCCGTGCAATACACTTTCGAGGATTGAGCGTGCATTGCCGAGCCGGGCGGATTGCCAGCGTTGTACTGCGCCAATGAGCGCGAGAATGCTCGCGCCGATTCGATCATGGACATCATTTTAAACAGTTTCAGCTTGATACTCTGATGTTCGATGATGGGCTTGCCGCCTTGGACCCGCACTTTGGCGTAGGCAAGCGCCTCATCGAAAGCCGCCTGCGCTAGGCCCACATTAATGGCGCTCAGGAGCTCGCCTGCCGGTGTCAGTATCCACTGTTGCGTCTGGAATCCCGCGTGGGGATCAGCGACGATCATCATGTTCTCAGGTATTCTCACCTCGTCGAAGATGATTGCACCCTGAGGATAGGATCGCAATCCCAGCTTGTCCAGGGGTTTCCCGCGGGATATACCGGGCAAGTCCAGCGGAAGAAAGGCGATTCCTGTGCCCTGCATTCCTTTGGACGAATCAACATTGAGAATCAAGAGCGCGTGGGTGGCGATAGGGCCGTTGCTGATGAATGCCGACTTTTGGCCGTTAATAATGTACTCCGCTCCCTTTTTGACCGCTTTCACGTTGGGAGCTAACTTTGGGTCCTCCATTCCAGGCTCCGCTGCGAGGACCCAATCCGAGCCATGGTCCGGTTCGGTGAAAGCGAAACATCCGACCATTTTTGCTTCCGTGTCGTCGCAGTAAGCTCTTACGAAACTGTGCATTTCCGTGTCGCCGAATGCTGCGGTCAGGAGAAAGGGAACGAGTGAGCAAGCTAAACTCTCGCATAATCCAGCATCGCCGTATCCCAATTGCTCGACGATCAGTGTCCAGGAAAGGGGGTCCACCTCCAGTCCGCCTAAGGCCTTGGGAATAATCAGTTTGTGAAATCCCATCTGATGGTACTTTCGGTATACGTCCCACAGCTCGGAATCCCTTTTGATCACGTCTTCGGGATCGAGCTTGTCCAATATGCGTCCGGCCGGACGCATGACTTCATGAGCGAATCTCCGGGCCGTTTCAACCATGGCTCTTTGCTCGTCGTTCAGCACCACATCTAATCCTGAGAGTGCCATTTTAACCCTCCTTTGACGCCTTTCTCCGGCGTGCTCAGAATCCCGTCGGCGTGTCTGGTTCCCCGACTTGTGCACCGACAGTCCGCATCCTCCTCGCGGGATACCGGAGAGAAGGTACCCGACCCTCTCAACAAGTGCCTATTCCATTTGAACTATTTGTTATCTGAAATGAACAATCCGTCAGACGGGTCTTGTGCACAACGACGGGGCAGAAGAGAAGCGTATGTCGTGTTATAATTATTCCTGCCTTTTTTGGAGCTTCGACGGAGTTTGTCCGAAGAAGCTCAAGAAAGCTCGGGAAAACGATGGAAGGCTGTTGTATCCAACGGTGAGCGCTGCTTCGGTTACGTTCTTGCCCTCTTCCTCGAGCAGACGTTTGGCCTCGATGAGTCGCAGTTTCCGGAGATAACCGAATACCGTCGTGCCATAAACATCCCTAAACCCCCTGTTTAAGGCGCTGTGGTTTGTTCCGAGGGTGCGTGCAAGCTCTAGCAGCGTCGGAGGAGATTCGAGATCCCGGCTTAGGATCTCCTTGGCAAAGCGGAGCCGGTCAACATCACCCGCGCGCAATGGACGCGGTGTGTCAGGGGTCGCATCCGGCGCCTGGATCTGAGCCAGCTTGTGTGCAATGAGCTCGATGGCCTTGCTTTCGATGTACAGTCGTTGCATTGAGCCGGAATATGGGCTGTCTATTATCTGCTGGACACACGCGATCATGGGCTGGGACAATGCGCCGCTCTGAGCAAACCCCTTGGTATCACACCCTTCCAGTATGTCGCGGAGGTCTGTCGGACCTTCTTCAAAACTGCCGCCCAGGAATCCGTTCAGGACGGACGGCAGGACATGAATGCTCAGATGGAACTGGCGCTGCTCTGCAGGCATATGCATCTTTCCCTCCAATTCGGGATAGAAGATTACCATGCTCACGCGGTCGCACTGTGCAACTCGCCAATCTGAAGCGCTTCTGCAAGTGGCCCGGAGGTCCCAGAACCCGGCGGCCGCGATGTGGAAATAGAATCTGAGCAGGGGGCTTGTCGATTCAAAACGTGTCTCTCTCGTTTCATTCATCAGGAAATCGGCAATATGGAGGGACATGCCCGGTCTGACAGACAATGACTTTCTAAAGCCCTTTGAGAAAACGTCACGTTTCATGGCGATCTCTGCTCCTTTCCATTGAGTGCGCGTGCCGGAGGAGGCTATTTGTCATCCCTCGGGAGGTGCAAACTTTATGCCTGAACCTGGTCTTCGTGTGATCACGTGATTGAATCGTCCTCCGAGATTCCGCGATGAGGCAAAAAGGGACATGAGGCCACAAAGGAATTCCCTTTCATACCGGCCTTCCCTGTGTCCTCAGCGTCCCCCGGGGCGATTTTTCGTTATCGGTGAACGATTATCCCCCTTTCACAGTCTGCGACACGGTCCCACAACCGTGCGTTTGGACACGCAATGCGCAAAGTTCGTGAGTCGGACCGATCCTGACGAGAGATGCGGATGTCGGCCGCGCATAGGCTTGATCCCTCTTGAGATGAGAAGATCAATCGCAATGGTGAGAGCTCTGCGCACGTCCCAGCGCGGGATTCCGGAACGAGCGATCAAGATGTTTCTCGATTCATGGTGTCACGTGGTAGAATATAAACTCATCACTGAAATCGATTGAAGGAAAGCACTGGAGGAAGGACTCGGAGCGCTGCACGGCACTGTGGGCAATAGGGGGGACATGATGGAGCATTCCTCTTCTCTCACCAAATCTCCCAATAGTCTGAACGAACAAGAGATCCGGGAGTTTCCGCGGGAATTCCTTGGCATTGGCCGAATGGGGTGGCTTTCTACGCCACCAGATCTCACCTTGGCGGTGTCAGCGCATTGTTGCAGCAAACCAGGGGGCTCTTGCTCGTCGTAAACGTTGTCGCGGCAAGGCATGCCCCTGCTTGAAGGACGCGCATTCCAGGAAAAAAAGCTCAGCGCCGGGCATGGGTCCGTTTTTCCGGGAAGAGGGTGGCGCCCTGTCGACTGAGGGATCGCATGAAGGACGGAGCTCAAGGTCCCGAAGAATTACTGGCTGAATTGGAGAGCCTGCGCAAAATGGTGGCGGAGCTGGGGGTACGCCTCTGTTTTCCACGAGACCACAGCCCTTCGCGCGACGATGAGCCCGATCGGCCCACGCGTCGAGGCGATGGGCAGCTCGAACGGCTGGCTTCGGAGAACCCTGAGACGTATCGCCGAATAGTCGAGACTGCGAATGAGGGCATATGGGTAATGGACTCCCAATCGCGGATTACATTCGTCAATCGTCGCATGGCCGAATTGCTCGGATACGAAGAAGAGGAGATGCTGGGACGACAGATGAGCTCGTTCATGTTCGAGGAGGATTGGGAAGATCATCAGACCCAAATGGAGGTACGTCGCCAGGGAGAGAACCAACGCTACGAGAGACGTTTCCGGCGCAAGGACGGCGGTGAGCTCTGGACCATTGTTTCCGCAACTGCATTCAAAGACTCGGATGGACAGTTCGCCGGATCATTCGCCATGCTCAGCGACATTACTGACCGTAAGAAGGCCGAGGATGCACTGAGGGAGCGAGAATCCCTTGTGAGATCCATTAGCGACAATTTGCCCTCTGGCATGGTCTACCAAGTGGTGCGCAATAACGATGGTACTCGGAAATTCACCTATCTGAGTCAGGCGGTGAAAACCTTGTATGGCTGCTCGCCCGAAGATGCCATGCGGGACGCAAGCCTGATCTATGGAAGAATCTGCGAGGAAGATAGAGCGCGAGTGTTCTCGGAGGAGGAGGAAGCACACAGGACATTTTCCACTTTCACGACTGAAGCTCGCATGATAAATCCTTCTGGTGATATTCGATGGTCTTATTTCGCGTCAAGCCCAAGGAGACTGCAAAACGGAACCACCTGCTGGAGTGGTGTCGAGATAGACATCACGGAGCGTAAGAACATGGAAACCGCTTTGCGACACGAAGAGGAACGCTACCGAATTCTGGCGGAAAATTCGCTGACCAGCATTTGTGTTCACCAGGATGGCAATTTGGTGTATGTGAACGAGCGGGGGGCTCGTTCTTTGGGATACCGCGTGGAAGATTTGATGGGAAAATCGATTTGGGATTTTGTTGCCCCGGAGGATCGAGAAATGACTGCGGCCTTTGCAGAGGCAAGGTTAAGAGGAGAAGAAGTGCCTCTGCACTATGAATGCCGAGTTCTAACGGCCCAAGGCGAAACACGATGGGTGGAGCTCCTCGCCAAGGTCATCGAACACGAGGGGCGTCCGGCTATCCTCGCCAATTTCCTGGACATCACCGACCGAAAACAGGCGCAGCAAGAATTGGTGGAGGCCAAGAATGCTGCTGAGCAAGCCAACAGAGCCAAGAGTGAATTTCTCGCGAACATGAGTCACGAGTTACGCACCCCCCTGAATGCGATTATAGGCTTTTCAGAAATCCTCGAAGATCAGATCTTCGGTCCTCTCAACGAGGCGCAGAAAAAGTACGTCGGCCATATTCTTGAGAGCGGACGTCATCTTCTTCAACTCGTGGGGCAAATCCTGGATTTGTCTAAGATTGAGTCAGGGGGCATGGGTCTGGAGCTGTCTCACGTCAAGATCGGTCATCTGCTGCAAAGCAGTCTCGCTATCATGAGGGAGCGAGCTGCGAGCCAGTATCTGAAGCTCGAATTGAAACTGGACCCTGAGATTGAAGGTATGACCATCGTGGCCGACGAGTTGAAGATCAGACAGGTTCTGCTCAATCTCCTCTCAAATGCAGTAAAGTTTACCCCGGAATCGGGCAGAATTCGGCTGGAGGCCCAGCAGGTTGAGGGAGAGTTGATTATCAGCGTTTGCGACACTGGCCTGGGAATCGATGCTGCCGACACGTCCCGTATCTTTAAGGCCTTTGAGCAGGTCGATTCTACCCTTGCCAGGCGACACCAGGGAACAGGCCTTGGGTTGACGTTGGCCCGGAAACTTGTCGAAATGCATGGCGGCAGGATCTGGGTCGAGAGTGAAGGCCCGGAAAAGGGCAGCACATTCAGGTTTGCTATTCCGTTATTGGCTCGTGCTTGACACAGTTGTATGGGTCAACAATTGCGTCTCGCATTCCGAATTTGTGATGACAGGAGGCCCTTCGAACATTCTTCGGTAAGTAGCTGGACATTTCGGTGAGCGGTTGCTATACGGATATTCCTGGACATTGTCCTCATAGCATCGAAAAAAAAGAGAAAAACATGCCGTCATACGAATTCGAAGGAAAAAGGCCTTCAGTGGATCGCAATGCCTTCGTCCATCCTCTCGCGGTATTAATTGGGGACGTTGCAATAGAGGGCGGTTGTTACGTGGGAGCCGGCGCCGTGCTTCGCGGCGATATCGGCTCCGTGCGGATCGGAGAGGGTTCGAACGTTCAGGAGAACTGCGTAGTCCATACCTTTCCTGATAAGGAGACATACCTTCACCCCAATTGCCACATCGGGCACGGCTGTATCTTGCACGGGTGCGAGATTTGTTCCAACGTCCTGGTGGGGATGGGCTCCATTGTGGCCGACGGAGTCAAGATCAATTCCAACTGCCTGATCGGTGCGGGAAGCTTCGTGCCTTTCAACACCGAAATCCCTCAGAACAGTGTCGTTATGGGCTCTCCTGCCAAGGTTGTCAAAGAGATCTCTTCCGAGCAACTGGAGCATCTCGTCGAAGCAAGGGCCATTTACCAGGATCTGGCCAGACGATATCTGAACGGATTCAGACAGATCCCTTAACTGAGCGAGGAGCCCCGTCTGACGCTTGTACTGGGCAACTCATCATACGGCGAAGTGTCAAGATCAATTTGGCTGGTCCGGGATCGTGAAAAAGAAGGTCGAGCCAACACCGGGTTCAGACTCGACCCAGATCCGTCCCCCGTGACGCTCCACTATCTTCCTGCAGTTTGCCAGCCCAATACCAGTGCCAGGACGATCGGAAACGGCTTGAATTCGTTGAAAGATCCGAAAGATCCTCTCGAAGTACGGGGGCTCGATCCCAATACCATTGTCCTTCACAAAAAACTGGACCTCCCCCTCTCTGTGAGCGCAGCCCACGTGAATCCTCAGCGGTTCCTCACCCCTGAACTTAATGGCGTTGCTGATGAGATTTTGGAACAGGAGAGTCATTTGGGCTGCGTCTGCCGTACGTTTGGGGAGGACATCGCAGGTAACCACCGCACCGCTCTCCCGTATCGCAGAATGCAGATCGGACAGAGCGTTCTTCAGAATGGCATTGAAGTCGGCCGGCTCATGTAGACGGGATTCGTTTCCGATCCGCGAGTAAGCCAACAAGCTTTGGATGAGGGAATCCATCCGCAAGGTGGTGTCAACTGCCCGGCTCAGAAACTTGTGAGCCTCTGCATCGAATTTTTCTTTGCAGCGACGTTCCAGCAGCTTCAAGTAGGCCCCGACAGCAATAAGTGGCTCCCGTAGATCGTGCGCGGCCACGTACGCAAACTGTTCAAGATCCTGGTTGCTGCGTTCCAATGCCTCGGTCCGTTCGCGCAGCATCTCTTCCACCTCTATACGGGCAATGGCACTCCCAACTTGGGCAGCTATCGTCTCAAGCGCGTAACGAATTTCTGGGGATATTTCGTGAAATTCATGTGAAGCCACATGCAACGATGCTATAACCCGTCCTTCGTGGAGCACAGGCAGCACCGCCACCCCTCGCACTCCTTCTCTGTCTCTTGCGATACAGATGTCTCGACCCATTTCTCGATAAAGGTGATAATCCGGTTTCCCCTCCATAATCAACCGAGCCTGTGGTGAATCCGGTGGCAGGTGGGACACCGCTGCAACGAACTCGTCCGAAACCCCCTTGACTGCGGCAAGATCCAAGCTGCGGTCGTTGTTGACGAGGTAAATTCCGGCGCAATCCATCGCGGACACATCCAGAGCCGTATCTACACAAAGTTCCAGGGCCTTCTTGAGATCTGATATGGCACTGAGACGGACGCTGAGGTCCCTTTCCGCAATTGCCAACTTTTCAGCTCGCTTCAGGCCTGAGATGTCTGTAAACATTATGATCGCGCCCTGTTGGGACTCTTCTGTCCCCACACGGGGCATGCCGGTCGCCAGCAGTGTCATGGGAACGCCGGTCGAAGATCTGTACACACATTCCACTTCCGTTTGCGGCTCTCCTTCCAAGAGCCTGTGAATCCGATCGTGGAGATCTTGCTTGGGTTCCAAGTCCGGTATTGCCAGAGCACTCCGGCCCAGGAAGACGGATTCCTGATCCTCCCGTATTCCCCCCATTCTCTTGGCTGCACGGTTCACATATTCAATGGTCCCATCGCGGGCGAGGCAGACAATCCCGGCGGGTATTTGTTCAAGCAGCTTTCGATTGAACTCTTCGCTCCGCCGCGGAGCTTCCTCCGATCGCTTGGCTTCAGTGATGTCATAGAGTATACAGTGAGTTTGCTTGAACTTTCCGTGCTCGTCTCGGCTTATCTTCCCGTCGAGGGACACCGTGATTCGAGCTCCATCCTTTCTCATCACCTCGAGCTCAACTCGATGAATCTCGCCACTGGCCTTGAAACGGGAAAATGCGGTCTTGAAAAGCTCTTGATAGGCGGGGGACACGAAATCGCCGAACCACTTGCCGATAACGTCTTCGCGGGAATAGCCAAAGGTGTCCAGCCAGGCTTGGTTGACTTCCAAGAAGAAGCCGTCTTCATCCAGGGATTGATAGCCCAAGGGAGCGTTTTCATAAAGCAACCGAAATCTCTCTTCGCTCTCTCTTAGGAGTTGCTCGGTCCCTTTGAGTCTGGCCTCCGACTCTTCCAGCTCCGCCACTCTCCGACGAAGCCTCTCTACCTCATCAGTGAGATACCCATCGGTCCTGTCCTGGTTTCCCATGGCTGTCCCCCCTTGCAGCGTAGAGTGCGAGGTGGATGAGCAGGACGTCGTAAAATTATAATACCATAGATTAGGGAGGGAGTAACTATCCAATAGGCACGACATCTCCCAGCCCACCTTCATGACCAAGGCGGGCACTGGGCCCCGTCATGTCGAGACAAACGCAGGATACCGCCTAGACAGGGAACGCTCGCGATGAAACAACCACATCAAGAGGGACAGAGACGTTCCCCGTGCACCTGGCGCAGCTCCGGCACGTTTGCGGCTTGGTCAAACCGTGGATGAGGCTAATGAAGGAGGCTCTCGGATAAGGACAAGAAGGAAGAATCGATTCGTGAAAAGCATTCGCTCACAGACTCATGCGGATTCGTGCTGCCTCGGCCATTACGATTGCCAATTACAATGTTGGTTGCGCTCACGGCGTGGGGAGCCTCCCCAGGAGCAGTACGCTGCCGGTCCAGATGCTCTGTCTCGATTGCCACAGTAATCCGGCTGTGATATTCTATCTGTAGGCGTGGTACTCAACACTCTGTTTTTTTTGGTACACGCTTAGAATTAACTTTTTCGATAGCGATGGACACTCACAGTCGAAAAGCACCCGAGGAGTTGGATGCCCTCACGAACGGCACCGAAGGTCACGAGAGCGAGGAGTCAAGAATGCTTTACGGCGATCGGATTGTGGTCGATCCTGAGATACTTCAGGGAAAACCGGTAGTAAAAGGTACCCGCCTTGCCGTCGAGTTCATCATAGACTTGTTGGCGAGTGGGTGGTCCAATGAAGACATCATGAAAAACTACCCCGGACTGACCTCCGAGGACATTCTGGCATGTCTGAGCTACGCCAGCGCGGTTCTTCACTCTGAGAAGGTTTATCCCTTGGAGCCTATTCATTGAGGATTCTAGCAAACGAGAATTTTCCTCGGGAAGCTGTGGAGGCTCTCCGGGGGGATGGTCACGACATGATGTGGGTGCGCACGGAGTGTCCGGGGATTAGCGACGCTGAAGTGTTAAGGAAAGCTCGCCAAGAAAACCGCCTCGTAGTAACGTTTGACAAGGATTTCGGTGAGCTGGCTTTTAAATCCGACCTACCCCCGCCCGAGGGAGTGATTTTGTTCAGGGTCACCCCTCGATCTCCCGGATTCGTGGCCAGGCTCGCGGTCAAGGCGTTGAGGACCCGCTCGAACTGGGCTGGCCATTTCTCGGTAGTTCAGGAAAACCGCGTCCGCATGATACCTCTTCCCAGACCTGTCCGGTGAGGAGGTGTGTCGGGCGGCTCCTTTTTTCTGAGCCACTATACATTCTAATCAACCGCCGAGGAGTCGATTCGCGTGAGTTGTAGGGGGGAGCGGAACCCAACGCCACTCTTTGATCGTGCTAATTCCTCGACTGGAAGGAAAAACGTGTCACCGTAAAACCCACCTGCCCCCCCTGTAGGGTAGAGCGTTGATCTTTGCGGTAGAAGTATCGTAGCAGTCGATGTAGGGGCGGGTTCGTCGGCCCCCAACAGCGCAACAACTTCCGACAGGGAAACAGCGCCTGAAATCCCTGCAATTCTCTTTGGACGGAAGACTCTTTTCATTTCAGTGGTCAGGTTCCGGACGGTGGTATACTTGATCGGAGATGAAAACAAGAGCGGGGATTACGGCTGTAAGGGGGGGCCGGATTCGGAGGAAGGATGAGCATAGCCAATCGTGTGAGGTGATTGCCAAATCGTTTCCTCAGTACGGAGAGGCCTCCGACGAACGGTCCATACTGCCACGCATTGAACATGCGTGGCAGTCGTTGCAGTTGAAAGCCAATGAGCCTTCGGTCGACATGCGGTCACAATGGAGGTTGAGATTTCCTATCCGTGCCTGAGGAGCCCCTGGCTTATGGCCAACACGATAGTGGAGCGCAGCCGTTGCTTTCACGCTGTCGTTAATGACTCGGTTTGCTAATCAGGTCCCGATCTGTTCCTAATGCGCTCCACTATAGTACTTGGCCTGCATCGAAATGATGTGGGATTGCCGGTTCCTCTTGGGGGCGCGCAAGGAACGATCATGGCAGCACATGAAGCTTTTCACCCCCGACCCGAGATCGGGGACCGACTGACTCGACTTCGCGTGTACTGTAATCTGGCCTTTCGCGGTGTTGGTTATCGCGTGCGCCACATTTTCGGCTTGCCCGCTCGCATGCGCGCGCTCACGATTACGGTTACCAGACGATGTAATTCCCGCTGCACTATGTGCAACATATGGAGACTGAGGCACAACAGGGATGAATTGACACTTGAGGAGATAGCCGGGTTTTTGTCATCTCCGAGCTTAAGCGACCTTGTGGAGCTGGATCTGACCGGAGGGGAACCGTTCTTGCGTCCTGATCTGCCAGTTCTGATCGAGAAAATCTCTGCTCTCAAACAGGAAAATTTGAGAGGTTTGAAAACCATAGCGCTTGCAACCAACGGATTGCTCCCGAGGCAGACCTCGGAAAAGGTCAGGAGGATCCTTCTTGCGATTGATGGCAGATTCGACCTTGCCATGGTGTGCTCCCTTGACGGAATCGGCGAGCATCATGACCAGGTGAGAGGCGTTTCAGGGGCCTATGCCAAGGTGCGAGAAACCATCGACAGACTTGGAGAGCTCGCTTCGAGAAATCCTCATTTTCAGTTGGGCATAAAGACCACCATATTACCGGGAAACTGGGAAGATCTCCCTGACCTGATTCGATTTGCCAAGGAACGCGGCCTCTTTCATGTGGTGTCACCTGTGCTGTTCACCGCTGAACGGTTCCGAAACCTGGAATTGCAGCCTCAACTGGAGCTTCTCACAAAGTATCGCTTGGATTTGATCAATTTGTACTCTAGTGAAGAGCTGGCAGACTATTACTATTCACACGTCGTGGTCGACACGTTAGAACATGGCGGACGGAGGATAGCGTGTTCGGGGGGTATAGACCACTATTTCATCGAGGGAGACGGGAAGATTTTCCCCTGCCCCCTTGTTGCCGTTCCGTTGGGCGACATCAGGGTCACCCTGCCCGAGGATCTCTTGTCCTCTCCAAGGGCAAGAAAGGCATCGCGTTTAGCCGGCCGTCTCGATCAATGCACGTGGTGCTTGGAACCGGGATGCATACGATTCAGCCAGAGCACCGAAGGATTTGCTTTTTTGAAGTTCCTCGGACTTCGGGGAACAAAGCGTTTCCAAAAGGCATACTATGGCGAAGGTCTGCTCAAATACTTCTGAGGAGGAATGACCGTGTCACCCTTAGGACCGGGCACGATGCCCACAGTCCTTGGAATTAGCAGCTCACCGCGTTTGAAGAATTCCACGGCCATTTTCGAGTCTTTGTCCGGTATCATGCTGCAAGGAGTCCTCGACAAAATACATGAAATATCTGGTGCCCGCGGCGAAACCATCCATTTGAGTCAGTTGAACATTCACCCGTGCCGAGGGTGCTTTTCGGACATGGAGACAAGGTGCCATTTTCTATGCGACTGCTACGACGATGATTTCAAGATGGTTGCTGGGAAAATTGTGGCCGCGCACGGGATAATCTTTGCGAGCCCCACGTACATGTTCGGCATGTCAAGCGTGCTCAAGAGATTTTTCGAGCGCTGGATTAGCTTCAAAGCCCCTCCTATCGATCAGGGCGCTGCGGACAAGTCGCTGGACGAGTGCTTCGATCTCCTCCACAAGCTGGACAACGGAACGCTTAAAGCCTCAAATCCCCTAGAAGGCAAAGTGGGGGCGGTCGTAATTGCAGGGAGCGAGTTGGGGCAGGACAGCGCAATCAGAGAAATCATGCTGGCACTTAACCTGTATGGCTTCGTGTTTCCTCCTCACGCTTTCCTCTATCACACCGGCCACAGCATGCAATCGCTCGAAGACGTGAGGAGGAGCTTCTACGAAAACAAATGGCTTGCGGCTGCAACGGAGAGTTTAGCCCACAATTTTGTGCAGATGATTCGACTGACACGGGGTGCAAGTTGGCATCAGATTCCGCGAACGTTGGTTCAAGAATGACCTCGCGTGTTGAGCAACCCCGGTACTTTCCACGGAGTACCTCGGACAAGGTGGCCGAGCCGGTACATCCGCGAAATCAGGGGGACTTACGGGGCTTCGGACCGGATAGTCCGGAAGGAAAAGATTCGCTCGGATCGTCCTCCCCATTGTAGCGGTTGCCAATAATAATTTCCGTTTCCCCTCCTCAACACTGACGGGCGAGACGAAAGTGTCTCAAAAGCCTGCAGTCCGTGATAATCGTGGCACACGCCTCACCCTGACCCTCTCCCCAGAAGCGGGGGAGAGGGGATTATTTAGGCTCACTCTCCCTCTGGGAGAGGGTTGGGGTGAGGGTGCCCTTCCACGCACCGACGCTCAATCGTGCTACGATTTTTGGTGTGTCCCGAGTTTTGAGACACTTTCAGACGCCCGTCCCACCGGTCTGCGAACCTCCCAAAAGTGTTCTCGGCATATGGGAAGCGGAAAGAACTTTTGGCATCGGGTATATAAGAAGAATCGTCGAATCTAAACGGTAAGATGGCAATTTCCCAATTTAGCACGCGCCGTGGTCCAGCTTGCCGGTCCGCTCCGAGCTCTATGGCACATCATAGTCGACCGGACACACTGCCCTGTGGAGCACCATGGGTTTGTCGAAGCCTTTCAGTTGAACTTCTCGGCAGGAATCCACCACAACGTCTCCATCGAGCCCACTCAAAACCGAGGGAGTAAGGAGTATTTCTCCAGCTCGAGAGCATCCTTCCACCCGGAATGCCACATTGATGGGACTTCCGACTGCCCCGTATTTCTTGCGTTTCTCAGATCCTATGTTTCCGACGATCAATTCTCCGGAATTGATGCCGATCCCCATGTGGAGCTCCGGCAATCCTGCGGCACGATTGTCACGATTGAGCGCCTGCATGGACTCCTGCATCCGGATGCCGCACACGACAGCCCGGGTGGCATGGTCTGGCATACGCCGAGGTGCGCCGAAGAATACCAGGATGCCGTCGCCGGTGAATTCGTCGATGGTCCCTCCATGGTCTATGATGATGTCGGTCATGCGCTGAAGGAAGCGGTTCAGCAGTTCCAGGACCACTGTCGGATGCTGCGATTCGGCCAAGGCAGTGAAGCCCCGCAAATCCGCGACCATGATGGTCATCTCTCTGAGCTCACCACGCAATTCCACTCCCCCGGGAGACTTTAATATCTCTTCCACCACCTCCTGACTTAAGTATCGGCCGAAGGTGTCCCGTATGGAATCGAGCTCCCTGTGCGAACGCACCATGCGATTCAATTGGTCGGCCATCGTTCCGATGTCGTCATTTGAAACTACGGGCACAACAGCATCGAGATCTCCCCTCCCGATCCTTTCCAGGGCCGCTCGGGCGTAGCGGAGCGGCTCTGAAATGCTCTGGGACATGAATACGGACAACCCTACTGCCAGGATCACTGCCCATGCCGTGAGAAACCGAATCGCATGCGGCATTTGGTCCAAGAAGTCCAAGATCGAGCCCTTACCGGCCTGAATCTCGGTAATTGAGTGAAGCACCACATGGCTCATGAGCGCCACAGGGAGGATTCCGATGAGAAGGGTGACGATCAACAATTTGGGAAGAACGTTTATTCTGCACGATCGCGGCAGGGAGCTCAACACCTCGTGTGGAAATGCGTCGTGGGTTGTCTTCCGAATCCACCATTCGGTGACGAAGTACACGGTGAGAACCGTGGAGGGAGCTCCCACGAAAATCATCCAAGCCACTATCTTGTGGGTCGTTTCAAACGTCCAGGGATAATAGGCAGGGATTACTTCTGGAGCCACGTCTAGCAGGAGGGCACCGGCAAGCCAGCAGGCGAAGGTCGTGACGGAGAGTTTGAGGGGAAGGTCCAGCAACCGTCCAACGAGGATCTCCAGATTGGCTTTTTCGGACGGTCCTTCACCTCCTTCGCTGGCGCTCCTGATTCGTCTGAGAGGCCGGAGGATAGGCTTGAGAATCCAAACGAGGTTCACAGGAATGACGGCAAGGAGCACCACCACAATCAGAGAGGAGAAAATCATGAGCCGTTCCCAGAACAGGTCGGACCCCACTTGGGCTTGGTCTCCCGGCACCATCACCGCGAACCAAACGAACGTGACGAAGGCTCCGAAAAGATTCATTGCTAAATTGATCGGCGGGACAAGGAGTAATCGCTTAATTGCTTGATGAAACGCTTGATCGGCCATAGAATCCCTCTTTTCTCAGAAATTGCGTCAGCCTGCGACTCTTTCCTGCTATTAGATCAATTGCCCCTCAAAATGTTCGCTGCTGTGTGAGGCACGAGCGCAGAGTCTTCTTCTGGAAGGTTGATCCGTCTCCTCTACATCGGCGAGGTCATGATACCACAATGCTGCCTGACATGATGGTGGGAAACGAATGGACGCAATGAACAAGAGGTGGCACCGTTCCTGCGGCCGTCCACACGCGGATGCTTGCGCTCGAAACCCTCCTTGTGTAAAGGTTCTGGTCGGAACACCGGACCAAGAAGGGCCGAGAGCATTAGCACATAATTCGTTTAACCATTTTAAAATACGGTGAATAATATGGCAGCAGTCCAGGCAGGAGAAAAACTCGAGCATTGGGTGGAATTCTCAAACTTGAAACCGGTACCATACCTGGTCGATCCGGATTACTCGCTGCCGCCCCTCGCTTTATCGAAGCAGATGCGCCGCCGTATCCTGTTCAAGCTGGAGCTGCTCTATGGGCGACTACGGGCCGAGCAAATATGGCCGGAGCTCGAGCGGCTCATGAAGGTCTTTTACGCCCACAAGCCGCTGGCAGTACGAGAATGGGAGAAGGACTTCGAGCCGGAGGCACGATTTTCGGAGAAGGATGTGATTCTGATAACCTACGGTGACCTCGTCCAAGGCGATGGCAAACCGCCGCTCCAGATTTTGGCAAGCTTGGCGCATCGCTTCCTGCGGGGGACTATAAATACGATCCATATTCTGCCTTTTTTCCCCTATTCCTCGGACCGAGGTTTCGCGGTCATGGACTTCGAAAGCGTGGATCCCCATCTGGGGAAATGGGAGGATATAGCTGCAATCAATAAGGAATTCCGACTAATGTTCGATGGCGTGATCAACCATGCTTCATCGAAGAGCCGGTGGTTTCAAGAATTCCTCAACAGCCACCCCTATTACCGCGACTTTTTTATTCAGTTCAGCACGAAAGAGGCGATTCCCACTCACTTGCTGTCGCTGATTCTCCGCCCAAGAACCTCGAGCCTGCTCACCCCGTTTCTCGGTCTGGAAGGAGAGAAATACGTTTGGACCACCTTTGGGCCTGACCAGGTCGATCTGAACTACCAATCAGAGAAGGTGCTCCTGAAGATGGTCGAAATCCTTCTCTATTATGTGAGGAGAGGTGCCGATCTCATTCGACTCGACGCTATCTCGTACTTGTGGGAAGAAATCGGTACGAGATGCGTTCATCTGGAGCAGACGCACATCATAGTGCGGCTGTTTCGGGACGTCCTCGACTGCGTTGCCCCGTACGTTGCGCTCGTCACAGAGACAAACGTGCCCCATGGGGAGAACATCGAGTACTTCGGGAACGGAAAGAATGAGGCTCAGATGGTGTACAATTTTGCGCTTCCGCCCCTGGTGCTTCACACCTTTTACACCGGTGACTGTACACGCCTGCGCGACTGGTCCGCCACCCTGGAAAAGGTCTCTGATACCGCGACGTATTTGAATTTTCTGGATTCACACGACGGAATCGGCGTCTTGCCTGCGGAGGACATTCTCCCTGAAGCAGCCATCCGCTTCCTTTGCGAGAAAATCGTTGAGCACGGGGGCTTCATCTCGTACAGGACGGATAGTGAGGGAAAAGAGAAGCCGTACGAGCTGAATTCAACCTGGTTCAGCGCGCTGAACAATCCGAAGGCCGACGAGTCCGAGGAACTTCAGGTGAGCCGCTTCATCGCGTCCCGTTCCATAGCGCTTGCCTTGCGGGGGGTACCGGGAATCTACTTTCACGGACTCTTGGGCTCCGAAAACAATACCCAGGATGTGCTCATCACTCGAGTTGCTCGCTCCGTAAACCGTCACAACATAGAGGAGCGGAGGCTCCTGGAGGATCTAGAGAACCCCCGCAGCCGCATTTCTCAGATCACGCGACGCATCGTTCGACTCATCAGGACCCGCGGCCAGAGCAGGGCTTTTCATCCTAATGGGGACCAGGAGATTGTCCAGACTTCTCCTCAGGTATTCGCGATAAAACGCGTGTCACCGGACAGGACGGAAACCGTGATTTGTGTGACGAACGTTACGCGAGACCCGCAACCGGTCACGGTCCGCGGGTCGCTCCTCCCTGAATCGCCTGCCGCATGGGAAGACATGATAACCGGCCAGGTTTTTCACACTGAGTCCGGAGATCTCAGCATTACCATGGCTCCCTTCGGAGTCCTTTGGATACGCCCAAAAAGACAGGGGAGCGATGGATGATCGGCGGCGCCAGCGACACCATAGCGTGCATGGCCGGAGCAATTGCCCACGCGTACTACGGGAGCCCGACTTCATTGTGGAGAAGATTAGGCTGATTTTGGACAAGCGGCTGAATGACGTCGTGGCTGTAAGCATTCACTCTTGAGCGGGAGGAGAGGATCGATTAGCAGAAATCATTGACGATTTTGTTCTGTCCGCCGCGCATAAGTGAATGCTTGCTCGTGGATCGCTTCTGTAGACGGTTCGACTGTCGGTAATCCAGCTACCCCCATATCTCCGGGCACCAAAACTTTTGACCTCTGTGCAGAAACAAGGTAGAAGATAGACTATTCGAGGCCTAACCCGGGGGCTGATGGTGTGTACCCATTCGGGGCGGCCAGTCTGCCTTGTGTCTGGTCGTGGAGAAGACGACAGCGTGCAAAGTCATGAGTATTCCGGCGGGGGTTGAGCGCCCGCTTTGCCGGCTTCTCCATACGACTCGCCAGCGACAACACGTTGAAACTTCAGTATATCAGCGCGAAAAGAGCATTTCATGCCATTGGCCACATCTAATGCACGTTCCGCTAGAGTGAAAGACGCGGCCGTTGAGCAGCTCTTCAGTCAGTCACGGATCGGATCCGTGGGAGCAATCATAGGAAGCACGGTGCTGGTGTGGTGCCTCTGGAAGCACGTGGAGCACTGGCTTCTTCTTGTCTGGCTTTCGGGCCTGATTATCTTGCACGCTTTCCGCTGGGCTCTGAACGGGTCATATCATCATCGGCGCCTTGCGGGCGACCCACGGTTGCTTTGGGAGTACCTGGCTACGGGAGCAATAGTCCTGAGCGGCCTGTGGTGGGGAATCGGTAGCGTCGCTATCTTTCCTCCCCATTCGTTGATCGCTCAGTTCATTCTTGCGCTCTGCCTTGCAGGGGTCGCCTGTGTGGCCGCGGTTCTCTATTCCCCTTCGCCCATAGGTCTTGTCGTGGTTCTCTCCGCGCTCTTGCCGTTGTCGGTTCGGTTCCTGTATGAGGGAGGGGAAACAGGCTTGAAAACGGGAATCGGCATATTGGTCTATGCCGGGTTTCTCGCATTCGTCAGCCGCCGACTTCACCGAATGAATAAGAGCTTCTTGGCGCTGAGATTCGAAAGGGAAGAATTCATAGCCACTCTCAGCCAGGAAAAGGCCAAGGCAGAAGCACTGGTGGAGGAGCTTAACCAGGAGGTGGCGAATCGTAAGAAGGACCAGACTGCATTGCGCGAGAGCGAGCGGAGGTACCGAGCCTTAGTGGAAACGGCTCGGGATGTCATCTGGAGCACCGACCTGAATCTTCGCTACACCTATATGAGTCCAGCAGTGACAGAAGTGCTCGGATATACTGTAGAAGAAATCATCGGCGTCTCTCTCGTAGAAACCATGACGCCCGAGTCGAGAGAGCGCCTTCTGGAAGAGCTCTCTTTCGAGCTCGACCGTGCGCTGCGTCAGCCGTGCTCGAGGTCCGCCTCAGTCGTGCGAGAAGCCGAACAGCATCACAAGGACGGTTCGGTGCGGATCGTGGAAATGACCGTCAATTTTCTGCGAGACGAAGCTGATCGTCCAACGGGACTGATTGGAATCTCGCGGGATATCACGACACGCAAGAGGGAGTCTGAAGAGCTCGAGAGGGCCCTAGTAACTTCCTTGAAGCTCCGAGAAGAGGCAGAAGCTGCCAACGCGGCCAAAAGCCAATTCCTCGCCAACATGAGTCACGAGTTGAGGACTCCCCTCAACGCAGTCATCGGATTCTCCGAAATCTTGACCGATGAGGTTTTTGGATCCCTCAACCCTCAGCAGCTCCGATACCTCAATCACATCGCAAACAGTGGACATCATCTCCTGCAGCTTATCAACGACGTGCTGGATCTGGCCAAGGTTGAGGCCGGAAAGATGGAGCTCAATCCGGTCTGGATAGAAATTCGCGGGCTGCTCGAAAACGCTTTGGTGATGATCGGTGAAACGACGGTTCGCAAGAAACTGGCCACAGGGCTTCACGTGAGCGAAGACCTTGAAACGGCAAAGGTGCATGTGGACCACCTCAAGCTAAAGCAAGTAATGTTTAACCTTCTGTCGAACGCTGCCAAATTCACTCCTGAAGGTGGGTCGATCGATGTGCGGGCGCGACTCGAGGGAAAACATCTGGTCGTTAGCGTCTCAGACACCGGTATCGGTATTCGGCCACGGGATCAGGAACGCATCTTTGACAGCTTCGTCCAAGTCGATTCCTCCTACTCGCGCCGTGAACAGGGCACAGGGCTCGGCCTCACCCTCTCGAGAAGACTCGTCGAGCTGCATGGCGGCCGAATTTGGGTGGAGAGCGCTGGAGAAGGCGCAGGAAGCTCTTTCATCTTTGCGATTCCCACTGATGTTCGGATGGCCGACATGGATCTGAGAAACGACTTGCTCCCGGAACGGATCGATCTTGAGTTAGCATCCTTGACAGATGAGCTGAGCATCGATCTGCGCGACCAGGTCCTCGTGGTGGAAGATGACGAAGCGACGGGAGACATGATCAGCCAATGCTTGCTGGAAGCGGGATATTCTGTGCTGCGGGCCCGCAATGGAGAAGAGGCCATACAGGTGGCCATGCATCATAGACCTTTTGCAATTACCCTGGACGTGATAATGCCGAGGAAGGACGGCTTCGATACACTCATCCAACTCAAGCGCCTGGAGGAAACGCGAGATATCCCTGTCGTGCTTGTCACAATCTATGATGACAGAAAGCTGGGGCTTGCGTTAGGAGCAGTCGATCTTCTCGTCAAACCTCTGGATAAGGATCGGCTCCTCGCTGCCCTTGGGAAGATACGGAACCGGAGCTCGAACAGTGCCATGAGTGTGCTCGTGGTGGACGACGAGCCTCTGGTGCTCGAGAATCTCTCAGCTATTCTGACCATCAGCGGGTTCAAGGTCTTCAAAGCGTCGAACGGGAGATCCGGAATAGTGCAAGCATTGCGCTGCCGGCCGGATGTGATTATTGTTGACCTATTAATGCCCGACATCAATGGCTTCGAGGTGATCGAGCGATTGCGGAAGACGCCAGATACGCGGAACATTCCCATCATAGTGTACACGGCCAAAGATTTGAGCGAAGACGATCGTTCTCAGCTAACATCTCATGTCCAGGCCATTGCACTGAAGTCCCAGGGAGGGCATGCCCTTCTCCAACATCTCAATTTGCTGCGCACCGGCTGCCCCTAATCGGATGGCACCGATTTGGAGCGGCAGCCCCGGACAGGGTACGATCATGGCGAAGATACTAGTGGTTGAAGATAATGAGACGAACATGGAGCTTGCTGCGGCCCTTATAATTGCGAGCGGCCACACGGTGATTCAAGCCTGGACAGCGGAAGAAGGCATCCAGAAGGCCAAGACCCTCGATCCTGCCCTCATTTTGATGGATATCTCCCTCCCCGGAATGGACGGTCTCACTGCGACTGCCATTCTGAAGCAAGATCCCTCCACGGAGCATATCCCCGTGGTCGCTCTCACCGCTCATGCTATGAAGGGCGATGAAGCCAAAGCTCTCAATGCGGGTTGCTGTGGCTACCTCACCAAGCCAATCGATACTCGAGCCTTTCCAAGCGAATTGCGCAGGTTTCTCGGGATGGGCAGCGACTAGAGACGATATAATCCTGGGCTATCTGTGCGACTAGGCAATATACTCTTTCCCCCTTGACAACATGAAGCAAGCGGTTACATAATTGCATCAGTAAGATAGGAATATTTATGCTGAACGGCACCTTGTGCATCCGGGAGGTTCACGGTGCCCAACCATCGTTCACATCGACTAGCTTCCACACGATCCCTTGTTGCCATGTACTTACGCATGCTGCACACATTGTCTAGGTGTATGGCACGGTCTTCTTTCGATCATTGGAGAAAATGGTTGCCCGACATACGGGGGCAACCCCCATGTGAGCCGGATTCATGACAGTCGGGGGTTGCCCTGCGTCCTCGACACACCCAAGTCTCAACACAGCTCATGTCTCGGAAACGATGACAGGAGGGCGTTTTCTCGAGAGGAGGCAAAGTGCACATAGCATCGTAAACAGGACAACGGGGAAAAGGGGGAATCATGGAGATCGTAGACCGGATCAAGGATATGAGTCGTGAACAGGTCGCGAACATGATGGTCGAATTGCTGACCGTCGTTTCGCCAGACACATTCATGAAATTGGCCCATCTATCCGCTCGACTGATCGAAGGCGACAGGGCCAGTGCCGCGGTGGATGCAGTCCGACAGAGCTTGTTGGAAGGGGAAGACTCTCAGGCATCCCGTATGTTCCGGCGAGTAATGACCGAACTGTCTCCGCACTGTCTCAAAACCGTTGCCAGGACGCTCTTCATCAACGGCTTGCTCAGAAGCTCGGCTTTGCGTAACGATTTCGCACAGAAATACGGCTTCTCTCCTCCCTTCACCATCTTGATAAGCCCCACCATGCAATGCAACCTCAAATGTGTGGGTTGCTATTCTGGAAAGTACGTACGTCAGCCGGGGCTTTCTGCAGAGGTGATAGATCGCGTGATCACCGAAGCCGAGGAGATGGGAATTCGATTCATTGTCTTCAGTGGTGGCGAGCCTCTCACGCGAAAACGGGACCTTTTCCCGCTCTTGGAAAAGCACCATGACACGTACTTTATGTTTTACACGAATGGGACCCTCATCAGCGACGAAGTGGCGGATGAATTGTACAGGCTCGGGAACGCTGGCGCCATAATCAGCCTGGAAGGATTTGAGGAGGCCACGGATGCCCGGAGAGGGGCGGGGGTATACTCCATGGTCATGGATGCTATGACTCGTCTGAAATCCCGGGGTGTTCCATTCGGGACCTCACTGACTGTGACGAGCAGGAACATCGAAGAGGTGACGAGCGACGAGTTCTTTGAGCACCTTTATCACAAAGGCGTGATGGTGGTCTGGCTGTTTCTCTTCATGCCGGTAGGCCAAGATCCGGATGTATCCCTCATGCCCTCTCCGGAGCAACGAGATTACCTCAGGAGACGAGGATCGGCTTTACGAGCAAAATATCCCATCTTCATAGCCGATTTCTGGAACGACGCTCCGTTTGTCGGAGGATGTATTGCAGGCGGGACAAACTACGTCCACATCAATGCCAACGGAGATGTGGAACCGTGTGTCTTCACGCACGTGGCAGTGGATTCGATTCTCGAAAAAAGTCTTCCGGAAGTGCTCACAAGCGAATTTTTCACAACGATCCGATCCAAGCAACCCTATTCAGAGAATCTTCTGACTCCGTGCATGATTATTGACAATCCGGATGTATTCCGAGAAGTAGTTCGTGTCTGCGGTGCTCACCCTACACACGAGGGAGCTGAAGACGTTCTTTACAAGATCAAGGCTGAGCTCGATGAGTATGGCAGACAGGTTCGAGCGCTGTACGATCCCATTTGGGAACGCGAAAAGGTAGAGTACGGCTACTCTGATTCAAGGACAAGCGCAACAGCATTGCATTAAGGGATAGGAAATGAATACCGGCGAGACACCGGCGCTACGGAAGATTCTCGCCGAGAATCCCTCGGTGGGGGCGGATTTGAAACCCGCCCCTACCCTTGCGAACACGAATCGGCCGTACCACATTTGGTTCAAGAGCGCTGCCGTAAATACGGCACCGTATTTATGAAATCCTCTACTAAGACTCGAGCGGCACCCCTGCCCGAAGAGCGGCGGCTCTCGCCTGCAGTTGCTGAGCCTCTTCGTGGCGGTCTGTCCTCTGGTAGACATCCGCTAGCCCTTCAAGGGCCCGGGAAAGTCTTGGGCTGGAGCTTCCCAGGCTTCGCTCCCAGATCACGAGCGCTCGCTTAAAGCAAAATTCCGCGCGCGTGTACCTCCCTTGTTTGCACAACAACAGCCCCGACAGGTGTAAGTTCGCCGCGTAGCTGCTCCAAAACTTCTCCGGCATTACCATCTGGGAGCTGTCCTGAAACGCCACGATTATCTTAAGCAGCTCTCCTTCCGAATTGTTTAGCCCCACCAGTGCGGTGCTCACAGGGATGGGGATCTGATTCTTTGAGATGAGCGTGTACCGAGTCGACAGGGGGACGAATTCCGATTTCAAATGTAAGATTGAGATCGGGTCTTCGACGATCTCTCCCGTGACCTCATCCCTCAATACGTATACTTCGGGCAGATGCTTGTCTACCGCGTCCGATTCTCTCCATCCGGTCAGGGTTTCCGCAACCGAGCTCATACTCAGTATGAAACCGTTCTTATCGGTCACAATTGTGCCACCACCGAGAACGTCAAGGGTGGCAGTGAGCACTTCTGCTGTCTCCTGGATCTCAGTATCCCTCAGATGTCTGGTGAGCCCGAAATTCACCGCTGCCCTGAGGGCAGCGTCGCTGACAGGTTCAATCAGGTAATTGAGGGGACAGATGCTTGCCGCCCGTTGCATGGCATTGTCATCCGGATGGGACGTTATGAAAATGACGCCCACCCGGAAATGGTCTTGAAGCAGCCTGGCCAATTCGATGCAGTCGCCTCCTCCGGGGAGCTTGACGTCCATCATTGCCAGATGAGGGTGGTCCCGTTCAACCCTTTCGACAGCTTCCTCCTCCGAGCTCACAACCTTGGTGACCCGGTAGCCCATGTCTTGGAGCCTGCCCCGCAACTCCTCTGCCGACAGTGACTCGTTGTCAATTATCATAATCTTCGGGGCACCCATCGGTCGAGCCTCCTCAAAGTTCTCGAAAGGAGATTGGCTCATCACAAGCTCATGACGAGTACGTACACGAGCCACATGCACAAGTCAAAGAAATTGCTGTGGGAGCTGATCCGAAATGCCCGTCATCCCCATTCGCTGCGGGGAACGCGCTCATCTGTCCCCTTGAAATGCGTGTTCTGGCGCTTCCTGCCGTTGCATTCCCGCAAGAGGTAAACTAAGATTTGTTGCCATGAATCGGGATCGAGGAATTGCGTTCGCGCTCTTCACCATGCTTGGTGCAGCCCTCTTTGTGTTCGTTGTTGCCCATTGGGCAGCACTGACCAACGGGTATGTCATCAATGACGACGTGCGTCAACAAGTGTATTGGATGCAGGCATGGGTCGATCCTGAGTTGTACGGAGACGATCTACTCACGCGCTACGCGAAGAACTACGTTCCGTGGGGGGTGCAGGCCCTGTACGCTGCTGCAACCCCATTTGTAGATCCGATTTACTTCTCCAAGATCTTGACAGGTATCCTCTTCGTCTTGACCGCGGGGTTTCTGTTCGCGCTGGGCCTCGCGCTGGAGGACCTGCTTGCGGCCGTTCTGGTGGTGTGTGTCTCTTTTTTGTTCGGTGGGTTTCTCGATCAGATTTCGGGAGGGCTCTCGAGGGCCTTTGTGTATCCTCTGTTGGCGGCCCACCTCTTCTTTCTCAACCAGGGAATGATCGTGACCGCAAGTACGGTCATACTTCTCGAGTCTGTCTTGAATCCGTACGTCCTCGTCCTCTCCCTCGGCACTCAGGCCATCTTCTTCGCTCACCGGTACGGAACGGGGGTTTTGTCCGAGCTCTCTCGCCGTCTGTTCCCTGCAGGGAAAAAACAGACGTCCGCGGGTGAAAGTTGCGATAGCACGAACGTGGGCGAGCTTCCCGTAACAAGGCTTGTGGCCTCATGCTCGATCGTTGCACTCGCCATGGTGCTTGCGGCCTTAAAGTACGTGATTCTGAAGGCCCCGGAATTCGGGTCCGCGGTCACGAGGGCTCAGATGGCAGGAGGGGTGGAGTATACCGCAGCGGGACGATACGAGATTATCCCAGGGCCGTCGATCTGGTTCGAGCTTATCCGTCCGCTAGTTCCATATCCGGAAACCGGTACCTTGAGTATGATCGTCGGATGTGTCCTGTTCGCGCTCATGGTCGGAACAGCGCTATGGGTTTTTAGCCGGCCGAGATCCTCCATCAATCTCAGAGGCCTGGGCATATTTGTATACCTTCTCATCGCATCATTCCTGCTGTACGCGGCTGCGGACGTTGTGCTCATGAAAATCTTTCTGCCGAGGCGATACGTCGAGTTTTCCTTGACTCTTTTCTATTGCGTGCTCATTGCTGCTTGCCTGCGGGTTGTGATCGATGAGCTCCATCTGAAGCGCTCTGCGTTCCCCTTTCTTATCGCGGGGCTCGTGCTCGTCGGAGCAGTCCGTCTTCAGGGAGTAGGAGTGAAGGATTATTCGAAGGATGCCGAGCTTTACCAATTCTTGGAGCACACTCCGAAGACCGCCGTGGCCGCCGGCCATCCGGAATTGATGGACAACATCCCGACCTTTGCCAGGCGACCGGCCTTTGTAACCTATGAGCTGTCTCACTCGTGGTACGACCGCTATTGGGAGCTGATCAAGAAAAGGACGTTCGACTTTTTCGAAGCTTACTACTCGTCGGACGAGGAAGCAATCCGTAAGTTTGGCAAGGAAAACGGCATAACGTATCTGGTGGTAAGAGAATCCGATTTTTCTCCGGAGACCCTCAAGAGCAAGGCAGTGTACTTCGAGCCGTTCGGAGACTATATTCGGAAATTGACTGCCCAGAGCAAAGACTTTGCAGTGCTCGATGCGAGACGGTTCCCGCCGGTCTTTCATAGGAATGGAATACGAGTTATCAAGCTCGATTGATAGAGCAGGCCAACGGTCTGCAATCCTCCCACAAATATCCTCGGCACTTGGGAAAAGGACGAAACTTTTGGCAATGACTATACGGTTGGTGAATGCCCAGTGAGGCCGGCATTTCGGTTGACAGTAGATCGGCATTATGTTATCGTAATTACGACAAATTTCAACGCGCGACCCTGGACTCATCCAACAGACCGCTGCGATGGGCCTCGAAGCGGCGGTTCTCAGCCTTACGTTCGTAATCCCGGTGGGTGACGTGGCAGTGCGTTCACGGTCCGAAGTTACCTGGCCGCATTTGTTCTCTCGCGAGGACGTGAGATCTCATTCACCGTGGGTCGGTTTCGGTTCGAGTGAGCAATCCTTTCCAAAAGATCCTCGCAGCACGGAAATGCCATGATAAAACCGAGAATCGATGCAAAGCAGGCGTTGCAGGACATCCGAAGAGGCTTGACCGACTCGGCTCTGATGGACAAGTACAAGCTCTCCGCCAGAGGTCTGGAGAGCCTGTTTAACAAGCTTGTGCAGGCCGGGCTCCTTCTCCAGTCGGAGATCGACGATCGACATCTGCTGCGGACCACCAGCGTAGATATTGCCATATTCCGCTGCCCGGCATGTGGGATGCCGCAGTTCAACGAATTCGACGAGTGTCCCCAATGCGGAATTATCGTCTCAAAATACAAGGGGCTCAGACCAGAAAATGAGACGGTCTCTGAAGAATCTCACAAGCCAGTGCCTACTGCAGCTCCCTGGTCGCAACCCAGCACCGCTGTCAACCTCATGTTCAGGGGAGACGAGCGGCGGACCGGGCGGTACCACGGCCGCGCCATGTCCAGCTCGCCTCAATTGAAGTGGAGATATCGAGCTGACGGGTGGGTTTCGTGTCAGCCGGCCATCACCCCTGGAGGAATACTCTGCGGGACCGTAGGGGGGAGTTTTCTCCGGGTTGACCTGGCGCGAGGGTCCGAAGTGTGGCACAGAAAGACAGGTAGCCCGATCTATTCTTCGTGTGCGGTTGCGGGTCGTTTCACCTTCTTCGGAGATCTTGCGGGAATTGTGTATGCTATGGACTGGGAGACAGGAGCCCCCCAGGGCCAATACTCGACGGGCGGGCCAGTGTACTCGTCACCCTTGGTCCTGGGAGACGTGATCCACATCGGGAGCCTTGACGGCCGGCTTCATGCAATTGAAGCACGATCGCTTACCGTGAGATGGAAGACCAAGACCAACGGACCCATCTACTCTTCACCTGCCACTGAAGGAAGCAAGATCTTTTTCGGCAGTTTTGACGGCCACTTGTATGCCGTGGACCACGAGACGGGCCAGATTCTATGGAGCCACGGGACAAGAGGACCTGTCACCCAAACCCCGGCCACTGATTCGGGGCTCGTGTTTTTCGGGAGCGGCGATCGAAACTTTTATGCGGTGAGCGCCGAAACAGGAGAGGAGATCTGGCGATTTCCCACTGGCGACAAGGTGACCACGGGCCCAGCAATCGGTAACGATTCCGTCTACTTCGGAAGTGCCGACGGCAGGTTGTACGCGGTCGAGGAAAGGACAGGCCGAGTGCAGTGGTGGTATCAAACGGGTGGAGCAGTCTACTCATCTCCCGGCCTGATCGAAGGAATGGTGTGTTTCGGCAGTGTAGACGGATACGTGTACGGGGTAGATACTGAGACCGGACAGATGGTTTGGCAATTTCAAACGGGTGGACCGGTCCATTCATCGCCCGCCATCGTGGACGGTGTCTTGTACGTGGGCAGCGACGACGGCTGCTTGTACGCGCTGGAGTGATACGCCCTTAGGCGGAATTCCGCACACTGGCCAGAGAGGACTGATGAACAAGCGACGAATCACGGCACGCGAGATTCTCTCGGATGTGAGGAAGGGTTTGAGCGACCCGGCACTGATGGAGAAGTACAAGCTGTCAGCTCAGGGCCTTCAGAGTGTTTTTCAAAAACTCCTCAAGGCTGGCATCATTTCCCAGGCGGAACTGGATGCCCGTTCCCCCCTCTCGGAACGGACGGTTGATATAGGTCTCTACATCTGTAGCGCATGTGGCAATATCCAGGGAAAAGAATTCACCACATGCCCGAGATGCGGTTTCGAGCCACCGCGCGGCGCAAAGTCTTCAGCAGCAGATGTCACGAAGAAAGTCCCGAAGAAACGAGTCATCCGGCTAGTGAGTAAGTCTGAGGCTGAGCAAGACGATTCTGTGCAGGAGGCCGCACCCGCGGAGCCAAATCGAATCGTGAAATGTGCCCGCACGGTTTGGATGGTGTCCACGGTCTCCTACGGGTTGTTCGTCGCTGTGCTACTCGCGGTCGCCGGATTTTCCCTGGGTCAGGGATCTCCGTACGCGACCTTCATAGTGATCGGAGTGGTGGCAGCGGCCCTGTTGGGGACGATTCTCTTTTACGTCTCGCAGGTGTTCGCCGAAATTTTCAGGCAGATAGTTGCTGTGGACAGTGTCAGGACAGAACCGTCTGGACCAGACGGCTGAAATAGCTCGCTCCCACAGGGAGCGCCGCGTCATTGAAATCGAACGACGGGTTATGGAGTGCCACAGAATCCTCCCCGTTGCCTATGAAGGCCAGCGCTCCCGGGACTCTTTCGAGAAAAAAAGCGAAATCCTCTCCAACCATAGCGGGCGTCATCGGAACCACGTTTTCGTCTCCGAGCAATTCCCCTGCGACGCGTCTCGCAAGCTCTGTTTCCCGTTCCGTGTTTGCAAGGGGTGGAGTCCCCTTCACGTAATCGATCTCGGCATGCACGCCATATCCAGTTGCCACCCCGGCCACGATTGCTCTTACCTTTTTTGGCAAGAGATCGCCATATTCGGCATCCAAGTACCGGACAGTTCCTTTGAGCTCGACCGTTTCCGGTACGACGTTGTGGGTATGAGAGCTTGATCTGCAACCCGTGACAGCGAGGACTACGGAGTCCAGTGGGTCGACTCCTTGGGAGGCGATGGTCTGCAGGGCGTTGACTACGGCTGCTGATGCCGCAATGGGATCGGTGCACACGTGAGGAAAACCAGCGTGCCCGCTCACACCTGTCAGACGGATGGTGAAGCTATTAACCGAAGCAAGGACAGTGCCAGGGCTGACTCCTATTTTGCCGGTTGCGAGACCCGGATAGGTGTGAAGAGCATAGGCGCTCTGCACCCCGTATTTCGCAAGAATGCCTGCATCGAGCATGGCAACCGCTCCGGTGGCAACTTCTTCTGCAGGCTGAAACACGAAGAGTACAGTCCCGTGGAAAAGATCGGTCCGCGAAGCCAGGTATTGTGCGGCGCCGAGTAGCATGACCATGTGCCCGTCGTGCCCACATGCATGGCACACATCCGGGGTCAGCGATCGGTGATCGTGGACGCCGGCCTCGGCCACCGGTAGAGCGTCCATATCGGCTCTCAGTGCCACGACGGGCCCGTCTCCGGCATGCAACACACCGACGACTCCCGTAGTTCCTACATCCTCGATTACCTCACCGATGCCGAATGAGCGAAGCAACTGCGCCACCCGGGCGGCGGTCCTTTTCTCTTCGTGGCAGAGCTCCGGATGCCGGTGGAAATCATGGCGCCACTGAACAAGTCTAGGATATTGGTCTACGATCTCCTGTATGAGATGCATATTGCGCTCCGGTGAAAACCCTCTTACCGATCGGCGAGAACCCCGAGGAAGAACCGGAAGAAATAGAGGATATGGTCCCGCGGGGCTGCTCCCGCAGAGGAGATCAGTTGCTTCGCGGTAGGCATGTCAAAAACTGTACCGATCCAGATTCCGACTGAGGTCCGCGGGATCCACCGCTGAAAACCAAGGGGACCGCGACCGTAGGGCAATCCTACGAACACCTTGCCGCCAGGGCGGGTCACTCTGACCATTTCCCTCAAGCCTGCAACCGGGTCATCCAGGTGCTCCAGGGTGCTACTGTTCCAGGTAAGATCGACTGCACCGGTTTTGAACGGAAGATTATGGAGGTCTCCTACCACGAGGGCGAGTGAAGGATCACGGCGCCGCGCTTCCTCGAGCGCTTCGATGTCGATATCCATCGCCACGGCCAGCGAGACCCTGCGATCCCGGGCCAACATGGAAGAAGCGAATGCCGGCCCCGAGCCGGCCTCAACTACCACGGCCGCCTGGGAATTCAGGCCGTTGCTCAAAAGATACCGAGCCAGCTTCCCGTTGACTCGCTTGCGAAGCCCATCATAGAGTCGATAGATCCCTGTCTCAGGGGACCCGAGTTGCCATGACTTGCCTTCCATGCTCAACCGATTTTCTGCGCAACTGACAGTATCGAGCTGCCAAAAGGCAGGTTGAACGACCTCAACAATCGCCTTTCCGCTGTCATGATCCGCACTAACAGATTGTTAAGAACCGGGTTTATTGGTCGCAAGTCAGACGTCGGCACTCCAGCGCGCCGCCGTCGAACCCGATCGAGAACCAGCCGATGCGCTGCCACGAGGGGCAATACGGTGGAGAACAAGTGGGTCATCCGGAGAATTTCCACTTCCCCTTGTTCAAGTAAGGCTCTCATTCTTCCGCGGGTATAGCGCCTCGATGCGTGGACCGCCTTGTGATGCTCTTCGTTCATAAGCCAGTCATACGCAGGAACCACGAGGAGAAGATACCCTCCTTTCTTCAAAACTCGCAGCATTTCTTGATACGCTCGCTGCTCGTTCACGCTCGAGCACTCGAGCAGGTCCACGCATGTCAGAAAATCGAAGGTTTCCGATTTGAACGGTATCTCGTTCGCGCTGCCGCGGCACACAGTGTCTAGCGATCGGCGCTTCCAAAAGGGAATTGCCTCTGCAGCAAGGTCAAATCCAGACGAATGGCCGGTAACAAGGTCCCGAACATTTGCCAGGTGCTTGCCGGTCCCACATCCGGCGTCCAGAAGAAGCGCACTGCTGCCGCAACCCAGACTCTGCAGGATGTCCAGCAGGATTGCATGGAGGCCCCTGTACCACCAATACGTGGATTCGAACTGAAAGAGCGTTTCGTACTCGTGCGGTTCCACCGCTCGTCAATCCTCCAGCGGAAAGGGATATGTGTCCGGATCGGCCTTGTCGAAACGACAGGACTTAAGAATGATCGCCTCAGATTCCTGGACAAAACGAATTGCGTGCGACTGGAATGACTGAAGCATCACCCCCGAGCCCGACTCCAACATGAAACGGTCCTGCTCGCCCGATTCAACGTCCACAGTCCTGATTTCCGCTGCCCCGCGCAGCAGATACACGAACAGGTCGGTCTTCTTATGGTAGTGGTTTCCCAGGGTGGCTCCAGGATGCATTCTGGTGAAAATCACGCTCTCCCAGGTCCCTGTGTTCAACAGTTCCTGGAACACCCCCCTCTGATCCGATCTCTCGAATACAGGCTTCAAGATTTCGTGAGGCATCAGTCGATCCTTCGTACGCGGGCCAAGAAGATGCGGGCAACGTACTGTGAGCCCGTCTTCAAGAAGCGGTACAGGCTGGGCGCCGATTTGGACACACCCTTAGCACGGTCACGAAAGACGTAAGGCAGTTCGTACACCGTCAGCCCCTTCCGGCGACACGTGTACAAAAACTCCATAAAATAAGCACCGTAACCGGTTGGAATTATTGATACTTTGTCAAAAACGCTCCTTCTCAGCACTACGAAGCCGCTATCGTAATCCTTGATTCCGTACCCGAGCACAAGACCTGCAAGGCCATTAATTAGCCGGCTCGATATGACGCGCAGGGGAGACCGGTCGTCAATTCCTCCCGGAGCGTACCGAGATCCTATGACGATATCGTACTGCTCCAGCTTCTTTATCATTTCCGGCAGAAGCGACGGCGGCATACACATGTCCGCATCCATCCACCCGACCACTTTGCCTCGTGATTCTATGATGCCCCGATTGAATGCGGATGCCAATCCCCGCGTGGCCACCCGACGGACGAGCACGACATTGGGGTGGTTGAGCTGTTCCACGAGCTCCCAGGTTCGATCCTCAGAATCGTCATCCACGACAATAACCTCGGTCGAGCCGTTCAAGTGCTCAAAAATGCTCCGGATGGTGTCGAGGATATTTTCCCGCTCATTGTACGTTGCCAATATGATGGAGACCTCCGGAGCCGCGTTGGATGGGCTGACTCCTGCCTTGGCATCACCATCTTGGACCACAGGCTGATTAGGCTCTGCATGCAAGGAGTTTTTCAACGACTTCCTCCAATTGCGATTCGGTAAGTCCTAGTCCGGATGGCAGGTACAAACCTCTGTTCCACAAGTCCACCGAGACAGGATAGTTCCCGGAAACGTCCGGAAATCTTGGGTCGCTCCCTCTGTACGCGGGCTGGAGCGACATGGGGCAGAAGAACGACCTCGTGTCCACCCCCTTGTCCCTGAGCATTCCCATCAAATCGTCCTTGTTCACCCCAAAGCTGTGTTCGATGAGAATGCCATACATCCAATACACGTTCTTGGCCCAGGGTTCTTCAGCCGGAAGGGTCACGTCTTTCTGTCCGGCGAGCAGTTCATTGTACCTCTTCGCGAGCCAGCGCTTGCGCTCCACTTTCTCTTCCACAAGCTCGGTCTGAGCGAGCCCTATGGCTGCCTGAATGTTGGTCAGGCGATAGTTGAACCCGACGACATCGTGCACGAAGCGGGGCTGCTTAAACCCCTGATTCCTCAGAAGCTTCATCCTCTCCGCGAGGTTTTCGTCTCTGCACACAACCATCCCGCCTTCGCCGGTGGTCAAAATTTTGTTGCCGTAAAAGCTGAAGCATCCGGCATCTCCGATGCCACCGACTTTCTTCCCGTTAACCTCCGCGCCGTGGGCTTCTGCGCAATCTTCAATGACGTAAAGATTGTATCGCTTGGCAAGAGCCATGATGGCGTCCATATGGCACGGATGCCCGTACATATGAACCGCCATGATGGCTTTGGTTCGAGGCGTTATCTTCTCTTCGATGAGCTGGGGATCTATGCACCAGGTCCTTGGATCCACGTCAACGAGGACCGGCTTCGCCCCTGCAAGTATGACCATATTGGCCGACACGATGAGAGTGAAATCAGGAATGATGACCTCGTCTCCAGGACCGATCCCGAGGGCAGCGAGTGCCAGGTGGATTGCAGTTGTGCCGTTGCTGCACGCTACTCCATAGGGAACCCCACAGTAGCTGCTGAACTTCTCCTCGAAAAGATCTATATATTTTCCGGCCGAAGAGATCCAATTCGTTTTCAGACAGTCCACGACATAGTCCGCCTCGTGTCCGTCCAGAACAGGCTCACATACAGGAATCATTGCCCCATCCTCCAGTTGGCGCCCTCAAGTCCGGGCAGTCACATTCCCAAACTGACCACTGATACACGGATGCAGTTCCCAGGTCAAGAGGGTCGTCGTGGGAACAACATCATTCTTTTGCTCGCTGCATCTTCCTCTCCATGCGTCGGTAAATGCTTATGTTCTTTAGCCTTGACGACCACGGCCACGTGGACTAACATGCAGGACTGCAACAGCGGCGATTGCCGAACATCCGGAGCTTGAATTTCATGCACCACTGGATAGGCAAGATAGGATTGACTCTCTTGATGGCGCTTCTTTTGTTCCACGCGCCTGCCGTCCTGGCTCAGATCCCGGCTCCATCGGCACCCTCTGTCTCGCCCGGGCCTGCGAGTCCTTCTGCGCCTCATCTAGGCCCGCAGGTGCAACCGGGTCCTTCGTCTCAGGGGATGCAGGCAGGCCCACGAGCTCAAGCGGGACCTGGAGGACAGCAGCCCCTCGAGTATGCGTTTCGACCCGATCTGAGTAATCCTGAGTTCGGGATGTGCTTGAAATTGGAAAAGAACTGGAAAGCCCTTTGGGACAACTATTATCAGCTTTATCACCAGATACGTATGATGAGCCCCCAAGATCCCCGATATGGGCAGATGACCTATTACGCGAACATGGTCAAATCCCAGTTGGACTCTGCCTGGCATGATTTCAGCTCAAAGTGCGTGTACTTTCCCCAGCGGTGAACCTGTATCATGTCGCACCATCAGGGCCCTGAAGGTCCGATAGATGATCAGGCCGTCATCGCAGCAGGGCAGCAGACCCCGCCTACTCCCCCGACCACGCAGCGCATGATCCGCTCTGTGCTCTTGTTTACGGTAGCAGGAGTCATCCTGTATGGGGCAGCCGCTCTCGCTTCGGACCGAAGGGTGTTGTGGTCGGCACTCCAGCAGTTTCCCGGATCTGCGCTCTTTCTGACGATGATTCTCGTGTTTACAGGATGGCTCTTACGAGGCTGGAGATTCTTCTATTACCTGCGCCGCTCCGGCGAGCATGTCCCCATAGGATATAGCATAGCCGCATTTCTGGCCGGGTTCGCGTTGACCGGAACGCCGGGCAAAGTCGGCGAGGCGGTCAAGGGTGTGTTCCTCAAGCAAGACTATGGAGTCGCTGTGACCAAAGTCATGGGAATTCTCGTGGTAGAGCGCTTGATGGACCTGTGGGGGGTACTGTTGCTCGGATCCGTATCCTTGCTGCTCTTCACCGAGTGGAAGGGGCTGTTCTTCCTGTGTGCTGTCCTTGTGATAGCGGGGGGAGTGTTCCTGTGCATGGAGTCCCTGTACAGACCTGCACTTCTCTGGATCGGTCGAATTTCCTTCCTCTCCTGGATTTCAAAAAAGCTTATTGAGACTCTGATGGCCGGCCGTTATCTTATGACGCCCCGCGTGTTCGCCGCGGGACTCGTCCTTTCCACGGTGGCCTGGGGGCTGGAATCGATCTCCTTCTTCATAATCCTGGACGGCTTCTCACTTTCTTCAACGATTCTTCAGGCCAACTTCGTCTATTGCTTCTCCACCCTTGTGGGCGCGCTCTCCATGCTGCCCGGCGGCATAGGTGGAACCGAAGCAGGAATGATAGCTCTCCTGGCCTTCATGGGCATTCCGTACGGCCGAGCACTCCCCGCAGTCATACTGATACGCCTCTGTACGTTGTGGGCCGCCATCGCCGTCGGCGTGATATTCATGGTTATCATGACCATGAGATCCAGATCACCCGCACACTTGGTCCAAGGAAACGCAGATCCGCTTCGGCGAATGGGAAGCTCTTGAGCTTGGGACGATCAGAAGGAGCTCCCACGGCTTCGATGGAAAGAAAGGAGCCAAGGAAGAGGGCTTGAAAAGCCGCGAACCGCCTGGTTGAAGGTGACGGCAATCTTCAGAAAGTTCCGTATGAGAACAGCACCGTCGGGGTGGTCACTCTTGAACCGCTCCGGATGGCCCTGAATCCCGTAAACCGGCAGGGCTGGATGGCGCATGATCTGGTTCGGGCTGAGCCTATCCGATGCGAGGAGCACGAATCCGGGAGGCAGAACTTTCACTTCGTCGTAATGGCTCGCGACAATGTGCAGGTCGTCCTGAATTCCTCTGAAGATAGGGTCTGGAGAAGTTACCGTGAGCTTCACCACACCCTGTTGACGATTCTTGCTGTACGGCATGCACTCGTACCCCAGTCCACGGACCGGGCCGACTCTCCCCCCGAATGCAAGAGCGAGGGCCTGGTGACCTCCACAGATTCCGAGGATCGGGATGTTCATCTCCTCGGCAAGGATGGGGAGAAGCCAAAGAAAGTTCTGGAGCGCCACCCCTGTGCTCCCCGAGTAACGGCACCAGGGCGTGCTCTGCGGGCTCAACACCACGAACTCGGGATCTATCTGGGCGACAAGCTCCCTGTTCACCTGACTGAAGTGTCGGATCACACCCTCGTTATTGCCGCTGAACCTCTTGATGACCGACACGGCGGAGCTTCCGGGCCGCATCGCCTCGCCCGGAGCCAGGGAAATCATCAGCCAGGGACGCTTCTGTGTCTGACCGCCGCCGTCGCCCGTCTGGGCTGCATACACGACTGCCTCCGCCCCTGCCAGGGTGACAAGGGTGGCGAAAAGCGCCGTGCGCATGATAAGCCTGACCCGAGAGCTTGTCATGGGAACCGTTCGCTATCGTCATGATCAAGAATTAATCTATGATACACCAGGTGGGCCCGGCTGCACAACTAGTATGAAGGCTTGCGCGATTCCACGTTACATGATTTTTACTGCTCGCTCTTTCTCGCTGTAAATGCACCCGCAGTATTTCTGCCGGTAGAGGCCTAATTTGCGGTACTTCTTGACGCCTGCATTCCACCCGGTGCGCCAGTCCCTGTACACGAATGGAACGCCAACTTCTTCTGCAACTGCCTCACAAACCGATTTCAACAGCTCGTGCTTCTGGAAGCGGCTGTAGAGGAGGGTGGTGGAAAACGCGTCAAATCCTTGAGCTTCTGCGAGCTGGGCTGTCTTGAGCATCCGCATGTGGAAGCAGACCGCGCATCGGTGGGATTCCCGGAACACCACGGCTCTCAACCAGTCTTCCATTTCTTCGTACTGGCCAGGGGGCAACACGTCTATGCCGTTAGTCCGCGTGTACACGGTGAACGCGTCCAGCCTTCTCAAGTACTCGGCGTACGGATGGATGTTGGGGTTGAAGAAAAGGGCGGTGACCGCATGTCCCTCGGATTTGAGATCGTCGTAGGGAACCACCAGACAGGGAGCGCAGCAGGCGTGGAGCAGAATTCTCATGAAAAGGGTTGTCTCCTTCTTCTCGTCGTGTTATGACTGGAGCCGTCTTCTGGGCAGGGGGCCCAAATTTTATTCCAGCGCCAGGGATCATGAAAAAGATCCTCATTGTAATTGTTGCAGTGCTCGCTTTCAACCCGGCCCTGGCATCGGTTTCGGATCGCGAGATCTTCCTCAACGCATTCGGCGAGACTGCCACCGCGTATCTCAACGACTCCTTTTTGCTCCTCGGAACGACTGCGGATGGGTACGTCTCAGAGATCATTCCCAAGGAGACGGCTCGCGAGATAGCCAAGAACGTTCAGAAACGGGTCCGCATTGTGCGAGCCAAGCTGAAGGCCGTGGCCGGCAGCTCAATCGCCGCCGTAGACAAGCGGCTCATTGAGCTCCTGGACAAGGCATACGCCTGCATGGACCACCAAGCGCTCGCTCTCGGAGAATACGTGGAGGACAAGAGTCCCGAGGCTGCCAAGCGTTTTGAAGATCAACGAACAAAATGTCTGGACCGACTGAACAGGATCGCGGAATTCTACTCCAAGCTCCCGCCTTCCCCGGAAGTCCCCGAACCCCTTAGTACGCGCTGATCGCCGACCCTCAGGGTAAATCGCTCACGGTCAAAGTACTCGAGGAGCGGGATATTGTACTTTCTGGATGACCCGGTGATCTCGCTAAATCGCGAGGGGGTAATTCCACCCTCCCGGTTGAAGAAGTCAACCATTTTTCTCCGGGTTTCGGTCATGAACCCAGCGGAGAAATAGAGATCCTCCTTGACCCGGACAACCTTCCCCTCCTTCTCGAGCAAGGAGAGAAGATTGCGAACGTGCTTTACGTCGGCGCCCGACGCGGCCACAATCTCCTTGAGCACGGGCGGGGCATTTCCGCCGCTCACGATCATCTCGAGGAGCTTGTCTTTGAGACCTTTCTCTTCTTCTTTCAACTTAACCTCGTGAGCGGAAGATCGCACCAAATCTCCTTCAACGACGAGCTCGCCTTCTGCCGCGAGCTGCTCCACCACCTTCTTGAAGAGCTTGTCTCCTCCCGGTGTAATAGAGCGGAGCTCCTGCTTGGACATGCCCGCTTTCAGCGGCTGTGCTTCGTGAAAGCCTCTCAGCCGCACCTGGATCTTTTTCTTGACCAGCTCGACATAGTCGGCATGGACCATTCGATTCTCGCTCGGGTCAAATCTTACAATCGTGTGTGCGTTTCTCAACTGTTCCAGAATCTTGTCCAGCCGTTTTGCGGAGAGCCCTGACAGCCCCAACAGCTCGTTTCGGCTTACACCCGCGGTGCCACTGCTACGAACGAGGGAGGCGACGATTCCCTCATCGCCCTCTCGATCAGCTTCGAGGAAGGCTCGGGCCGATCGAGCTTTCAGCTTAACCCCGCGAGGATTGGTGATCGTGCCGCCCCCCAGCGTCACAGACGGAGACAAAGCCCTGATAACAAATCTGTCGCCAGTGGAGGGAACGATGGGGGATGTGGACCGCAATTGAGCCAGTGACTCTTCTCCGGGCAAGAGCTCCTGTCGATCCGGGAACACAATACGCGCCTCCGTCTCGGACGTATAGTGATGGAGACGAACCTTCATTCGGTTCTTCAACGGGAACGGCGCCCGGGAGAGCGCACGGACTTTCACGTCCACGATGAACGACGGCTGGAATTGATCGGGATGCGTTACTACTTCACCCCGACTGATTTCTCCCTGCTCAACCCCACGCAAGTTGATTGCCACTCGCTCTCCCGGGAAAGCCGTCTGTTCTGCCTGCTTGTGGGATTCGACCGATCGAACGGAGGACCGCCGGCCGCTCGGAAGAATTTCAACCTCGTCTCCCACGGATAGGGTCCCGGAGATGAGAGTGCCGGTGACAACCGTTCCATGACCCTTGAGAGTAAAAACACGGTCTACGGGCAAGCGCAAGAGCCCGTGCACGGGTCTGTCCACAGAGAGGCCTGCCAGGGTTGCGAGAATCTTTCGAAGCTCGTCAAGCCCCTCACCGGTCTTGGCAGAGACTCGCACCATCGGCGCGTTTTCGAGAAACGTCCCTTTGACGATCTCTCTCGCGTCCTCCTCGGCCAAGAGGGCCAACTCTTCGTCCACGAGGTCGGCCTTGGTCAAGACCACGAGACCCAGCTTGATTCCCAGGAGTGAAAGGATATCCAAATGCTCGGCCGTCTGGGGCATGACTCCTTCGTCAAGGGCAACTACCAGCGCAGCGATATCCACGGAACCCGAACCGGCTACCATCTGCCTCACAAACTTCTCATGGCCGGGGACATCCACGATTCCGATCCTGATGTCTTCAGCCACATCGAGAAAGGCAAACCCCAGCTCTATGCTAATACCCCGCTTCTTCTCCTCTTTCAGTCGATCGGTATCAATTCCGGTGAGCGCCTTGACTAGCTCGGTCTTGCCGTGATCTATGTGGCCCGCTGTCCCGAGGATGATGCGTTTCATGTTTCTCTCTTCCAGGTTTTGAAAGGCTCTACCATCACTCCGGCCACGTCTCTATCGCTCGAGTACAGGGAAATGAGTATGCGGAATCGGGGCCAAACCATTTGTCACACACCTTTTGCAGAGACCCGTCTCCCGCCATGTCCTGAATGGCGAAATTGATGAGATCTCGCCACGCTGAATCGTCTTGAGGCACAGCGACGGCGATAGGCTCCGCCACTCCGGACGCATCAATGAGATCGAATTTCCCGGGATTACGAGACGCGTACTCAAGAAGAATCACGCCGGAGTCCAGCCAGCCGGCCACTGATTTCTTGCCGAGAGCGAGAAAGCAGGACGGCCTGTCCGGGTGGGAAACCACATTTCGCTCTGCCGACTCGTCTCCTGACGCCCTCAACAAATTCATAGCCACCTTCTCAAAGGACGTTCCCTGTACTGCCGCCACCTTCTGGCCCTTAAAGTCTTCGACTCCTTTGATCGTACCCTTCGGAACGAGCACTTTCTTGGTATCGAAAAAATAGGCCACCGAAAAGTCGAACTCACTCTCGAGAGCCCTGGTATGACGTATTCGGCAAATTGCCGCATCTATGCGACCGCTGCGCAACAGGGGCCCCCACGTGCTCTCCGTGATCTGCACCTTCTCGAGCTGTAAGTTCATGTGCTTGGCGAGCTCGGTGCCAAAATCCACCTCAAAGCCCACCCACTGTCCATTGGGGTCAAGATACCCCTGGGGCACGATGTTGTACGGCAACCCCAGCCTAACCACACCATTTTTCGTGACCCGGTCGAAGGTGGGCCCACAAATTCCTCCATCGGGGGAAAACAAAACGCTTGTCAGCGAGAAGATTATGGCGAAAGCGACCACGCGGACTGGCACACGCTCACCTCCTTCAGCGGCACGCAATCATCACAGGTTGGTTTTGAGGGCATCCGATAAGGCACTTCAAGAGCATCCTCGGCATGTCCCACGTTTGCTCGCTCCGGAAAGCACGCTTCCTATTCGTTGAAGTCTCAGCACCCGCGAACCCCTGTTACCCCCTTCAGGTGCCGGTTCGACCAGGCATCTCTCCTTAAGATCCCTTCTTATCTTCCTCGGGCTTTTCTTTCTCTTTCCCTGGAGCCTCGTCCTGTCGCAAGATTTCTGCCCTCGTCACTTCGATGAGTGTATCCTCTTCCATACGGATGCACACGGTTTCCTTCAGGGGGTTGTACTTCACGACAACTCCCTCCCCCTGCGTGGTGCGGATGGCTTTCCCCACTTTGGGAAGCCCCTTTCGGAAATCCTCATAGATATCGTGCTCATAGGCTAAACAGCACATGAGACGACCGCAAACCCCGGATATTTTCGTCGGGTTGAGAGAAAGATTCTGAGTCTTGGCCATCTTGACAGACACAGGCCTGAAGTCCGTCAGGAAGCGACAACAGCAGAGCTCTTGTCCACAGCTCGCGATCCCCCCAGTCATTTTGGCCTCGTGGCGGACTCCTATTTGTCGCATCTCAATCCGTACGGGAAATCTGGCTACGAGCTGCTTGACCAATTCCCTGAAATCCACTCTTCCTTCGGCCGTGAAGTAGAAGACGTACTTGGACCCGTCGAAGAAGCACTCAACAGCCACCAGCTTCATGGGCAAGCCGAGAGCCTCAATTCGTTCCAGGCAATAGGCCCGGGCCTCAGCCTCCTTCTGGCCGCATCTCACTCTCTGATCGAAATCTGATTTTCCAGCCTGCCGGATGATCCCCCTCAGAGCCTCCCTATGCGCTTCTTCGATCTCCGTTTCGCACGGAGGTGTCGCCACCTGTCCCAGACCCATACCCTTCTCGGTCTTGACGACCACCCAATCGCCGTGCTCCAGTTGGAGCCCTCCGGCGTCGAAGTGATAGATCTTTCCGGCCCGGCAGAACCGAACGCCGGCGATATTCACTTTCACGGTGGAGCCCTGGCTGGCAGCCTGTGGGCTGTCGTCGAATGGATCTATGTCGTCATCCCTGTCCGCCAGGCACCGGGAATGATGAGGACACGCCCTGCCAGGGCTACCCAACTCGGACTCAGGCCCCTCACAATGGATCCCCGGAGCTTTCAGATCTTTCTCTTCGCCAGGAGCATCGTCCTCGTAGTCCCGCGACACTAGCTCCTCGGACTCCTGGCTGCCTGACACTTCCCGTTGAGAGATCCATTCCCCGTTCCGCTTGCGCTGGCGGCGTGACTTTCCCCACGATCTGGGCAAGTATGAAGTTTCTCTGGTAGGTCCGTTGTCACTCATGCTCTGTACTCACCCAGCCGTTACCAGACCGAGAGAAGGCCCGGCCAGTATACGGGTAATACGTAAGAACATCACGTCAGTCACGAGATTGGCATTGACATTGATCTCCGACTCCAGGAGAGCCGCCGCCTTTACCATCTCATCGTATACGCGAAGCAGCTTCTCGGTACTCTGATGTTGAGCCGCAGCAGAGATTCTGTCAAGAGAGTCGACATGAAACAGGGCAGAGGTGTCGGACATGATCTTGCTTACCAGTATGTCCCTGAGCCACGTGACGGCCACGTCGATCGCGTCCAGAACACGCTTGCCTTCTGCCATATTCTGAGAAAGCTGCAGGAGCCCCGACATGCCTTGAGCCCCCGGCCGCTCGAGCACCGAGATTATGGCTTCCTTTGAATCGAGGAAGTGGGACGCATCCAGTTCCAAAGCGCGCGACATGCTCCCGCACGAAACAGCGGCAAGGACTCGTGCCCGGTCTGGCTCGATTCCCTTTTCCCTGCCCAAAACCTCGGCCAACGCTTCAACAGGAATCGGGTTGAATCGAACCCGTCTGCAGCGGGATCGGACTGTAGGGAGAAGACGGAAAGGGCTGGACGTCACCAGAATAAGGAGTCTCCCGGCTGGCGGCTCTTCCAAAGTCTTGAGAAGCGCATTCTGGGCCGGTCCGTTCATGGCATGGGCGTCGTCGATAATCGCGACCCTGAATCGGCCCTCAATGGGAGCATACCGGAAGAAGCCCCTCAGGTTGCGGATGCGTTCGATTCGTATGATACCGCGTTCCGGTGACTCGACAATGACGTCCGGGTGATTTCCCGATCGTATCCTTCTGCAAGTGGGACAGGACGCGTCTAAATCATGGTCGAGGTCCGGGCAGTTCAGCAGACAAGCGAACTGAAGGGCAACCAGTTTTTTCCCTATTCCTTCTCGTCCGGAAAAGAGGTAGGCATGGGCGGGCTTGCCGCTTCGAGCTGCCCTCTCGAGAACCGAGACTACATGCTCGTGCCCGACGGGGGAGATTCCACCGGTTCTGAAGGGAGTAACCGCCCTCCGCTCCGTCGTACGGTCGACTCCTGAGGAGGGTCCGCAGGGAGGGGAAACTTCAATAGACATGCAGTGGCCTGCAACCCCCTTCCGATCCTGGTTGATCCAACCAACTGGGCAGACTGACAATCCAAGACAGCATTCATCCTCGCTTGACAGGCAGATACCTGTCCAGGGCCAATACCAGGGGTGAGGCGACAAATATGGATGAATAGGTGCCGAAGATCATCCCTACGAACAAAGCCCACGCGAAATCTCGTAAGACTGTGGTCCCGTACACGAGAAGAGCGATAACCACCAGGAGAGTAAAGCCGGACGTCAGAACTGTTCTCGAAAGAGTTTGATTTATAGCGGAATTGAGAATCTCAACGAGGGAATTCCTCTTCATTGCCTTCACGTTATCCCTGACTCGGTCACACAAGACGATTGTATCGTTGATATCGTACCCCACTACCGTGAGGATGGCTGCCAATATGGTCAGATTGAACTCTCTTCCCGTCCACACGAAGAATCCGTACACGATAATGAGGTCGTGAACGAGACACAGGACAGCCCCCAGTCCCATGCTGAGCGTGAATCGAAACCCCATGTAAATGAGCAAGAGCACCAGAGCTATCACTGTGGCCCAAATGGCAGACTCCCGTAAGTCTCTCCCGACCTTCGGACCCACCATTTCCAAGCCTCGTATTTCTACGCTGCCTTTGCCGAAAGCCTGATCGAGGGTATCCTGAAGCTTCTTCGAGAAATCCGCCGTCTCTTCCTCAGGCGCCTCCATCCTTACGATGTACTCCTCCCCGGTCTCTGTGCCGGCAAGCCTCTGCACGACCGGGCTTGCGCTCAAGGGAGCGAGCGCTGAGCGAATCTCACCCGTATCGACCTGCTTCTTGAAAAGGATTTGGGCCATGACGCCGCCGGTAAAATCTATGCCGAGTTGCATGCGTCCCATGACTGGGTAAGACAGGAGTGAGACGACAATGAGAATTCCCGAAACGAGGTATGCGTAGTACCTCTTTCCGAGAAAATCGAACTTCGTATTTGGCGGTATTAGTTCCACGTGCTCTTTCCCTCACGAGATGCTGAAAAGCTCAATCCCGCCAATAGCGGGCTGAGCTCGAGGACGAAGGGCGCCGACCCGCGGGCCATCCGGGCATACGACCCGGTCCCGCAGTTGTTCTTGCCGGTCAGACGCTCAATGTGCTGATTCGCTTTACCTGGAACATGTAGTCGAAGATTGCTCGAGTCACGAATAGCGCTGTAAACATCGAAACGATAAGACCTATACACAATGTCACCGCAAATCCTTTGATGGGCCCGGTTCCGAACTGAATCAACGGGAGAGCCGCGAGAATCGTGGTGAGGTTAGAGTCAAAAATCGTCGAGAACGCTTTGGCATATCCATTTTCCAGGGCTGCCCTCGCGGATTTCCCCATGCGGAGTTCTTCTCTAATACGCTCAAAAATCAGGACATTAGCATCTATAGCCATGCCCATCGTCAGCGCAACCCCTGCAAGGCCCGGCAGCGTCAGAGTGGCCCGCAATCCGGGGGAAACCATTACCGCGAAGATCAGCAGCAGATTCATTACCAGAGCCACGTCGGCTACCACGCCGGACCAGCGGTAGTAAACTGCCATGCCGATGACGACCAAGCAAAGGCCCAGGATCACAGCATTTCGCCCCAGTCTCACGGAATCGGCTCCCAAAGATGGTCCCACAGTCCGGTTTTCCAGGATCTTCACCGGCGCGGGTAACGAGCCTGCCCGCAGCACCAGAGCGAGATCGTGGGCCTCTTCCGGGCTGAAAATGCCCTCTATGATCGCAGATCCTCCCGAAATCCGGTCCTTGATCACCGGGGCGGAAAAGACCCTGTCGTCGAGGATGATTGCCAACCGTTCGCCCACATGCTCGCCCGTGACCCGTTCGAAAATGCGGGCTCCGGTACTGTTGAAGTCCATGGCAACAATCATGCGCCCCGTGCTTTCCGGTCGAACACGCGCGTCTGTCAACAGGTCACCGGTCAGCAAGATTTGCTTCTTAATAAGATATGGAGTTCGGCTCACGGCTCCTGACGAGGTTTTGTCAACCTTGTACAGGACTTCATCTCCGGGCGGCACGTCCCCCCGAAGGGCAGCGTTCACATCTCCTCGCTCGTCAACAAGTTGGAACGTCAGTCGGGCCTGCTTCTTGATGATGTCGATGGCTCGCGTGACGTCCTCTCTCAAGCCAGGAAGCTGAACGATAATCCGGTCGGAGCCATGAATCACCACATCAGGCTCTGCCACTCCGAACTGATCCACACGGTTGCGAATGGTATCCACTGCCTGCCTCACAGCCTTCTCTTTGATGTCGGTTGCGGCTTTTTCATCCATCGTCATGGTGATGGAATACCCCTTTTCCGATGGCTCGGCAGCGGTCTTTCTGAAATAGGGGAGCTTTTCGAGAATCTTTGCATCGAACAGCGCCTGCTGAGATTCATCTTTGAGGTATACGGTGAAGGCATTGGATGAAGTCCGGATGACATCCGTGTACCGGATTCTCTCCTCCTTCATAAGATCTGAAGTCTCCGCGATGGCCCGGTCCACTGCGGCTTCGACTGCCTTGCCCGTCTCGACCTCCAGCACAAGGTGCAACCCACCTTGCAGGTCCAAACCAAGCCTGATCGGATTAGCTGGAAGATACTTCGCCCACCATGCGGGGACCGGCCCGAAAGAAGGGTATACGAGAAAGAAGCTCACCGCCAAGACAGCGGCGATAATGACAAAACGCCATTGCAGGCTTTGAATCATCTATATGTTCCTCACGGATTGGGTTCTGTCGAAGACGCCGGTCCGGCCAATCCTGCCACGTGGGAGCGTGAAACCCGCACCTGGATCTTCGGGGCAATTTCCACCGTCAAGACTTGATCTTGCACATTGATCACTTTGCCGTATAATCCGCCCTGGGTAATTATGGAGTCGCCTTTCTTGAGATTCTCAAGTAACTGCCTGTGTTCTTTGGCCTTTTTTTGCTGAGGTCGTATCAGTAACAAGTAAAAGACCACAAATATTAATATCATGGGAAGGAATCCCATGAGCGCATTCGCATCGCCACCTTGGCCTCCCGGGGGCGCCATGGCGTAGGCCACATCAATCATCCGGTTTCCTCCATGTCCTCGAGGAATTCTCGAGCAAACGAGTTGAGTCGGTTCTGCTCTATGGCTGTCCTGATATTTTGCATCATGCGGAAATAATAGTCGAGATTGTGAATCGTTGCCAGTCTCAGACCATAGATCTCCTTTTCCAGAAACAAATGCCTCAGATAGGCCCGGGAATACCTAGTGCACAGCCGGCACCCACAGGCCTGATCGACGGGATTCGGATCGTCTCGATGGCACGAGTTCTTTATGTTAAGGGGGCCGCCGGAAGTAAAAAGCATCCCGTTGCGTGCGTTCCGAGTAGGAAGCACACAGTCAAACAGGTCCACTCCCCTGAGAACCCCTTCCACGATGTCTTCGGGTTTGCCGACCCCCATCAAGTACCGTGGAGCCTCTGAGGGGAGAAGAGGGACAGTGACCTCCAGCATTTGGGTCATGGTTTCACGAGGTTCCCCAACGCTGAGGCCGCCGACGGCATACCCATCGAGCCCCAGGGAAGTGAGGCTCATGGCGCTCATTTCCCTCAGATCCGAGAACATCGAGCCTTGTACTATGCCGAACAAGGCTGGGTCAACTCTTTTTTTGGACTCCAGACACCGGCGCGCCCACCGAAAGGTCCGCTCTGCAGCATCTCGAGCCTCTGCCTTTTCTACCGGGAAACCCCTCACGTCGTCAAGGCACATGATGATGTCGGATCCCAACGATTCCTGGACGCGAATACTTAGCTCAGGAGTAAACAAGTGGGGGCTGCCGTCGATATGTGACTGGAACACGACCCCGTCTTCCGTAACCTTTCGCAATCGAGCCAGGCTGAAGACCTGAAATCCCCCACTGTCGGTAAGAATGCTGCCTCCCCAATCCATAAAATGGTGAAGTCCCCCGTATGACTCGATGAGATCATGGCCCGGCCTGAGGTAAAGATGGTACGCATTGGACAAGATCAGGCGATATCCGATGTCCCACACTTCATCGGGAGACACGGTTTTCACCACCCCTCGGGTGCCCACTGGCATAAACGCCGGGGTCTCTATTTCCCCACGGGCAGTGGTGAGCACCCCAGTTCGAGCCATGCTGCTCGTATCTCTGTGCACTATGCGAAACTTCACGGCAGCTTTCCAGTTACCCTTACTTTGCCAGATCTTTCAGAGCCATGCGCACGGCATCGGTAAGCTTTATGTCGGGGCCAGCGATTTCGATGACTCCCTTGGCGGCTGTTACTGCAACCTTCTCTTTGTAGCCAAGGTTGACGAGAGAGGAGATGAGATCCTCTTCGATACTGCCAGACGCTGCTCTCGTCGCTTTAGATCCGGGAGGCATGGGCAAATTCTTCACCTTCTCCTTCAACTCGATGATGATGCGTTGGGCCGACTTCTTGCCGATGCCCGGGATGGCCGTGAGCGTCCGGAGGTCCTCATCAAGAACGGCCTGACGCAGGCCGTCAGGCGAAATACCGGAAAGAATCTGGAGAGAGGTTCTGGGCCCTATGCCGGCCACAGTGAGAAGCATCTCAAACAACATTTTTTCCTGTTCCGCGTGGAACCCGTACAGATCCAGCGCGTTTTCCCTCAAGGCCGTGTGGATATAGAGAAATGCCTCCCCGTCTTTGGGCAAGGATTCCAGTGTGGTCAATGACACCGCCACATCGTAGCCCACTCCCTGAACGTCGACGATCACGCGATTAATTCCTCTCACGAGGATCTTTCCCCGCAGGCACCCGATCATGAAATCATCCTGTTGAACGAGCATCGGTGGCAATGGTACACTGCCATTGCTAACGCGTCTGCCTCATCGGCAGACTTGAGATTCGGCAAATCGAGAATGCGCGACATCATGTAGACCATCTGATCCTTGTCGGCCCTGCCGTATCCTGTGATTCCTGTCTTTATTTCCATAGGTGCATACTCATAAATGTCAAGGCCATGGGCCTCACCCACCAGAAGGATGACGCCCCGTACTTGGCTAAGCTTCATGAGACTCTGGGGATTTTGTTTGTGAAAGAGTGACTCCACCACCATCACTGTGGGACCGTGTTCTCGGATCACGGCTTCGAGTCCAGCGTGCACTTCCCAGAGACGTCTCGCCATACCTGCTGTTTTTGCAGGCCGAATCACCCCACTCGCCACATGGCTCGGGGCTGTTCCGTTCTTCCGAACGATTCCGTAACCCGTGACGTTTGTTCCTGGATCGACTCCCAGTATGGTCATAGCCGCCAAGTGCTCGATTCTTGACATGCCGGGCTTGGAGCTTCGCCGAGCCGCTCGGCGTATGAACGACCCATTGAAGCTAAACAGGGCACCGGTGATCAAGCCCGCCCGGACATCCATTCGTAAGAGGCGGGGCGGACCGGTGGTCTCTATACTACCGATCATTGGAACTTTCCAGAGAATAATGGCGAACCGCGGCGCCGGGGGTGAGCCCTTCATTGTCAGGAGAAGGGGGTAAGCGGTTCCGGACCGGCGGCGAGAGCCGTCTTGCCTGTGAGAAGCTCACTCAGGCCGACACCTTGAGCATTTCCTCTTCAGAGATGTCGAAATTGGCATACACACGTTGAAGATCATCGTGATCGTCGAGGCTGTCCATCAGCTTGAGCATCTGTTCCGCCTTTTTTCCCTCGAGCTTGATCGTATTCTGGGGAATCATCGTCAGATCGGCCAGCTCGATTTTCCACGCCTTGTCTTCTACTGCCTTTCGAACCGCCTCAAAGTCCTGGGGCTCCGTGACAATCTCGTACGTGTCTCCCTCAGTCTTGACATCCAGGGCTCCAGCATCGATGGCGACCTCCATGACCTCATCTTCGCTGACTCCCGAGCTGTCTACCGTGACCACTCCCTTCTTGTCGAAAAGCCATGCCACGCATCCGGATTCACCGAGATTGCCGCCATGTTTGTCGAAGAGATGTCGCACTTCCGCGACCGTGCGGTTCTTGTTGTCCGTCAGAGCCTCCACCATAACGGCTACTCCTCCGGGACCGTATCCTTCATAGGTGACCTCTTCGTAACTCGCCCCTTCGATCTCTCCGGTGCCCCTCTTGATTGCCCTCTCGATGTTTTCCTTGGGCATATTAGCTGCCCGCGCGGCCAAGACAGCCGTCCTCAACCGGGGATTCCCTTCGGTGTCGCCGCCCCCCATTCGGGCGGCTATGGTAATTTCCTTGATAAGCTTGGAGAACATCTTCCCCCGTTTGGCGTCCGCCGCGCCCTTCTTGTGTTTTATGGTGCTCCATTTATTGTGGCCAGACATGCCAACAACCTCCGAGATGCATAATGTTTTCTCCTCGCACTCATGTTCTGGTCATAGTATGATCCCCGAGACCACGCGCGCGAGGGAGGGGTCCATGTGCTTGATCAACCGGGTAAAAGTATTCTACATAAGCCTTGCCTATCATGGAAGGACCGAACTTTCAACTAGTGTTACGGGGAATCTCTCATGCTCGAGAGGATAGTTACCGGCCAGGCAGTAAACGGAGAAAAAGATCTTGACGGGACGCTGCGGCCTTCCAGTCTTGCAGAATACGTCGGACAGGACAAGATCAAGGAAAATCTTGCAGTCTTCATCGAGGCCGCTCGGGGACGAGGCGAAGCCCTCGATCACATCCTCTTTCACGGACCGCCCGGGTTGGGCAAGACAACCCTCGCTCACATCATAGCGCGGGAAATGGGAGTGCAGATCCGGACGACGTCAGGGCCGGTCGTGGAAAAACAGGGAGATCTTGCAGCCATTCTGACCAACCTGGAGACCAGAGACGTACTGTTCATAGACGAGATCCACCGACTGTCTCCTGTCGTGGAGGAGATCCTGTACCCTGCAATGGAAGACTTCAAGCTCGATCTCATCATTGGACAGGGTCCCAGTGCAAGGACCATCAAGCTGGATCTTTCGCCTTTCACCCTGATCGGCGCCACGACTAGGTCGGGCCTACTTACCAATCCACTGCGGGATCGGTTTGGCATTCTGTTCCATTTGAATTTCTATTCCGTGGAAGAACTCGAGCGAATCGTCATGAGGTCGGCTGCAATCCTGAAAATCGACATTGATGAACACGGGGCGAGAGAGATAGCCGCGCGCTCGAGAGCCACACCGAGAGTAGCCAATCGCTTGACGCGACGTGTGAGGGATTATGCTCAGGTGCGGGGAGAGGGCATAATCGATCACAAGACCGCTGCGAAAGCGCTCGACATGCTGGAGGTGGACTCAGTGGGGCTGGACACCATGGATCGCAAGTTTCTTGAAACGATTATGCTGAAATTCGATGGCGGTCCAGTGGGAATAGAGACGCTGGCAGCAGCTATTGGTGAAGAACGCGACACCCTTGAGGACGTGTACGAACCTTACTTGGTAAAAGAAGGATTCGTGGACCGGACCCCCAGGGGCAGAGTAGCCACGAGAAGGGCGTACGAGCATTTCAGATATCATTTTCCTGCACGCCAACGGCAGCTTTTCGATTAGTGTACTGGCCCTCGCAGGGCTGTGCTGGTTTGGGTTTCATAAAGCCTGTCTGCAGGGTGCAGAGGAGGACCGGCATCGTGGCGGCCTTCCGGTGATATTGAACGGGCTCGACGGATACTCAACAGAAACCATGGCCAATCGGATCAAGATCCTGGACGAAAAGGTCATCAACCGGATAGCAGCCGGAGAGGTGGTGGAACGACCCGTCTCCGTTGTGAAGGAATTGCTTGAGAACTCCATCGATGCGCAGGCTACCTCCATTCGCGTGGACGTCGAGAACGGCGGTAAAAGACTGGTACGGGTGCAGGACAACGGAATCGGCATGGGCCACGATGACGCTTTTCACGCCCTTGAAAGGCACGCGACTTCCAAGCTCACCTCCGAGAGAGACCTGGAGGGGATTGCAACTATGGGCTTCCGGGGGGAAGCCCTTGCAAGCATAGCGTCCGTGAGTAGAGTCAAGCTCGTCACGAGAGAAGAAGCGGACCTCGCTGGGACGGTCATAACGGTTGAAGGAGGCGTTCTGAAGGGTTCCTCGCAGGTAGGTATGGGCGTGGGCACGATTGTGGAAGTAAGGAACCTCTTCTTCAATGTTCCAGTACGGCGAAAATTCCTGAAAGGGGTTGAAACGGAAGCGGGATATATCCGAGAGCTTATCACCAAGTTTGCGCTCGCGTTTCCGGCTATGGCCTTTTCCTACGCGGAAGACGGAAAGGTGAAAATGGACGCTCCTGCAGTATCGTCCACCTTTGAGAGAATCTACTCCCTCTATTCGCGAGATGTCCGAGAAAACCTCATCGAGGTTGCACACGAGACAGAAGCGGGGGTCTTGCGCGGATACGTAGCCCGTCCCCCGTACGCTCGCTCCAACATGCGATCCGTGCTGACGTTCGTAAACGGGCGATCAGTAAGGGATCGGGTCGTCAATTCGGCAGTGAGCAGGGCGTTCTCAAATCTCATCGAGAGAGGCAGATATCCCCTGGCCATTCTCTTTGCGGAGCTGCCTCCCGAAGAGGTCGATGTGAACGTTCATCCCCAGAAAGCAGAGGTCAGGTTCGTCAAGCCTCAGCAGGTCTTCGATCTGATCGTAGACGGGGTGCACAAGGCTCTCACCGGGGCCCCATTCCGCCCTCCGCCGGGTCCTAGGGAGCCGATACTGCCGCGACCGCCCCATACGCCGGTCCTGCGTCACGTGCAGGCTGAGGAGTCGAGCCCCGATTCGGAGGAGGACCCCGGGAAAGAGGGACCGAAAACAGCTTCTCATCCCACAGAGCTGAAGACCGCCACAGAGGTGGAGAGCCAGGGTCCGGTGAAGCCGATTTCCCCGCCTACTCTTGCGGAAAGCCAGCCTCCTCTCGGCAACCAATCCGGTTATTCGTCCCTGGGAATTCTGGGAAAGCTTCCCGGCTCCTTTCTGGTACTCTACGATGATGACAATTTGATCGTCATGGATCATCACGCCGCACACGAACGTCTGCTCTTCGACGATCTGGTCCGCTCGGACAAGGAGGGATCGAGCCATGAGTCCCAGGACCTCTTGATTCCTCGAGTCCTCTCCTATTCACCAGTGGAAGCCCGCGCCCTTGCTGCGCACCTGGACGTCCTTGGACGCGCCGGATTCAGGATAGAAGAATTCGGTGAGAACGATTTCGTGATCAAAGGGGTACCAGGCTGGTTCGGCGATCAGGACCTGGAACCGTTCCTCAGCGGACTCATCGAGGTAATGCTCGATACGGGAGTCCGTGGAGACCCCTCTCGCAAACGTCAGGAGTTGCTCAAGGCAATCGCGTGCCGGTCAGCGATGAAGGAATCAAAGCCCATGCATCCAGAGGAGATACGGGCATTGCTCGGCCAACTGGACCGCAGTGCCTCGCCGGGCGTCTGCCCTCATGGGCGACCTCTCACAGTACGGTTCTCATTCTCAGAAATACGGAAGAAGATGGGGAGAAAGGCCTGAAGGAAAACCAGCGCCGAGGAGCACGCTGCTCAGTTCAGTCATGGCCGAGGAGTGATCTGTTTAGATCACCGCAACCCGGCCGGAGAACAAGCAGGGAACCAGAAGCGCTGGCTACCGACACCATCTCTCCCAGCGACACCTGCGGTAGCCGCACCTGTCTACAAGACAGCGCCGTACCAGTCGACAGTCCGGCCAGTCGTCCGAAAGGACCACAACCGATCCTGTCGCGGCACGCCAGTATCTCCATCCGGGCGACCATCTTACTGCAGGGCCTGCATGCCATCTGGGGCCCGCATGGTGCCATCGATATCCCTTGTGATGCCAACCTCCCGCTTCTGCCGGATTGCTCGACGCCATTACGGCCCCGGAGACCAGGATTCCTAATAGGATCGCAACGAATCTTTTCATTTGCTGCCCCTCTTTCTGTTTTCGATGGGCTCCACTATGCCTCGTCTTGGTACTTCGGAAATTCTTGCGATCTATGACAGAAGAAAGCAGCCATACCGCGAGAACACATGCTGGCAGCCCATTCCGTCTTGGAGTGATACCTGAGTGATCGCAAGAAGAGCTTTTTCAGCAAAGAAGGCTTTCCGCTCCGTACCTACTAATCTATAATGTTTGGTGTGGCTACCGGCGCGGCACGCATTTCTTCGACCGGAGGCATGGCTATGAAGTTTGTCATTATCGGTGGTGACGCTGCTGGAATGAGCGCGGCATCCAGGGCGAAACGCAACGACCCCACGCTTGAGATAACGGTGCTCGAAGCCACTGGTGACGTTTCCTATTCCGCGTGCGGAATGCCGTACAATATTGCGGACCCTGCCAGAGAAATGGACGATCTCGTGGTTCGAACCGCGGAAACGTTCCGGCAAAAACAGGGCATAGACTTGAGACTTGGCCATACCGTCACCCGGATAGATCGAGCATCCAAGAAGGTTCTGGGAATCAAGTCCAGCGGTGAGGGTTTTGAGGTGAGCTATGACAAGCTTCTCATAGCGACCGGCGCCCGGCCCCGGAAGCTGAAGGTTCCCGGAGAAGATCTCCCAGGAGTCCTTGCCCTCAAGAGCTTGGAGGACGGCCGAGCAATCAAGCGTTATTTGAGCGCCCACAATGTGAAGAGCGTCCTCATCGTGGGTATGGGATACATCGGGCTCGAAATGGCTGAGGCTTTTCACGCCCGGGGCTTGAAAATCGATATGATCAAGCCCTCTCAAAGGCTGTTGCCTTACCTGCCTCAGGAGATGGCGGACGTCGTAGCAGCGGAGTTAAAGGAGAAGGGTGTTGGCATACATCTGGGACAGAAAATCGTGGCGGTGAAATCTCGGGACGGATCGCTGCTGGTCTCCGCGGAGTCGGAGGAGTTCGCCGTTGACCTTGCGTTGATTGGGGTCGGCATCGTTCCCAATTCCGAGCTGGCAGAAGACGCCGGTCTCGAGCTCGGTCCAGCGAAGTCGATTGCAGTGGACAAATCCCTTCGCACTACCGACCCCGAGATCTTCTCGGCAGGTGATTGTGCTGATGCCTTCCACATTCTCACCGGGAAAAGGGTCTGGGTTCCCTTGGCCCTGAGGGCCAACAGAGCCGGATGGGCAGTCGGGGACAACGTCACGGGCAGGCATGTAGAGCTTCCGGGGATCGCGGGCACAGCCGTGTTCAAAGTTCTTGACCTGGAGGTTGCCCGGACCGGGCTCACCCTGGAAGAAGCTACTCGAGCCGGATTCGATGCGGTACAAAGCACGATCAAGAGCCGATCAAGGGCGCATGCGCACCCCGGTGCCGCAAATATCTACGTCAATCTCGTGGCAGAAAAGAATAGCGGCAGACTCCTCGGCGGAAGCATCGTGGGAAAAGAGGGAGCGGCCCATCGCATCAACTCGCTCGTGGTGGCCCTTCACGCAGGAATGATCGTGGAAGACTTCTTCCAAAGTGATATGGCGTACGCTCCTCCTTTCTCTCCGGTATGGGACCCATTGCTTACTGCCGCGAATCAGTTGCTCAAACAAGTGTAGTGGCAAGGAAAAATCTGCGGATGCGGTCAGGGAGCCCGAGAATGTGTCGCAAGGGAATTCAGACATGATTCCCGATGACAAGCCCAACAGTTGGTCACATGTGGTCTCCCCATTGTTTGGGAGAGTTCCGCTCGACTTCCTCGTTGAGGGGGACTTTCACCGATGCCCTTACCTCCCGGGGCGTATGGCTCGCGAAGAGATGTTCCGGGCGCTGGAGTTTCCGCCCGAGCTTTACCACGATTTCATGGATCATGGATTTCGCAGGTCAGGCTACTACTTTTACCGGCCTATCTGCCCTCGGTGCAGGGAATGTCGCCCCATCAGGGTCATCGTGCCCGGACACAGGCTTACGAAGTCGCTCCGAAGAATAATCAACAAGAACGGGGACGTTACGCTCAGGATCGGCAAACCCAGAGTCACCTCGGAAAAGCACCGCCTGTACTGCCGTTACCTTGAAGCGCAACACAACGGTTACCAGAGCTCCGCATTCGAAGACCTGCGCAGGTTTCTTTATAACTCTGCGGTACACACGCTGGAATTCGAATATCGCTTGCTCGACAGACTAATCGCGGTGGGAATTGTCGACATTTGCTCCAGATCGCTCTCCACGGTCTATGCCTATTACGACCCGGAATTCTCGCATCGGAGCCTGGGAACGTTTTCCGCCCTCGAGGAGATCAGATTCTGTCGCGAGCACGGGGTCCCGTACTATTACCTGGGCTACTATGTGGCCGGGTGCAAGTCCATGAGCTACAAGAGCCGATTTGAGCCCCATGAGATCCTCGATCTTTCAACGCTATGGTGGACGAAAGATTGAACGTCTCCTGCGATTAATCCCTTGCCACTGTGCCTGTGACTCGGGACTGGCTGTTCGACTTCCGCTACGAAATTGGTGGACTCGTTGGAGCGTATCTCGGGGCCAGAGCTCAGGAGTACGTCCTCGGGATCGCTTGTAGACTGGTCGGGCCATTGGTATCGTCTCGGCGAGACCCCCATACGTGAACAGCAATTTTTGTTGATAAAGTCCCTCCAAATCAAGACACCTAGATCGCGGGTCAAAAAAAGTGAAAAACCTCGTTGTTCTTGAGAGATCAAGAAGATAGAATGCTTTTGTCAAAACGATTCTATCACCAACGAGGTGACGTGATTATGACACAAGGGCTCCTT
>JBFMDN010000006.1:0-141076 GCA_040753915.1 Thermodesulfobacteriota bacterium | reverse complement strand
AGAGGAAAGTGTCTCAAAAGCCGGTAGACCGTGATAATCGTGGCACAACCCCTCACCCTGACCCTCGCCCCCGAAGCGGGGGAGAGGGGATTCTACCGGCTCCCTCTCCCTCTGGGACAGGGTTGGGGTGAGGGTGCCTTTTCACGCATCGACGCCCAATCGTGCTACGATGTTTGGCGTGTCCCGAGTTTTGAGACATTTCCAGAGGAGTATTCCTCCCCGTCTGATCGCCCGTCCTTTGCCAAGGATCTCTTCCCTACTTGGCTGCCTTCACCCATGCCGGAAGCTTGATCTTGCCTTCCGCAAGAGCCTGGGGGAAAACAATGACTCGCTTGCCGTCTTCGGTCCATTGGGACACGCATCCAGTGGCGGCCTTTTCCGGATCGTCCCCAAAAATCACCTGGTTCCCGTCGTCGAACTTAATCTTTCCAATGACGCTCCTTCTATCGGTCTTCTTGATCTCGTCCACCACCTTGTCGGGGTCCAGAGTCCCCGCTCGCTCGATGGCTTCCGCAAGAATATAGACCGAATCGTACGAAGGCGCGGGTCCGTGGCCTGCTTCCATAGGCTCACCGTACTTCTTCAGGTATGCTTCATAAAATGTCTTGGCAGGCTCGTACTTTTCCGTGGGGATAGCGCTCCCAATTTCGAACGAGCAATTCAGTAGGCCCCCTATCTTGCCCTCAAAGACTTTCCATGCACTGGGTCCGGCCATTGGGGAGATGAATCCCATCAACAGAGCAGGTACCTTCATGCTCTGCCATTGCTTCAACAGGATGCCACTCTGAGGCATGTCGAACACGGGCATTATGACCTGCGCGCCTTTGGTCTTTGCCTTGATCAATCCTGCAGCGAAATCCGATGCGCCTGTCGGATAGGCCTCCTTGCCCACTTCGGTCCATCCCATCTTCGACGTAGCCACCTGGGCGGTCAGCTCACCGGTCATCCTCGCCCACAAGACGTCCTGGTGCATGACGAAGAGCTTGTCGAATCCGAACTCGTTCTTCATGAAGTCCAAGGTCTTTGCAAGGTAGCCCACGAGGTACTTCGCGTTGAGACAGACTCGAAAACAATACTTATATTTTTCCGGGTCTGATTTGACCTTTTCCTCAGATTTTGGGGACATGGCTATCGTACCCAACATAGGTACCTTGTACTTGGCAAGGATATCCATGCCGGCAAGGAGCGCTTCGGAGCGAAAGGGGCCGACCACTAAGGCATGGGGCTTCTTTTCCGTAATAATCTTTTCCAGCCCCAACAATGCCTCAGACACCGGAACCCCTGGGGACGAATCCCTGAGGTCAGTCGTCTCGATCTTGAGCGGCCGCTTCACCCCTCCAACCGAAACTCCTCCCTTGGCGTTGATCTCCTCCACCGCCATCTGCACTACCTTGAGCGCTTCCCGTCCCTCAAGCGCGGTCAGTGACGTGGGGACCCCAATGACGATTGGCTCCTGGGCGGTTGCCGCGTCCATCCCGACGACTGTGGCCGAAAGGAGAACCGCCGCTGCGATGACAAGAATTTTCCTCATGTCCTTCCTCCCTATGAATGAAGCAGCTTCCATGATGAGGACGTCTGCTTTCGTCGCCTTCGACACCGTGCTATTGCCACCGTAGACAGAGCGCTGCCGCTAGATAGTCACTGAAGATCTTGGGTGTTTGGGGCGGATAATAGCACGGAAAGGTTACAAATTCGATCAGCAAAGTTATGGTTTGAGCACACTCCGATCGAAAAGTTCCTCCATGGCGCTAGATGCGCAGAGAAGACCCCTCGGTTGCCCCTTCCACAGGTACATTCGAGCCGAGTTGGGCAACATGCTCGCTACACCGGGATACCAGCTCCCGAACTCCCTCGTCAGTCCGCCACGGGTCATGATGAAACAGTATCAATCTCCCTACTTCCGCTTTCACCGCGAGCTCGGCCACGGATTGCGTATCCGAATGCCCCCATCCCTTGCGTACGAGGAGCTCATCCGGCAAGTACTGACAATCGTGGACCAGCAGATCCGCACCGCTGCAAAATTCTACGAAGTCCTTGAAGCACGTGTTTTTCCAACCGTCCTCCCTCAGCTCGTTATCCGTGAGAAATACGAAGGTTCCCGTTTTCTCAGAAAACTTGAACCCCATCCCCCCCTGAGGATGCTGAATTCGGTGAGCCTCAACAGTGGTGTCGTCTATACGAAGGGGACCGCGAGCCAGGTCGTGCCTGGGCTCTATCTTCGCCTTGAGATCATCGAATGATATCGGCCACGTCCCGTCAACGCGACGGGCTCCGAAAATGTTCTTGAGGCCTTCCAGTCCCTTGGGTGAGCCGTCCAGAATAATGTGGCATCGGTCCTGAAATAACGGCGCAAAAAAGGGGAATCCCATAAGATGATCCCAGTGGACATGCGTCATCAAGAGGTAGAATTCCAATGAACGGGAGCTGCTGCCCAGGACGTCCCCGAGGTTTCTCATGCCGGTTCCCGCATCAATGACTACGGTGCGACCAGACGAAAGGGTAACCTGGAGGCACGTCGTGTTTCCTCCAAAGATGACTGTCTTCGGACCGGGGGCCGCTATCGAACCTCTTGTCCCCCAAAATGTTATTTCCATACCGCGTGCTCGTCCTGCTCAAGCTAAATTCTTCAACTCGCCAAGAATACCAGGCAACCCAGGGAGCGTCACGAAAAAAACTTCCGAGAGCACAAGCATTCATCGCCTTGCCGGATTGCGTCCCCCATCTGCTGCGCCTAGGGAAGTATCCTCGGGTCTCTCTACCCACTTCACGGGACGGTCTTCTCCGTGGTATTTCTTGTTCCAGGAAGACCTTGGAGCACGGATATGCGCGTCGATCCTAAGTTGCATTCATCTTGGAGCACAGAACTCGAAGAGCTTCGGGCCCGCAATCTCTATCGAGCCATGCCCGAAATGCGGGGAATGCCGGGACGGACCGGCATTGTGGGGGACCAAGAGGTCCTCAACTTCTCCAGTAACAACTATCTTGGCTTGGCCGGCCATCCTCTGGTGGCTCGATCGTTGGCCGAATCTGCCCTGCGCTGCGGGTCCGGTTCCACAGCATCACGCTTGATAGCCGGAAACAGTGAAGCCCACCGCGAGCTGGAGAACTTCATAGCTAAATGGAAGGAAGTGCCGGCAGCCCTGGTCTTCGGGAGCGGATACCAGGCAAACCTGGGAACACTTTCCTCCCTGGCAGCAGCACCGGATCTAATCCTGTCCGACGAGCTTAATCATGCGAGCATTATTGACGGGTGCAGGCTTTCCCGGGCGCAGGTAAAGGTATATCCGCACAAAGACCTCGAGAACGTGGAATGCCTGCTCAAAGCCCCCGGTTTCAGGCGAAAGGTAGTGGTCACCGAATCCGTATTCTCAATGGATGGAGATTGTGCGCCACTCAAAGAGCTCGACGAGATTTGCAGCAGACGAGGGGCGCTGCTCATGGTCGACGAGGCCCATGCCACAGGGGTGTTCGGACCAGACGGCCAGGGACTGGCACAAGAGCTGGGAGTTGTGCCGGAAATCCAGATGGGTACTCTGGGAAAGGGCGTGGGAACGTGCGGCGCATACGTGGCCGGCAGTAAGGAACTCATAGAGCTCCTTGTCAACAAGGCACGATCGCTGATTTATACGACCGCCCTGCCACCTGCTCTCATGTGCGCGACTCTCACTGCCCTCGGGATCGTAGCTTCCCAGGAGGGCAAAGAGAGGCGACTCCGTCTGTGGGAAAACGCGAAGACCTTTCGAGAGATGCTTCCCCCAGGGCTGGCTCCGAATACAGGTCCCAGCCACATAGTCCCGGTACTTATCGGCGAGTCGTCAGCGACCATGGAGGTGAGTAGCGAGTGCCTGAGCCGTGGAGTATTCGCTCATGGGATCCGATACCCCACTGTTCCCGAAGGGACCGCTCGGCTTCGGTTTACCCTCATGAGCGACCATACGAGAGAAGATCTTCGTGCAGCTACGGCAGCACTCGCTGCTGCCATAGATAAGGTTTATTCCCATCAGGAGCGGCCTCGCCGTTCGTGTGGCTCCTCCAACCTCTAGGACGGAAGATTCCCATGTTCGATTCCATAGACTCTGTCGAACAAGCTCTGCTACGCGAGAAATATATTCCGGATCGCGGTCTTGCTACGGTCCTGTTCCTGGCGTGGTCCATGAAGAAGCCCCTCTTCCTCGAGGGCGAACCAGGCGTGGGAAAGACCGAAACCGCAGCCGTGATGGCTCGAATGCTCAAGACAGACCTCATTAGGCTGCAGTGCTACGAAGGGCTTGATGCGAATCATGCGCTGTACGAGTGGAACTACCCAAGGCAGATCCTCCAGATCCGGCTCGGAGAAGAATGCAGGCTCGATCGTGAGGACATGCAAAGGTCGATATTCAGGGAGGAGTTTCTGATAAAGAGGCCGTTGCTGCAGGCAATATTGTCTGCTCAAGAGCGGGAGCCGGTTTTGCTGATCGACGAAGTTGACAGATCGGATGAGGAGTTCGAGGCACTGCTTCTGGAGGTGCTCTCGGACTTCCAGGTATCCATACCGGAGATAGGCACGCTCAAGGCCGTGCGTAAGCCACTAGTGATTTTGACTTCCAATCGAACCAGAGATATTCACGACGCACTGAAGCGGAGATGTCTCTACCACTGGATCGATTATCCCACGCCCGAGAAAGAGCGTGAGATCATCGGTGCGCGCGTGCCCGGTGTTCCGGAGCAGTTGGCGCTCCAGGTTGCCCTTTTCATGCAGCGATTGCGACAGGAGGACCTGCTCAAGAAACCCGGCATAGCAGAGACTCTGGACTGGGCTTCCGCACTCCTTGCCCTGGACAGGACGTCCCTGGACGAAGAGACTGTGGAGCAAACCCTCGGTTGCATCCTCAAGTACCGGGAAGATATGCAGCAGTTTCACGAGCTGTGGACCAATCCTGATTTCCGTGACTCTATCCTGCGCGACGTGATGATCGGAAAAATGTGCTGAGCGGACGGAAGGGCACGAGCATCCTCTTTCTTCGGTCGGGTGCACACCGTGCCGGCAACCAATTGGTGTCGGCGCGGACGGGCTCACGACACACGATACCCTCCGATCATCCGGAATCATTGTGCTGGAGCGTACACAGTGAACAATTCAGCGCAGCGTAAACCTGGGAAAAAAGACACAAGGGGCAGCGGAATTCCCTCGCCTGGTGCTCGTCCTATTCCGGAAGAGTCTTTTGCAGGAGCTGTGATATCGTTCGGACGGCTCTTGAAGGATCACGGCCTGGCAGTTTCCCCTGCCTCGCTCATGGATGCGTTGAGCGCAATAGCGAAGGTTGGAGTCGAGAGCGTCGAGGACTTCAAACAGGCTCTCAAGTCAGTCTTTCTCACGCGCGTGGAGGAAACCGAGACCTTTGAGCGTCTCTTCTTCGAGTTTTGGCTGGAGCGCTCTTCCGTGGCCCCGGACTTCCTTCGGGCCGACGACAAGTCGCCTCTTAGACGCAACGATTTATCTCCAGGCGATGATGAGGCTGCCTCGGCGGAGGAAGATGTGGTGGCTTCCGTTGCTGGGCTATCGGATTCACAGGATCTCGAAGCCAGGAATGCCCTGCCGTACGTGATGTATTCTCCTCGAGAGGTCCTCAGGAATGTGGACTTCAAAGAGCTTCCGGAGGGAGAGGACCCTCGCATGGCTAGGCTCATTCGAGAAATCCTCCAACCATTTCTCAAACGTTCGAGCAGTCGGCGAAGATCGGTTGAAAGCGGAGTGAGCGTGGACTTCCGCCGATTGTTCAGAAAGTGCTCCCGGTACGGGGGAGAGATCCTCGAGATTCCGAGGCTGAAGAAGAAACGTCGCGTCAAGAAGCTTGTTTTCATGTGCGATGTCAGCGGGTCCATGAATCCTTACCTGCGCTTCATGCTGCGATTCATCAAAGAGCTCCAGCATGTTCCGACTCGGGTCGAAACCTTTGTATTCGCTACGAGGCTGCACCGGGTCACGCCTCTGCTGGTCCGGCTACCGTTTCATCGCGCGATGGAGGAGATTTCGCACGCGGTTAAGGATTGGTCAGGGGGTACGCGCATCGGTGCATCCCTTGCAGAGCTCAACGCCTATCGAGGGGGCGGCATGATCACTTCGTCCACAGTGCTGTTGCTTCACTCGGACGGGTGGGATAGGGGCGATCTCGATCTCCTCGAGCGGGAGATAACCAAGGTCCAGCGCAAGGCATATAGACTAATCTGGATCAATCCCTTGCTCGGCTCGTCGCAGTACGAGCCGACGTGCAGAGGAATGAAAACAGCTCTGCCGCACGTGGATTCGTTTCTGCCGGGTCACAACATGGGTGCGCTGGAGCGACTGGTGCGCACTCTGCGGGGTCTCCTCTGATGCGAGACGTTGGTTTCATTGGGCCTTTGACAGGGAGGTAAAGAGGGTGATAAAGATATTTGACCAATTTGGTAGGAGTATCTCTGGCCTGAAGCTTCCGTGATCCGGCCAGGGAATTTCCCGATCGCCTCGAGTGGACAAGCCGGGCGAGCAGCGGTCAATGAGACGGGTGAGGAGTCGTGCAGATGATGCAACCAGCATCCCATACGAGCAACATAACGGGTAGCGCAGCGTACGCATGGTATGCGAGGTTTTTTCAGCGGGCCTTGAAACTGCTGCTGGATGGCGATAATCGCGTGATACGTAGAGAGAAGGGCGTCAGTCCGGTCGATTCCATCTACAACTTCCTGAAGCTATCTTTCCTCGAGTACGCGGTCCTGAAGTACCGGTACATGGTGCGGTTTAACGATCAGGTGGTCATCGATTCCACCTTTCCTCCGTTTCCTTCCCGTGCGTTTGACAAGAGGCTTTCCAACTACCTCAACAACCTCGATATCACGGAAGTTCCCTCGGGAATCGTCTCAATTTCTACCACGAACATGTGCCCGTATTCCTGCGAATTTTGCTCGACAGATGCCAAGCACAGAACTGAAGAGCTTGACGAAGAATTGATGAAGAAGACGATCTCTCAGGTGGAGGCGCTGGGTGTACCGTTCATAATTCTCCACGGCGGCGAGCCAATGTTCCGATACGACCGGTTCCTCAGATTGGTGAAACACGTGAACGACGACACCTGCCTGTGGATGTTCACCACCGGCTTCGGCGTGACGGAGGAAAAAGCGAACGAGCTTAAGCAGAGCGGTCTGTTCGGGGTCTGGGTGAGCCTGGATCATTATGTTCCGGAACCCCACAACAAGATGAGGGGTCATCCCAAGGCCTTCGAGAACGCGGTCAACGCGGTGGGCCATTTCAAGAAGGCCGGTGTATACACGTGCTTATCGCTCGTACCACCAGACGATCTGCTGGAACCCGAGAACTTCAAGAAGTATTACGACTTTGCCAAAGAGTTGGGTGTCGCAGAGATTCGAGTGATGGAGAAGAAACCCTCAGGGAGAGAGGCCTGCCGAGGAGTTATCCCGCACAGCCCGGTGCTTGCCCAACTACAGAAGGATCTGTACCGAGATCCGGCATACCGGTTTCACCCTCCCTTGAGCGGTCTTTCCACGTGGCTGGAAAAAGATGAGGCCCTGGGCTGCCAATGCCGCTTCGAGTACATGTTCATCACTGCGCGAGGAGACGTGCAACCGTGCGAAGTGAGCGAAATATCTTTCGGCAACATTCAAGAGGAGGAGTTGCCTGCTATCTACCGTCGCATTTGCGCAGCGTTTCCCGCTCCATCCACCGGATGCATTCCCATGGTGATGTACCCCGAGATTCGGGAGTATCAGAGGAAAAAAGATCAATTATCCACTTCGGAGAAAGCACGCCTTGCAGCCCAAATCATGAGGGGATTCCAAGAACGTGGTACAATTCCTGGCGCGTACAAGCCTATCTGGTCCGCGTACCAGCGGAGACTCATGCACTACAGGTCGAGAAAAGCGGGGAGAAACACGGATCGTCCATTTCCCAGTTGACAGGCAGTTGCATAAGCCGTGCGAAGGGCGGCTTTCTCCAAGAAAAACGCCCTTCGCATATTCTTCATCACAAGCGTAGATATGACGACTGACCCCTAGGGTAAGCCAGGGACTCGTGCTAATGTGGCTCCTCGGTCTTGGCTATCTTCAGGAGGTTTTCCGCCATTTGCATCAGGTGATGGTTCGCATTCTTGATGGAATCGAGGATGTCCAGATATAGCGAGGATGCTTTGGGCGAGCAAATACCTTCGCAAAGCCGCTCTTCGTGGGCAACGTTGGAGTCGAGGGCCACTTGCGTGACTTTTCTCCCTTCTATGCAAATGTATTCCAGAAGGGTCTTGTTCCGAGTTACCAGGACGTCCTGGAAATTCCTCAGCATGTCCACAAACAAAGAGAACAGTTGATCCAATTCTGCCAGAGCCTTGTCGCTGAACACGATGCCGTCACGGTGCTTGATGCGGGCCACGGTGATGATGCTCTCCAAAAGGTCGCCCATTCTTTCGAGACGGCCCGGGAACAGAACGACTGTTCTCAACACTTCGCCCCTGGTATCCGGATGGCATACCAAGTCTCCTGTGAGGCCCTTTTCTTCGGAATGGATCTCTTCGGCCAGCCGCTCGCATTCCTCCAGCTTCTCCGGGTCATAAACCAGCAAGGTCTTGTGAAGCAGTTGAGTCATTTCGATCAGCTTGCCGGTCATGATCAACAATCCTTCTTCCAGGCAAGTGACCTCTCCCGGAGCCGTCTCATACAGCTCCTGAATCCTGGACACCTCAAGGTTTATCGTGGGGCTGATGAGACGAAAAGGATTGTAGAAAATCTCTTTTTCTTTCATAGGCCGAGTCCTCCTTTCGATTGCCTGATGCGGCGGCCGGGCCATTGCGCACCGCGGGCTCTTCTGATAAATATTAATGCAGAATGTGAAAAAACGTAGCGTGATAGTCGGTGGAAATCATTCCATTGGTCGGCCTTCCATTATGGCCATACCCAGAAAAAGATCAAGCTTATTCCCGTACTGGGAGTGTCCTGTGACACTCGAAACTCGAAACGGGAGTGCGCAAACCCGGCCAATGACATTCCTGCAAAGGGGTATTCAATCCGATCTGAAAGGAGTTGTGGACAATGCATTACGGCAAATCCGCCGCCGAAATACTGCAACGCATCAGGAGCTCGAAACCCGTGGTCCACAGCATTACAAATTACGTGGTGATGAATTCCACTGCGAACGTGCTCCTCGCGATGGGAGCGTCTCCCATCATGGCCCACGCGGCAGAGGAAATGGAAGACCTGGCAAAAATATCGAGCTCTCTCGTTATTAACATAGGCACCTTGTCGGTCCCTTGGATTGAGTCCATGCATGCCGCGGCGCATGTTGCGGTGGACATGGGCAAACCATATCTTCTCGATCCAGTTGGCGCAGGAGCCACCGAGCTGAGGACCAGAACGGCGATGGGCCTCATCAAGTCTGCATTACCAACGGTTATCCGGGGAAATGCTTCGGAGATCCTTGCTCTCTCTCCGCAGGGTGGCACAACACGTGGCGTCGACTCCATACACACGATGGAGGACGCCATTGATGCTGCCGCGTCCATAGCCGAGTCATTGGGCACAGTGATCGCTGTCACGGGAGAGCGCGACCTTGTCACCGACGGGAAGAATTCTTTGATCGTGTCTGGAGGCCATGCGCTCATGGGATACGTCACGGGTACCGGCTGCGCTGCAAGCGTCATCATCGGGGCATTTCTAGCCCAAGAAGAGGATCACTTGCTCGCGACCGCTTCGGCACTTGCCTTTTTCGGCCTTGCCGGAGAAAGGGCCGCAGCAGTTGCCCATGCACCGGGGAGCTTCTGGGTTCGCGTTCTCGATGAGCTCTATACCATTTCTCCCAAGGATCTCGAAGAAACGGCAAGGATTTCTAACGCATGATCGATGCCGCAGCGTGGGAAGTGTACCTGGTGACAGATCGCGCATTCGCCCAGGGACGCTCAACTTGGGAGATCGTCCGGACCGCGGTGAAGGGCGGTGTCTCGGCTGTGCAGCTTAGAGAAAAGGATCTCGATACCCGGGCATTCTACGAAGAGGGACTCAAGATCAAGGACGTCCTCAATGAAGCCGGCGTACCTTTCATCATCAATGATAGAATCGACGTGGCTCTCGCGCTCGATGCCGATGGGGTTCATTTGGGCCAGAGTGACATGCCAGCGAGCGTGGCTCGAAGTATCCTTGGACCGGACCGGATCATCGGGCTGTCGGTTGAAGATCCGTCCCACATAAATGACGAGGCGGTATCATTCGTGGACTATCTGGGTGTGAGCCCAGTTTTTCTCACGGGAACCAAATCGGAGTTGACCAGGGCCTGGGGGCTTGATGGCCTCAGACAGGCTCGGACGATGACCTCTCTTCCCCTTGTGGGGATCGGATCCATCAAGCTCGAGAACGCACGGAGCATCATTGAAGCAGGCGCGGATTGTGTGGCCGTGGTAACCGCCATCGTAGCAGCAGAGGACCCCGAGCAGGCTACTCGCGCCCTCGTCCGGGAAGTTCGAGCAGGCAAAAGGCACAGACGCGGCGCAGATCACGGATAATCCGCCGCAATTGCCGGGATAAATGTCCAAGCTCTTGTGCAACGGAGGATGGGAGGCTCTCTTGGCAGAGACTCCCCCACATACGGACAGAAAGTCTCAGATACCCATGAAACTGAAAGATGTCGGCGAATTCGGATTCATTGACCGCATAGCTCCCTATGGCATTACAAGGCCCGCTCGCGTCGTGAAGGGCATCGGTGACGATTGCGCGGTCATGGAATTCGATGGGCCCGATTACCTGCTCGTCACAACCGACCTTCTTGTAGAGAGGATTCACTTTCAACTCGACTGGGGATGGCCCGAATTGATGGGGGCGAAATCGCTGGCTATCCAGTTGTCCGATATAGCGGCCTGCGGCGGACGTCCTCTGGACGCGTTCATCAGCCTGGCTGTTCCCGATCGTGTGGATGTGGAATGGCTCGATCGGTTCTACCGGGGAATCACGGAATACGGTCGCGCGTTTCAAGTGAACGTGCTCGGGGGGGACACTACTAGCTCCAAATCCGATCTAATCATCAATGTCGCCGTGACGGGGCAGGTGCCTCGGGACCAGGTAATGTTCCGCCACACCGCGAAACCGGGAGACGCCCTGATCCTCACGGGGGCCATAGGCGATTCGGCAGCGGGATGCCATCTTCTCCAGTATTCGATTTCTCTGCCCGGAGAAATTAGGGAGCCGCTGATTATGGCACACTTGGCTCCTCGAGCTCATGTGAAAGAGGGCAGGCTGCTGGCCTCTTCCGGATCGTGCACAGCAGCGATAGATATCTCGGACGGACTATCTTCCGATCTCGGGCACATCTGTGATGAATCGAAGCTTGGTGCGGTCGTGCACGCGGATGCGCTTCCCCGGAGCGAGCCGCTCCTTGAAGCCGCGGCCAGGATCGGATCGGATCCCTTGCACTGGATGCTCAATGGGGGAGAAGATTACGTTCTCCTCGCTGCCGTGAGACCGGAGGGACTCGATGCCGTTAAAGCCTTGCTGGAAGCAGAAGGCTGTGCGATTCATGTTATCGGCATGCTGGTCGAAGGGAACGACATAATACTCAAACGCGCAGACGGAACGGAAGCCCCCCTTCCACGGGGCGGATGGGACCATTTCAGGCAAGAGCCATAGTGTTCTATGGTACAAATACGGTACTGTATCTGCACCGCGGGGTACGTGGTGAGCGCATCGTTGGCACTGTAGGGGCGGGCCTTGTGCCCGCCCTGGGCACCCACAAGGGGTGCCCCTACGTCGTGGCAGATTACGTGACCGTATTTGGGAAACGGACCACTAGGCAATCTTCCCCCTTATTTTGACCATCCTCCTTTTGCAGTTGCAACATGTCGGCCTCACGGATTTCATTGAATTTTCTGTAGTTCGAGGCGCGCTCTCCTGGGAGGACGGGCATGTTGCGGTGGGACGGGCATCTGAAAGTGTCTCAAAAGCCTGCAGTCCGTGATAATCGTGGCACACTTCCTCACCCTGACCCTCTCCCCGGAAGGACATAGGCGTTAACTTCGTGGATGACATCACGTGATTTCAGTCCGTTGACTTAACAAGGACCCCGTCACCCCGGCGAAAGCCGGGGTCCATAACATATTGGAAGGACTGGATTCCGGCTTTCGCCGGAATGACGAACAATTGGCCGTTCCACTTCTAACTTAACGCCTATGCCCCGGAAGGGCGAGAGGGGGATTCTTCCTGCTCCCTCTCCCTTTGGGAGAGAGTTGGGGTGAGAGTGCCTTTTCACGCATCGACGCTCAATCGTGCTACGATTGTTGGTGTATCCCGAGTTTTGAGACAGTTTCATTTTGCCTGTCATCCTTAACAATAAACGGGCGAGACGCCCGTTCTACTGTATATGATGCGGGACAATGGTGATTCGGAAGCTCTGGCTCCTCGTACCCGGACTGCAGAGGGCGATCGCCGGTCGCCCCTATCATCGGGATGTCGGGGTGAAGCTCCCTTAGAGCCGGCGTCCCGCGGGTCCTCTTCTGTCAAACCTGCCGCGAGAGAAGGGGGGCAACGGGGATTTTACCAGTATCTATGTGTGGTTGCCTCGATGAGGATTTTTTTTGGGGGTGTGAGCAAAAGCGCTTGACAACATATGAGTATACATATATTGTGATAATAATCCTGGAGCCTGAACGGAGGCAACATGCAACAACGCGGTATTACCCGGAGAAATTTCCTCATCGGTTCGACTGCCGGAACTGCCTCTCTTGTCGCCGCTTCTTATCTTAACTTCGGCGCATGGGCCGCTAAAGACCATACCAGCGGTGAGGTCAAAGTCACCCCCACCCTCTGCGATGCCTGCGGAAACTGGTGCGCGATAAACGTGTACACACGAGGAGGCCGTATCTGGAAGGCTGAAGGAAATCCCCTGGCTGGAAACAACCGGGGAAGAATGTGCGCCAAGGGCCACGGTTTCCTTCACGAACCGTACAACCCGGACAGAATCAAGTCTCCTCTGAAGAGGGTAGGACCGAACAAATTCGAGCCCATTCCCTGGGAGCAAGCGTACAAGGAGATCGCCGAAAAGATCAAAGACATCTCGGCCAAGCACGGGCCGCAGTCTCTGTTCTGGCTGACCCATCCCCAGGCGAACATCGATCTCAACCGTCGATTCCTCACCGCTCTTGGATCTCCCAACCTCTTTTCACATGGCAGCACGTGCTTCATGCCGCGCAACATCGGATGGTGGCTTACCGTGGGGTCCTCCAAGCCGTCCATGGACTTCGAGAATGCCCGCATGATTGTCCTGGTAGGACGCAATCCCGCGGCCGGCCTTGATCTCGGCCAGCTCCGGGAAATGGCTAAGGGACGGGATCGTGGTGCCAAGATCGTTGTGATAGACCCGCGGTACAGCGAGGCTGCGGCTATCGCACACCAATGGATTCGTATTAGACCGGGAACTGACCTTGCGTTCGTGTTGGCATTGGCGAACGTGCTTATCTCGGAAGATCTGTACCAGAAAGAATTTGTCGAGAAATACACGGAGGGGTTCGACGAGCTTTCCGAAGAAGTCAAAAAGTACACTCCGGAATGGGCTGAGACCAAGACAGACGTTCCGAAGGAAACCATCGTGACCCTGGCGAGGGAGCTGGCCGTTGCCGCGCCCCGTGTGGTTCTCCATCGCGGTTATCACGGCGCCATGGGCACGCAGTATAAGAACAGCCTGCAGTTGGTAAGAGGAGTCGGGTGTCTGTGCGGACTACTGGGAAACTTTAACCAGCTCGGTGGGATGTACTTCTCTCCCAAGCCCAAGCTTGGCAAGCTGGACAAATCCGCGCATCCCTCACCACCGCGGGTTGACGGCCCGATGGTGGACGGCTCTGGAGATCCGGATCGGTATCCGCTTGTCCCAAGAGGGCAGGGCATGACCCAGGCTATCCCGGAATTGGCCATCAAGGGCGTGCTAAGAGCCGGGTTCGTATACCATTCCAACCCTCTCAGGACAGTTCCCAACCCTGCCCGCGTGATCGAGGGATACCGGAAGCTCGAGCTTCTGGTGGGATTTGACTACGTCTTGTCTGAGACGGCGTGTCTTTGCCACTACATCTTGCCGGAATCTTTCTATTTGGAACGTGACGACGTGCTCCACACCAATCAGTCCGTCAAGACCAAGCAGGTCTCGGTGCGGCAACCCGTTATCAAGCCCCTGTATGACACGAAACCTCTTGTACAAATTCTGGTTGAATTGGCAAAGCATTTGGATATAGGGGATTACTTCAATTTTACCCTCGATGATTGGAATCGAGCCCTGCTAGCTCCGCTCAATGTGAGTCTCGAACAACTGAAGAAAGACGGAGTGGTAGATCTGGGAGGAGAATGGAAGCCAGGAGAGCCTAAGTTTAACACCCCCAGTGGCAAGCTCGAGCTTGCGTCCTCAATCATGAAAGAGCACGGCCTTCCCGCGGTTCCGGCTTGGGAGGATCCTCTCGTCATGCCCGATCCGAAGGATCCCCACTCATTCAGGATGATCCACGGCAAGCAGGCTTATCACACCCACACCCGGACGTGCAATCAGCCGTACTTGATGCGCATTACGAGCATCAACGATTCGGCGCGAGTATGGATCCATCCCTCTCGGGCAAAAGCCCTCGGTCTGAAAGACGGTGAATGCATGACCATCAGCTCACCCGTTGGCAAGGGGCGAGCCCGCTGCCGAATCACTGAGGGTATCCATCCGGATTGCATCTTCGTCCCAAGCCCGTACGGCATGTATTCCAAGCATTTTCAGTACGCCAAGAAGAACGGCGGGCAAGGAGGATTCGGGTACGGGATTTCGTACAACGACTTTCTTCCCACGTACTTCGACCCGGTGCTCGGTCACATTATGTCGAACGAAATCGTTGTGAGAGTTGAGAAGACCTACACGTAGGTGCCTTGCAGGTCGCAGGGGCCGTGATTTGGGACGAATGACCGGCTAACAATCGATGAGCAGTTCCCCAGGAGCTTGAAATGCCTCGCTACGGAATAGCAATTGACACTACGAAGTGCATCGGCTGCCAGGCGTGCAGGGTGGCATGCCAGAACCAGAACAACCTGCCGGTGACGGAGGAGTTCAACAGAATCGTGGAACGGGAACGGGGCACTTACCCGGCGTTCGGTAAGGAATTTGTTCCGCTCCAGTGCAACCATTGCGAAAACGCGCCGTGCCAAAGGGTGTGTCCCACGGGCGCGACGTACACGACCGAGGAGGGAGTGGTTCTCGTCAATCCCAAGACCTGCGTCGGGTGCAAGTATTGCGTACAGGCTTGTCCTTACAGGATGCGGGTCATGGATCACGCGAAGGGGATCGTAGAAAAGTGCCGGCTGTGTGTGGAGCTCGTGCGCGATGGCGGCACACCTGCGTGTGTTTCTACGTGCCCCACCCAGGTCAGGATCTTCGGGGACCTCGACGATCCGAAGAGCGAGATATCCAGGTTTATCGCTGAGCACAGGGCCCAGCCCTTGCGGCCGGACCTCAATACCAAGCCGAAGATTTTCTACAAAAGGAGTTGACCATGCTTGAGAGCGCGTGGGGCTGGTACATCATCGCGTATCTGTTTCTTGCCGGTGCAGGCGCTGGTGCGTTCATCTCTGCTGTTGCCTGCGATCTCCTGGCTCCGGACTGGTCCAAGAGTCTCGCCCGCGCGGGCTCCTTGGCTTCGGGACCCCTTGTGGCAATCGGGACCGCGTGTCTCGTGCTGGATCTTGAAGCAGGCTTGTGGGAGCCCTGGCGCCAAATCTACCTGGTTGCCAACTCTTCGAGCATGATCACGTGGGGCGTTGTGATACTCTCGGGATTCATACCGATCGCGTTCGTCTACGCGGCGGCCCTGAATGAGATCACAATTGTCGGAAAAATCGCGAAGAAGTACCTGATTTATCTTGAAATAGTAGGTGCGGTTCTCGCAGTTGCCACAGCCGGGTACACGGGGGTCCTCATTGCTGTCGTAAACGGGGTCCCTTTCTGGAATACACCTCTCATGCCCGTGCTGTTCATGGCTTCAGCCATGTCTACCGGTCTAGCTGTGGCTATGATCGGAGCTGCGATCATCGACATTAGCACCATTCGCACTCTGTCAAACTTCGCGCTTGGGCACGTGATCTTCCTAGCTGTGGAAGGCCTTGTACTCGGACTGTTGATCTTCATGTCGCTAACCAAGTCGGTGGAGGCCGCGGATTCGGCCAAGATGTTGATCTCCGGAGCGCTGAGCCCCTACTTCTGGATTCTCGTGGTCATTGTCGGTCTTCTCGTGCCCTTTGTGATGAGCATTGTGGAATACCACGAGTACGGGGAGATGCCCAAGATTCTCGTTGTCGGAGCGGACTTGCTCGTCCTCATAGGAGGCATGAGTCTCCGTGCAGTGATTATCTTCTCCGGTACGCCGCCCCACATTGTTTAGGGGAGACAACCTCATATCAGGCCGATTCTTCCGGGAGAGGCCTTATATTCCAGGACGGGAGCTTGCCATGACAGGTCAGTTGGACCGCGCAGATTGGGCCTCGACCGAAGGGAGCATGCACGGCAAACGCAGTGACAGCAACGGCCGGACCTGTATGGCTCGTGCGGCAGTAGTCCTCGCGAGACTGTTGGGCTCTGCCGAGCCTCTTTCTGCGGAGGAAGCGGAAGAGGCTGTACACGCCATGAAAGGAGTCTTCGAAACACTCCCCGAAGGCCTACCGGAAGATTCGGCCGAGCTTGCCGAGCAGTGGAATCTTCAGCGGGATCTGTACGCGAATCTCCCTGACAGCATTTCTCTGGAAGAGTCAGTTTACAAGGAGTGGACGACCGATTCATCGCACCCCCTTGCAGGTCGAAAGGGCCTTGCGTGGGGTGATCCTGCAGCGCACATGATCGCAGTCCTCAACACCTTCGGCATGGCCCCCAACCCGGAAGACCCCCGCGCTCCGGATCACATAGCGGTGCTTCTGGAGTTCCTCGCGTTTCTTCTGGAGAATCGACCGCTTGAGGAGGCAGCGGCCTTCTGCAGAGATCATCTCGATTGGCTGACCGAGCTCGGGACTGAAGCTTCAGAACGAGGGATTCAGGGAGTGTTTCAGGGACTGATGCTCGCAGCACGGCAATTGACAAATCGTATTATCACGTAGTTTTACGGGAGAAGACCATGGGAGAAGAGCACGAGAAACTGAATGAGGAAACCCGGGCGCCAGTCAACGAACAGGCGGAGCCCACTACGCAGGCCGTTCAATCCGAGGCGCAGCCGGAGACTGCACCGGAGACCGTACCAGAGCTCCGAGCCGTAAACCATATAGCCGAGAAACGAGGGCGGATGGTCGCTGCAGGTCTCATTGCCACTGTGATCCTGTCCGTTATCGCTCTGGGAGTTTCAGCACTATTTCAGCTTTCTTCCCGGTGGGGGGCAGCGTGCCCCTCAGACTTGCCTGTTAACGATCCGGCGCCGTTACTCTGGAAAAATCTTACTGCGGGCCCGGATAAGTCCGCTCCCCTGGGCGTGTCGAAAAACCTAACGAAGGAGGCAAGCTGGAAAGCCCCTGAGACAAGCAAGTAACGACCGTTTGCGTTACCTGAAAGGATCGAAGAGAGAACGAAAGGATGAGAGCAATGGAAGAACCTCAGTATGCCAAAGGATATTGGAATCCTTACGTCGCGGGCGTGGCGCTGGGACTGGTGCTGCTGCTCTGCTTTTACTTGACCGGCAGCGGGCTGGGGGCTTCAGGCGCTGTGGCAAGAACCGCTGCCGTTGCGGCACATGTGGTGTCACCAGAGTGGGTGGAGCAGAACGGATATTTCCAAGAATTTTACAAGCAGGCAGGAAGGCATCCCTTCATAAACCAGGTCGTATTTATGGTGATCGGGGTCTTTCTCGGTGGCTTGGTGGCTGTTATCACCGCAAAACGCTTTATTCCCATGGTTGCCAGAGGACCTAATGCAGGAGTCGGGTTTCGCCTCAGCCTCGCATTCGTGGGAGGAGTGATAGGCGGCGTGGGCACGCGCTTCGCCATGGGGTGCACCAGCGGCCAGGCTCTCAGTGGCGGAGCAACAATGGCCCTGGGGAGCTGGGTATTCATGATGGCCGTGTTCGGAGCCGCGTTCGTCACAGCCTACTTTGTAAGGAGGCAATGGTCATGACCGGACCTCTGTATATGATGGGAGCCTTCGGCTATTGGACGAACCTGATGCTTTCCATGGCGATCGGGTTCTTTTTCGGATTTGTCTTGGAGCGCGCAGGGTTCGGAGATGCGCGCAATCTCACCAGCATCTTTTACTTCCGAGACATGCGCGTGCTGCGAGTCATGTTTTCGGCCCTATGCACGGCCATGGTCGGCCTGATAGTGCTCAGTTTCGTGGGGCTGTTCGATTACACCCTCTTTTTGCAGTACGCGCTGCTCAAGACGTACCTCTTGCCCCAGTTGGTCGGTGGGATTCTGTTCGGAATAGGGTTCGCGGTTGGAGGATACTGTCCGGGGACCTCGGCTGTCGGGGTCGTATCTGGAAGACTGGACGCCGTAGTATTCCTGGTGGGGATGATAACAGGTATATGGATTTTCGCCGCGGGCTTTCCGGCCTGGGGATGGTTCTACAAGAGCTTTGACCTTGGCAGGGTGACCCTCTGGCACGTGTTCGGTATTCCCATGCCGGTCATGGCCGCGCTTGTGGTAGTAATGGCGCTTGGGGCATTCTGGCTAGCAGGTTTGGCGGAGAGGTGGGCGCCGTACGACAAATGACTCGATAAGGGCGGATGCCCATGGTATCTTGGAAAGAAGTGCGATAGTGGAGCGCATGCATAATAGGTCTGGGCGCAACTCATGAATTGAGCCACGAACAACTGTGTGAAAAACTTTCTGCGCTCCCCTATCGTGATGGTCATGGTTCAGACAGCCGCGGGTCGGAAGCTTCGGCCGCTGCTATCGCGACGCGTAGATCGAAGGCTGAATGGCTTTCAACTATAACGAATGCCACGCATATTAAATGCATGGCAGTACAAAGGAGGTGGGAGAATGAGCAAGGTCCTAAGGATTTCGGTGACCGCAATTGCGCTGATGGCGTTTGGATTCGCGACCATCGCCATTGCAGCGGAATTCTTCGTGGTCAAAGACGCTGCCGGAGCGCTTGCTGTAGTTGACAAGAAACCGGCCGACGCGAAATCCGTAGTCAAGGGCCCCTTCGCATCGAAGGCAGATGCCGAAAAGGCTCTCAAGGAAGCCGGGGCTGCAGCCACACCGGCTAAGAAGCCGATTAAGCCACCGGACGAGGGGTGCTAGGCAACGAAAGATTGTGAAGGTCGGCGGCGAGCTTCTCTGAGGGGGTTGCCGCCGATCCTATTTCGCTCGAAAGATCCGGCAACGGTGGCCGGCCCACACGCGAGTCATTTCCTAAAATCGCAGTCAGCCAAGGACGAAGTTGAGTACGCGGTCATTCCTGAGATTGATATTGTTGGCGGTGGGCGCATCCATAGTCGCCATGATGTCCTGGGGCGCGGCGAGATTCGCCCTGTTCAGTTCGGAGGTCGGTCGGAAACGAGAGATTCCGGAGGAAACATTGGTGCGGCTGCGGGGAGACGATCCCGTTCATGTTCCGGACGCCGGGGTCTGGCTCGCCAAGAGGGGCGGCGATTCTGAGGTCCTCGCGCTGGATGATCGATGTACACACCTTGGATGCCGGTACAAATGGAATGCCAGCCCAGGGCAATTCGACTGCCCTTGTCACGGCAGTAGCTTTTCCATAGAGGGGGACGTAACACGAGGGCCTGCATCGCAACCTCTACGGCGCCTCTCCATTTTGAGGAAGCCCGGAGAGAATGCGCGTCTGGTGGATGCTCCCCGCCGGTAGACCTTCCCCCGGTAGTGACGGATTTCGACAGGTTCCAGGCGCTCACATGTCGTCAGCATCATTTTCCGATTTTCTTCTCCATCTTCATCCTCGAACCATCCCCGCACCTTCCGCAACAGTCAGGTTTACCTGGTGTCTGGGGGGACTTACGTTCTGGATGTTCGTGATCGAGATAGTCACAGGGGGTCTTCTCATGCTCCAGTACGTTCCAACTCCCGCCGGAGCGTACCACTCGGTCCAGAGAATTACCCATGTGGCGCCTTACGGTTTTTTCGTCCGGAATCTCCATTATTGGTGCGGACAGATCATGGTTGTCCTCGCGGTCCTTCACATGGTACGGGTCTTCGTTACAGGCTCATATGCTGCGCCGAGAAGGCTCAACTGGGTGATTGGGGCAGCATTGTTGGTGGCCACGTTCATGGTAGATTTCACGGGTTATCTCCTGATTTGGGACGACAGGTCTCTCTGGGCCTGGACCATAGCGCGTAATCTCGCGGCCAATGTACCTGTAGTGGGAGCTCAGGTGGCATCACTGCTGTTCGGTCCGGAACAGGTGGGTGACGAGGTCCTTGTCCGACTCTATGCCTGGCACGTGATCGTTTTGCCAGCCGCGCTCACCATCCTGACCGCCTGGCACTTCTGGCGGATCCGCAAGAATGGCGGGATCTCGATCCCCCTTTAGGTTAGTGATGAGAGGCAAGTAGCGGCCGAGTGGGGCGAAAGCCCTTGACTCTTGTCCCTATTATTCGGTACCATTACTGTCGATTTAGTTATTTTGAGACAGAAACAGCAACGAGGAAGCCGGTGAAGGGCCGGCGCTGCCCCGCAGCTGTAACCGCGGACGAAATCCCCATGATGAGCCACTGGAGAACACTCTGGGAAGGCGGGGAGAGTAGGATGAAGCGGAAGCCAGAACACCCGGCTGTTTCATGAATCCCAGGTAATCCTGCGAGGGCGGGTTTGAGGGAGCTGGTAAGTGCCCTTTCGCACCTATGCAGAAGGGTTTTTGTTCTTTTGTGGCTCGGCTTGTTGAAGCCACGTCCGTACCGCTCTTCGTCTTTGAGCCGGAGACCGGGTGAATGTGATTTTCTCGCGGTGACCTCATCGGGTGCCGCGATCCCCAGCCTTCCTGGCCTCTCGGATCGATGCTTTTCACTGATTCCCGGGGTTCGCAAGAAAAACGTTTGCTCGGAATCGTGGTGGGTACGAGCCCTGACTGCCGCAAGTGCAAACGTGACGTGCTAACGGACACCGTTCGCATGAGTTAACACGCGTCGCCAGGGCACTCATCGAGTGAGGAGATCGGCCAATGCGAAAAGGCTTGCTCATGGTTTTTACGGGAAATGGGAAGGGAAAAACGACCGCTGCGTTGGGACAGGCTTTTAGAGCCCTCGGTCACGGCATGCGCGTTTGTTTTATCCAATTCGTCAAGGGCTCCCGAAAATGCGGAGAGCTCGATGCGGCTGCACGATTCTCCGATTTGTTGGAGATTCACGTGTTCGGTCGGGGATTTCTTTGGGAGTCCGATGACTTGGCCAAAGATGAGGAAGTTGCGAAGCAAGGATGGGAATTTGCGAAGCAACAGATGATCTCAGGCAGATTCCAGATGGTTATTCTGGACGAAATCACCTACGTGCTCAACTTCATGAATATAAAAGAGGCCGATGTTGTCGAGTTTCTGAAGAATCGGCCGCCTGGATTGCACATTGTCACCACCGGCCGAGATGCACCAACATCTCTCTGTAATGCTGCTGACTTGGTCACAGTGATGGGAGAAGAAAAACATCCCTATAATCGAGGGGTCGCGGCGCAACGAGGTGTCGAGTTCTAGTGACAATCGGCAGCGCCCATGCTTTGATGAAGCACGAAGATCCCTGGCCACCGTGAATTCGCGTGTGGCCGGACACTATCGAGTGGAGAACAAGATTGCACTACCCAGAACAATGGTTATGCTCGCTGTATGGTAGAGTATCGTGAGGAGGTGCGCATGTTCGACTCTCTCCCTTCGGATGCAGGCATCGTCAAAGATTGGACTTGGTCTCAATTCGAGGCTTACTACCACGATTTGCTCAATTACCCGCTCTATGACGACACGCTCTCGGAATTCCTCACCAATTGGACCCGCTTGAGCGAGCTGATCGAGGAGACGTTTTCACGGCTCCATGTGGCAATCACGGTGAACACGGCTGACGCGGAGGCTGAGAAGCGGTACCACAATTTCCTCGAGACCACGTATCCCCCGGCCGAGGAAGCAGAGCAAAGGCTCAAGACTAAGCTGCTCGACACGGGGCTTGTCGCGAAAGGCTTGGAGATTCCGCTACTCGGCATGCGGACGGACGCGGAGATCTTTCGGCAAGAGAACATCCCTCTTTTCGTGGAAGAGCACAAGCTCACTAACGAATATGACAAGGTTATGGGCGCTCAAACCGTGATGTGGGACGGACAGGAAGTGACGGTTGTCCAGTTGAGGCCCCACTATCAGAGCACGGATCGGCAGGTCCGAGAAGACGCGTGGCGGGCCGCCTCGGAACGACAGCTCGAGGACAGGGACGCAATAAACAAGCTCTGGCGGGATTTCCTCGGGCTGAGGCGTGAACAATCCTCGAACGCGGGATTCAGAGATTATCGTTCCTTCAGGTGGAAGCAATTACACAGGTTTGATTACACCCCTGAGGATTGTGCTCGATTTCATGAGGCCATCGAGGCCGCTGTAGTCCCGGCAGCGATGCGTATTGCCGAGAAACGCAGGCACGTGCTCGGACTCTCTCGTTTGAGACCGTGGGACATGGATGTGGACCCTTTGGGACGGGAGCCCCTGAAGCCCTTCACCGAGGTGGGCGAGCTCAAGGCGGGTGTCTCACGGATGATCCATCGGCTGGACTCGACTCTTGGCGGATACTTCGACATCATGGTCCAGGAAGGATACCTGGACTTGGACAACCGCAAGCACAAAGCACCGGGAGGGTACTGCACGGAATTCCCGGCCACGAAACGACCGTTCATCTTCATGAATGCAGTGGGTATGCACAGTGATGTGCAAACTCTTTTACATGAATCCGGCCACTCGTTTCACGCGTTCGAACGGAATGCTCTCCCCTATATCCAGCAACGACAGGTGGGGATGGAATTCTCTGAAGTAGCCTCCATGGGAATGGAATTGCTCGCGTCTCCATATCTTGGTCGTGATGAGGGAGGTTTCTATACACAAGAGGATGCCGACCGGGCGCTGGTGGAGCATTTGGAAGGAGCGATCCTCTTTTGGCCCTACATGGCGGTGGTGGACGCGTTTCAGCACTGGGTCTACGAGCATGTCATGGACGCGGAAGACCCCAACCGCTGTGACGAGGTATGGACCGCATTGACGCGGCGATTCACCCCGTGGATCGACTGGTCCGGACTCGAAGACTCATTAGCAACAGGATGGCATAGGAAATTGCACATCCACGTGGTGCCGCTCTACTACGTGGAATATGGGCTCGCTCAGCTAGGGGCGGTTCAGGTCTGGAAGAACGCGCTGGAGGACCGTGAGAAAGCGCTCCGGGCTTATCGGCGGGCGCTCTCGCTCGGCGGAACCGTCTCCCTGCCGGATTTGTTCAGCGCTGCTGGCGCTAGATTCGCGTTTGATTCGGCCACGCTTGGAGCGGCCGTAGAACTGATAGAGCAAACCATAGGCCAGAAATCCCAGGTTTGCGGGGCCGCGTGAGGGGCTGATTACAAGATTTCATAAGGATGGCTACGTATTCGGTAAACAGCTTCCTCCTGGGAAGAGCAGATTTAGAGCCTGTCTCAATACAGGGCAGGTTTGAAACCTGCCATACTATGGGGTGGAGCGTTGACCTCTGCGGTATAAGTACCGGTGCAGCGGATGTAGGGGCGGGCGTTGTGTCCGCCCTGGGCACCCACTGGGGAGAGTGTCTCAAAACTCGGGACACACCAAAAATCGTAGCACGATTGAGCGTCGATGCGTGGAAAGGCACCCTCACCCCAACCCTCTCCCAGAGGGAGAGGGAGCCGGAAGAATCCCTTCTCTCCGAAGCGGGGGAGAGGGTCAGGGTGAGGGGGCGTGCCACGATTATCACGGACTGCCGGCTTTTGAGACACTTTCTTAGGGGTGCCCCTACATTGCTCGTGAGGAGGCTTGCGCTCTGAAGGAGCGCACCTTGAGTAGTCCCGTGGGACGCGGGATTACTCATGTGATTCGGCTGTCGCGGGGAGACGTATCGGAGTCGGTTGTCGTGAGCGTCATGAGATCTGCTGTTAGGAATCCGAAGGTGAGAATCGCTGCCTTGTGCCTGTGCATTGGGGCTTTTGTGGCAGGTGGAATAGCGTGGCACTCTTTGCCTGATTATAGAAGGGCTATTCAAGAGCAAAGAGAGCGATCGAGCTCCGTGGTAACGGACAGAGAGGGAGAAATTCTGCGCATTTTCCCGGATTCGAGGGAGCGCTATACGCTCTGGAGCGACATATCGACATTTCCTCCTTTTCTCAAGGACGCGGTGGTTGCGGCAGAAGACAAACGATTTTTCTATCATCCGGGCTTTGATCCCATCGCGATCCTGCGCGCTCTGATATCCAATGTGGCGCGCTGGCGAATCGTCTCGGGAGCGTCCACCATAACCCAGCAGGTAGTTCGGCTTATAGATCCGCGGCCGAGGACGTACACGTCCAAGATTATCGAGCTGGCCGCGGCGATCAAGATGGAAGCGCAGATCAGCAAGGAAGAGATCCTGGAGCTTCACCTGAACCTCTCTCCCATGGGAAGCGGAATCCGCGGGGCAGGGTTGGCGTCCAGACTGTACTTTGGCAAGGATGTACGCAAGATAACTTTGCCTGAGGCGGCAGTGTTGGCTGCTCTGCCACGTTCTCCAACGAGATACTCTCCAAGAAAAGAATCAGGCCGAAGAATCCTGCGCACGGAACGAGATCGGATCCTCAGGCAGATGGCCTCCCTCGGATTCATCAGCTCAGAGCAACTGGAGCGTGGTGTCAATTCCGGCCTGAAGTTCAGTAAATTCCGTTTTCCGTTGGAGGCTCCCCACCTAGTTGACCTGGTGCTATCAGATCCGGCCGCGGATCGCGGCACGATTCGGACTACAGTAGACATGCAGGTGCAGAAGGCTCTGGAGAACGTGCTTCGATCTCACCGAACGAGGCTTAGAGCTGTGGGGATCGAGCAAGCAGGGGCGATAATCGCCTCGGTGCCGGATGCTGAGGTCCTGGCTACGGTGGGATCGTTCTCATACGGACCGAGCGATGGGGGATATAACAACGCGGTTCTGGCTCGACGGAGCGCAGGTTCGACGCTCAAGCCGTTTCTGTATGCCCTGGCCATAGAGAACGGCTATCATCCGTTTTCGCAGATCCCGGACACGGAGAGGAGCTACCCAACGCCTCACGGTGATTACCTTCCGTACAACGCGGACCGGCGTTCGTACGGGCCGGTGACGATCCGATCTGCTCTAGGAAATTCCCTAAACCTTTCCGCTGTCAAGATGGCTCGAGCTCTCGGAACGGGCCAATTTTATCGGCTCCTTACGAGCTTGAGCGTGGTGGGTGACGAATCTCTCTCGGAGAATCACTTTGGGCTGGGTATGGCCATCGGGAACATAGAGACGAGCCTGTACGATCTGGTGCAGGCGTACGGGGCTCTCGCGGACCGGGGTAGGTTCAAACGTTTGACAACCACTGCGGGCCGGGCTTCAAACGCCGGCGAGGTATTCTCACGGGAGACAGCGTACATCATTACACACATTCTGTCCGACCCGACGGCTCGGATATTAACCTTCGGGAATCCATACTATTTTGATTTTGGATTTCCGGTCGCGGTAAAGACTGGAACGAGCAACAATTTCAGAGACGCCTGGGCCATCGCGTATACGAGCCGACACGTGATTGGCATCTGGGCCGGTAATTTCTCGGGCAGGCCCGGAAGTAGCTTGCCTGGTGCCACACTATGCGGACCCATTTTGAAAGATATTGTGTCTATGTTGTACGGTGGAAATCCCCCTGCCGCATTTTCCAGGCCGAGAGGGGTGAGCGAAGCACGGATATGTCCCGAGTCAGGCAAGTTGGCAGGACCCGCGTGTCCGCGGGGCGTCACAGAGCTTGTAATCCATGCGGGTAAGATGGAGACATGCACGCTTGCCCATGAAACGGAGTATCGCTACCTGGGGGGCTCGTACGCCCGATGGATACATCGCAGAGAAGCCAGACTAGGACCAGGGAGGTTTCGCCTCGAACGCCCCAACGATAGATCCTTGGGCCAATGGGGCGCAAGGGAGCCATCTGTTTTAGAGGCGGGGGTGGAAAGGGGAAACATCGAAATCGTCAGCCCGCACAGTGCCGACCATTTTCTGATCAACCGGCACGGTCCCACGCGCATCGTGCTGAGGGCCGTTCCTCAGCCGGTGGTGTGCCATGTGATATGGCTCATCGATGGAGTTGAGCTGGCACGGACGCCAGCGCCGTACGAATTTTTCTGGACCCCGACCCGCGGGAAGCACGTCATTCATGCGGTTACGCCGCAGCGACGAGCGGCCACGGCCACGATCTACGTCGATTGACGGGTGAGTTATGGAGAAGCAGCAATTGAACAAGCGCGTCGCCGGATATGAAGAGATCCTCGACATATTGGACAAAAGGGGACTACTCAAGGAGCGTCTCCCTTTCACTCCGGCGCTGTTGGAAGAGGCCGTCTTTTTCGCGTACAAGCTACGACTTATTACACAGGGAGACGTCAAGAGGTACCTGGACCTGGACAAGGCGAAGCTCAAGCAGATAATCAATCAATGGAACAGTGGAGATGAAGGCAACTGCACGTGCCGTCTCGCCAGAAATCCCTTTGCAGAAGAGGAGTAACCTGAGCAGGTGGGAGACTGTAGGGGCGGGCCTGGTGCCCGCCCTGGGCACCCACAAGGGGTGCCCCTACGTTGCAATGATCTGGACGTGGACTGTGGCGGCACGCATCCGTACGCCCCGGGCACCTCGTGCTTAGGTCTGCAACGCGGCGAAACGGACCCCGATCACACGTGGCAAGCCAACGCGAAGCCTTCGTCGATCGCTTCGCCGACACGGCCGACCTTTCTCGCGTCTCCAATCACGTGAAGCTCAGCGCCGGAATCTTGCAGCGCTACGGCCAGAGAGTTCTCTGGGCGGGCCCCCATCGCCAGGACTACCGAATCCGCTGGCAGGGTATGGTCATTGCCCTGCGAATCGGTGTACACCACGTGGGTCGGGGTGATATCCTTCATCTTAGCGTCAGTTATGAGCTCGATGCCCCTCAATGCCAGCTCTTTCAGTAGCACCCAGCGCGTGGACCGGCCCACGTCGCTCGCCATCTTGGAGGTCATCTCAATGACCGTCACCTTCTTCACCCCTCGCACCATCAATTCTCTCAGGATCTCGGGTGATTCAGCCTCATGCAACATCAGGAAGTAGACCTGCTCCGGCGAGATGGTGCCCTTGATTGCAAGGAATATGGCGGTCTCGAGCCCGACGGAGCCGCCTCCCACTACGACCACGTTCTTGCCCGTCTGAACCGTTCCCTTCAGGACATCCCACGCCTGGTACACATTGGGAAGCTCCACCTCCGGGATAGGTGGCTTAAAGGGAGCGGCTCCCGTGGCCACGACCACGAGGTCAGGTTTTTCTGCTGCAACGAGGTCCGGTGTTACTTCGGTGCCGAGACGAATGTCTACACCGCGTTTGGGAAGCACGGATTTGTAGTGCTGAATGAGATAGTGGAATCCGGGCTTGCGTGTAGCGTCCGCTGCCCATGACACCTGGCCTCCAAGGCGATTCTCTCGCTCGCACAGGACCACGGAATGGCCGCGTTCCGCTGCGATGGCAGCGAATTCGCATCCCGCTGGGCCCGCTCCAGCCACAAGAATCTTCTTGGTATTCTCTGCCGGGCCATACTCTGTTTCCATTTCCCGGCCTGCACGGGGATTGACAACGCATCCTACGGGCATGAGCTGAAACACGTGATCGAAGCAGCGTTGATTACACGCGAGACACCGCCGAATTTCGTCGGTCCTTCCTTCGCGAGCTTTGTTGACGAACTCGGGATCCGCTATTAGACCCCGGGCAACGCCGACCAGGTCCGCGACTCCTTCCTTGAGCACTTCCTCGGCAATGAACGGATCGTTGATCCGATTGCACCCGACCACAGGCACATTGACGCTTTCCTTGATCCCTCGAGCGAGGTACACGTATCCGGCCTGGGGCAAGTCCATGGTGATCTGAGGAACACGGCTCTCGTGCCACCCGCCGGTGACATTGATGCAATCGGCGCCCGCTTCTGCCACTGCTGCCGCAAAAACCCGCGATTCCTTGTTGGTGTGGCTGTTCGGCACAAAGTCATTGCCAGCAACGCGAACCACCAGTGCCATATCCGGCCCGGTTGCCTCCCGAACCCGGCGAACCGTCTCCAAGCCGAAGCGCATTCGATTTTCAAGAGAGCCCCCGTACTCGTCGTCGCGCTTGTTGGTCTTGGGGGAAAGGAACTGGCAGATGAGGTATCCGGCTGATGCTATCACTTCCACCGCGTCGAACCCGGCCTCCCTTGCCCTTCGCGTTGCATGAACGAAGTCTCTCTGCACCCGCTCTATGTCGTCGAGGGTCATAGCCGTAGTCTGGGCTCTGTTGTAGCTGCAGGAATACTCGGATGGGGCCAGCACGGGCAGGCCCTTCAGAAAGCAATAAGAATAAGCGCCGGCCATGTAGAGCTGGATAGCGGTCTTTGCCCCTTCCGCGTGGATTGCGTCGACGAATCGTTTAAGACTGGGAATGTTCCGATCGTCCTTGATGGACAGCATGAAATCCATTCCCGAAGCCTGATCGTTTATGTCCGCGCCGCCGATAATGATGAATCCGGCTCCTCCTCGAGCTCGGGCCTTGTAGAACTCGATGAAGCGGTCGGTCACTTCGCCGCTGGGAGTGTAATTCAGGTGCATTGCCGTCATGACGACCCGGTTGGGTAAGGAGACGGGGCCTATATCTATGGGTTGGAACAGTCTCGAGATCAAGCGAACCTCCTCGTCAGAGTGCATTCATGTTTATTTCCAACTAACCATGTAATGGGAGCTCTTTCAATCGAGGTCCCGGGCATGGCTGATGCCGAAAAAGCCCGGCCCGCGGTTTCTTCCGCCACAAATCCAGTAGGCTTCTCTGCCGACAGGTAACGTACCTGACGTGCGCACAACTACGCGCCTTTGAAATTACCTTCGCGCTTCTGGAGATGGGCCGAGATGGCCTCGACAATATCCTCCGACGGCATGATCATGCTCGACCGGGCGGCGTTGTATTCGAGGGCCTGATCGAGGGCAACCGTGTCTCCGAAGAGAAATACCTCTTTGGCTCCCTGTACGGCCAGGGGCGGATTCGATGCTATCTCCTGAGCCATTTCGAGGGCTTTTTCGTCGCACGTCTCCTTGTCCGGGTACACTGCGTTCACCAAGCCGATGGAAAGAGCGTGCGTCGCGTCGAATCTGTGGCCGCGAAACGCTATTTCTCTTGCGCGACCTTGACCTACGATTCGGGGAAGGCGCTGCAGCCCGCCAACGTCCGTTATTATTGCCAACTTGGCCTCTGGAAGCGCGAAAACAGTATCCTCGGTACAGAGCCGCACATCGCAGCACACAGCCAATTCAAGGCCCGCGCCGAGACAGAAGGAATGGATAGAACAGATGGTCGGCACTGACAGTCTCTCGAGCCTGGTGTGAATCGCCTGCACCCTCTTCACTTCGCGGAAAAATTGAATTTTCTGGGTGGCCGAGGCTTGGCCCGTGATAAGAGGGATCAACTCATTATCGGGGCTCAGGTCCAATCCTGCACAGAACGACTTCCCACTACCTCTTACGATCACTGCCCTGGCCTCGGAGTCTTCCTCAGCCGTGGCTATGGCTTTATCCAATGCCTTCCACGTGGCAAGGTTGAGGGCGTTTCTTTTTTCGGGTCTGTTGAGGGAGATAAATCCCACGAACCCTTCCCTGTGATAGGTGACGAGGCTTTCCGACTCGGATTTTTCAGCGTTCATGGTTGCCTACTCCTTCGCGGACGAGAGAGATGTGGTATCGGCTATCGCAGCCAGGCGGTGTCCTCACGGTATCCGTGAACCAGGGGAGTAATCGAGGATTGGCCGGAGCGGGACAGGAGCTCTCGATCGAGGGCTGCTTGCACGCGCATGTCCATTACGTGGCGATCCAGGGAGGGAATTCTCCGAGAATTCGGCCTTGCAGCCTTGAGACATTCGAGGAGAGTCTCCTGAAACTCCAGGTCGGGCGACTCCGGAATCGTCTCGAGAGCCGCGTAGGCCTTTTCGTTTTCGTTCATGTTGAGAAGGCATCGGACTTTCTTCAGGACAAAGCCGGCGCCTCTTGATTCGAGCATTTCGTAGTAGGGAATGGCCCACGAGTACTTCCCGGACCCGACCAAGGTGTCTGCAACCGCGGCCAGGGCTCGAGGTGTACTCGAAACGAGCGTCCCCATCCAGTGGGCTGCTTCCCTCTTACCCAACTTCGCAAGCATGTGGGCCAACGTGAGAAAGTGGCTGGGGGTCTTGATCAATTCCTCAGGGTGGACGTCCCGCAGGGCGAGGTAATAGAGAATCTCGTTCTGGTCACGCAAAACGTCGAGGTCTGTGAAAGGATAATGGTTCCGAATGCCCAGGCGTCTTACATCTTCAATTGAGCTAGCCTCCACGGTTTGGAACACCTTATGGACTTTGGCATGAACCTCAACGTCCCGTCCGCGAAGCTCTTCCTGGACGTAATCATCCGGGAATACGAATCGAAAGGAGACTTCCGTCCCCTGTCTCGCGCCAAGAAAACCCTCCTCAAAGGCATCCAGGAGCAGCCCTCGCCCGAGAAGCATATCCCAGTACTTTCCCGAGATGCCTGTGAAGGGGACTCCGTCAATATAGCTGCGGGAGTCGAAGATGATTCTGTCCTGAGGACCTGCCGGCGCATCGGTTTCCCTGAAAAAGCTCAGGCCCGATATGAGCTCGCTTACCGGGGAGTCCTCGTCCCCCGCCACCCGTTCGTATCCTTCGAGGAATGATATGAGCAACTCAAATTCTTCGATTGCACAGGACGCGAGGGCTCCATACGCGTGAAATGCGGGCTCATGCTCCAGATCTCCCCGATTTTCGAGAAGAAAATCCAGGATCTCGAAGAGACGCTGCTTGTAGTACACGTCCATCTTCATCTGCTCGTTGGCCAGGGTCCACATATTGCGAGCTTTTCTCAGATGTTCTTTGGACATGGTCGCGGTTTCGTACGACTCCCCGACGGAAAGGTACGCAGGCCTGGATCCGTTCGTGACTTTGAAGCCAAACTTCTCCGGATCCTTCTCGTAGATGGATCCGAAGTAAAGCTGCATCTGCTGAGACCCGGAATTGGACTCAATCGGTATGCCGAGAGACCGGACGAATTCGAGGGTTCTTCTGGCATCCTGAAGCGTTTCCCCTGGGAGACCGAAAATGGAGAATAGCTCCGTCGCCATCCCGAGAGATTGTGCAATCTCCACGTTCCTGGCCAACTGTTGCAGGACAATCCGTTTGTTCGTTTTCTCTAGCACAGCCGGGCTCCCGGACTCGAGACCAAAGGCAATGGTGTCTGCACCTGCCTCATGGAGTCGCTTGAGCATGTCGGCATCAACGAGGTCGCTCCGGGTCTGACACCAGAAGGGCGTTTTTATTCCGCGGCGAATCTTTTCATTCAGGAGCCTATGGGTCCGTTCTGGGTTCTCGGTAAAATTGGGATCGGCAAACCAAAATCTCTCGATGCCTTGGGCGGCAAGATGGTCCATCTCGTCCACAGTCCGCTCAACGGAGTGGTACCGGACATTCCGATTGCTGAGACGAGGCGTTATGCAAAAGTAGCAGACGTGGGTGCATCCGCGTGACGAGAGCAATATGGCCGTGCTCTTCCCATCCAGGTTCAGAATGTTGGACAGGTAGGGCGACGGATATTCATCGAGATCTTGCGGGGGGTCGGCATGAAGGGCGGTATCCAAAATGCCGTTTGCGCATTTGCACGTAATACCGGGGACATGCTCCAGTCCTTCCCCCGCAGCGAGGACCCGGGCCATGAGAGGCATGACTATCTCGCCTTCCCCCCGAACGAGCGCGTCCACGTCCTCCAGCTCTGCGAGGGCTAGAGACGGCATGAGGGCGCCCTGGGGACCGCCGAGAACTACATGGATATTGCGATGCCGGGACTTGATGTACCTGCAGAGGAAACGGATCCGATTCATTGTGCTCTGGTATGCGGTAAATCCGATTACCAAAGGCTGGATGCGTCGTATCCACTTCTCCAAGGCCGTGAGGCTCAAAGGGCGGTCTCGAAGGTCATCGAGAATGATGCCTTTCCATCCGTCAGCGCGGAGAGAGGCCAGGACATAACCCAGGGAAATGGGGATGCTTTCCGAAGATTCATATCCCACATCATGGTTGACGTTTATGAACAGAAAAGCCACGTCCAGTCTTCCTTTTTCAAATGATCCGATTGCAGTGACAGCTTACCACCAAATGCCGATGAGGGACAACACCTGTTGACGCAGCACCATTTGTTGGTATAGTCGACGAAAAAGCTGTTCAGGTTTGAGCTCAGGCGCGTATGAAAAAAATCAAGAGTCCTTGGTACGGAATAGTCTGGATCGTAATCTGGACTGCCGCCCTTGTCTGGTTTCTCATGTCAGAACGATTCAACGAGCGGGAAAGTATCGGCCTGGTGTTGGTTTGGCTAATTCTCGTCGGAGTGACCGTGTACGTGTTATATCAAAATTGGAGGATGTCGTCGCGTGGCGGGGCCGCCCGCTCGGTTCCACGACGCCCCCAGGCTCTTCAGCAGCCGGCCCGCAACTCTGCCTGTCCGTGCGGATCGGGCAAAAAGTATAAGAGGTGCTGTGGATCGGACGCGCCAATCGGGAGCGGTTCAACGTCTTAGTACAGAATTTTGTGAACGTCCCCAACCTCGTAGTCACAACGGAGCATGAAAGTCCGCAACTAGCGAGACTCGTCGATGGCCACCACGAGCCGCCCTGCTCCTGTCTTCGTAGCACCGGCGTCTCGGCGGTTTTCTCGTCTTGAACTTCCCCCTGTAGCGTGCTCAATCCTCAATTAATGCGAAGGCTGGTTCAAAAGGGCTACTGGCGACTGGCCCGCAGACTCTCCATGACTCTGATGACCTCTTGCCGCGCCTGGTCCTGCATCCAGCCTCGCTTGAGCAGGCAGGTGAGGTAGAGTCTGGCGTTCCACTGCAGCTCCTCTTGGCTTCGAGCCATGGACATCATGCCAGGGTATTGCGAGCAATCCGGCGGTTCTTCGGGCACTGGCGGGGGAGGTGGCGCTGCAGCTACGGCGGGCTGTGACTGGGGTGGCGCAGGCTCAGGCGTGTACGGACGGGGTGCTCGCTGGACTCGGGGCGATCGCGGGGGATCCGGCCGAGTGGTCGATTGGCGCACAGCAGGGTACGAGGTTTCCGTCTCAGGTTCCACGTATTGCCCCCTGCTGTCAAATTCAGGGGCTTTGGGGGCTTCGTACGGAAAACGCTGCGCGGACACGAGATCTCCAAGACCTCCCCACAGCAGCACGATGCTTCCCACAACGAACAACGACCGAAGGGACATGAACATTGCCAGTCTCCGAAAATCACTGGCAAGGCACTATAACACAGGGACCGGGGGAAATCCACAACGATGCGGATTGCTGCGAAACGCCCGGTAGACAGGACGAGAGAATAGTCGGTTGAAATCCCCGGCAGGGGGAGAGGGTCAGGGTGAGGAGGCGTGCCACGATTATCACAGACTGCCGGCTTTTGAGACACTTTCGTCTCGCCCGTCATCGTCGAACAGAAGAAGCGAACATAATCGTTGGTACAGTTGGCCAATGTTGAGCTTGACCAACAGCAGGGAAATGGTACATTCTACTTCATTTGACTGTCAGGTGATGTCATAGTAGGCCCATTGAGAACAGCTTACTCACGGCAGCCAATAGAAACGCGGACAAGTCCTGAGAAAAGTTCGACATTTCTCTGCTGTCGAGCTGGCTACAGCTCGGACGCACACCAAGGGCTAGTCGGACCATCGAGCTGGCTGTTTGCTTCGGGTTCCACACCAGAGGCTCACCTGCTCTCAAATTCGCAACTGACGCCATCGTTTTTCGTGCGCGGCAGTAGCTCACCACTCTGACGGAAAGGAGCGACCGTTGAGAGTCCTTTCAGGCATTCAGCCCACAGGATCCCTACACATTGGAAATTACCTGGGGATGATGCGCCCCATGATATCGTATATGGACAAGTCACAGCTTTTTGTCTTTATCGTGAACCTCCATGCCCTGACCTCCGTTACGGACAGTGAAAAGCTTGCACGTGGAACTCTGGAGGCCGCGGCCGACTTCATGTCCTTGGGTCTGGACCCGGATCGATGCGTCTTCTGGGTGCAATCGGATGTTCCTGAGGTGGTGGAGCTCTCTTGGATCCTCACGTGCATTACCCCCATGGGACTACTGGAGCGGTGCCACTCCTACAAGGACAAGATCGCTAAGGGCATCTCGCCCAACCACGGGCTGTTCGCCTATCCGGTTCTCATGGCCGCGGACATTCTGCTCTACCAGGCAGACGTGGTACCTGTAGGCAAGGATCAGCAGCAGCACCTGGAGGTCACGCGGGACATAGCGATGAGATTCAACCACACGTTTGGCGAAACTTTTGTCATTCCCCGCGGCGAAATCAGCGACGATGTCGCCACCGTTCCCGGCTTGGACGGCCAGAAGATGTCCAAGTCTTATGGGAACACGATCGAAATATTCCTCGATGAGAAAACGCTGAAAAAGAAAGTCATGAGCATTATGACGGACTCCACCCCTGTGGAAGAACCCAAGAACCCGGAGACCTGCAATCTTTTCCAGATTTACCGGCACTTCGCTCCACCGGATCGGGTCGCTGACGTCAAACGGCTGTACCTGGAAGGGGGCGCAGCTTATGGAACGATAAAGAAAGAGCTCGTGGGCATTCTCTGGGATTATTTCCGGGACGCGAGAGAGACCCGGAACAGGCTTTTGGCAGACCCCGGTCACATCCGGGCAGTGCTCGCAAACGGGGCAAGAAAGGCACGGGAAATAGCCCAGTTAACTATAGATGCCACAAGACGGAACGTAGGGCTCATCTACTGATGAAGCGCAAGGAGGCCACTCGAAGCCCCATCCACGAGATCGTGCGGATCCTGCGGGAAGAAGTTCGGTCTCTCACTGAGCCCATCGTGACTGAAATTTCGCGCACGCGTCGGGATCCTTTTGAGATACTGATTTCCACGATACTATCCTTGCGCACCAAGGATGACGTAACCAGAGCGGCTTCGCGCCGCTTGTTCCACGTTGCAAGAACTCCGAGGGAAATCCTGGAATTGCCTGAAGAGGAGATTGCCCGGCTCATCTTTCCCGTTGGCTTCTATAAGACGAAGGCGCGGCGGCTAAAGGAGGTGGCAGCCGATATCTTGGAGAGGTTTGGCGGCGCTGTTCCCGACAATTTGGATGAGCTGTTGAAGCTTCCTGGTGTAGGGAGAAAGACGGCAAACCTGGTCGTCACCCTCGGATACGGGAAGCAGGGCATCTGTGTGGACACCCATGTGCATCGAGTGAGTAATCGGCTCGGCTACGTGAGCACCAAGACCCCGGAGCAGACCGAGATGGAGCTCAGGAGGAAGCTTCCCCCCGAATACTGGATAGAATACAATGACTTGCTAGTTGCCTGGGGCCAGAACATCTGCAAGCCTATATCGCCCTTCTGTTCCCGATGCGCGATCCGACCCTATTGCCAACAGGTGGGAGTCACCCGTCACAGGTAGCCAGACCACGGGTCAGACTTTGTTTCTTGATCTTCCTGTCACCTTCTAAACTCGCCTGCTCGGTCTTGCCAAGGGCAGTGGCCTATTCACAGACCATCGTCATCATAGATTTATCAAGAAACAAGGCCTGGCCCTCATTGCCTCTTCCCATTTCTTCGGCCACGTGATACGAGGGACAGTTGATAATAGACGGTCCCTGCTATAGGATTTTGAATGCGGCCGCGACCGCGGCGGATTCTAAATGGGGGTAATACCACCTTGATGCAAGAGCACCATACGGACCAAACAAGCCATTTCTGGATGCCGTCGACAGACATCGCAGGAATCTCGGAGAGTGACGAGTCCCTACTTGTACGCGAATTCTTGCCAGACAGCATTCGGACTGAAGAACAGTACGCGCCTATCCCAGAACGGTCGCTCCTTGCCTCGGCTCTGCTGAACCCGAGGAGATCTGACCCGGACGACGAAGATGACTACGACGAAGACGACGAAGATTGGGACGATGAGGAGGATGAAGACTGGGACGAGGACGAGGATGATGAGGACGAAGAAGACTGGGACGAGGATTCTGACGAAGAAGAACCCTACTGACTCGTGATACCGGTTCCCGTGTCCGCTGCACGGCCGATATTTTCAAGCTCGGGCAAGCACGGAGCTGAGCCGCTTGCGAAGTGAGATTTCTTGCGGGAGGCGCGGTGGGCGGTCTTTCTTGCCTGGAAAAGCCCTCCGCACGTGCGTCTGCACGAGCAGCACATTTCCTCTTTTCCGGTTCGTCCATCTACGGAACGTTTCGTGTGCTAGCAGGCTCGAACCTACGTCCCAGGTGAAGCTCTAAGAAGCGCTTTGCAGCCTTGACTGCTTCGGGATCGATCCCCGTGGAGAAGCCCCGTGCATGGAGGAATTCCACCGTGGCTTCCGTCGCGATGTTGCCCGCCGCGCCCGGAATGAAGGGACAACCGCCAAGGCCTCCCACTGAGGTATCGAAACGCCGGACCCCCAATTGTAGGGCGGCTTCGAGATTCGCCAGCCCCAGTCCCCGCGTGTCGTGCAGGTGGATCGTCAACCGGTCCGGTCCGATTATCACGGGAGAGAGGCGATCGATGAGCGCCCTGATTGCTTCCGGCCGGGCCATGCCGGTGGTATCGGCAAGGCCGATCTCTGTAGGCAGCGGCTGATTCAACTCCTCAACAATCTCGCCTACCCGCTCAACAGGAACCTCTCCTTCGAAGAAGCAACCGAAGGCACACATAACTCCGGCCGTTACGGTGGCCCCAGCGGCAAGAGCAAACTCGATCATACCGATCGCATCTTCGATAGCCCGTGCTACAGTGACGCCGGAATTCCTCTTGCTGTGCGTCTCGGACGCGGACACATAAATCTCCACATGGGGGAGTCCGATTGACAGGGCTTGTTCGAGCCCTCGTCGGTTCAGCACGAGAACGCTGTACCGAGTCGATCCTCTTTTCCTCAGGCTCCGCCATACTGAATCCGTTTCAGCCATTTGAGGGACCAGCCGCGGGTTTACGAAAGAGCCGATTTGAATGCGTTGCACACCCGCGTCTTCCAGCGCGCCAATCAGTTGAACCCTCTCCGGCGGTGACAGGACCACGGATTCATTCTGCAGTCCATCTCTCGGCCCGACATCTTGGAGTAAGACTGTTTTTTCGGTTGTCGTGCACTCCCGTTTCTCGCTCAGATCGCATGAAGCAACGTCGCTCTTCACCATCGGACGTCATCCTTAGTGTTCTATGGCACAAATACGGTCGCGTATTCAGGGGCCTTTCTCCATTTGGTTAGTGGTCGACGGCACAAATACGGTACTGTATCTCCACCGCGGGGTACGTGGTGAGCGCATCGTTGGCACTGTAGGGGCGGGCCTTGTGCCCGCCCTGAGCACCCACAAGGGGTGCCCCTACGTCGTGGTAGATTACGTGACCGTATTTGGGAAACGGACCACTCAGGGCTTTCTCGATATGCCATGATACGCGAAGTCCTGGGGAATTGGAAAAGACACGATGCCTCGGAAGGCGGAAGGTCCTTTGAGCGAAGAACTCTCCAGGGCGACCGGCGCGACGCCGGCGCTAGGGAATATTCGTGTCAAAAAATCCCTCGGTAGGGTACGGGCTGTCTCAAGGCCGCCCAATGATCAACGATGTTGCCAAGGCCCGATTCCGAGACCTTCCCAGCGCAGGTTAGGCTTGAAGACTGCAGCATCTAGCCTAATGTCCCGCATGAAAGCCGCTTTCAGATGTCGAGATCCTTGATCTGCTGGGCATGCTCTTTGATGAAGATGAAGCGTTTCCTCACGTCTTTGCCCATAAGAGTGTCGAGGATGCCGTCCGTGAGGGCGGGGTCTTCGACGCCTATCTTGAGGATGGTCCTCGATCCCGGGTCCATGGTGGTGCTCTTGAGGATCTGGGCATCCATTTCGCCCAATCCTTTGAATCGCTGCACCTCCACTTCCTTGCCGTTTTTCTGTTTCAGTATCTTGTCCTTTTCCTCGTCGGAATAAACGTACACGGTCTTGGTCTTCTTTCCCGATCCTATGCGTATGCGGTATAGCGGGGGGACCGCGAGATAAACGTGGCCTCGTTTGACAAGAGGCTCCATGTATCGGTAGAAGAAGGTGAGCAAGAGGGTGGCTATGTGGTGCCCGTCCACATCGGCATCAGTATTGATGATGATCTTGCCGTACCGAAGACGGGAATAATCGAAGGTCTTTCCCATTCCCGTGCCGATGCTCTGGACGAGGCTTTGTATCTCCTTGTTCTGCTTGAGCTTCTCTGCAGAAGCTTGCTCGACGTTCAGAATCTTTCCTCTCACGGGCAGCACGGCCTGAAATCTCCGATCCCTGGCTTGCTTGGAGGAGCCTCCCGCACTGTCGCCCTCCACGATGAAGAGCTCCGTATCGTCCCGCGAAGGGGATGAGCAGTCCGCCAACTTGCCGGGGAGGGTCAACCTGCGCGTGGCTGCCTTACGGGTTACTTCTTCGCGAGCGGCCCGTGATGCGCTCCGGGCTTGGGCCGCGAGTGCCACTCGCGCAGTGATAGCCGCTGATTGGGTGGGATTCTGATGGAGCCACGTTTCAAAAGCAGTCCGTATGATAGGCTCCACCTGCTGAGCAGCGCCGCTGTTCAGCCTCTCTTTGGTCTGCCCTTGAAATTCCAGGTTGCCGGAAAGGTAGACCGAGACTACTGCTACCAATCCTTCTCGAACGTCTTCCGCTGTAATGCCTTTAACCCCCTTGGGAAGGCCATTCCGTTTCTCCACATAGCCGCGCAGCGCGCGGGTCACCCCGTTCCGAAACGCGGTTTCGTGCGTACCTCCCCCAGGGGTTGGGATCGAATTCACAAAGGAAAGGATTCGTGTGGAAGTGTCAGTGGTCCACGCCATCGCTACTTCCAGCCGCAAGCCGTTGTCATAGCTGTAATGGAACGGGTGAGCGTCCACTACCTCCCGACCACGGAGAAGGCTCTTGAGAAAGTCCGTGATACCCTCGGGATAGACAAATTCTTCCGCTGTGCCGTCCGCCTCGACAATGAAGCTTATCTTCAGGCCAGCAATGAGGAATGCTTTTGTTTCCAGTCTCTCACGTACGAGCTCTTTAGAAAACCTCCGCTCAGAGAATATCTCGGGATCCGGCTTGAAGGTGACTTTCGTGCCCGTTCCCTGCACGGGTCGAACCTTGCGAAGGCTGCTCACAGCCTCTCCACGAGAAAACTCCTGGATATGGAGAAAGCCGTTGCGTTTGACTTCCACGGTCATGTGCTCGCTAAGCGCGTTTACCACAGCAGCCCCTACCCCGTGAAGGCCTCCCGCAACCTTGTACACGTCGTCGTCAAACTTACCGCCCGCATGGAGATTGCAAAAAATTGTTTCAACCGTGTTTTTTCCGGTGGTAGGATGTTTTTCCACAGGCATGCCGCGACCCGTGTCTTCCACGGATATGCTTCCGTCAGAGTGGAGCTCGACGCGGATGGAGGTGCAGTGACCATTAAGCGCTTCATCAACGCTGTTGTCGAGGATTTCCCATACCAACTGGTGCAGACCCTGCGATCCCGTTCCGCCGATGTACATTCCCGGCCTTTTGCGTACGGCTTGCAGACCCTGTAACACTTGAATATCGTCAACCGTATACGAATCACTCATAACCCTTACTCAGTCACCCGTTCCATGGCCACTATGCCCGAACACTGATTTTTTCCTTGCCCCGCCCTATTGGCCGGCCGCAAGCCGGAGACCGCTAAAATCTTGGTTCTGCCCCGTCGCGTAACAATCCGGAGGCTGCTGTCTGCGTCCGCGATTGCAAGGGCTGTCGCGTACACCCCTTTCTTCATTTTGACCATACGGACCCCCTGGCCCGGTCCGGTGAGCACCGGAACTTGGTCGACCGGAAAGATAAGGATGTTGCCGTCTTCCGAGGCTACAGCGGCGAGTGACCCCTCTTCAGGCTTCACGGCGAGAACCTCGTCGCCGGAGGCAAGAATCACAAATCTACGACCGGCACGTTTTGAAGGCTCCCGGAGGAGATCGTACTCGAACCTGAACCCCTTGCCGTGTCTTGTCAGGACCACACCGCGGCTCGGGACGGTCGGGCCCGTCGGATGGGCTGGCTCCTCCGGCGTTCGAAGCACTTCAAATAGGGTCTGTTGACTTGCCTCGTCCTCATCGGCAGCCGCTGCTGCCGGTTCCGATACCGACTCGGCCTGGACCGGATCGGGAGCAATGAACCCTGCCACAGTCTCCCCGTCCTCAATGGAAAAGAGGTTCCCCAGAGGTTCCCCGAAGCCAGTTGTTGCAGGGACATCCATGGCCTTGATCACGTAGACCTTTCCCAGGTTGGTGAAAATCGCAAGAGTGCGGCCGGTATTCACTCTGACCATGGCGAAGAGTGTGTCGTCGTCCCGGAATTTGAGGGAAGAGGGATCAAGGACCTCTGTCTTCATGCGCCTTATCCAGCCCTGCCGCGAGAGAATTACGGTGGTGTCCTCATGCTCGACGAATTCTTCAGGATCGTATTCCAGCGCGGGAGCGTTGTGCATTTCCACCATCTTGGTGCGCCGTGCATCGCCGAACTTCCGGGAGATCTCCGCCAATTCAGCATCCACGATGTTCCATAAGCGCTCGGGACTCGCAAGATCCCTCACGATGCTCGCCGCTTCCCTCTTTTTTTCCGCCAATTCGTCCAGGAGTTTCCCAATTTCCAGTCCCACGAGTCGGTACAGGCGCATCTCCAGTATTGCGTCCACCTGCTCGTCATCCAGCGTGAAGTGGGCCTTCAGTCCGTCCGCGGCTTCCTGCTTGTTCTTGGCCGACCGAATGATTCTCAGTGCCTCGTCCAGGTCGTCAAACAGGACGCGAAAGCCATCCAAAATGTGGATTCTCTTTTGGAGGATCTCAAGCCGATGCCGGAGGCGAAGCACTGTCTTGTCGTACCGGAAGTCAAGGAAGTAGCGGACGATTCGGGCCAGGCTGTGACGATCCGGAACGCCTTCGGGAGTAATAGCGATGAAGTTCAAAGGAAAGTTTATCTGAAGATCCGTGTGCTTGTACAGGAATGCCATGACGGATTCAGGGCGCACGTCCGAACCCTTGAGCTCGAGGACAATTCTCACATCCGCAGTGCTCTCGTCGCGAATGTCGTAGACCTGTTTGAGCTTCTTGTCCCTGATGAGCTGCGCGATTCGCTCGATCAGTCTGGACTTGTTGACCGAGTAGGGGATGGAGGTCAGGATCAGATTGGTTTTTCCCCGTCCGTGCTTTTCCACGCTGTACGTGCCTCGCACCACCACAGAACCGTGCCCTGACGTGTAAAGCTCAATCAATCTCTCCGTGCTATCGACAATCTCCCCTCCGGTGGGAAAATCAGGCCCCTTTATGTACGTGAGCAATGCGGCAGTATCCAGGTCCGGCTTTTTGATGGCAGCTCTGCATGCGCCGATCACTTCACGGAGATTGTGCGGAGGAAATGAGCAGCTCATGCCCACAGCTATCCCCGAGGAGCCGTTAAGCAGGAGGTTGGGAATAGCGGTGGGCAGCACATCGGGCTCTTCGCCCATAGCATCGTACGTGGGGTAGAACTGAGTCGTTCCCTGATCGATTTCCCTGAGCATAAGGCCGGCGAAACTGCTCAGCCGTGTCTCCGTGTACCTCATGGCTGCCGGGGAATCCCCATCGATCGAACCGAAATTACCACTTCCTTCGATGAGGGGGTACCGAAGGCTGAAGTCCTGCGCCATCCGTACGAGAGCATCGTACGCCGCCTGGTCGCCGTGGGGGTGAAACTTTCCGATCACCTCACCCACTACTGCAGCGGATTTTCGCATTTTGGCCGTATCGGCAAGCCGCATGCCGTGCATGGCATAGAGAATCCGCCTGTGCACTGGCTTGAGCCCATCACGAACATCGGGCAGGGCTCGGGACACAATCGTGGAAAGCGCGTATGCCAGGTACCGCTTTTCCACCTCGTGATGGATCGACGTTTCAATATATTTGTCGGATTTCCAGCTCTGCACTATCCCGTCTCTTTTCCTGTTGGCGCCTGTACCCTTGGAGTGGACACGATCGCGATATGTTCCTACAGCTCAACACGGGGCCACAACATAACGTAGTCTCGGCCAATGGCAAGAAAAAAACGCGCCTGCTCTGGGAGAGACCGACCGATCCGGGGTACTAGGTACTGCCCTTCATAAGTTCGGTACCGAATCAAGAGCCCCCACCCCAACCCTCCCCGTTAACGGCGAGGGAGTCCTTCCCCCCGTTAACGGGGGGATCAGAGGGGGGCTGCCGGTTCGGAATACGTGATCGCTTTAGGGAACAATGTACTAGGAGCCTGGCTCGGGGTCCAAAATGATCGTTTCTCCGTGCTTGAGAGCGACGAATTCGTCGTTTGGGATCTCCATCTCCCTCAGAGCTTCACGCAACCTTCTGGGGGGCTCGTCAAGCGGCTCATCGGTAAGCATGAACGTACCCCAATGAATGGCCACGGACCGCTTGGCCTTCACGTCTCGGTGGACCTTGACGGCCTCTTCGGGAGACATGTGATGGTACTTCATGAACCATCGCGGTTCGTATGCACCTATGGGAATGGCAGCGAGGTCAAACGGGCCCAATCTGCGACCAATCTCCTGAAAGACCGGTTTGTATCCGGAGTCGCCAGCAAAGAAGAACTTGAAATTCGGGGCTTCCACAACCCATCCTGCCCAAAGTGTCCTGTTGCGCCCGATGAGCCCGCGTTTGCTCCAATGGTGGACAGGAACCGCCGTAAAGCGAAGACCGCCCGCTGCATGGCTTTGCCACCAGTCAAGCTCCACGATCCGTACCGCTCCCGCGTCGCGAAACCAGTCGGCCAAGCCCAGAGGCACAAAGAAGGTTGTTTCCTTTCCTCCCTCCCGTCTCAATAGCATTCTTATGCTCGGGCCATCAAGTGAGTCATAATGATCGTGGGATATGAGTACCGCGTGGATGGCTGGGAGATCTTGGGGGGCCAATCCTGGTGGAACCACCCGTTTCGGACCTACCCATTGCACGGGAGAAGCCCGTTTCGAGAAGTGCGGATCAGTCAATACGTTCCTGCCTCGAACCTGAAGCAGAACAGTAGCGTGCCCGATCCACGTAAGGGTGGTCTGTGTTCTGTTGGATCGCAGAAAAATCGGATCGTTTTCTGCCATGGGAAACGAATAGGACGTCGGATCCGGAAAGTCCTTCACCATACGCTCCCATCGCCATTTGAGAAACCCCCAGAGGCCCGTGTCTGGATTTGAGTCCACGTTTCTGAATCCCCTACGAGCATGATGATGGGCGTCTTCTTCCGATGGCTTTTCGGAACAGGCGATCAACGCGATCATGAATACAAGCATCAAAAGCAGGCGAATCATGGTCACTCTACGTAGCACTCCCGAGGAGCCGATTCCATACTGCCACGCATTGAATATGCGTGGCATTCATTGCAGTGAAAAGCCAATGAGCCTTCGGTCGACATGTGGCCATAATAGAGGTCGGGATCTCCCATCAATGCTCGTGGAGCTCCTGACTTATGGCCCACACGATAGTGGAACGCGGCCGTTGCATTCATAGCGTCGTAAATGGCTCGGGTTGCGAATCAGGTTCCGACCTGTTCTTTATGCACTCCACTACAGCTCACGGCCATTCATGGAAGCATCGACGCTGCCTCCAAATCCTTGATAGACAGCTTCTATCTTGTTATTCTATGCATCGGTCCAGCTCACGCCAAGGAAATCACGCGGATGCACTCTGCAGAGTTTCCAGACTGTGTGATGCGGAACAGGCTGGCACGGCCCCGAGATCCTGTCCTCCTTTTACGAGAGACCCAAAGGCCCGAGAATGGGGTGCGATGGGCATCGTCTTCGAGGAATTTGATGGCAAAGCGTCAGATCAGAATACGGGAAGCATTGCACGATGTACGCTCCGGCATGTCAGACGCGGAGCTCATGGCCAAATACCAGCTCGCTGCAAGGGGTTTACAGAGCTTGTTTGCTAAGCTTGTGGATGCCGGCCTCATTACCCTGCAAGAATTGGAGCGCCGAATGCCGGGATTCATGCAGTCCGCTTCTCTCTCTGGGGGAGGTGGGGCGTCTGCATCGGACACATGGACCATCAGACGTCGCCGGCTGAATGAGAAGGCCGGCCAGCCGGTGAGCGCGAAAGAAGCCGTAGCGGATATCAGGGCGGGTATGAGCGACTCCGACCTCATGCACAAATTCAAGCTCACATCGCGAGGCATTCAGGATCTGTTCGATCAGTTAATTGCGGCCAAATTGATCACAAGAAAAGAAATCGACCAAAGAAACAGCTCCATGGATTCTACCGTGGACCTCAAGGGTTTTATTAGCGGTCTCCAATATCATGATCTTCTCCGCGTTATGGAGGACGAGGATGAAGACGAAGCTTACGAATCAGATTTGCGCGATACCAGTATAGAAATACCCGCTGCCGAGATAAAGGACCTGCAGAAGGCTCCACCACCGGGAAGCTCCCCTCCATCGCACACGTCTACCGGCAAGGCTTCGGTCTCCGCCCCACGATTCCCTCCAGAGCCCGAAAGGGTCCTCGCTGACGTGCGCGCAGGACTCACGGACGGCGAGCTTATGGATAAATATGCGATAGATTACCAGATATTGGATTCGATATTCAATCAGCTCCTCGAAGAAGGGGTTGCCACTAGAGGGGAATTGTACGGGCGATCGTCCTTTTACGTTGAAACCACCGCCACGAGCCTCGATGAAGAGAGCTCAGAGTCCGAGCACTACCTGGCCTTTCCCATCCCCATCTCGGACGCGATGAATCCAAAAACCATGGGGAGACTCCGCACCCTAGGCGAAACCGAGCTCGGGACGGTAGGCATTCAGGCGAAGGTCAATGAGTACAAAACCCTTGTGATCTTTCCTGAGAAATTCGTGGATGTTCAGCCGATCACCTTCGATGCCATGTGCGTGTGGTCCAGGGCCCACCAGGAAGGGCACTACGCCAAATTCAGAATAACGTATATCACCCAGAGAGATTTGAAGCGTCTGCGAGATCTTCTCAAGATCGTGACCTTGGGCTAGAGTGAAGTCTCGGTGATAGCTTTGTGGGGGGGTGGCGGCTGCATCCCAGGGCCCCGCCTCATGCCAGGGCCAAACTTTTGGTGAAATCTCATTTCTTTCATGACAAACGTGGGGGCGTCTTTTTCTCATATCGAATCGTCTTTCTCCTACGCGGTGACGGATCGGCGACGGGTTTTTCAGAACGTGGATGCCGACTTCTGGGCCGAAGGCTGGGAGCGGACCCCGAAGTCGAGATCCGACCAATGGGAGGAGCCGGGCAATGATAGCTGCGCATGATGGTGCGTTCATCGTGACAGGGGCGAGTAGCGGGATCGGAAAGGCTGTAGCATGGGAGCTGGGTCGCCATGGCATGAAGCTTGTGCTGAATGCCCGGACTGCTGACCGTCTCGAGCACGTTGGTTCCGAGATGCGGGAAGCGGGACTGACTGTGAGCTGGGTGGCCGGGAATGCTGCCCTTGCACCCGTTGCGGACCGCTTGGTGGCTGAGGCGGTTCGGCTGGAGGACTTCAGAGGATTCGTCCACTGCGCGGGCGTGGCCAGGCCGGGACCCTTCCTGTGGGAATTATCCGTAGACGAATTTGTCGAAGTGACTGAGGCAAGTTATGGAGCCGCGTACCAGCTTGTGCGGGCGGCATTCCCCGTGCTACTGAAACAGGGCGGCGGCATCGTGGTCTTTGTAGGGTCAGGCTCCGCAGAGCTGACTGTTCGGGGACTCTGTGCCTATTCCGGAGCCAAAGCGGCAGAGGAGCACCTGGCGAGAAATCTTGCGGAAGAAGCGCCGGAGATTACTACTATCATATTTCGCCCCGGTGTGGTCGATACTCCCATGCAGGCGCAAGCGCGCGCGGCCCGGGGAGGAGCTGGCGAATCGGTGCGCCGAATGTTCCGAGGAATTAAGGAGCGAGGGGAGCTCATTTCGGCCGAGACGTGCGCCCGCGCTCTCGTAGCCATAATGACGGAAAATCCCAGACGTTTCCATGGAAAGATCGCTCGCCCTGAGGATGCCGGCCCCTGGGAGAAGACTTCGTCGCTCAAGTGACGTGCAGCGGGATTTGGGTAAGAAGAACTGTGGGATTCTCGGCATGGATCTTCCATAGCATTGGCGTCTCGCTGGTGCCCTTGACCTCGACGCCGTTCAGTTGTGAATTGCCCTGCGGCGGTCGACCAGCCCCTGCTTGCCACACCTCATCAACGGGCATCCTGGCGAACCCCAAGCGATCTGCAATAATTGAAACGGGCCGACAGGTTCCCGTTCCGGACGGGCACGTCAGCTTGCCAAAGGAACTGCAGCACGCTTACCGGCTGGACTTGAGATTCTCGAAGGGTTCCAGTCGCACATCAGGCGACTTGGTCAGGCCGCGCACACGGAAGGTGGTCGTCAAGAGCTTACCGTTTCGGGTAATAAGGTTGCCGAAGAATCCTGAGAATATGGTGTCGAATCCCACCAGGGGCGAAACGTCCACCCGGAAATCGATCCTATCCTGGTCGGCAAGGTAAATTCCCGAGGCATTCATACGGGTGGCATCGGAGTTGAGCTGCATGTTCTTGAAGTTCCACTTCGTATCGAAGACGTCCATCTGCCACGTGAGGGAGTGGAAGGGGAGCCCTTGGGCGACGAGGTCGGGGAGTCGTCCTCTCACGATGGAACCGAGATTTATCAAGGTGAATAATTTCGAGAGAATCTCGAACTTGTTCACCATCCCGTCCTGGACGCGCACCTCTAGGAAGCCCTTCTTGTGAATGCCGTGCTTCGCCCGGTCGGAATTGAGCACCCACTCCAACCTTCCATCGCTGATGACGCTTCCTTCGACTCGCATCCAGTCCGGATCAAACAGCATGATCTTTTCCATGCGCAGCCGATCTGCCTGAAAGTCCAAACTGAGCGGCACGAGCGTTTCTTCCCGAATGTCGAAACGGCCGCTGCCCCGGACGATGCCGTCTGCAATCCTCACGTGCCAATTGTTGACTTTGATCAGTCCGTCTTTCCCCTCGAGCTGGGCACGGAAGTCGGAAAAGGGTCGTTGCGGGGTCATGCCTTTGGTGACTTTCACGAATCCTGTTCCTCGGCTACGAGCGAGGAAGCGTATCGCAGAGTTCGTTCTGATCCATTCGCCCCACGTGACATGGCTCCGAGATCCGGGGGGCGCTGAGAAGTCTTGCGTGTCCAACTGCGCAAAATCGAGATTCACTTCCACGCGGGGGTCCTGCCACCCCACTGTAGTCATAGAGCCCGAGAAGAGCGAGTTTCCAATTCTTGCGCGTTTTACGGTCAGATAGAAGGTCTTGCCCTTGAGTTGAACGGTGGCATCCATCCCTTCGGTCCGCTTGTGGAAGCCTGGAAACCGCAGCGACAGATGGCTGAATTGGAGATTGGCCTCCACAGATGGCCTGCCGGTGCCGTTGACCTTGATGACCGCATCCCCCTCCACACGTCCGCCTTGTTGAACTTCGAGAGACGGGTGCAGGAACGGAATGAGGGCCTCTGTCCGTATTCCTCTCGGGGGTAGATTGAGCGAGATTCCCGCGCCCGTGCCTGGCTCCACAAACGCTCGTGCCGCGATCTGCACATCTCCGAGCATTACGTAGGCTTCCTCGATTTGAATGCGATGCTCCTGACGGACTCCGGATGCTTCGATTCTCAACGGAGCCCCCGCAGCCTTCTTTACGATCAATCCGTATTGAACATCGCTATTCTTCAGGTCGATTGTTGCGGAAAACGCAGGGGACGCAATGGGACCTTTGACGTTGAGCGAAAAAGGTACGGGCCGGACAATCCGAAGGTTTGCCGGCATCACATTCATGGCTGAGATGTCCGAGGGGTTCACTTTTGCATCGAGAGCAACATCCATTCCTTCAGGACCGAGTGTTCCTCTCAGTGTGGCTTGGCTGGAGCCGATAAGACCTTCTATTTCCGATAGGGTTATCCCAGACGGCCGGAATCGAATCGATCCGTTGACCTTGCTGAGGGGCAAGGGCATTCCCTCGACGCTGCACTGGAAATCCTTGAGCTTTATCCTGCCTTTCATGGCAGGTCTGCTCAGCTTTCCCTTCACGTCAAGTGTGACATCCACTTCTCCAGAGGAGTCGGAAATCTTGCCTATCCACGGTTCCAGCCTGGATGCCACGAGCGAGCTGCCGATAATCGGAATGAGGTCTTGTGCTTGCGCCTCTATCGAAACAAAGAGATTGGCCTGTGGGTCTCTCTTCAGGTCTGTGATCGATCCATTGAGGACGATCGGCGAGTTTCCAATGAAGAGACTGATCCCTTCAAAAATCAATCTATCGGAGCTCAGACGCAGGCCGCCCGATGCACGTGTCACCGGAAGTCCTATCCCGGGAAAAAAGCCCGATACCTTGTCCAACACCGCATCGAGTACCAGGATCCCCCTCAGGTTGAATCCTCTGGTCATCTCAAACAGGGTGCCGGTCCAGGCCGCTCCCGTGATTTTGACATGTCCGCGCAGGTCAGCGTCCGCAATATGGCCGCGATCTTCCCGGTTCATCAGAGAGACAGGGAGGAATGGAGCGATCTTTTCCAAGTCGATGTGCGCGCTTCGGACAGCGAGCGTAACAGTCGGGTCCGAGCTGGATATTTTTCCCAGCCTTGCTTCCCCGGAAATGGTGAGGCCAGGCAGAGCAGCTTCCGGTAGATCGATGTGGAGTCCATCGTTTGTACGGTCCAGGGCAAATCGCGCCCGAATAGGATCTCCACTCTCACGCTCTGTTTCGCTACCCGCTGATTTTACCGCCTCGAGAATCGAAAGACGGCCTTGTGCAGCGAACCTGATCGGATTACCCGTGGCATCGGCGGCAAGATCGATTACTCCGCCCGTGAAAGGCTCGGGAAGACGAAAGTGTCCGGCAACCTCCGTAAACGCTGCGAGCGGACATCCTTCCAGCTCCACGTGGACGGAGCCTTGCCAGGGGCCTCTTGTGAGCGGGCTGGAATCGAGCTTTCCCCACATTTGGGCCACGCCGCCTTTGCCGTCCGCGGAGAGAATGCCTCTGATCGCAAACCTGGCAGCGCCATCTTCGGATGCGTGAGTCAGGGTTCCCTGCACATCCGAGACCAATGTCCGCCCCTCGGTGCCTGTCCGTGTGAGCGAAAGCCTGCCCCTCTCGACTCCCCCACCCCTTACATGGACACGAAACGGCGCAATAGGCAGCCGAGCGGGGGACGAACCTCCGAATCGCGAGAGCACGTCGCCATCCAGAGTGAGCTCAGGCTCCACGAAGTGAACCGCATTCACAGTGATCCAGCCCCGCCAAAGCTTGCTGAAGCTTATCTCCACGAGGACCCGTGAAATGCGACCATCGGCAGGGACATTCGTGCGTCCACGTATCGTCAGGTCGTGGAAAATTAGCTGAGCAGTGTCGACGGACGGCCAGGAAAGGTCTGCCGATCTGCACGAAACGTGCATCCCCCACGCGGCCTCGATCCGGGGAAGAACAAGAGCGGTCACGGTGTCGCCATCGAGCACGAAGCGCACATAAGAGAACACCCCGGCGCACAGGACGACGAGGGCCAGACTTAGAACGAGGACGGTCCGTCGTGTCTTTCTCCCCCGAGGTGGTGCTGCCTCGCGAGTGCTGGTGGGAAATGTGCTCATGAGGAAATTAGACGTGCTCCATCGGGGAAAACCGCCAGTGGTTGGCGGCCGAGCCACCGGAGAAACCGCCCGTGCGATCGAGAGTATCTTTCCGTTGCCGCCCCACCGCCGGTGACTGCAACGCTTGCCCTGTGTGCGAGATTTTCAAGACGCGTCCCGCCTGCACGCAAGCCTCCGCGCTCTTAACACTTCTGCCGTGCGGTGCTCAGCGGAGCGCGCGAAACGCTGTGTTGAAGCGACGGCGAGCGGGACGCCCATGTATCGGTCTCTGCCCTAGCTGCCATGTGCTCAATGCGGTAAGTCCCGGAATGGCTATTGCCGGGTCTGTTTCTTGAGCCGGGAGATCTTTCTTCTCAGAAAGTCCAAGCGAGCACGAGAGGCTCCCTGCTCGCGCTCTACCTCCTTGCCCTTCTTGAGCTCACCGATTTTGGCCTTGATTTCCCTGACGTTCACGGATTTCTTCTTGCTTTCGGGCTCCGGGATTCCCTTCGCTACCCGGAGAGCGGCCATGATCTCCTCTTTGTTCATCCCGTGCACGCCCTGGACGTCCGGTATCTTGAGCGCCTCCTCGCGCAATTCCTTCATTGTCCACTTTTCCAGGGGCTTTTCCTTTTTTCCCTTCTGTTCCTTCTTTTTTCCCGCCATCTGTCCTCCTCGGGGAAAATCATCTGAAATCGGGCTCCAATTATGGCCAAAAAGCCAGGAGAATTCAAGCTGCTTTGATGGGGCCCCGCAATCAGGGGCGTCGCTGTTGCGGACCAGGCTCGATTCCGCCGCTCAGGCACAAAGTGCTGCCTTTCGTAAGTTCGCTGCCGAATCAAGAGACCCCACCCCAACCCTCCCCGTTGACGGGGAGGGAGTCTGAAAGTGTCTCAAAACCCTGAGCAACTACCACGTACGCAAGAAATGAGCCGGCGCAACATACCGACATCGTGTTGCATCAGAACGAGAATCATACGCTCAGGAATGCAACGTGCCACGATGTTGGCATCTTTCGGGGTTTTCAGACAGTTTCGTCTTTCCCCCCGTTAACGGGGGGACCAGAGGGGGGGCCAGTTGGGAATGCGCTACCGAATTTATGAAATGCTGTACTAATCGCGCGAGACAGAGGCCCTTTCCGCGAGGATGGTCAGATCGAATCCTTCTTTCCGATTGCGAATGTCATAGTAGAACACCACCATGCAGACAGAAGAGAACAGGCCGGCCACCAGGCCTCCCAGGTTACTGATCACCTGCGTCAAGACGACCACCACTATCGCTGTGTCCGGAGCCAAGAGCCTGATGATGCCAGCGGGGAGCTGAAAAAGCATGGAAATGGTAAGGTATATGAGGATGAAGAGATGCAAGAGGATGATCAGACGAAGTAGATAGCCACGCGGCCAATTTCCTTCCGCCTTCCCGGACAGAAGAGACCAACTCCTCCGCAATGCGCTCAAGTACGCGACATCTTCAATAAGGACCACCTTGTCGAACAGAAGGAGCTTTATCGTTCCGTACATGGCGATCACTGAGAGCGGAATCCAGGTGACAGCGGACCACCAGCCAGAGGAGGTCAGCTCCCGGAAGAGGAAGAAGAACGCAACTCCGAGGGCCACCGTGATGACCAAGAATCCGGCGATCACGACAACGAATAACAGAGATGTCAGCAGGAATCGCGCAACACGCGACATGACGAACCTGTACGATTCTCCAATCAGGATGCTTCTCCCAAGGTATGTGCTGGAGACCCCATGGATGAGCGCCCCTTGGCCTATATAGAACATGATCGAAAGAAACACGACTGCTGAGGGGACGAGCAACGCGCCGAGCAGAACAAGAGCCCCCACATTAGACGTGCCAATTCCTTTCATGGTCAATCCGGCCATGATGAAGATCGCCGCCATCCCGAGTATCGTCAAGACTGTAGCGAGCCACGGAATTGCAGCTATGGCAAAAAGCTTCCAGAATTGAGCTCGACAGATCTGGAACGACCGATCGAGGATTTCACCCAGTGACAATGGCCGCAGGGGCAAGGCCTCAGCCAGCACCTCTTGGACTTGGTCCGGAGGTCTTTCAGCCGATTCGTCCGCTGATGCCCTCACTTCGCTCGCAGGGACCGAGAGGACAACTGGCGCCTCAGGCCCTAAGGTGCTCTCTTCGGCCACGAATTCCGCCCTCGAAACGAACTGGGTTTCCCCCACGTCTGAGATCACGGCTTCGGGAAGAGGCGGAGTCACATCCACTGTGGCTCCGAGCCTTTCAAGGAGCTTGGCGATTCTCGCTGCCCGTTTCGAGGTGGCCCGTCGAGTGAGCGTCCACGGCAACCTGTTCATCTTCGAATGAATTTTCTCTTCAGTCACGTTCTTCGTTACCTGGGCGAGAGTACGAGCAACCCTTCGTCTCGTGATTTCATCCTTGACGTCACGAATAACAATAGCATGGAGCAGTTCCGGGGGCTCAGTAGGCATTTCATCTCCTCTTCTGGGCCTTTATCGGTCGTCCCATAATAGGTCCTGAAGCCCGAAGGCTACAAGAAATCATCCGGTTGACCCACATGAAAAGACTGTCCCTTGAACAGGTTGTCAACGGGGCACATTCTAAAGGACCCTGCTCCGCTTCCGGTAGAGCTCCGCTGATGCCTGGAGCAGGGCCTCGACGTTAGAGACTCTCGTGAGTGTAGTACCTGTCTCCCGAAACAGACGGGCGTAGATCTCTTCGGCCAATCGACGTCGGTGCTCGGAATCGAGCCCATTTCTCCTGGATAGGAACGAAGAGACTATGTAATAGTCCTCCGGTGTCATGAGCGCCACCACTGCCTGAAGATCCGGCCGCACGATCGCCCGGACCGGTCGCCGGTCCGCGGGTCTGGACACATGGCGATCCACTATCACGAGCGTTCCGGCAGCCAGGTCGCCCAGCCGCCGATTGCGGCTATCGATGAACATCACTGCCAGGCCGATGGGGTACACCTCGAAAAGGATGTCCACCGATCTGAGAATGTTTCGCACCAGAGCGTTGAAAAGGGCAATGGGTCGACCATCGCGACGAATGACTCGAATCTCCTGGTAACGCTTTCCCGGTGTCAGGCCGCTCCAGAAGTACTCGAAAATGATAAAATACCCTATTGTTACGACCCCGTACACGAGGACAGCAGCCCCGATGACCCACTGGCTCGTCAGTCCGCCGAATGCATCTGCCAGATTCAGGGAAGGTTGGACTCTCGAAATCGCGTGGAGGATGAGCAAAACTATCGCTATCAACGTGACCACGAGCCCCACCTGGATTAACCGGTCCACGACAAACGCGATGAACCTCGTCCCTATTCCGGCCAACTCAAACTGGATCTCGACGTGCTCAGGGGTTTCTATCCTGATTGTCAGCTCTTTTTTTTTCACCGCCTTAGCCATGCATGATAGTATCGCGTACCTGGCGCGGTCCGCGAAGCTTGGGAGGCTCGACGGATGTTACCATGAATATAAACGAGTTCATAGAAGAACGTAAAGAAGATTGGCAGAGTTTGGAGCTCCTTGTTAAAAAGCTTCGTCCTTCTTCCAGAAAGAACCTTACTCGCGATGAGTTGTGGGAGCTCGGGAGATTGTATACCGGTGCAGTTGCAGACCTCTCCACTCTCAGGTCCTCAGGGGCTCCGGATCATCTGGATCGCGAGGTGTTCACCTATCTCAACAGCCTGGTCATTCGAGCTCACGGAGTCATCTATAGGAAGCCGCCATTCAGGTGGTCGTCACTGTGGGAGTTCTTTTCGAAGTCCTTTCCGGAGGCGTGCAGAGATGCGAGACGATTCATTGCTGCATCGGTGACAGTGTTCGTTTCGTTCGGAGCCCTCGGATGGGCCCTCGCTCTCAAGGAGCCGGGATTGATCGAGCTGCTCGTGCCTGAATCCATAATAGCTACGGTCGAGGAAGGCAGGGTGTGGTTCGATCACCTGCACACGATAGCACCAATGGCGTCCAGTTGGCTCATGACGCACAACATTTCGGTGACGTTCCTCACCATAGCAGGGGGCATCACATTCGGATTGGGAACCGTGTACGTCCTGGCTCTCAACGGATTGCTTCTCGGGGTTATTGCTGCGCTCTGCTACGAGCACGGGCTTTCTCTCCCGTTCTGGGCCTTCGTACTCCCCCACGGGAGCCTTGAGCTTTCTGCTATTTGCATTGGGGGCGGAGCAGGACTGATGCTCGGCCACTGCCTTGTGGACCCGGGTCCGTACAGGCGAGGTGAGCTACTGGCGGTCAGAAGCAAATCTATCGGAACCCTGGCGCTCGGTTGCATCCCGCTGCTCGTGCTTGCAGGAGTGATCGAGGCGTTCTTCTCGCCAACGCCGCTGCCGCAATGGTTGAAATTCGTGTTCGCTGCGATATCCTTCGGATCGCTCATGACGTATATGAGTATCGTCGGGCGCACGGACAGGCGTGATCTGGAAGGCACACCAGACTGGAACGATGCAGGGGCATTGAGGACCCGCGCCGGTCGGATCTTTTGAATCAGGGGGCACTCTCTTTTGGCTGAGAAGTGTGAATACTCGAGACTCACTCTTCCCAACGATCGTTCCTACGTGGACGTAGCAGCAGCGTACGTGAGAGCGGTCGCAGCGAAGATAGGGTTTGAAGAAGAGGATATTCGGAGCATAGACGCTGCAACCCGAGAAGCTGTCTCCAACGTCGTGGAGCATGCATTTGAACCGTGGGAGCGCGCGGAGCTCGAGGTGTCCTGTGAACGGGTTCCCCTCGGCCTCAAGATCGTGGTCAGGGATAAGGGTATCCCTTTCGATCCCACAACGGTTCCGGAATGTGAGGTGGATCCGTCGGAGGGCCCAGGCCCGGGGTGCGGTGTGTTTGCCATGAAAGAGCATATGGACGAAGTCTCCTTTCACAACCTGGGTCGGGACGGCAAAGAGAGTGTGCTGGTGAAGTACCTGAGGAACCGGGACATCACGGACTACTTTGAGGCGTGCGAGCTCGAACCCTTTGTCCCTGAGCTGCCCGAAAGAAGGGAGCCCGGCCCGATCGTGGTGAGGGCCCTGCAGCCCTCGGAAGCAGCGGAGGTCTCTCGATGCATGTACAGGGCGTACGGCTATTCCCACACGTTCGAGAGCATGTATTATCCCGAGCGCATAATGGAGCTCAACGAGCGGGGTGAAATGTACTCAGCCGTGGCTGTTACCCAGGACGGTGAAGTGGCAGGACACGCGGCGCTCCTGAAAGGGAGCACCGGCGCGCGGATAGCTGAGACCGGGTTGGGAGTAGTCAAGCCAGAGTTCAGAGGACATGGGATTTTCGGGCTCCTCGAGGATCACATGATCGCCAGAGGGAAAGAAGAAGGGCTCTTGGGGTTGTACGGCAGGGCGGTAACCAGCCACACCTATTCCCAGCGAACCGGACACCGCCACGGCGTGAACGACTGTGCCCTGATGGTGGGCTTGGTGCCCCAAACAGCCTGGTTTCGCGGCATCGCTGAGAAGCTCACTCAACGGGAATCCATCGTAGTTCACTTCAAGTACCTCGAGCCTCCCGAACCGGTTACTGTGTACGCCCCCGTCCGGCAAGAGGCTATCATACGAAGACTCTATGAGAACATTCAGGGATCGGTGAGGTACTGTTCGGCTCCAGAGATGGACGAAAGCTCTCTCGTGGGCGAGCCTCTGATCAAAACTCAAGCATCCAGCACCATGAGCTTTGCCCGTATGGACGTTGACGCGTACGGGCAGGGCATAGTGAAACTGGTTAGGGCCCGTCTACGGGAGCTGTGCGTCAAGCGGTTCGACATAATCCACTTGTACCTAAGTCTTCTGGAGCCAGCTACCGCTGTGCTCACTCCCCGGTTCGAGGAGCTCGGATTCTTCTTTTGCGGGATCCTTCCGGGGGCTCTTCCTGGGGACGCGCTGATCCTCCAGTATCTCAATAATGTGTTCATCGACTACGACAAGATTCAGGTCGCGTCAGAGATGGCCCGGGAGCTTGTGTCCTACGTGAGGTCTCTCGATCCGAACCAGCCGGAGAGCCCGGCCCCATGAGAATGGGGAGGGCGCTTCGCGAATCGCCTCTGCAGGCCGATGGAGCGGATTCGTAGCGCGAGCGTTTTGTGGATAGTGTGATTTCGTAGCGCCGCCGTCCCGCCGGTAATTAGGGGACTTTCAGGCTAATGCGGTCACCGATACCGAACCAGTACCCCCCTCTGATCCCCCCGTTAACGGGGGGAAGGACTCGCTCCCCGTTAACGGGGAGGGTTGGGGTGGGGTCTCAAGATTCGGCACCGACCTTACGAAAGGCAAAACTAGGTACACCGTTTCACAAATGTGGTCGCGTATTGGCTTCAGCCCTGTTCAGGGAAGGGCGGGTTTGAAACCCGCCCGTACATCTGCTGCTCCAGTACTTCTACCGCAACGATCAACGCTCCACCCCACAGGAGGGGCAGGTTTCAAACCTGCCCTCCAGTAAAGATAGCAGTTTCCCAAATACGTGACCGTACTTATGAAATCCTGTACTGAGAATCTCTCCCGCTTACCTCTTCCCGAACGCTCCGGCGATGAGCTCTGCCCAGCCGTCGTCACCTGGCTTTGGAGGCGGAGGGATGTGAGGCTGGCTCTTGATTTCGGTTCGACGACTCAGACCGAACAAGAGGCTGAGCTCTCGGGTGATGGGCGTGTCGCGAAAGTCCACGAACCGAAAGATCCATCCGAGGTTGAGATCCCAGAAATCGCTCTTCATGGGAATCAGGGAGGGGACCTTGAGGTGGCTCCCTTTGGCAAGGCTCCAGGAATAGTCGGCAAAGGGCCAGAATAGATACCTGGCGGCAACGAGGTTGCCCTTCCTGTAATGCTTGTGGATCTTGCTCATCATGAGGAACGACTGCTCTGTCACCACGTCTTCACCCTGAACCGAGATGTACCCGTGTGAGTCCTTGGTCGTGGTCGCTTTTCGCCAATCCTTCTTGTAGGAATACAGGAACAGGAGGCTTAACTCGTCGATTCCCCCGCCACTGCCGTACGTGATGAGAGGACGAAGGCTGTACCGGGTGTGGCCCGAACGATAGTGGTGGTAATACGAGACAAACGGCCAGAGGATGTGCGTGGTGCAGGAGTACGCATCGTTCTCGGTCACGTACAACGGAAAAGGAAGCGCCCTGTAGGAATACGACTGGTCGGTTCCCGGATACTTGTCGATCCATTGAAAGAACGGCCACAGGACGAACCGGTTGAAGTAATCGTTCCTGATCGCATCTCTTCCCAGGATCGGCCAGATCTTGAACGACGATCTGCCCGGACTGTTCGCGTACGTGCCGATGGGCCAGAGGAATCGAATCGATCGCGCGTCGTCATCCGTGCTCTCGTAGTACAGAGGGAACAGAAAGAAGAAATTCTTGTCCACGCCCCATCGCCGGTAACTGTACCCATAGAAGGGGAAAAAGCCCCAGTACGTCTGGCCCAGATCCGACCTTCCGTGGTACAGGGTGAGACACCTCGAGGAGCCATCGAATGGAGGTATCTTCGACCAGCGGCTTTCAAAGAACGGTTGAAATTTGAGCTTGCTCCAGAGCGCGGATTCCTCACGAAACCCGAACGGATAAAGGAAATCTACCCTATCGTACAACCCCGGGACTTTGGTGTAGTAAAACAAGGGCGGAATTCCCCACCCTTCGCCGAGCGTCCAGAGGTTGGACGGCGCGGTCTGATCGATCCGTCTGATGTTGAGATCTGGAGGTATGGCGAATAGGCTGCCCGGCGTGGTGAGACGGAGAAACTGGTACGCCGAGGCTTCCGTTGAGCCCGGGGACAGAAGCACCTGCGCCATGGCCAGGAAGAGGACCAAGTACAGGATTCCATGAATACGGTCGCGTATTCTGCCACGGGTCATCAGGGGACCTGAGCTCTGAAGGCGCGCACCTTGGGTAGTCCCGCGAGACGCGAGATTCGGCGCCCTATAACGGCCAACCGGCCATGAAAGGGTCGACCAAAAGGTTTCCCGTCGCCTGGTATGGACACCGATCATGAATGGGCCTTGTCTCTCGGTCATTTCCAGTATGGTCGGCGCCTCCAGGGTCCTCGCTTGTCTGGTTTCGCATTCCGTGGCTTGAATCCAATGCCGGTTTCATGCCGGCCATTCCTTACCTGAAGACCGAGCCCAGGATGATAGCGAGGGTGCTCACAGGGGTGGCCTCTGACACGTCTTCTGCTGTCTTGTTCATGTTCCGGATCGCCCGGCGGGCCTCATAGTACAGCTCCGGATCGTTGATGAGGCGCCCCACCGCGCCGGGACCGTACTGGATGCGGTTTGAGAGCTGCCGGAATTCCCTCACGAGGCCCTGGGTTTCCCGGTAGAGCTCGTCCTCGTTTACGAGCTTGCCGAGTGTGCCTTTTCCTGTCTTGATGTCCTTGGCGATGGATTCGAAATCCGATGCTACCTTGTCGAGCTTATTGCCGGTCTTTTCCATCGACCGGGAGAACCGCTCCATGTCATCCACGGTTCGATTGATCTTCTGGTCGTTTCTGGCCACCAGATTGTTGAGCCGTGTGAATGTGCCCTCCGCGTTGTCGATGGTTGCGGAGATCTTGTTCTTGTTCCGCTCCAACAGCTCTTTGATGTCCTTGAACACTGCACCCGAGTTCGAGAGCAGCGCGTCGAACTTCTCTGATCCCTTTTCCTCAATCACCTGTCTTCTCAATTCCCTGGTGACTACCTTGAGGTCTTGGGATATGACCTCCATGTTCTCCATGACTCGCTCGGTATCCGCGGGTTCGCTCACAATGGTGAGCTGCTCCCCCTCTTTCAGCTTCCGGGCATTGGGTCTACCAGGGCTGATCGCCAAATACTTCTCGCCGATCAGACCCTTGCCCCTCAGGTGGACACGGGAATCCACAGGAATTTTCCCCCTGTACTCCTCCCTGAGTGCCATGGTGACAACTGCCTTGCCGGTCTCTGCGTCAAAGGAGATATCCTTGACCGCGCCCACCTTGATGCCGGCCATCTGGACTTGCGAGCCTATTTCCAACCCCTGGACGGAATCGAAGCGGGCGGTGAGGATGAACTGTCCTTCTTCACCGAATCTCAGTATGCGAGTCCATGTGTAGGCAAAAATGAGCACTACAGCCAAGAAGAAGAGGCCCACTTTCGCTTCCATGGAGAATTTGCCCATACGCAGTAACTTTCTTTCCTAATCTATAGTCAGCGGGCCTTCGATAGCCCCTGAGACGAACTGCCGCACAGCAGGATCGGAGCTCTTGAGCACCTCGTCGGGTGTCCCGTGAAACGCGATCGTGCCGTCTATGAGGAACATCACTTCGTCAGAAATACTCATCGTGCCCTGAACGTCGTGGCTTACGATGACATACGTGACAGCCCGCTCCGCATGGGTCTTCTCAATGAGCCTGTAAATGACCGCTTTGGTGATGGGGTCTAACCCTGCGGTAGGCTCATCGAAAAACACGATTTCCGGGTCCATGGCCAAGGCTCGTGCGAGCGCCACGCGTTTCCGCATTCCTCCGGACAATTCAGCCGGCAACTTGTCCTGGTGATTCCTCAGTCCGACCTTTGTCAGTCGATCGTCTACGATGCGCTGGATCTCGTCCTCGTTGAGCTTGAGATGCTCTCGCAGCGGGAAGGCGACGTTCTCTTTCACCGACAGGTAGTCGAACAGAGCGCCTTCCTGAAAAAGCACGCCAAAGCCTCTTCGTATGCGATTCAGCTCCGAGGCTCTCATGCCCACGATATTGTGCCCCTTGATGTAAATGGCCCCTCGATCCGGTTGCTCCAGGCCGATCAGATGACGAAGGAGCGCCGACTTTCCGGCGCCGGACCGGCCCATGATAGAAGTCACCGCGCCTCCTCGAATGCGGGCATTCACGCCTTTCAACACCTGTTGCTCGCCGTATTGGCGATACACATCCTCCAGGACGATGATGAACTCGGAGCCGACTTTCACGTCAGGTGCCTTTGAACATCAGGGTCGTCATGACGTAATCCATTACCAGCACGAGCACGGAGGAGAGGACCACAGCCTTGGTCGTCGCGATGCCGGCTCCTCTCGCGCCTCCAGTCATGTAGAATCCCTTATGGCAAGCCACCACCGACATCAGGAGCCCGAATACAACCGCTTTGACCACTCCGTGGACAATGTCCTCCGCTACCACGTAGTCATGTATCCCGGCCATGAAGGCCCCGGGGTCGATCGAGAGATATTTCGTGCAAACCCCATATGCTCCCACCATACCGGAAAAGCTGAAAAGCACCGCAAGGAGCGGCACGCAGATCAAGGAGGCCACGATCCTCGGCGTCACCAGGAACTGAATCGGGTCCACCGCCATGCTGGTGAGAGCATCTATCTGTTGGGTATTGCGCATTGCGCCAAGTTCTGTCGTCATCGCGGATCCAACACGACCGATCACCATGAGACCGGTGATCACGGGTCCAAGCTCACGAGTCAGGGCCAACGCGACCGTTGCCCCGACGAGCGATTCGGCCCCGTATCTGTGGAGCCCATTGTATCCCTGTAAAGCGCTCACCATGCCGGTAAAGGCCCCGGTCAACACGATCAGGAGCGTGGACTGAGCGCCCACAAAATCCAATTGCCTCATGAGCTCACGGTACCGGAAGGGGGGGCGTACGAGCCAAACGCAACTCCACACCAACAGCATTACCATTCCGCCGGTTTGCTCAAGAAACACGCGGACAGGCAACACCATTCCGGATGCCATGGATCCGAGAAACCGCACTACACTCAAGAGGACAATCCTAGATTAGTCTCCAACTACAGGGCGGAGATTCGTCCACCCAATACATTCAATCGGTGGAGCGTCCTTGAGCCAACCCCAGGGTACCGGCTCCACCCGTCAGCAGCCCAGCGAGCTACCGCACGCGGGACACACCGTCTCCCGCGCCACGGTAGACGCAATAATCGGTTACCCTGCGAAGGGGTTTTGGCGTCCGTATTCTAATTCAGCTATTTAAGAAATGTCAATATCTTTCTGATAAAGTGAATTATTCAGGGCATGCCTTTACATCAGGGAACAACGATGGAAGAATACTCCGAATCCGCCTCACGTCACTAAATGGTTCGCCCCTTAATCTATTCTGCAAGGAACGAATCGGTGCAGCGGCGTGGCTGCGATCGGATCTCTGTTAGTGTTCTTCGTGAGACGATTCACATTGGCCCCATATTTTTGACCCGCATGAACAAGCCCGAATCCGTGCGGCATGATCACTTGACCTCGGTGGGCGGTGTCGGTAACTTCCAGCTCAACATCCTCGGCTCCTGCCTCGGTCCTTATTCTGACCATCCGGCCGTCTTCAAGCCCCAGAGACGCGGCATCATCAGGATGCATCATCAGGGTGCAGACCCTGGTCCTTCCATCGGTCCAGGCGGGGTCCCTCATGATTGTGTTGGCGTTGTAATCCATGTGGCGGCCTGCAGCGAGTATGAGGGGATACTCGTTAGTCATGGCAAGGGCAATCTCTTCGCTATTGGCGTCGATGCCCTGGACGGCTTCCGCCAGTTCCGGGATCAGGAGGCATATGCGCTTGTCCTCGGTGCGTATCTGGTCCAGGGGCTTCGAGGGATCGCACTTGCCTATCCAGACTCCCTCCGGGTGCTCGAGAATGGATCTGAATATCCCCTCCCCCATGGCTGGTCCGGGATCAAAGCCGGCACGTGCTGCACTCTCCCGAAAGGACTGGGGTGCTACTTGCAGCATTCCCCAAAGTTGAGCAAGGTTGACCGAGCCGAGTGCCTTCCCGAGGGTCTTGCCGAGGATGAACGGCAGGGACTTCATCGCACGGGGTTCGCTCTTGGCAAAGGCCAAGAGTTGCATGCCATAGCTCATGCGGTCCCCGAACGCGGCGTCATATAGCGTTTGAGGGATTTCCGGGAGCAAACCCAAACGGTCAGCGAGGCGTGTGAGGATTTCTCCTTCCTCGAGGCATTCCCCTTCAGCCTTGACCACAGGACGCCGCATCTGGAAATAGATCTCAGGAAAGTTCCAGGAGAAAAACGTTCCATCCCACTTCTCATAGGCAGATGCGGCCGGGAGCACATAATGAGCCAGGCTGGCCGTTTCCGTAAATGCCACGTCCACGACTACCAAGAGATCGAGAGCCCGAAACGCCGTCTCATAAGCGGTGGTATCCGCATAGGATCTCAAGGGATTTGAGCCACTCACCCATACCGCGCGCAGACGATCCGGCCGATCTGCCAGGATCTCCTCAGGCATGACGTTGGGCGGAAACACGCCCATGATTGCAGGAAAATCCGTGGCTGCGGTACGCCAAGTCCTCGGATCGCGTTCATCGGAATGCGCTCCTATGGGCATGAGGTGCCCCGGTATGAAATTCCCGCCCGGCATTCCTATGCGTCCACAAATGCCAAGCAGAATCAATTCCAGGTAAGACGAGACGGTGCTGTGCCTGCCCATGAGTATCCCGAGATCGGAGTGGCATGACCACTTCCGAGTGGCCAAGAGTCGGGAGACTTCGTAAACCTGTTCATAGTCCAAATTGCAAAGGCTGATTGCCGGACGAGGATCGAAGTTCAGGAACCACGGACGAATGGATTCGAAACCACTCACATGAGCCTCAATGAAGGCGTCTTTTTGCCAACCCTCCCTGAGAATTATGCTTATGATTGCTCTCAAAAGCAGCGCGTCCGTGCCGGGACGAATCGCCAGGTGTATGTCGGCCCTTTGAGCCGTCTCTGAACGTCTGGGATCGATTACCACGAGCAACTTGTCCGGGTCTTCGGAAATCCTCTTCAGGTGCCGTCGAGCCTGCGGCATTTGGTGGCTCATCCAGCCGTTCCACCCCATGGCTACCAGCATGTCTGTTTCGTGGTGGTCGGGGATGGTGCCCAAGTACTGCCTCCCCAAACCTCTTCCGTTCACCCAAAAGTAGCCTGTCAGCTCCTGGGCCAGTGGGCTGTAATGATAGTGCGATCCCAATCCTCTGAGAAACCTCACCCCAAACGCTGCTTCAAAATGGCATCCCTGCCCGCCTCCGCCCATGTAAGCAAGGGAGCGGGGCCCGTGAGTCTCCACTATGGTTTTCAGCTTCCCCGCAATCTCGTCCAGAGCCTGGTCCCAGGATATTTCGTGGAATTCCGAGCCAACCCGCTTGAGAGGCCGCTTCAAGCGATCTGCGTGGTGCTGATAGTGGGCAATTTTCAAACCCTTGCGACAACAGTACCCTTCGCTGCGAGGGTTCTCTTTGTCAGGGCGAACCTTGAGGATCCGGTTCTCTTCGACCATCACTTCCAGCCCGCAGTTTTGGGCGCAACACACACAGCTTGTCTTCTGCCACGATGCCATGTCATCCTCCGTAAGTTCTGGCTGTTGAGTTACTTCCGAAAGCCGTTTCTTCGCCGATCAGCTTGCGTATGAAATATGTGCCCCGTAGGACACGCAACTCGTCGTGGAATGTCGCAATCTTGCCCTCCGTATTCTGGGCTTCACCAGCGGATACATCGGTCGTGCTCCGTCTAATCTCAATCCTCGCGGACTTTCGAGAGGACTCTCGCAAGCGTGGCTTTGGTAACGTCCAGATCCGCTTCCGGAATTCCTCCAAAGCATTCGTCGAGCACCTGAAGAGTTACAGTGATCACAGGTTCCTGGATCCTTCTTCCTTCGTCGGTCAGGTAAATCCGCAAGGTGCGCCTGTCGTTGATGTCGGCTGTCCTCGCGACGAGTCCGTCCCGTTCCATCCGATCGAGCAGGCCGGTCATGGTGGAGTTGTCCAGTCCAGCCCGCCGCGCGACGTCAGTGACTTTCAGACCGTCCTCGACCCATAGGCTCAGAAGGGCCCACAAATAGGCAGGCTTGACGTGTCCGAGACCGGCTCCGATGAGGCGCTTCTTCAGCGCGGACGTAATGACTAGACTGAGCCTCGAGACGAGGTACAACGGGCATTCCATCGGATCGAGTAGTGCCATGGTGGAATGGCTCCTGGGAGTGGCGAAGGGAATTGGTGATTTGTTATTTATATGCCAGCAAATTACCGTCATACAAGTATTACGCATACGAAAGATGCTGTCAAGCAAAAGTGATAGGGTCAGGCTTGTTTCTTGAATTGCTTCACGGGAAGAATAGCTCAATCGCTCATGACCAGACTGCCGAGAATGGCCATTCTCCGGGGGCACTTCATCTGACAGCTTGATCGAATCGCGCTGCCTTTCGCCCTCTCTCGATTGCCCCCCGGGAAGAGTCCGGTCCGGATCCCAACGAGGCGGCGCGATTGCCGAGGCTCCTGTGCACCGTGACGCTTCGCAAAGGGAAATTGCCGTGCCGCCAAGGGCTGCATGCCGCTTCAGTCAGCAGGAGGAAGGCGGGAAGGGAAAACAGCAAGAAGCAAGTCCTGACCATTCGGACGGTTCGGTAGGTCCACCCAGATAGATGGCCTTCGGAGATTAGATGCGACGGGTCACCAGTACCTCTCCCTGCCCATCAGCCCGTCGAATCCCTCAAGCAGACGTTCGCGCCATCCATGGCCGAATCGGGCGCACCCCTTCCGGAAAAAGGATCTCAGCCAATGGCCCCGCCAGGATCGGGAACGGTCCTGTTGCCAGACCCCCATCTTGAGTCTGAAAGCGACGGATGAACGGATCGCCTCTATGGGAGCCTGAATCCTCTGCGAGTACCCTGCGGGTCTCGCCCTCAGTACACACCCGCATTCCGGACGACGATAGGGGCGCAAGATGACCTGCCCGACAACACGGTCAAAGAAGGTAGTAACGTATCCATGATCCCAGAGCCGCACACCCTTACATCGCGGACACACGGTGGGCCGCGGCCAAGGAATCGGGGCCACGCCCCACACCTTCTTTGGTAGAAACAAGAACGTGGAATATCCTCGGAACACCGTTTTGAGGGCATCACAGCCCGTGCATGATTCGGGCGGTTGCTGCTACAAGTTACCGCCCTCTTTCCCTAGTCCATTTATTCCGATGATACTCCCTCCCAGGTCAATGCATTGTCAAAAATCACCCAATTTCTGGCAGTACAATTTGAAACCTTACAAAGCTTCCATCGATATCGATTGGTGAAGCGGCTCGACTATTCGGGCGTGAAGGCCTCTTCTCCGATGTCACCGCTGTTTCTGATCAATGGGATCCGGAGAAGATGGGGGACCCAACCTACTGCAGCAGCGTTGCCTTTATATCTCGCATCAGTTTGCCGCCGTTTCTTCTTCGGAACGTGGGAATGAGGCACTTCACCAAACGTCTGTCAAGGAATCGGAAGCAATCGGCGTACACATCGGTCAGGCGGGAGAAATCCCGCTTGAGTTGGAAGAAACGGGCCGTTCTGACAATGTCAGGACCGACTCGCGCTCTCCCTCGATCAGAGCAGCTGAGGATTTGATGGATTGCCCATCTGAAATAAGATGCCGCCATTCATTTACTCAAAACCTGGACTACTCTCTCGAGGGCAGATCAATTCCAAAAAATCTTCCTTGACAAAGATCAACTGAATAATTTAATTTCAGAGATCACCTGGAGAGTTCATATCTGGAGACGAAATAATGTTTCCGAAGAAGCTGAGGACGGACACGGAGAGGACAAGACAGCGCCTTCTCACAGCCGCTGCTGAAATTTTCGCTGCTAAAGGTTACTGGGCTGCTACAAACGCAGATATCTGCGAAAAGGCACAAGTAAATACAGCGGCCGTGAGCTATCATTTCGGAGGTAAAGACAACCTGTACGTCGAAGCTTGGAAATTCGCTTTTGAAAGGTCATTGGAGTCTTATCCTCCAGACGGAGGGGTTACGCGGGAGGCCTCGCCGGAAGAGCGACTCCGCGGCCGTATTTCGGCGCTCGTACAACGTTCAAACAACCCTGAAAACCTTGATCTAGATATCATCCAGAAGGAAGTTGCCAACCCTACGGGGCTTCTCAACTCTGCGCTTCATGAGGTCTTCGAACCGATTGATCGAGAGTTCATGGCGCTCCTCAAAGAGCTCCTGGGCGATAAGGCAACCATGAAAGAGATTCGGCTGTGTCTTGTGAGTGTTATGAGTCAATGTCTCGACCCCATGCTGCGCTCACACTTCTCCAGGCAAGCCATCAGGCCGCCGGAAGCGGATCTGCCCTTTAGTTTGGACGAGTTGGCCGACCACATTACCCGGTTCAGCTTGTGGGGAATTCGTGGCATTCGGGAAGCGTTGCAGAAGGAATCTTCTGATGAACATTGATGAACGTAATCAGGCAGCGTTTCCAAAACCGGACGGCGAGCCCGACGGCGAAGAAATCTTGGGACTTGATTACCCTGCGGAGAGTCGAAGGTGGCTCAAACGTTGGCTTATCGCAGTGTGTTTGGTTGTCTTGGTCGGGATAATAATTGTCATTGTCAAATGGGCCGAAAATTCTACGTCGCCGAGGTTCCGCACCGAAGACGTCCGGCGAGGAGACCTCGTTATTACTGTCTCGGCTACGGGTACTCTGGAACCCACAAGAAAGGTTGACATCGGCTGCGAGCTGTCCGGCACCGTCAAAACGGTTGAGGCCGATTATAACGACTATGTGAAGCGTGACCAGGTGCTGGCTCGGCTCGACACATCGAAATTCGAGCTCTCCGTAGCTCAAGCCAAGGCCTCTTTAGAAAATGCGAAGGCAAATGTCTTACTTGCCGAGGCGAAGCTCAAAGAAGCGGATCGCGAGTACAAAAGGCAAAAGGTTCTCAACCTCGAAGGCGCCGCGGCGCAAAAGACACTCGATGAGAAAGAGACGGCTTTCGAAAAGGCCGTAGCCGAGGTTGCCGCCTCCAAGGCCGAGGTTATTCGCTCGCAGGCCGCGCTCGACTCCGCTGAAACGGAGCTTTCCAAAGCGACTATCCGTTCCCCTATCAACGGCATCGTGCTTACTCGCAGCGTCGAGCCCGGACAAACCGTGGCCGCGTCGTTTTCCACGCCGACGCTTTTCACCCTTGCCGAAGACCTGACCCGAATGGAGCTTCAGGTGGACGTAGATGAGGCCGCCATAAGTCAGGTCAAAGAGGGGCAGGAAGCCACTTTCACCGTAGACGCATACTTGAATCGTACTTTCCGAGCACGGATCCTTCAAGCCCGGTTTGGCTCCAAGACCACAAGCGGCGTCGTGACTTATAAAGCGATTCTCAGCGTAGATAACTCAGACTTATCCCTACGTCCAGGCATGACGGCCACTGCGTGCATCACCGTGAAAAAGGTGGAAAATGCGCTTCTGCTGCCCAATGCCGCTTTGCGATTCACGCCGCCGGTCAAAAAAAAGAAAAAATCCTTCGAAGGTTTGGACAAGATGCTCCTCCCAACTCCTCCAGGTCAATCCAAGGTTCAGGAAAGGGAGGATAGGAACAAGGATGGCTCGCATCGGGTCTGGGCGGTAAAGGACGGTCTGCTCGTTCCCATTGCCGTAACCCTCGGCGCCACCGATGAGACATGGACGGAAATACTCAAAGGCGACTTGGAGCCCGGTATGGCCCTGGCTATTGACGTGATCGATACCGATTAGGAGGTGATGGATTTGGGACCAACTGATATCCCGCTCCTAATTGAGTTGAATGGCGTCCAAAAAGTCTACGGTGTCGGTCAAGCTGCCATGCATGCACTGAGAGGCGTGGATCTGCGGATCGATGAAGGTGACTTTGTTGCGGTAATGGGGCCGAGCGGCTCGGGAAAGTCTACGTGCATGAACATCCTCGGCTGCCTGGATACGCCGACCGGAGGCGTTTACCGATTCAAGGGAGTCGACGTTGGCCGACTGACCCGCAACCAACGCGCCTTGTTGCGCCGATACAACATTGGCTTCGTATTTCAGGGGTTCAATCTTCTCAACCGAACAACAGCGCTGGAAAACGTGGAACTGCCGTTGCTGTATCGCGGCGCCCCGGAGAGCGAGCGCCGTGAGCGAGCGTACGCTGCTCTTGAAAACGTGGGACTCAAGGGACGGGAAACCCACACTCCCGGCGAGCTCTCGGGTGGCCAGCAACAGCGCGTGGCGATCGCCCGCGCCTTGGTGACCCGGCCGGCCGTTCTATTGGCGGACGAGCCCACGGGGAACCTTGATACGGCCCGCAGCCATGAGATCATGGAACTTCTCAAGTTCCTGAACAACGATCAGCGAATCACCATCATCATGGTAACGCACGAAGAGGATATGGCCGAGTACGCTAGGCGTATTGTTCGTTTTAGAGACGGACTTGTCTATTCGGACACACCAAGCGAAAGGATAGCGTCGTGACTTGGAACATGACGCTTCTTGCCCTGCGTGAACTACGTCGCAACGTACTTCGCTCTGTGCTTACCCTCCTGGGCATAGTCATAGGGGTAGGTGCGGTGGTGATCATGGTCAATCTTATCAGCGGTGTGACCGTCCAAGTGAGGCAGCAGGTGGCGAGTCTGGGGAACAATCTGGTCATTATCACGCCTGGACAAAGGTTGGGTCCCGGTCAATCGACCGACGCCAAGCAGTTTAAGGAAGCAGACGCTGAGGCGATCGGCCGCGAGGTCGCTTCGGTATCGGCAGTAGCACCGCTGGGGACAAAATCTCAGCGGGCAATTCTCGGGGATAAGAACTGGTCCACCACCATCAATGGAACCAACAAGGAGTTTCTCAGAGTCACGCGTCGCTCCATTAAAAGCGGTCGCTACTTCAGTGACAGCGAGCTTCGCGCCGGTGTCTCAGTGTGCATTTTGGGGGAGACCGTGCGCAGAGAACTCTTCGGCAATCGTAATCCGCTCGGAAGTACAATACGTATCGAAAAAATCTCATTCCGGGTGATCGGACTGCTTGAGGTGAAAGGTCAGAGTATGATGGGTACGGATCAGGATGACTTGATAGTCGTACCTCTGCGCACCTTCAAGCGACGCATCTCCGGAAGTCAGGATGTAAACATGATTATGCTTTCCGTTTGGGAGGGGTCGTCTACCGCCAGGGCTCAGCGGGAAATCGAGCGAGTCATGCGTGAGCGCCGCCACCTTGCCGCGGGCGAGCAAGACGACTTCAACGTAATGGACACGAAGGAAATTGCCAAGACGCTGACCGGAACAACCCAGGTGCTCACGAGTCTTCTCGGCGGAGTCGCCGCGGTCAGTCTGCTCGTAGGGGGGATCGGCATCATGAACATCATGCTCGTATCGGTCACAGAGCGTACCCGAGAGATTGGGATTCGGCTCGCAATAGGCGCCCTCGAACGTGAAGTGCTTCTGCAATTTCTCATTGAATCGGTGATCCTATCTTCGTTCGGTGGATTGCTCGGCATTCTCTTGGCGGTGACCGCAACGGCCGGCCTCTCTAAGCTGCTTCACGTGCCCTTCATCTTCAATGTCGCCATCGTCGTATTCTCTTTCGCACTGTCTGCAACCATAGGGGTTGTCTTCGGTTACTTCCCGGCGCGCAAGGCAGCCCAGTTGGATCCCATTGAAGCATTGCGGCATGAATGAGGGAGCGAAGTCGGGCGTCAGTACTGTGGCGGAAACAAGATGAAAGAGCTTCCGTCCAGAACGGTAGGCATAGGACGAAAATTATTGCCGAATTCTTCAACGACAGACGGTTGAAAGCGACATTTTGGGAAAGAGGCCAGCGCTGTGTCGCGCGCTGACCATCAAGATTCCAACCGACAATTTGGCAGGACACGCCAAGTTGTTGGGTCACATGACTTGAGCGGACTTTGAGCCGTGTTTGATTGTCACGACCATTATCCGGGTTCATATTCAGGAGGGTATGGTGCGATGAGATTCCTGACATCGGCGACTGGAAAATTATCAGTCGGTTTGGTAAGCGCTATGACGATCTTTACTGTCTGCGCTACTGGCGATACACACGCAAAAGGCAGCAAGTTAGAGCCAGAACAGCGCTCAATAGTGTTCAATCTTCCACAAGCCGTAGAAATTGCGCTTAGAAGGAATCTGAGCATCATCGACGCCCAAATAGCCGTGAAAGAGAGCGATTACCGGCGACGAGAAACCTATTCGGACATGTTTCCTACCCTGAGCCTTGAGTATTCGGCAGCAGGATACAGATACAAGCAAGGATCTAATGTTGCTAACCTTGCCGCCGCTCATAATAGTCGAAGAGATAGCTCCCAACATCCTTATGCAGACTACCCGTTTCGAATTGATCCATATAAGTATTTCACCCTGTCAGCCACGCTGAGCCAGCCCATATACTCCGGAGGTAAACTTCTCGCCAACTACAGGTACGCCAAGCTGGGGGTCGATTATTCTAAGATCCAACTTGAAATTGACAAACAGGATCTCATCCTCAAGGTTTATGAGGCCTACTATTCGCTGCTAAAGGCGGAATTGACTTTGGATGTGGCGAATCAATCCATCTCGGCTCTCAAATCTTTGAGGGATCAAACGAGAAAATTCCTCAAAGCCGGGACTGTTACGAAGGTCGACTTGCTAGCCACTGAAGGTCAGTTGGCTTCAGCCATAATTGATAGAACAGATGCCCTAACCGAGGTAGGACGCTACAAGGCTCAGCTCAATCTGTTGCTCGGATTTCCCCAGGAAACTGCCATCGAGATTGAGCGGGATTTGAGGATTGTTCCCCTGCCTCTCGGTCTGCCGGACATTTACCGTATAGCCGCTGCACACAGGCTGGAGATACGACGAGCAAACATTTCCGTGCAGCAAGCCATGGAACTCATTAAGGCCGCGCGTGGTGATCTGCTGCCGACCGTTACGCTCCAAGTTCAGGGCTCTCGATTCAATGATGATTGGAATGTGATAGATCATGAGGGTACCAACGACTGGAGCGTCGCCGGCCTGCTTTCTTGGGATCTTAACATGTTTCGTAACAAAGATACAGTGCTTGAAAAAAGGGCCTCCCATGACCGCGCGGTCGTTCAGCAGACGCAGCTTGTGAGAGAAATCATGGAAGCGGTGAAGGAAGCATATCTGGACTTGAAGCGTGCTGAAAGCAATATCCGCGACTATCGCAAGGCAGTGGAATACCGTAAGGAAAGTTTTAGAATCAACGAGGTACAGTACAGGGAACATACAGCCACCTACACGGAAGTGCTCGATGCGCAACGGTATCTTGCTCAGGCTCAAGGGAATTATTATAGCGCGCTGGTAAACTACAAGCTGAACCGGGCCATCCTCGAGCGACGGATGGGAATCCTCAAGTGAAGCCAAGAAGAGCCCCTTGGGGTTACCCTAGAGTCCGTACTCACCTTTACAAATGGTCTCGACCCCACTGGCAAGTGATAGGATCACGCTTGCTTCTTGAATTGCTTCACGGGAAGAATAGCTCAATCGCTCATGACCAGACTGCCGAGAATGGCCATTCCCCGGGGGCACCTCATCATCTGACAGCATGATCGAATAGCGCTGCCTTACGCCCTCTCTCGATTGCCTCCCTTGTCTCCCGGCGAGAGTCCGTGTCTTGTCGCAACGCGGCCGGGCAGTCCCCAAGGTTCGTGAGCACCATGACCAGTCGCGACGAAGATTCCCACGCGTGAAGGGCTGCGTTAGACTTCACTCTGCGGCCGGCCCGGCGGGAAGAGAAAACACCAAAAAACAAGCCTGACCCCTGGCAGAAAAATCGGTTGACGCAGCTAGGGGGCTGAGATACGCTCAAAAGCAGAAAAAAAGGGGCCCGTTCATCGAGAATGGACGATGTCTTATTGCCCCCTTGCCTCTTGAGACACCATCAGAAATTGTTGCAGCCGTCAGGAACACTCTGGCTGGACCGGATTCAGGGGGGCCGCCGGAATTGGCGAACCCCTGGTACAATTCCGGAACAAATGGGTACGCTTCAGCACAACATGGCAGAGGAGGACACCTCGATGAGAGAACGCTTCAAGAGTACATGGATCGTTATAGTGATCATTCTCTGGGGTTCAATTTCCTGGGGAGATGTCAAGATCGGAATGCTGGCGCAGAGGGGACCCGATGTTGCTCTGAAAGAGTGGGGAGGCATTGAATCATATCTTACAGAGCGGCTGGGGGAGAAGGTCACGGTTGTACCTCTCTCGTTCAGCAAATTTATGGATTTTTGCGACGCCAATCGTTCGGAATTCATCTTCACCAATCCCTGGTTCTACGTGAAAGCAAAGGTGAAGAAGGGTGCCACGGCGCTGGTCACTGTCAAGTATCAGAACTCCGGCAACATGATGGGCGGCGTGATCTTCACGCGGCGGGATAGTGGAATCTCGACGCTGGCTGACCTGAAGGGAAAGGTGCTGATGTGTCCCAAACTTTCTTCTCCAGGCGGATGGTTGTTCGCCAAAGGAGAAATCGTGAAAGCGGGCATAGTGCCTGAGAAAGATTTGAGGCTTCTGCTGGAATCAGCGAAGGAATCCCATGACGAAGTGGTTTACGCGGTGAGGGACAAGAAAGCGGACGTGGGAACAGTGAGGACCAATATCCTGGAGACCATGCAGCGGGAAGGAAAGATCAGTATCCAGGATTTTCGCGTTCTTAACGAGATGCGTCATGAAGCCCTGCCCGAGCTGTGTAGCACACCGCTGTATCCCGACTGGCCGGTCGCGTCCCTCGGATCCACCCCTCCGGACCTTGCGTCTAGAATGAAAGCAGCGCTGATAGCCATTCCACTGGGCCATCCTGCCTTGGACCAGGCCAGAAAAATCGAACGATTCGTGGAAGCGCTCGACTACGGACCCATGGAGGACCTCTGCCGTCTGCTCAGTGTGGATCCTTTCCGAAGGATGCGCTGATCGGGGTCAGGTCTTGTATCTTGAATCAATTCACAAAGAAGACAGCTCAATCACTCAGGACCAGACTTCCAAGAATCGCGCTTTCCTGAGGGAATCGCTGGCCAGCGGTTTTCCTTTATCATTTTGACAGGGACTCAGTCCCCGGGCATTTTGGGCCGCGATATTATTATTTGATTTGTCTGGCGAATTGCCTCATAGGTGATTGTTACAGGATGTCTGAACCAGGAAGCAGCCCTGAGCTTGATGGCTTGCGGCCCTCGACATGTCTACCACCCCCCGCTACGTGGTGTCCCGGGGAGAGTCCGGTCGGGGTTGCAACGAGGCCGCGCGGTTGCCAAGGGACATGTGCACCATGACCATTTGGGAAGAGAGATTGCACAGCGTTAATGGCTGCATAACGTTCTAGTGACCCAGCTGGTTCGGCGGGAAAGGAAAGACAGCAAAAAACAAGACCTGACCCCTTGCCGGGCCTTGCGCACAAGAAGGGTCGGTGATATTGTGGGAGACACGAGATAAAATAAGTAGTTATATTGCATAGATAGGGAAGCACCATGCCGCAGGCGGATTTCGTTCACCTCCATGTTCATTCTCATTATTCGCTCCTGGATGGGGCCCTCAGGATACCCGACCTCATTGCACGAACCAAAGAATATGGGATGCCGGCCGTTGCTGTCACGGATCACGGCAACCTCTTCGGCGCCATGGATTTCTATGCCAACGTACAAGCAGCCGGGCTCAAGCCGATTGTGGGATGCGAGGTCTACGTCGCGCCAGGGTCGCGGTTCGACCACTCCGCCCGAATGGGCGAGGTCACCTCCTATCACCTGGTACTCTTGTGCGAAAACGAGAAGGGGTATCGCAATCTCTGCAAGCTCGTTACCAGCGGGTACATGGAAGGGTTTTACTACAAACCGCGGATCGATAAGGAGCTACTGGAGCAGTACAGCACCGGACTGGTATGCTTGAGCGCTTGCCTGTCCGGCGAGATTCCGTCGCGCCTGCTGGTCGGAGACGAAGAGGGGGCCTATGAGGTGGCCGGCTGGTTCCGGGATCTGTTCACACCCGAGCGCTTCTACCTGGAATTGCAGGAGAACGGCATTCCAGAGCAGCGCCGGGTCAATAGCGCCCTGCTGGAAATGGCCAAGAAGCTCGACCTGAAAGTGGTAGCGACCAACGACTGCCATTACCTGGACCGGTCGGATCATCGGGCCCATGAGGCGCTCCTGTGCATACAGACAGGGAAGCTCCTTGCTGACGAAGAGCGGCTCGGATTCAGCACCGATCAGTTTTACTTCAAGTCGCCGGAGCAGATGGCCCACGATTTTCGCGAAGTCCCCGAGGCCCTTAAGACCACGAGGGTCATCGCAGACAGATGCTCCTTGCTCCTGGAATTCAACGAGACCCATATGCCCCGGTTCGATCTGGGGACGGGAGAGACTCTACGGGAGAGGCTCGAAAAGGATGCTCGCGCGGGATTCGAGCGACGGCTGCATGCGCTCATGGAAAGGGGAGAAATTGATCCCGCCACAGAGGAGGAATACCGCCAACGCCTCGATACGGAGATCCGCCTGATCCAGGAAATGGGCTTCTCAGGATATTTTCTTATCGTCGCGGATTTCATCAATTATGCCCGAAACAACGGAATTCCCGTCGGTCCGGGACGGGGTTCCGCAGCAGGCTCCCTGGCAGCCTACAGCCTCGGTATCACCGACATCGATCCCATACGGTACAAGCTCCTGTTCGAGCGGTTCCTCAATCCGGAGCGCAAGAGCATGCCCGATATCGACGTGGACTTCTGCACCGATGGCAGAGATCGCGTCATCGAATACGTATCCCGGAAATACGGCAAAGATAATGTGGCCCAAATCATCACTTTCGGAAGGATGCAGGCCAAAGCAGTGGTGCGGGATGTCGCGCGGGTCATGGGCCTCCCCTACGCGGAAGCGGACAAAATTGCCAAGCTCATCCCCGACGAGCTGAAGATCACACTCGACTCTGCTCTCAAGAAAGAACCCAGACTGAAGCAGTTGATGGATCAATCGCCCCAGGTGAAAGAGCTCATCGATATAGCCAGATCTCTGGAAGGCCTGGCCCGGCATGCGTCGACACACGCAGCCGGGATCGTCATCTCGGACAGACCTCTTGTGGAGCATCTTCCTCTGTATTTGGGCAACAACAAGGAAACCATAACCCAGTTCGACATGACCTGGGTGGAAAGAATAGGGCTGGTAAAGTTCGACTTCTTGGGGTTGAAAACCCTCACCGTAGTCGATCGCGCCCTGAAGCTCATTGAAAAAGCGAGCGGGAAGAAGCTTGATCTGGGATCGATTCCGCTGGACGACAAGGAAACCTTCGAGTCTCTCTGCAGAGGAGACACCTTGGGCGTGTTTCAGCTTGAATCCTCTGGAATGAGGGACATACTCATCAAATTCAAACCTTCCGTGTTTGAGGATCTCATCGCTATCCTCGCCCTGTACAGGCCGGGCCCCCTTGAGTCAGGAATGGTGGACGATTTCATCAACCGAAAGCATGGGCGTACGGCCATCGAGTATCCATTGCCTGAGCTTGAGCCTATCCTGAAGGAGACGTACGGTGTCATCGTGTATCAGGAGCAGGTTATGAGCATCGCCAAAGCTCTGGCAGACTACTCCCTCGGAGAGGCCGATCTCTTGCGCCGAGCCATGGGGAAAAAGAAAGTCTCGGAGATGGCGGAGCAGAAGAGCCGCTTTGAGAAAGGTGCGGTGAAGAATAACATCGACCCTGAGAAGGCGGCCTACATCTTCGAGCTCATGGAAAAATTCGCGGGGTACGGGTTCAACAAATCACATTCTGCCGCGTATGCAATGATCACGTATCAAACGTCTTACCTGAAGACCCACTATCCTGCAGAATTCATGGCCGCTCAGCTCAGTTGTGAATCAGGGAATACGGACAAGGTCACGACGTACATTTCCGCGTGCCGGGATATGGGAATAGTCGTCCTTCCGCCCCACGTGAACGAGTCGTACGACGATTTCCACGTGGTGGATGGAAAGATCGTTTTCGGGTTGTCGGCAGTCAAGAACGTGGGCGAAGGAGCTGTGCGATCCATTATCGACGCGCGGGAGGAGAATGGTCCGTTTTGCTCCCTCTACGATTTTGCCCGGCGGGTAGACCTGCGCAAAGTGAACAAGAAGGTGATGGAGAGCTTGATCAAGTGCGGGGCATTCGACGGGATGGCACCTTCGCGCCGTGCCATGCACGAAGCTCTGGACACTATCCTCGAAGAGGCTGCCAGCTTTCAGCGAGAGAAGAACGCGGGACAGGTGAACCTCTTCGAGCCGGAGTGCCTTCCCGGACACTCAGGCAGCTTCCCGGACATGCCCATTCCCGATCTTCCGGAATGGGAGGATCTCGTCAAGCTCTCCTTTGAAAAGGATCTCATGGGATTCTATGTAACTGGACACCCGCTGATGAATTACGAGGCGCTCATCAAGAAGTTTGTGACTGCACAAGCTGCCAAGCTGCCGGACATCCCTCCCCAGACGCTCGTGAGGATGGCCGGTCTGATCAAGAAGATCAAGGAGATCACCACCAAGAAAGGGGAGCGCATGGCCTTCCTCGCGCTGGAGGATCTCACCGGCGAAACAGAGGTCACGGTCTTTTCCGACCTGTACAGATCTTCCATCGAGCTGCTCCAATCGGGAGAGCCGGTGATGATCTCAGGAATACGGGAAGGAGACCAGGAAGCTCCCAAGGTGCTCGCTCAAGACATCCATAGACTGGCCGACGCTCCGCGGCATTACAGTAATCGCATACAGATACGATTGAGCACCATGGGAGCGGATGCGGACCAGATCAAAGAGCTCAAGAGAATCCTCCACCGGCACAAAGGCCGCACCCCGGTCACTCTGCGGGTTGTAATTCCCAGCCGCTCGGAGACGATCATCAGCCTCGGATCTGTGGCATGTGAAGCTTCGGAAGTCTTTCTCGCCGAGCTCCACAACACTTTCGGGTACCAACCGGCTTCCTTCGAGTGAGAGAGCAAGCGGCTCAATAGCGGTCATGCTTCGTCGCGGTCATCAGAATGTCAGCTCCGCGACAGCGGAAACCGTGACCTGATCCGACCAGACCCGCGAACCGTCGAAGGAGAAATCGAGGGCGATCACTGAATTGGTCAAACGATGGGAGCCGTCCGTAACAACACGCTTGAGATCCCCAACTGCCTTTAGCTTCAAGGAATCTTTGAGGAAAAGATCTACCCATGCGGACACGTGCCAGCAGTGGCCTCGTGTGTCTTCCTCGGTAATTCGGTTGCCTGACCGTAACAAGTGGAGATCCTCGTTGCTGGCCCATACGAGCGCATAATCCACCTGACCCCCCAGATTAAGCGGAGCTCTGCGCGAAGCAATGCCTTGAACAAAGAAAGTGCGAGCAAAGCTGGCGCCGAGATATAGGTGGTAAAAGGTCTGCCTGAATTCGATTCCATCGCCGGGAAGGTCCATGACATGTCCGCTCAGATCCCATTGCACCCCATCATGGGTGGTAAACTTGAAATACTGATGCCTGAGTCCCGTCACCGGACGCATTCCCACAAATCTTTCCAAGGGAGTGGAAAAACTCAGTCCCACGTCGACCAGGATGCCGCGATCGAGCCGGCATTGGGATTCGCTGAAGATAGTTTTCTGAGACGGGCGAAACTCGTCGTCCCAATCGCTGTCCTGCATCTTAAGGGCGCTTTCCTGGTTCAGATTGAACCAAAGCTGACCCGTGAGCTCCCAGCACGGAGCCGTAATCCCGCTCAATAAACCGAAAAACCATTGATCGATGGGAAACTCCAGGCGACTGAGCGGATCCTGCTCCGGAGGAAAGGGATTGGGAAACTGATAAGAGGAAAAGCTGTTAATGAATCGTTGAATGCCCACGCTGTAGGATAGACCTGCCTTGCCCAGGTATGTGGGCCGTTCGATAACCGATTGAGCATCAGAATGTCTGTATCCCCCCGCAAAAATCACCACCACCGCAGCACAGAGCGCGACAAGCTTGTTCATGTGCACCACACCGCCGGAATATAATGCAAAGCCGAATAGTCGACTTGAAACAACTGTAGCTTGCAGGCATCAGGTACAGCTCTAGGCCACGAGAGCAGGCGCAGCATTAAAGTGTGTTATGCACTTTTCGAGAAGCGCCACTCAGCTATGGGTGCTATCGCATTGGATTGCAATGATAAAATAGCACTGATACTTGCTTTGCTTTACAGTTTGGAACGAAAAAATAATAACATAGGGGTAATGGAGTGTCAAGCTTGATCATTCCTTGATACAAAAAGGTATTTTACATTAACTTCTGACCATAACATCTGAAAATATTATTAGCTTCTAAATTACACTTTGCTCGAGCCTTTGCAGCCGCGCCCAAAATTCTCCCCCTTCGGCCGGCAATCCGTGCTCCCGGAGAGCACCCTCCAACGCGGTCCGGCCGCAGAAGCCCGTACGGACGCCCCGTAGCGCTCGAGAGCTGCAGCGATGATTCAGAGCCTTTCGCTGGAGCGAGTCCTCCACTTCGCCGTGGACGTGGCGTGGGATACTGCCGCGTCCCGAAAACGACGGCAGTATCGCTATGTCTCTTGTACAGACCTGCAGGTCTCGCGCAGACGCAGCACTAGAGCAGGGCGTCCACTTCCTTCACCAGATTACGAACCGCGTCCACTGACCTGTCGAGGGCTTCCTGTTCTTCCGCGGTGAGCTCGAGATCCACGACTCTCTCGACTCCCGCGGATCCTAGGATGGCAGGAACCCCAACAAACACGCCCCTCTGGTTGAATTCTCCGTTCAGGTATGCGGCGCACGGGAGTAAGCGTTTCTTGTCGAGGACCACTGAGCGGGCCATTTGCACTGCTGCCGCGGCAGGAGCATAGTACGCGCTGCCCGTTTTGAGAAGCGCCACGATTTCAGCTCCACCCTGACGCGTCCTCTGCACGATCTCTTCGAGCCTTTCGGGGGAGATGAACCGTGTTACGGGTATTCCCCCGACGAAGCAATAGCGTGTGAGCGGCACCATGGTATCCCCGTGCCCGCCGAGCACAAGGGCCTGAACGTCTTCTACCGACACGCCTATTTCTTCGGCGATGAAGGATCGGAACCTGGCGGTGTCGAGGACGCCCGCCATTCCCATGACGCGTCTCGGATCCAGTCCCGATTTCTTCCATGCCGTGTACACCATGGCGTCCAGGGGATTCGATACGACGATCATGATTGCGTTGGGAGAAGCCTTGGCCGCGAGCTGTGCCACCTCGCCGACGATTCGCACGTTAGTGGAGAGGAGATCGTCCCTGCTCATACCGGGCTTCCGTGCGATGCCGGCGGTGACGATGATGAGATCGCTATCACTGGTATCCTCGTACTTGTTGGTTCCAACCACCCGGGTGTCCACGCCGAAGATCGGGGAAGCCTCGAACATATCGAGCCCCTTTCCCTGTGGAATCCCCTCCAAAATGTCGAGAAGGACCACATCTCCCAGTTCCTGGGCCGATGCGTAGGCCGCGACGGATGCCCCCACGTTTCCCGCCCCTACCACAGTGATTTTTTTTCTGGCCATGAAATCGTCCTCCGTTCAATAGCACTTCAAGAAATTAAGAAAACGTTCTCATTTAGTCCCCCGTACGGAATGCTGTCAAGCACGGCCGATCCGGGAAGAGCCCTCAGAAGCTGTCATACATGGAACGGTGAACTCGGGGGACAAGATCTTTGATCATCTGCGAAATGGCTCGGCGCCTGTTCGCCAGTGTCCCTGCTATGGAATCCGTGACCGCATACGTGTACGAGGAAGCGAGCTTCTTGTGCCACAGAACCTCCTGCGTATCCGCTCGGCCCAGGCTGCACGCAAGCTTGAGTGTGCCGATGCGCGTCAGCTCCTTCCCGTCAGCCTTATACGCTGCCGGCACGTCGTCGTACGATGCGATCACGGTTTTGAGGATAACGTCTCCCTCAGAATTCACCGGCTCGAGGCGCGTTCCGAGAGCGAACTCCCGGCGCAGATCGTTTGTCAATTCCGTTTCTATTCCCGTAATGGTGGTGTTGTTGATTGCGCTTTCCAACACGATAGTTTTCAGATCCGGCGGGAACGGGTTCTGAGCGGGCCCGCCGCTGAAGCGATACCCGCACCCTGCCAACATCACAATGGCCAGACACAGTCCAAACCGCAGGGCAGCCAGGCATGTCTTGGAGAATGCCGACCGCAGCCGTGCGTGCAGCGACGGGCAAGACCGCCTCACTGTCCTGAAGGTGGGTACAGTCACCATGGTCGGGAATGGCTCTTCAGATGGTCCATCGCGTCCGGACCGTGGATCGGATCTCTGGGACATGCCCGTGTCACACGTCGCGCGTCCTTCCGGCTCCGACAACGGCGGTCAATCCGGGAAGACACGGGGGATCAGCTCACGACAATGTTGAGCAACTTCTGGGGTACGAGCACCATTTTGCGGACGGTCTTGCCGTCTATGAAGCGTTGCACGTTGGGCTCTCCGAGCGCTGCTTGCTTCACCGCATCTTCCGAGGCGTCCGCTGCAACTCGCACTTCCCCTCTTTTCTTGCCGTTGACTTGGACCACGATGAGGACTTCTTCTTCGACGAGCAGGGCTGGGTCGTACGTGGGCCAGGGAATGCGTACCATTCCCGGCTTCCCATCAAGAGCCTCCCACAGCTCCTCCGCAATGTGGGGAACGAACGGAGACAAGAGAACCACGAGAGCTCGAACGGCTTCAGCCATGGCAGCAGCCATCGCAGGGGAGCTGTCGATCTCCTCAGACGAAATCCCTCCCAGCTCGTTGCTCATCTCCATGATCGCAGCAAGAGCGGTGTTGAAATGGAATCGTGAGCTCACATCCTCGGTAACCTTCTTGATCGTCTTGTGAGTTATCCTGCGCAATGACCGAGCTCGCCCGTTGTCTTCCGCTTCTAACTGGTCGTTTCGAAGGTGCTTGTGCCTGTGCACAAGATTCCAGACTCTGCCGAGGAAACGCCACGCTCCTTCAACTCCTTCAGAGGTCCAATCCAGGTCACGCTCGGGCGGAGCGGCGAAAAGGCAGAACAGCCGCACCGTGTCCGCTCCATACTTATTGATCAAGTCCTCGGGATCGACGACGTTTCCTTTGGACTTCGACATCTTGGCGCCGTCTTTGATAACCATTCCCTGGGTGAGAAGATTGGTGAAGGGCTCGTCGCTCTCCTTGATCTTCATGTCCCTGAGGATCTTGGTGAAGAATCGCGAATAGAGCAGGTGCAGAATAGCGTGCTCTATTCCGCCGATATACTGGTCCACGGGGAGCCAGTACCTATCGGTGACTGGATCGATAATTCCTTTGTCATACCGAGGACATGCGTACCGATCAAAGTACCAAGAGGATTCCACAAAGGTGTCCATGGTGTCCGTCTCCCTGCGTGCGTCCTTCCCGCATGAGGGACACTTCACGTTTACCCACCAGTCGAGCTCCGGGAGAGGGGATCGTCCGCTTTCGGGGAAATCAATATCGATCGGCAAAATGACAGGCAAATCCTCATCGGGTACGGGAACTGCCCCGCAGTCCGGGCAATGGATAATGGGTATGGGTGCGCCCCAGTACCGCTGTCTCGATATTCCCCAGTCCCGAATTCGGAAGTTAACCGTGAGGCCTCCTTTGCCCAAGGATGAGAGCTTTTCTGAGATGGCCTTCATGGCATCCACATTGGCCATTCCGTCGAATTCCCCTGAATTCACGAGGGTCCCCTCGTCCGCGTAGGCTTGTTCCATGGAGGCGGGATCCAGTTTCACGCCATCCGGTTGGATCACGACTATGATATCGAGCCCATACTTCCTGGCAAATTCAAAATCCCTCTGGTCGTGGGCAGGCACGGCCATAACCGCGCCGGTGCCGTACTCGTAGAGCACGAAATTCGCCACATATATAGGCATCCTGCGGCCTGTCAGAGGGTTAACGCAATAGGCTCCCGTGAACACGCCTTCCTTCTCAGCTTCTTCTCCGACTCGCTGTTGCCACTCCTGGGTGAGAACCTGATTGATGAAATTCCGCACTGCCAATTCCTGCTCAGTGCCTGAGGACAGCTCCAGAGAGAGGGGATGTTCCGGAGCAAGGCTCATGAAGGTCGCCCCGTACAGGGTATCAGGCCGAGTCGTGAATACCTCGATGGGCTTGTCTCTGCCTTCCACGTCGAAGAGGATGCGTGCGCCTTCGCTGCGGCCTATCCAGTTCCTCTGCATGGTCAGGACCTTTTCGGGCCAGCCTTCCAACTTGTCACACCAGTCGAGAAGCTCCTGGGCGTATTGGGTAATTCTGAAGAACCATCCCTCTTGTTCTTTCTGGACCACAGGAGTAGCGCATCTCCAACACGCGCCTGCCTCAACTTGCTCGTTCGAGAGAACTGTCTGGCAGGGCTCGCAGTAATTGACAATGGATTTCTTGCGATATACGAGCCCTCGTTCCATCATTCTGGTAAACAGCCACTGTTCCCATCTGTAGTATTCGGGATGGCATGTGGCTATTTCGCGATCCCAATCGTACGAATAGCCCATGCGCTTGAGCTGCCGGCGCATTTCCCTAATGTTGTCCATCGTCCACTTCGCCGGGTGACTCTTATTCTTGATAGCTGCATTTTCTGCGGGCATGCCGAATGCATCCCATCCCATGGGATGGAGCACGTTGTATCCTGTCATCATCTTGAAGCGGGCCAACACATCGCCTATGCAATAGTTCCTCACGTGACCCATGTGGATACGCCCCGATGGATAGGGAAACATTTCCAGGACATAGTACTTCTCTTTTGACGGATCGATCTCGACTGCGTAGATGTTCTCTTTTGTCCACCAGTCCTGCCATTTTCGCTCTATTTTCTCGGGGTTGTACTTGGACGTCATGGTTCCTCCCTGAAAAAACCGGGGTAAACAGATAACGCTCTCTTCTAACACAGAGATGTCACACCTTCAATTGCTTTCACTCTTGACTGACCGCCGTTCGCCGATCTATGGTCGACTGTTACCTTAGGGTTACCGTTGTTCTGCAAGGAGAGATTATGAACCGCGAAGTCTCAGTGAGTCCCGAGGGAGAACCGTTTCCCATTCCTACAGCCGAGGATTACGAAAGGGAGCTCGATCGGCTGGGCAAGCTTGTGCAAGAGCATAGAGACGCGGGTCGAGAAATCGTGGTGGTTCTGGGCATCGGATTCGTTGGCGCAGTCATGGCCGCGGTGATCGCCGACGCAACCGATTCGTCGGGTCAACCGTCCAAATTCGTCATTGGTATGCAGAGGCCGAGTGTTCGCAGTTTCTGGAAGATTCCACTCCTTAACAGGGGAGTCGCTCCGGTACGATCGGAAGACCCGGAAGTCGATCGGATGATTGACCGGTGCGTAAATGTCAAGAAGACCCTCACTGCTTCGTTTACGTACGACGCCATTCGGTTCGCGGACGTGGTGGTTGTGGACGTCCAGTGCGACTACATTAAAGAGAGCCTTGACGATGTGGGGAAGGGGTTCGTTCAGATGGAGGACCTGGAGCGAGCCTTTGAGATCATCGGAGAGTCGATCAGGCCGGATACCCTTGTATTGATCGAAACCACGGTGCCTCCAGGCACCACCGAACAGGTAGCGTACCCGATAATCAAAAAGGCTTTCCGGCGAAGACAGATCGCAACCGAGCCGGTTCTTGCCCACAGTTACGAGCGCGTTATGCCTGGAGCGAATTACGTGTCGTCAATCCGTGACTTCTGGAGAGTGTGCGCCGGCATCAACGACGAGTCCCGGGATCGGGTTGTAAAATTTCTCAAGGAGGTCATCGACACTGAGAATTATCCTCTCACTGTCCTGGACCGGCCGATCGAATCGGAGACTGCCAAGATCGTGGAGAACAGCTACAGGGCAACTATACTGGCGTTCCTTAACGAATGGAGCTTGTTCGCCGAAAGGAATGGAGTAGACCTCATCAAGGTGATCCAGGCCGTCAAGGTAAGGCCGACCCACTCGAACATAATGTTCCCGGGCCCTGGCATCGGGGGATACTGTCTACCAAAGGACGGGGGATTGGCGGTCTGGTCGTACAAGCATCTCTTGGGATTCGAGGACGACATATTCCAGATAACCCCAGCGGCCATCAATATCAACGACACGCGGGCGCTGCACGTGCCTCAGCTCGTGCGGGACGCGCTGCGAAATATGGGACGATATATCGCGGCGTCACGGGTCCTCCTCCTCGGGGCTTCGTATCGGGAAGATGTGGGAGACACCAGGTACAGCGGGTCGGAGATCATTGTACGAAGATTGGTCGAAATGGGCGCTGAAGTATCAGTCTATGACCCGTACGTCGATCACTGGTGGGAATTCGAAGCGCAGGATACGTACCCGACGCCGGGCAAGAGCAAGAGCCGTTTCTTTAGGAGCCAGAAGAAGCTCAAAGACCTGCGAATGTCCAACGACCTCTGGGGTACCCTCAAGGGAGCCGACGTGCTCATCTTCTCGGTCCGCCATAAGCAGTTTCTGGACCTGGATCCAGACAAGGTGGTCGACACTGCTGGAGGTCCGCTGGCTGTGATCGATTGCTTTGGCATTCTGGACGACAAGAAGATTGCCCGATACTTCGAGCTCGGATGCGAGGTCAAGGGTCTGGGAAGGGGTCACATAAACAGGATAAAGAAACAGTACAAGAAGTCTTAGAATCTCGGGAGCTTCGCTCCGTACAGAAGGAGCGGGAGAGATATCCGCCCCGGTCGATGATTTCATAGGATTTTCTCCCCGTGGGAGCGCGTTCTCTTGGGGGGACGGGCATCCTGCAGTGGGACGGGCATCTGAAAGTGTCTCAAAAGCCGGCAGTCCGTGATAATCGTGGCACACCCCCTCACCCTGACCATCTTCCCCGAACCGGGGGAGAGGTGATTGTTCCGGCTCCCTCTCCCCTGGGAGAGGGTTCAGGTGAGTGTGCCTTTCCACGCATCTACGCCAAATCGTGCTACGATGTTTGGTGTTTCCCGAGTTTTGAGACAGTTTCCGACGCCCGTTCCACCGGTCTGCGAACTTCCCATACCTGTTCTCGGCATATAAGAAGCGGAAAGAACTTTTGGCATCGCGTACAAGTGGGAACAGCTCTCCTGTTTTTCGCCGAGGACTTCCCACCCTCACGGTCGAGCTCCTATCACTGCTCAGGAGGGGGACGGAGTCCGTTCGGGGTCGCATCGGCTCCTCTGACCTTCAGGGTAGGTTCCTGGAACAAAGCGAACTTCAGCCACTGAAAAGCGAATTCCAGGAGCTTGGCATCGTCGACACGGATTGATTCCACCAAATTCCGGTCCAGGTGGAACTTTCTCAGAAAGGGGCTCTCAAAAATGAAGCTCCGAAAGCGTTCCGTGTTGTAGCACGCCATGATGAACATTTGAACATGCTGCTGCCCCAGCGCGACGCTTCTTCCCCGGGTTCTGTGAACATAGAGCTCCATCAACAGGTCGTTCATTCTGTTGTAATCTTCCATACCCTGGTCTTCCAACCACTCGGACACGAGCCATTCCTTGGGCTGCTCGAACCCCTTGCAATGGTCTTCTCGGACCACAAAGTAGAATTCGGATCGGCCGCCGTGGAGCGGATGCCTGGTGGACGCACGTCCCAGAGGGTAGATCCTGCATGCGCCCGGCCGATCTTCGTACACAGAGCACCCTCCAGCGGTGACAAAAGGACAGCGCTTTCCGGCCTCATGGTCCATGCGCATTACCAGGTCTGGAAATCCGTGCGCGGTTCGCATGCGCATGGTTGTGTACTCGTCGATGAAATCGCCCGACGACAGACCGAGGCGGGTCTTTAGCCTGAGCACGTCGTAGGGAGTCAGGATCAGCTCGAGCTTACCGCAACATTCAGTGAAGCAGGGCACGTGCGGGCCACAGGCAAAGCGAAACGAATCGTCTCTCGTGAGACGCTTTGTCGTATTGGCTAGCGGAGTCCGCTTGTGGGTCGGTTCCGGCATGGGGTCAGCTCCTTCCATTATGGATGCTTTCCAAGTACCTGGCGAAATCGATCAAGCTCGGAAAGCTCATGTCCGCGGCCTCGTCTTTTTCCTGTGCAATTCGGACCGTGACTATGCCTGCTTTGCTCCCCGCGACTACGTCTGACGCGGAGTCTCCTACCATAAAGGATTCGGCCGCATCCACATCCCATTCGCTCATGGCGGCCAAGAGCAGGCCTGGCTCCGGCTTCCGACACGAGCAGCATTCGCGGATATCATGAGGGCAGTAGTAAATCGCGTCGATATGCGCGTTCCCCTTTTTGAGCTCCCGTTTCAAATGATCGTGCACTTCACCCAGATCGTCAACAGTCATGAAGCCGCGGCCTATCCCTCTCTGGTTGGTAACCACGATGATGAGGTAGCCCAATTGCCGTAGAATGCGCAACGCCTCGCTCACGCCCGGCAGCAAGACAAGCTCTGACGGACGACGCACGTAGTGGTCCTCAGGGAGCTTCACGTTTATCACGCCGTCACGGTCGAGAAAAACAGCCTTTGTGCTCACGTCAAAAGAACCTCGGGAGAAAACAAGGACCTGTCTCAGCGGAACAATCTGCAGGGACTTCCTGGAGATCCTCAGCGAGAAAGGAGGGTGTCGCGAAAATATAACAATAGGGGAGACTTGAAAAAACGTCAAGGCTCATGGGGGGAGGGTCGGGCGCGGAGGAGGAGGGGGAGGAGGAATATTAAGATTTGAAAAACGCTGGTTGATACAGGATATTATCAAATTCTTTTCAGAAAAGTTCAACCCTTTTGCAGAAATTACTTGACATAAAATCCGACTTGAATAATGAGATCATCCCAGGACATTCAGTCAAGGAGGGAGGGTATGGTGATAAGAAAGCCCTTGAAGGTATTGGTTTGTCTTAGTCTTCTGGCCATAGCAGCCGCTGCCCCGGAAGCGTGGACGTATACCGGCTCGTCCAACGTCGCGCCTGGTATTCAGGGGGATGCTCTGTCCGCAGAGCCTTTGGTACAGCCGTCCATCCCCAGCACGTATTCCGCGCCGCGAGCGAGTAGGACACGCTCATCGGCTTCACCGGTCAGGAGAGCAAACGTCCCGTCATCTGGGTACTCGGCCCCCACATACCGGACTCCACAAAACCCGCTTCCGGCACCTCGGTACGCATCCTGTCCCCCTCAAGGCTGTGCGGCCCCCCCTGGGGTAAGCCCGCTCATGCCGCCGCTCATGGGTTTGCTCTCTCCATTTGGAGTCAGATTCGCGAGCTACGGGTGTGTTTATCTGCCCAGAGCCCGTTGCAAGCAATTCGAGCTCGACGCGAGGCTCTGGTACGCAAAGCTCAACGCGAGCACCATGATGTGGGGCACCAACCTGATTGGTGGTGAGGGGACCGAGTTGGACCTTCACAATAACCTGGGGTTGCGCGTACACGAGTACCTGCCGGAATATGAAATCCGGTGCAAGGTTCGGGACAACTGGGGAATCCGATATTCGTTCATGCCTATCCGGTACAGGGATAATAGCGTCCCGAGCCAGGGCTTCTACTTCGGCAGCACCTTTTATCCCGCGTTCACACCGATTCTTACCATATGGGATCGCTACATTAATCGTTGGGACCTGGTGTATGACTGGTACCAGGCGCCGCATGCGGTCTCGAGCCTATTTGCAGGGTACAGACTGTACGACGAAAAGTTGTCCATCAGCAACTTCTTTCAGAGTCGGACGCGCTCCAGCGGATTTGGTCTTGCTTCGGTCGGCATCAGCATCGAGCGTGCGATCAGGCCAATCCAGAGGGCCACAGTCTCCACGAAGTGCGAAATCTCAATCCAGTTCCTGGAAGGCTACTTCGGTTGGGACGGATATGCTGCAGGACGCGTGGCAGTACCCATGGAATGCGGAAGGTTCGGCTATCTGGAGGCTGGATGGCGCTGGATCGTGCTGCAGCGTGACGATCCGGGAAACATAAACAAGACGAGTCTTGACGGATTGATGGGGACTGTGGGGCTGATCTTTTGAGCTCGCACGAAAGACACCCGGTCGGAAGGAAGGAACTCCACGACGACCTGCCAAAAGGCGGTGGGCGCCGCGACCGAGGACGGGATGGAAAAGTCGGGATCCCGGGGAGTTCCATGGGGCGCACTCCTTCCAAAGGTTGAATGTCCATCAAACGTTTGGCTGCGCGTGGACATTCTTCGGGAACCCGGCTGAGACAAGGACGCGGCTACCACACGGGAGCCTGGTCGAAAGACCGGGCTCCCGGTCTTTTGGAGGCCCCGGTTGCGGCGGCAATTTAGACGCTGCCAACGTACCGGCCGCTGCCTCACGACATCGAGAGCGGGGGGGGTACGAACGTGGTAGCACGCCTCGCTGGAGGGGTGGATACCTGGAATGGGGGCATGCGCTGAGAACTGCCGACCGCCCTGCGACAGGAATTGGTCATGGATCCGCGCAATCCAGCCAGACCATGGCGGCGCGCATTGCGCTTCATGACACTTGCAGGGGGAGTCCGAGGGTCACGGCTGATTTTGATGGTGGTGAGAGTACCCGAAGCCACATGGCCGGATGAACCTACCGGAACATGCTCAGTTGCCTCAGCATCACCGGCGCTCCGCTGTCCTTCTGAACGTACTTTACGAACTGTGCTTGTGACTCGGCCGGAGCATAGTACTCGAAGCCCGGCCACTGATCGAAGGCATCCGGCTGCGTGTCGTTGACATCCAGCCACGTCTTCCAATCCTTGCCGTCTTCAGAGATATCGAGGCGCCACGCTTTCGGCACTGCGGCTTCATCTGCCCACACGATTCGCATCCGTGAAATAGGCTTGATAGAGCCGAGATCCAGAGTCACTCCCCCGGAGCCGCCCTTAAGCTCCAGGAGATCGGTGCCTGGGTACCCTTTCAGAATTCTCAGACCCTGGTCCGACGGCTTGCCGCCTATGAGTACCCGCGAATCTTTCGCGTAATCGTGAAAATAGGAATCCGCCGGATTATGAATTTCATCTGATCCGAGGATAGGAAGCCCGAAAACCCGCGTCTTGACCTCGGCTACCAGTGCTTTGGCGAGCATATAGTTGGCACCGTTCGTCAGGTGACACCAGTCGGTAAAAACCCATTCGTTGACTTCGTCGAAGAGGCCCGTCAAGTCCACCACTTCGAAGCCCCCCGCCTTGGCTCGGTTCAGAATCTTTTCCACCAGAAGAGCGTAGGTTTCCCGAGCGTCATAGAAGCCGATCTTCTCCATCCCCGTGACACTTTCGATCTTCTGCTCGATGGGAGTCCGCTTTTTCTTGCAATTGCGGAACATGGGCTGCAAGGCAAAGACGTGGGGGACTCGATCAGCCTCCAGAGCGTTGTGATAAATCGCGACGACGTCAGCCACCTGTCCCATATTGCGGTCCCGGTACTCGATCATTTCCGGAGTAGGATCCTGAGGGTGAGCGGCAAATCCTCGATTCTCCATCAGTATTCCCGGCCCCTCCCCCTCTTTCAGGGCAAGCCACGTGAAGAGGTACGTGTTCCGCTTGAGCCAGAGGGTGAGATAGTTCATGAGCCCCTTTTTGCTCATGTCCATGATTTCTGTGACAACTTCGTAATAGGGTCCCTCCGTGAAATAGTTCCAATCCTTCAGGGGACGCGCTACGGTGTGCACTTCGTTGGCTCCATCGAGAGCAACTATGAGATCCGGATGGAAGAGCCGCAGCTTCGCGAGGTATCTCATGAGGTTGTTCTGGTACACATATCCGGGAACTCCGGCATTGACGACGCGAACGTGTTTTCCCCCTATTTTTTCCCTGATCCTCGGGTCGGCGTTCAGGAGCTTCTCCATGATGTGGGGGATCGTCCATCGATGGGTTACCTCATAAAAATCGCACACTGCGTCAGCGGGCGGAACGGGCCCTCGACCGTACACAACGGAACCGCCGGTAACAATGATTCTGTATTCATCATTGGGCTTATCCCTCGGCACGTCCTTGAAATCTTTGAAGCTCTGTTCGTTGATGTACTCGAAGGAATTGCCAAGACGGGTATTACGCACAGCAACGAATCCGGGCGTGGGCTCGTACCCAAATTGCGGTGCGACCTGCTGGGAGCTTCGCCTTGCCTGATCCAGCCCGCGGTCCTTGTACGCTTGGCCTAGGGGTGAGGCTTTTACTTTGAGGTAGGCATAATACTCGACCGCAGCCAGGGCTCCCAGGATGAGCACAAGTATAAGTGCGATGTACACCGACCAGAAGATGATTCGTCGCAGCTTACGACCGAATCGTGCTTTCTTTTCATGTGTATCGAGATACTCGTTAACCGTTGGATGGGCCTCTCTTACCTTCACTTCAGGGGAAGCCGGCTCAGAGGCCTGTTTCCGGTCCTCATTCATGGGAATCCTCCAAGATCTTTACGGGGTGCAACGATGGGGCATTGTAGGACATGGGCCAGGAGATACACCCAATGCAGGGATTCAGGTTTGGATCGCGAAGCGACAGGAGCCCCCCTAAGCTTCGCAGGCACGCGCTTGCGTGTCTCCGCCGCGAAGCCGGCAGCCCATACTTGATCCTCGCCAGGGTCCGCGGCCGATGGATCCCCTGCCCGTTCGAGGACGGGCAAAGGGTCCGTGTAGCTCGGCTCCTAGAATAGCGTATAGATGAAGGGCGCAGCAACCGGGGAGCTGGCGGCCAAGATGATAAAAGCGGACAAGATGACAAGCACAATAATGATTGGCGCAAGCCAGAATTTCTTGCGGATTTTCATGAAATCCCAGAATTCACGGATCAGGGACATGAATCATTCCTCCACTGGTTCTGAAGTTGCTCAGAACTGTCTTTCGTATCTCTCTATACCGGAATCCGTCTGAGGATCCCGTTTTTTCCAGTAGGTAGTGGCCTGCGGATCCAGCTTTCGGTCCATGGGGTCCTTACCCACGAGCCGCATTATAAGGCCTGTGGGCACCATGACTACCACGAAAATGATCGTGAGGAGGAGCCTCGAGACAAAATAGCCGAGTATGACCGAGAAGCTTACCCAGAGGCGGTACACAATCAAGAACAGAGGTCTCACAATCCTCGTCGCGGCAAGGGCCGAACCCACCGCCATCCACACGTATCCGTTCGGGGAGCCTTTCCAGAAGACGAGGTATGAGCCGATGAGCCCCGGAATCACGAGAAAAATGACGGCCAAGATGTTCAAGTCCCTCGTGGATGGCTCGATGTCGACCGCCCTTATTTCTTCTCTTATTTCTTCTACGATTCGCATGAACGATCAGATCCTCTCAATCCAGCGCGTATTGGCTCCGCCAGTCCGCGTCTCCCTGAAGCGGAGGTTGGCTCCTCTTGTCCAAGACAAAAGGTCCCATGACGAGGTAATCCATCTCGGTACGCATGAAGCAGAGATACGCGTGCTCGGGGCTCATGACAATGGGCTCTCCTCGCACGTTGAACGACGTGTTCACGATGACCGGACATCCGGTACGACGGTAAAATTCCGAGATCATTTCATGATACAGGGGATTCGTGTCCTTGTGAACCGTCTGAATGCGGGCAGAATAGTCTACGTGCGTAATGGCCGGAATCTCCGAGCGGACCACGTTCAGCTTATCGATCCCCCACAAGCGGTCCTCCTCATCGGTCATCGTGCGTCTGATCTCGTCGTTCACGTATGCGACGAGCAGCATGTAGGGAGAGGGTCTATCTAGCTTGAAGCACTTTCCGACTTCTTCCATCAGCACTGACGGCGCAAAAGGTCTGAAGCTCTCCCTGTACTTGATCTTGAGATTCATCTGGGACTGCATCTTAGGATTACGAGCGTCACCGATGATGGACCGGGATCCGAGGGCCCGGGGGCCGAACTCCATACGCCCCTGGAACCATCCTACCACTTTGCCTTCCGATATGAGATCCGCCACTACTCCCGGCACATCGCCATTGGTCAGATGACGGTACGGATACCCCCTGGAATCCAGGAACTGCTTGATTTCAGCTTCCGAGAATTCGGGTCCGAGATAGGAGCCTTCCTGAAGATCCTTGGTCCCATCAACGAGCCGTTCGCCGTCGAGGAGCTGATGCCAGGCGAAAAGGGCTGCCCCCAAAGCCCCGCCCGCATCTCCTGCAGCGGGCTGTATCCAGATATCATCGAATGGGCCTTCTCGAAGAATGCGCCCGTTCCCCACACAGTTCAGCGCCACTCCCCCGGCCAGACACAGGTTCTTTTCTCCGGTCACCTTGTGGATGTGTTTCGCAGTCCGGAGCATTACCTCTTCCGTGACCACTTGAATGGACTTGGCCAAGTCCATTTCTCGCTGGGTAAGCTTGCTCTCCGGCTTGCGAGCCGGCCCCCCGAATAGCTGCTCGAATTTGCGGCCGGTCATCGTGAGCCCGTACGGATACGTGAAGTAATCCATGTTCAATTTGAAAGAGCCATCTTCCTTGATGTCGATCAATTCCTTGAGGATGAGGTCCACGTACTTGGGCTCGCCGTACGGAGCCAATCCCATGACTTTGTATTCGCCGGAATTCACTTTAAATCCGGTGAAATAGGTGAACGCGGAGTACAGCAAGCCCAGAGAATGGGGGAACCGGATTTCGTATTGAATCTCCAGCTTATTGCCTTCTCCAACACCGAAGCTTGTGGTAGTCCACTCTCCGACCCCATCCATGGTGAGGAACGCCGCTCTCCGGAACGGTGATGGGAAGAATGCGCTTGCCGCGTGAGATTCGTGATGCTCGGGAAAAAGGATTTTGCCCTCGTAATTGATGGCCTTCTTGATCAACTTGGGCATGTGAAGCTTTTGCTTGAGCCAGAGCGGCATGGCCATGAGAAATGACGACCACCCTCGGGGGGTGAACGACAAATAGGTTTCCAGCAGTCGCTCAAACTTGATGAACGGCTTGTCATAGAAGACCACGTAATCGAGATCGTCTGCGGTGACTTTCCCGTGCTTCAGACAGAATGAGATAGCATCGGTCGGGAAGCGATGGTCATGCTTGACTCGGGTGAATCGTTCCTGCTGCGCCGCAGCCACTATAGCGCCGTCCTTGAGCAGGCACGCAGCACTGTCATGATAGAAGGCAGAAATTCCGAGGATGTTCATGACGTCCTACCGAAAAATATTCCAGCTTCTCAGCCGAATGGGAGCGTTTCGGTCTCCCGCCGGCCTATATCGCACATACCGTCCCTGCGTGGGTTCGGCAGCGTAGTACTCGAATCCGGGCCACAACGAGTATGAATCGAGCTGGTCCTTGCCTGCCGCGACGAGCATCTTCCAGTTGGTCCCGTCTTCGGACACGTCTATGGTCCATTTCTCCGGAACCGACCTCTCATCAGCCCACACGAGCCTCGTACGACTCACCGGGTGCGTTTGCATGAGATCGAGAACCACCTCTCCCGGCCCATCGCCGGGTGGCACCGACGAGTATATGGCTTCAGACGGATACCCTGTCAGCATGTTTCTCGGACCGTTTTCCGGTAAATCGGGCCGGGGCGCGCTCAGTACAGTTGCCGAAGCAGCCAAATCCCAAAACAGACCGTCCTTGTCGTGTACCAACTCCCCCTGTGCCACAGGTTGACCGAAAAGGTGCTCTTTTACCAGATTCGCAAGCTCTTTCGCAATGATATAATTCGCACCGGCAGTGAGATGGCACCAATCAGTAAAAACCCACTCGGATACATCGTCAAAGTACGTGGAGAAGTCAACGAGAAAATACCCCTTTTCTCTCGCGCTGTCCACGAGCCTGTTAACCAGTAATCCGTACATCTTGTCCGAAGGAACACCGTAGTACGTTTTTGCGCCTGTCAGAGAGGCCAGAGTCTTTTCTTGTTCGCTGAGCCGCTTCTTGGAAAGGTAAAACCACGGTTGAAGTGCAAAGAGATGAGGCACCCCGTCATTTTCCAGCATGCTGTGGAAATTCTCCACGACCCGCACAACAGTAGCCACATTCCGATCTGCAAGCCTGGACTTTCTCGCCAGCTCCGCGTCAAGGGATTTTCCCGCATCGCGAGGGTCAGCAGAAGCCAGGTTAGACCGCCTGACCGCGCCCACGGCCGAGGGTCCCGCGAGGCCTTCCATCGGCGCTTCGGGGCGCAGGTTCGTCAGCACGTCCTTTCCACCCCAGATCAATGTCATAAGATACGTGTTGTTCTTGAGCCACAGAGTAAGGTACGAGGCGAGGCCGGGACGATTGTATGCGTAGATCTCCTGAAAAATGCCGTTGAATTGTCCTTCCCGAAAATAGTCCCAATCGTCTGTCAGCTTGCAAATTGCAGGGATCTCGTTAGCTCCATCGAGGGAAATGATCAGATCCGGATTATAGCGGCGGAGCTTGGTCATGTACCGCATAAGATGGTGCTGGTACGCGTATCCCCACACAGCGGTATTGTACACCCGAACCTTCTTCCCCGGGATGGCCAAGGTGCTGTTGAGAATCGCTTCCATCATGCAGCCGATGGTTTCTCGGTAAGGCAAGCTGTAGTAGCCCATAGCAGGCGCTGCCTCGCCCACGGCTCCCAGGCCGAACGCGGTAGATCCCCCCATGAGGAAAATCCGAATTTCATCATCCGGCTTTTCGACAGAGATGTCACGGGGATCTCGGAACCCCGCGTTATTTGCGTATTCGTACCGGTTTCCTTTCGCAGTGTTGTATTCGAGGCAGACCCCGGGAACGAAATCATAGTCGTAGTGCGAAACCGGTCTGGTGAAGTCCCGCCTGGCCATCTGAATATTGTCGGGATACACGCTCCCGAGCGAGCTCCTCCTCAGCGACTGTTTCGCGAGGCTCTCCAACCCCATGAGGATTAGTGCCGCGACCGCAATGGAGAGCACGACCGATGCGACCGTCTTGAAGACAGGCCAGACCAGTCTTCTCCAGAGCCTACTGCGCCTGACGCTCTCTCTCGGACCATTCTTGGCTACCGCCTCTGAGCCCAGCTCGTTCCTGTCGGGGCCGGTGCAAACCGGTTCTTTTTCCATGTTGTCTCTTTAGCCGAAACCACTTTCGAGGGCAAGGGGCTCTCGTTCGCTCGTCTCACAAGCGGACCCGTTCTTTATGCGCTCCTCCACAGTTCATCATATCGAGGGAACGGTATACTAGTACCGCGTGAATTCCGCGCAATCCTTCTCGAACTCCCGAATAATTTCACCGGTCAGTGTAGGGCGTATCCGGGGAATTGCGTGCAAAAAGATCTCGGTGTCGATGCGATAATCCTTTCCCTCGCTCAACTCCCGTTCAAACGCCGCTTGAGTGACCTTCTGGAACAGGTACTCGATATCAGCAGGCGTAAAAAACGGGATAAGCGAGATAATAAGGTCCACATCGACCACACCACGATTGGTGGAAGCCAGATAATGCTCGAAAACGGTCCTACGGCCCTGATTGTCCAGAGTTCCCACGGGAATGATGCAATCGAACCGTCCCGGTCTCAGCAGCGCCGCATCGAGCTCCCGTATGTAGTTCGTTGCGCAGACCAACAGAATCTGTCCTTTGCTCCTCTTGAGCAATGGTACCTGTTTGAGGAACTCATTCGTTATGGACTTGTCGATCCTGGAGGCGCTGTCGCGGTTGCCTGCGATTTCCTCGAATTCGTCGATGAACAGGACTACCCGATCGAGGGTTCTCACGTTCTCCATGAGACGTTTCAGGTTCGCTCCCAGCCGGTCCTGTCCGTCGGCCATCAGGTCGCTGGGGCTCACCTCCACATACCACCAGTCGAGAATGCCGGCGATGCCGCGAACGAAATGCGTCTTTCCGGTTCCGGGAGGGCCGAAAAAGATGATAGCTTTCGGGGGGATGACGCCATGTTTCCGCGCCAGCTCAACTTCCGTCAGGGGAAGAATGATTCTCTTCTCCACCAACTGCTTTGGCGGCTGTGAATCGGAAATCGTTTGCCACACGCTGGGATCTGTCTTCGTTGCCCCGAGATCTTTGAGGATTCTCATCGACTCGGCCTCTCGCAGCTCACGACCTTTCGATTCCCAGTTCTCGATGAAATCGATGCAGGAGACCTTAATCCCCACATCTCTTCCCAGCTTTTCCGAAAGAAACCACTTGTGCTGAAGAATTTGGACCCACAATTCCCCGGCCTCTTCGGGAGAAAAGCGATACCCGCTCAATTCGAATATCCGGGCAGAGCATTCATCAGCATTGGGAATATCTGCCACGAAGTCCATCAGAGCCTCCATAAGAAAAAAATAAAACGGAAATTCTCTTGAAGAGAACGTCCGCAATCAGACTTTGCTGTTTATAGAGTCTTCTGCTCCCTGTCAAGTTCCCTCGAGAGCGGAATTCTCACAACGCGGCTTCAAAGCGAACAGAACTCAAGCGATTCTTACACGTCGTTGACTCATCTTGCCTCGTGCAGTATGGTTGGGATCGTTTGGCCGGAAGCTGCGCTGAGAGGAACCTGGGCGACGGGGGGACTTGAGGCCGCCGATCGGGGAGCTCGTTGTGCAGCACGCTTTTCGGTCCTATACCCGATGCCAAAAGTTCTTTCCGCTTCCCATATGCCGAGAACATTTGTGGGAGGTTCGCAGACCGGAGAGACGGGCGTCTGAAAATGTCTCAAAACTCGGGACGCACCAAACATCGTAGCACGATTGGGCGTCGATGCGTGGAAAGGCACCCTCACCCCAACCCTCTCCCAGCGGGAGAGAGAGCTGGAAGTATCCGCTCTCCCGCGCTTCGGGGGAGAGGGTCAGGGTGAGGGGGGTGCCACGATTATCACGGACTGCCGGCTTTTGAGACACTTTCGTCTCGCCCGTCAGTGTTCAGGAGGGGAAACGGAAATTATTATTGGCAACCGCTATAGTGCATCGAGACTGTCACTTATGATCGAAAGACTTCTGTTTAGAGCGCGAGATCTAGCCGCGCCGTCGCTCATTCTTTTGGCGATATGGGCGTTGACGATCCTAGTGGTAAATCCCGTAGGCGAATTCTTTGTCAACGATGACTGGAGCTTTGTCAAGATCGTGGAAGAGATCTGGTCGAACGGCTCGATGCCTGCCACCGGATGGGGTAAAGGGGGCCCTTCCGCTATCGTTCATATCCTGTGGGGCGGATTGTTCAGGTATCTTGGCGGGCCTTCTCTCACGGTCCTGCGCATCTCGGTGCTCGCTCTCAGTATTATAGCCAGCCTGGGGCTTCTCATTCTGCTGCGTCTGGCCGGCGCCTCGAGATGGCTCTCCTTGTGCGGAGCTCTCACGCTCATGGCCAATCCGCTGTTCATCTCTCAGTCATTTACGTTCATGACGGACATAACCTTCTGCGCGATTCTCATCTATTCTGTCATGCTTCTCTTCTTAGCTGTGGACCGGGGCAGTCTTGTTCTTGCCGGTTTCGGGTTGTTCTCCTCTCTCTTGGCCATATTGACCCGACAGATCGGCATTGTCATCCCGCTGGGCTTTGTCGTCACCTGTTTTCTGCACCCCAAAGGAAAGGCGTTGGGCAGTTCCCGGGTCGTGCTCCTCGCCCTGGCCATTGCCATCGTCCCGTGGCTTGGATATGAATATTTCTTGGCCTCCGTGGGTAGCACTCCGGTCACGAGGCACGACGTGATTCATAACATACTGGAGTTGCCTCGTGTCTACGGTGCGTGGGGATATACCGTTCTCCTGTTGCGACAATTCTTCCTCGTGGCGCTGGGATACACCTGCTTCTTCGTCTCACCCATGTTGGCGCTTTCGTACCCCGATGTTTTCGCCAAAGCGCCGGTCAAGCTGCTGCTCGTCATCATCACCTTTGCCGTAGGGCTCCTCGAGGCAGGGATTCTCCTCGGATTCATAAATCCTCCCATGTTGTTCCACTACAACGTGATCTTTAACATGGGCATTGGCCCGATACTCCTGAAGGACACATATATTCTCGGCATTCCACGCACGGAGGCGATGACACCGGCTCTGTTCTATGTGATCGCGTACTGGTCGGGTGTGGCTCAAGTCGTGTTTTGGAGCCTCTGTATCCTCTGGCTGGGGAAGCTTTTGCCCAATCGGTATGAAGATAGGCAAGATTCTACGAGCTTTTTGGCTGCCTTTGCCCTCTTCGTGGCGGGGCTTTATCTGGCAATAATTCTGCTCACAGCGTTCCATGACCGGTACCTGATCCCTCTCATCGCTCTGGGAATCATATGGCTGGCAGCGGACCTCGTGGTCCGAGGTCAACAGGTTCAAATGGGGGGGAAGGTGGCAGCAGCGTTTGCCATACTGGCCATCGGTGTGCCCGCGGTGCCTGCGGTTCACGATTTCATGGAGCTCAAGCGCGCTCAAGTCCGAGCCACCGAATACCTAGTCAGAGACCTGGGAATAGATCCGTGCGCGTTCGACGGCGGATTCGAGCACAATGGCTATCATTGCTACAGGAGGGGAATAACCTCTGCTGAGGGAGCCAGTTGGTGGTGGGTGGCGGAAGAGAAGTACGTTGTTGCTTTGGGGCCTCTACCGGGCTACTGTTCTATAAAGACTATCCCGTTCGACAGATACTTGGGCAAGGATGGGGCCATTCATGTGCTGGCTCCCCAAGATTCGCCCGGCCTTTCCAGGTCTGCGCGTCAGCCGCAGCGTTGAGCTTCTGCCTCGTCCTTGAGGGTGAGTACGAGCCCTAACAGTATGTGGAAGAACCAGGAGATATGGGGCTGGTACAGGCCTTCGGTGACATTGAAGTGCAGGAAGGCCCCAGCCAGCGGGAGAAGCACCGCCATTGGATGGGGCTTCAGGCGTACAGCCGGCAGCAGGCTCAGCCGGATGAGCTGCCAGCCCAAATACAGCACCGAAAAAAGATAGAGGATAGAAAAGGGGAGCCCAAAGTCCACCAGCAGCGTGAGGGGGGTGTTCTCTGACGTCCTGAGCTGGCCGGTCCACTGGGAAAAAACTTTCTTGGTCACGTACGGATATCGCACTTCATAATCTTTCAGGTGGGGGCCGCGGGGTCCCAGCGGACCTATTCCCAACCAGGGATGGCCCGCCGCAATATGCAAGGAAAAAAACACGTTTTCTACCCGGTACGCGACTGATTGGTGCTCTTTCGCCAGGTTGCGAGCATTCTGACGAACAATGTACCCAAGGGCCAAAACGGCAACCAGGAGGAATACCAGCCCGGCCGTTCTCAAGCTCCGCCGTTTGGAAAGGCACAAGACCAGCAGGCAGAGGACAACAGGAATCAAGACAACCGATTCCATCCCAGCGTACCTGCCGGCGATCAGGAGCCCGCCGTAGCTCAACCCGAGCACAGCGATCGCGAGGCCAACCACGGAACTGGATTCGGAGCCGAGCATTGACAGAGGAGCGTACTGAAACAGGAGGATTCTGCTGCCCACCGGATGCCAGTGCGAATCGATAAGTTCGTGAATTTTCCCGCTGTATGCTACGCCCGCTGCAGCACACACAAGGGTAATAACGAGCAGGGCGAGGAACCACCACTGCAGGACTTTGCGGCTGTGAGAGCAATCGATAAGAAGACGAGCGGTCCAGTATCCTGCTAGTCCAGGGACTATCATGACCAAGACCCTGATCAAAGACGGGCCTGGCGTGTCACTGAACCAGGCGCTAAGTGCGCCGAGACATGTCACGGCCGCGGACACGAGAATCTCGGCCCTCCTCACGCGAATAGCGCTGCTTCTGAGAAAAAGGATGGCCATCACCAGCACCGTGCCACAAATCAGAGCGGTAAAGACATTGGCGGAGGTGCTGGTGCTTATAACGGAGTAAGGCGTCTGGAGGGTGGCCTGAAAGCACGCGAATACAAACCCGATCCAAACCACATGTCTTGCGGCAGGCAAAGACTGAAACCACTCCGCGAGAGGGGTTGCATCGGGAACGCCAGAGCCTTCGGAGGAAGTGTTCATCTGTGATCCTTCGGATTTCACCACCATCATGCTACAGCCTTGGGCCGCCCCCCCTTATAGCACAAATGGAGTAACGGAATTGTGGCCAGCCCCCCTGCAGATTCCATTCGCTCTTTGAGCACAAGATGGCGTGGTCTTTAGTACGCCATTTGACAAATGCGGTTGCGTATTCACGGCACCGCTGTTCATCCGATTGCGGTGCCACGCGTCGGGAATGGCGGCGGGGGGAGACCTCAGACGAGGGTAGGTTTGAAACCCGCTCCTACTTCCGCAGCGACGGCACTTCTGCCGCAAAGAGCGAACCGGCACCCCACAGTCGTAGGGCAGGCCGCAAACCTGTCCTGACTTCAGACAGGCTCTGAACCTGCACTTCCCAAAAGGGACATGTTTCCCAAATACGTAACCGTACTTACGAAATCCTGGACTTGTTGCTCCATTTCCTAAATACGGTCACCTAATCTGCCGTGACGTAGGGTGCCCAGTGCGGGCACAAAGAAAGTGTCTCAAAAGCCGGCAGTCCGCAATAATCGTGGCACCCCCCCCTCACCCATCTCCTCTCCCCCGAAGCGGAGGAGAGGAGATTCTTCCGGCTCCCTCTCCCTCTGGGAGAGGGTTGGGGTGAGGGTGCTTTTCCACGCATCGACGCCCAATCGTGCTACGCTGTTTGGTGTGTCCCGAGTTTTGAGACAGTTTCCAAAACCCGCCCCTCCATTGCCAACGATGCGCTCACCACCCACACCCCGTGCAGACACGGCACCGTATTTGTGGCATCCAATACTTAATCACGCATTTCTTGCTGACCTAGTTACCTCGACGTTCTTTCACGTCCCGGAATCGGGGGTAAGGATGCAAGTGTGCGATTCTCGGCTCCGGAAGTCAAGCTCAAATGCGCATCGATGAGCGAGCGACCTTTCAGGATCTCTCTCTCACGCGTGGCAGTTCTTTCTCGTTGACACCCCGGGAGCCGTATGATAAGAAATGCAATTCACGTGTCGCTAGAGGTGTGCCATGAAAACTTGGACCCCGAAGCAAGGGGAAGTTGAGAGACAATGGATCGTTATCGACGTCAAGGATAAAGTCCTCGGAAGGGCAGCGGCGGAGTGCGCACGAATCCTGCGCGGAAAGCACAAGCCTCAGTTCACCCCGCACCACGATACGGGTGACTTCGTCATCGTCGTCAATGCCTCCAAAGTCCGTCTCACGGGTAAAAAGCTTACCCAAAAGGTGTATTACCGCCACAGCGGATATCCCGGTGGACTCAAGGAAACACTCGCGGGGAAAATGATCAAGGAAAAGCCCGAGCGTCTCTTTTGGCTCGCGGTGAGGGGCATGCTGCCCAAGAACTCCCTCGGCAGATCCCAGCTCACTAAATTGAAGGTTTACGGTGGAGAAGGTCATCCCCATGCCGCGCAAAAGCCGCAGACTCATGATTTCTAATTCGGGAGATCGACGATGAACGAGGATCGCTACTATGCGACGGGAAAGAGAAAGAACGCGGTAGCACGGGTCTGGCTGAAACCAGGCACCGGCACCATCGTGGTAAATGACCGGGCGGTAAACGATTATTTCGGGCGCAAGACTTCGCGGATGATCATCACCCAACCATTTGAAATCACCCAGACTCTTGGACGATTCGACGTAATGGTTAACGTCCATGGAGGCGGCCTCTCGGGACAGGCGGGAGCGGTCAAGCACGGGATTAGCAAAGCTCTTCTCGAAGTTGACCCCGCCATGCGAGCCCCCTTGAAAAAGGCAGGATTTCTTACCAGAGATTCCCGCGTCAAGGAGCGCAAAAAATACGGCAAGCGCGGAGCGCGGGCCAGCTTCCAGTTCTCAAAGCGCTAATTGTGGATCTGCTCCTCTTGGCCCCCGTTTCTTACCTGGACTGCCGAGTGGCCCTGCACGGGGCCACTTTGTTGCCAGGCATCCCCGCAAGAAGCCCCACGTGGGAATTCATGGTACTCAACAGTACGTGGCATGTAGTGCGGAATATGGAATAGTGCGGCAGAAGTACCGTAGGGGTACGAGGGGGCGCGAACTGCCAAGAATCGGGACGATTCTCGAAGCGCCCTCTGCAGACACATCCCCATCCGGAACGGGCTCTGCTGCTATACTGCCTCGCCGCGAGTATGCGTGCCATTCATTGCAGGTGAAAGCCAATGAGCCTTCGGTCGACATGTGGTCATAATCGAGGTCGAGATTTCCCATCAGTGCCTGCGGAGCTCCTGACTCATGGCCAACACGACAGTGGAGCGCGGCCGTTGCCTTCACGCCGTCGTCAATGACTCGGTTTGCGAATCAGGTTCCGACCTGTTCTTAATGCGCTCCCCTGTAGAACATTCATTCACCTGAAGTATTGTCCTTTTCCCAATGAACCGCGAGCCGCAGAAAGCGGCGAAGCTTTTGTCTTGACAGCACCGGTCCAGTTCCGTATTTGTAGTTTCGTTAGACCTTTCCGTGACTCACACCTTTTCGATCTAGAGACGAATCATAGCCGAGGAGGAGCCGCATGCCAAAGAAGTACTGGGACGAAAAGTTCGAAACCCTGAACGAGAGTGCCATGAAAAAGTTCCAATTGGAAAAGCTTCGTGAGACTGTCTCATGGGTGTACGACAAGGTTCCTTTTTACAAGAAGGCCTTTGACGAGAAGGGAATCAAGCCTTCCGATCTCCAGACGCTGGGAGATCTGGCGAAATTTCCATTCACCGTGAAGACGGACCTCAGAGACAACTATCCTTTTGGCTTGTGTGCGGTTCCCATGTCCGATGTGGTTCGGATTCATGCGTCCTCTGGAACCACGGGCAAACCGATAACAGGGCCCTATACTGCCGCGGATCTCGATCAGTGGACCGAATGCATGGCCCGGGGGTTGTGGGCTCAGGAGGTTCGCCCTGACACTGTTCTCCAAAATGCCTATGGTATGGGGCTGTTCACGGGTGGTCTCGGATTTCTCCAAGGGGCAATGAGAATCGGATGCCCCGTGGTCCCTTCCGGCGCTGGAATGACAGAACGCCAGATCATGCTGATTCAGGACTTCGGCACCCAGGCCCTTTGTTGCACCCCGTCTTACTGCATGACCATTATCGAGCGGGCAGAAAAGATGGGTATCGACATCAAGAATTCATCCCTCAGGACCGGTCACTTCGGGGCTGAACCGTGGACTGTGGAAATGAGAACCGACATCGAGACCAGAGGAGGAATTCACGCATACGAACATTATGGACTCACCGAATTGATGGGTCCGGGTGTGTCGTTCACCTGTGAGTACTACAAGATCCATGTCAACGAGGACCATGTGTACCCGGAGATCGTGGATCCCGGTACCCTCGAGCCGGTAGATTTGTGGCAGGAGGGTGAGTTGGTGTTCACCTCCTTACAGCGAAGGGCAATGCCCATGATCCGGTACCGGACCAGGGACATATGTGCCTTGCGCCGGGAGAAGTGCGAGTGCGGCCGCACCCTGATCACGATGGACAAGATCCTGGGCAGGACCGATGACATGATGATCATCAGTGGTGTGAACGTGTTTCCCTCCCAGATCGAGTCTGTCCTCATGGAATTCGCCGAAGTCGAGCCGCAATATCAGATCCGACTGAAGAAGAAGGGCTATATAGACACCATTGCGGTCGAAACAGAAGTCAAGCCCGCGGTGTACGCGGCGGGGCCGGAAAAGGTCGACGAGCTGTCCAAGCGCGTTTCGGCTCGCATTCAGCAGGTTATCGGAATAAATGTCCCGGTGACCGTGCTTCCTCAAGATTCCATCGAACGTTCCATCGGTAAGGCCAGACGCGTTATCGACGAACGCTGAGAACCGACGCCGATCCTTCGACTCCTCGTTATTCCTCGTACCCCGAGCGGCCGGGATGTTCCCGGACAAATGACATCCCGGCCGCGCAAACCTGACCACGCAACGAAGCCTGCCATGACAATCCTCCGACAAGGGGCTCGATTTCTTCCGTAAAACTGGCGATACGCGCCTGGGATAGGGATCGTTGAAAATCGCGGTCCCCACGATGATGTTGGGGCAAGGGGATGCTACAACATATCTTTGGGACACATTCAGGCCTGTAACGTTCAGTTCCGGCTTGCGAAATCATGGGCATGGATCGAGAATGCGGGTCAATCAATCGAGAGGGAGGGTGGTGTCATGAAGGTAAACACCGCGGTGCTGTCTTTGAGCCTGGTTTTCGCGCTTGTTTCGTCCGTGCTTGCCGAACCTGTGGTTGTCAGCACTTCGGACGACCGGGCGGAAGTTGAAGTTACCGTGTACAATGACAATCTCGGCTTGATCAAAGAGGTGCGTAAGGTCGAGCTTCCAAAAGGGCAGGGCGAGCTGCGGTTCATGGATGTGGCAGCTCACATTAGGCCCGTGACGGTGCATGTGAAGTCCACCCACAACCCGGCGGACTTCTCCGTGCTGGAACAGAATTACGAATACGACCTCATAAGTCCGGAAAAGCTCCTCGACAAGTACGTGGGCAAGAACATCAAGCTCATTGAATGGAACAAAATCCACGACAGGAAGGAAATCGTCGAGGCCACCCTGCTGAGCAACAACCAGGGGCAGGTTTACAAAATTAACGACGAGATCTACCTCGGCCACCATGGAATAAGAGTTCTGCCCCGCCTGCCGGAGGATCTCATTGCCAAACCGACCCTGATGTGGCTCTACAACAGCGGAACAGACAAGCAGCAGACCTTGGAAGTATCGTATCTTACGGGAAACTTGAGCTGGAGAGCCGATTACGTGGTTGTCCTGAATAAGGATGATACGAGCGCAGACGTCTCCGGTTGGGTTACCCTTGAGAACGAGAGCGGTGCCACGTACAAGGACGCGCGCTTGAAACTGGTCGCCGGTCGGGTTCATCAGGTGGAGCCGCCGGTGCCTCGCCCTGCGCGCGGCATGGAGAAAAGGGCACTAGCCGCACCACAGGCACCCCAATTCCAGGAACAAGCCTTTTTCGAGTACCACATGTACGACCTGCAGCGGAGAACCACGATCAAAAACAATCAGGCGAAGCAAGTGAGCCTCCTTGAAGCCAGTGACGTAAAGGTGGCCAAAGAACTTCTAGTGTACGGTATCCAGAGTTATTTCACAGCGGAATTTCGCGATCGCAACCCCAAACAGCCCGTCGGGGTGTACATTAAGTTCAAGAACTCCAAGGAAAATAACCTTGGTATGCCTTTGCCGGAGGGAATAATGCGGCTCTACAAGACCGATCGAGCGGGGAGCAACCAATTCATCGGTGAGGACAAAATCCAACATACCCCAAAGGATGAAGAGGTGAAGCTGAAGATTGGTGAAGCCTTCGATGTAGTCGCGGAGCGAAAGCAGATCGATTTCAAACGCATTACTGCCAACTTGTTCGAGTCGGAATGGGAAATCGCTCTTCGCAACCACAAGGAACAGGAAGTCGAAGTGGGAGTCATAGAGCCTCTCTTCGGCAGTTGGCAGGTGATCAGTAATTCACACCCGTTTACGAAAATCGACGCTCGAACCATAAGGTTCAATGTCCTTGTCCCAAAGGATGGTGAAGTGAAAGCTCGTTACCGGGTGCGGGTGGGATTCTGAAGGACTGGCATCGCGTCGAACGGGGGAACCACAGATCCGACATCGAGTCTGGCATCCTTCGACTGAGCACACGGGGCGAAGCCACGGGATCCCGCAGCCTGGAACGGTGCGGTCGTAAGCTTCGCCTCGGACGTCGTACAGGCTATTGAGGCCTTGCAACCACTTCCGGGGGCCGGCTCACCATCTTCCGGGAACAGACCCTGGGAGCGTTCCCGGTCCCCCGACGCCGACGTGTACGCCGTGCTTATCCCTGTAATCGAGAGGACCGCCGCCGCCCGGAATTCGGGTTGCAGTGTAGATCGGATTTCTACTTCCGTCATATGCGTACGTAGTATCGCCATATTCCTGCCGTATCTCGATGACGCGTCCCGACGCGTCTGTGACCTGTTCCTCCCCAAAGACGATTCCGCACCCGCACAGTACCAGCGCAACGGCAAACGTAATGGACGTACTGTTCATGAAGAGCCTCCCTGTCTATTATACGTACAAAAACATTTTAAATCATAATACTATCATATCAAAATCACAATAGAAAGATTGTCCTTAGCCAGTCATGCCATTGCCTGCCGTAATTCCCGATAGATGCTCCGATGAACTGCCGGAATAATAGAAACTGTTTTAGCAGAAGATTTCAGAAGTACCGTTACGGACCTGGCAAACAGCTCCCTTTCGGGAAGTGCAGGTTCAAGGCGTGCCTCAATAGAGGGCGGGTTTGCGGAAAAGTCTCAAATAGCCCGGCCTCTCAATAACAATGATTGATGAGCGCCCCCCGTTCTGGTAAACAGGTTGTGTTGCCCGCGGCAAGACTTCTGTCAATCAAGAGAGGGAGCTGCATGAAAACCGTTGCGACCACGGACCACTATGTGATCGAGGTGGACGAGAAGAAGAATCGGATATTATTCACCATGAAGGGATCATGGACGAGCACCAAGGCTGTGCCCAACTGGCTGGAAGATGTCAAGAAAGCGCTGCAATTGGTGCGACCCGGTTTCACCGAGTTGGTTGACTGGACCGCTGTTGGCGCTATTGCCCTCACGGACTACATCGCAGCAGCTCAGGATCTCGCGATGCAGGCCGGAATGCGCAAGGCTGCGCGGGTTTATGCCTCCGAGAGATTTCTCAAGATCCAGATGGACAATCTCACTGAAAAGACCAAATTTCCCGTCCAGTCCTTCTTTAGCCACGAGGATGCCAACGCGTGGCTTGACAAGAGATAGCCTTCAAGCGAATGTCTCCTTCCTGCTCCGGGCACTGGTACTCACGCATTTCCATCTGTCTTGCCGCGGAAAAAAGGCCGCCCGGAGAAACATCAGCGCAGAGTCCGTGGCGTTCCTTGAGCTCTGCACTTCCCGTTACCCGGCAGGCGTTCCCTCACTGAGCTCCATCAGGACAGATGCGAACGCATCCATAAAGCATTCCGCTTCCTCGTACGTAAACAGGCTTCCTGCCGCGGCCATTACCACGTTCAACTGCTGCCGGAAGACATACACGATGAAGACAATCGGTGTGCTTGACAGGAGCTTGTAACCGATTCCGTGCACTTCCGTGATTAGGGTATCTCCCACCTCCGTCGGAAAGGATTCGCCGAAGGCTCGATCGCCTTCTCTGAGCGGCCACACCACTCCGAGCATAGTTACGGTCATGGAGAATTGCTGCTTGTTCACTAGATGGTACACCACGCGGCTTCGAGCGCCCAAAGGTAGGAGCCGCACGGAATCGAGCATCCTCCGCAGATTTCCGGACAATTGGGAGTCCATTTGACGGCCGAAGTGGCGGGCACGCGTTTGAGACACGCGACGGAGGAAGTCCTCCGGAACCTGCCGTTCTTCGGGGAGAAACTTGAAGAAGATCACGCTCGTGGCATTGGGCTCTCTTAAGCCGCTATACCTCCCCTCCATGTTGACGGTCATTGCGGTAGTAATCGGGCCGGCCTCGATATGCCGGGCCGCGTTCCATCTATCTATGGCCAGGTTGCCGCACGCCAAGATAACGTCCGACAGCCTGATTCCTGCACGGGAGATCCATTCCGAAATTTGCAGAGTTTCCTGCCGGGAGAAAAGCCTCTTTACATGGAACTCGCGCGTCTCGTCGCGGGAACCGCTGCCTTGAGCCAAGGTTGGACGAAGGGTAGCAGCCTGCACCGATTTCCAGAGACTGGAAAAGCCGTCCAGTGCGGACTTGCGTTTGCGAGGAGCGATTCGATTCATGGCAGTGGAGAGTCCTCGGACCCTTGCCTCTACAGCAAGCTTTTCGCCCGTGACCAGCTCACGATAGGCCAAGGCAACCCCCCTGCCGAATGAGGAGGCCTCTCCCGCGTCAGCGGCAACATGGTGAACGACCGGAACTGCCAAGTGATGTTCGTGATCCACCTTGACAATATGGAATTCCCCGGGCAGCTCCTCGAAGAGGTTCCATTCTCTATCCAGGCTTGACTCCAGGACTCCAAGCAGATCTTGAACCGTGGGTAAAGTCCTATCAGAGGCTGTGCTGCGGTCCCCCATTGTGACAAAGTTCACTGGGAAACGCAGGTCCGGACGAGGAACCCAGGTGAGGTACCGACGACCGGATTCCTTGGTCTCCTTAATGGTGCACCCGAGTTGAGGAAAGTCGTCCACGGCTCTGTGCACTGCTGCGGCAAGTTTGTCCGGGTCTAGGGGGCCATGGAGGACGGCAGGGGTAATGATGAGGTTCTTGGTGTTCCTCCTGGTGGTAAGGGCGACCATTTCGGAGGTGGGGTTTAGTCGAGAAAATTCGAGCTGCATGGTGAACCCCCTTTTCTTCGATGGAGCTCTCCTGAGCTTGGTGTTCGTGGTCGATCCCCTGTGCGCCAGGACGCCTCATGGGAAGCGCTCATCATAGAATGCGCACTGCCTCGCGCCTGGAGAATAGTGATGAACGAGAGCAGATTCTCTTGCGGAGTAATGAAGTTGCTCACACATAGCCCCCCGAGTGACGACGGACCCCGTGAATGCATACCTAAACCAGCGTGGCGGGCTGACAATAGTTTAATTGTACGATACCCTGAGCTGGCAATTCAAAACAATTTCTGTACGAAAACACCGATGTAATCCAGGAGTCCACCATGAGCGATGACTTAAATCCGGACGAAGTGTACCTCAGACCGACAGCGATCATTGACTCAGACCATCCCGAAATAATCCGGTTTGCCCAGGACGCGGTCGGTGACGCGGGGGATCCGTCGGAAAAGGCGAAACTGCTTTTCTACAAAGTTCGAGACGGGATTGTGTACGATACTCGATCACCATTCCATCTTCCCGAGCATTACCGCGCGAGCGAGGTGCTCAGACGAGGACGCGGCTATTGTGTGCCCAAGGCTTGTCTTCTCGTGGCAGCGGGAAGAGCGGTAGGTATTCCGTCTCGGATCGGGCTCGCTGACATACGGAACCACGGAGCCAGCAAGCAACTCCTGGAAATGATGGGGTGCAACGTCTTCGCGTTTCACGGATACGCGGAACTCAAGCTTCACGGTCGCTGGGTGAAAGCAACGCCTGCTTTCGACATGCCGATATACGGTCAACACAATATCGCGGCCGTGGAATTCGACGGAGTCCACGATGCAGTGTTCCCAAGCCGGAACCTCAAGGGAGAGCCGTACGTGGAATATCTAACAACCCACGGCTCTTTCGCCGACCTTCCCCTCGATGCCCTGTTGGCCGCGTGGAAGAAACAGTATGGGGAAGAGAGGGTCCTCTTGTGGATCAAGGCGATCGCTTCACCGGAAGCCTTTCAGAACGGATCGGAGCTTTGACATGGAGAGAGGCCTTATCGGGAATCCATGAAGCCCGCGGCTCTACTGCCCAACCGGGGCTGGAGCCCCTCGATAGCTCGGCGGGGAGGGCGGTTCTTTCCCTGGTTCGCCGCGGCTTTTCAGAAGGGGGGGGCTGTCGGTCCCATTGGGATCCGCGGGTATCCACTCTCTGGCCTGCATCAGAAACAGAAATGCCGGAAGAGAAAGGAAGAATGTCAAGAGGAAGTAGTGGCCGTAGCCCATAGAAACGGCTCCCCATCCGCTGAGAGACCCCGCGATTATACCCGTTATCCTGAAGAGCGCAGAAAGGATTGCATACTGGGTTGCGGAGTATTGCTTCCTGCAGATGCTCATCAGAAAAGCCAAGAACGCCGCGGTGCCGAGCCCACCGCAGAAGGATTCGGCTACGGACGCAGCGTATATCGCCCAGTTACTGGTCTCGGGGCTTACCGCCACCCACGCGTACGTGAGATTGCTCAGCGACTGCCAGATTCCCAAGAACCACAAGCCGTGGAAGATCCCGAAGCGAACCATAAAGAGGCCGCCTACAAGACCTCCGGCGATTGAAGCGAGGATTCCCAGCGTGCCGGTAATGAGTCCGATCTCTGTGGTCGTCAATCCGCAAGCCAACCAAAAGGGACGCACCATGGGGCCGATGGACATATCCCCCAGCTTGTACAGCAAGATGAAGAGGGCTACCTGCAACACGCCGGGCCTCTTCAGGAGGTCCCGCACCGGATTCGCAATCGTCTTCAGGGTCACGGCAGGCCGGGGGACTTCTATTTGCGGCAATTTAAGGGCGAGAAACGCGCAAAGAAGGAGAACTCCCGCTGCACAGGCAAAGGTGAGCTTCCACCCGATCCAGCCGCCACCGGCAACGAACAGTCCGCCGGCAACCACGAGAGCCACGCGATACGCGGCTTGCCTGAACCCGTTTGCTATTCCCATTTCCGAGGGATTGAGCAATTCAATCGAGTACGAGTCGATCGCTATGTCCTGCGTGGCCGAGAATATGGCGAGCGACGCAACTACTGTCCATAACAATGTGGAAGGCTCAGACGGATTGAGAGGAATGAGCAGGAATATGGACGCGGCCATCAAGAGCTGGGCGCCAGCTATCCATTTCCGCCGACTGCCCAGGAAGTCCACTGCCGGAGCCCAGATGAATTTCAGCGCGTACGGCAGGCTCAGAAAGCTCAGCAACCCAATATGAACCAGCGACATGCCGTGGATTCTGAAGTAGACGGGCAGCGTCTGCTCGATCAGGCCGAACGGAAATCCCTCGGCAAAATAGAGGAGGGATACAAGAACCAATTTGGTATTGAGCTTCACGCGACCTCCAGCGTCGTGATGGGGGTCCGATCCTCGGCGGGCGAGGCAATCATAACCCATATTGCATAAAAAACAAATAATTTCTCGCTAATTTGATTGATGTTGCAATCCTAAACGATGCTAATCGACATAATATAGTGAACTTAGACCTCTATTGGCGCCGCCTGTAATCCAAGATTTCTGCCCGAAGGGGATGCGACGAAATCAAGAAAACGCACCGGCTTGCTCCCCTTAGAGTGCCCCAAGGGGTTCATTTTGTGACGGATATGAGGTATACTAGCCACAACCCTTTTGAGCAAACCAGCGGAATGAAGAGATGCCAACAGTGCCATCCAGTAGAGACGTGAGCGCAAAGGAAGCCCTTGAATGTATCCGTGGCCCAATGACGAACGCGCAGATCATGGAGCGATTCAAGATCACCCCAGCGGGATACGCCGACCTGTTGAGGCAACTGTTCGTCAAGAAGCTTATCTCAGAAGAAGATCTTCTCCGACGCGGAATCCAGTTCAAGGTTGTCGAGCCTCCAGTTGCGGGAAGGCCGGGGGTTCCGGTTCCAGTGATCCCGCGAGAATCGTACGACAATGACGACGAGTTCCTCGACACGGTCGAGCTGACCGAGTTGCTCGCATTCAAGCCCAGAGTGCCGAAAATCAAGCCCGACTCCGAGGAGGAGTCCCAGCGCGAGCCGACTGAGAAGCCCCAGGGGAAGGGCCGAGACACTTCGAGAGCGGACGAATCGAAAAGAGGAAAACTCGGTATCTCCACCCTTTTCAAGAGAACCTGGTGAGATCAGGAAATCTCTTTTCCAGTACGGTAGGCTAGAGCCTGAGCGGTGGCGATGAGCTTTCCGTCGCCGACCTCGCGGATTTCGCAACAGTAGGACGCAGTTCGCCTGGTCTTGTGGGCCTCTTGCGCCACGGCTTCCAGGATGGCTCCCGGCGAGGCAACCGCAACGTACGTTATGCTGACATTCAGAGCAACAGCCATAATCCCGTGACTATTGCACGCGAGTTGGAACGCTTCGTCAATAAGGCTGAACAACGCGCCGCCATGCGTGGATCCGAAGATATTGACCAGCTCAGGTCGGACCTGCATTCTGACGACTGCACGTCCCGGGGTTACCTCTACGGCTTCAAGATCCAGAAGCCTGCCGAAGGGCCCCTCCAGGGACCTTCTCATCAGCTCGGCGTGTAAGTTCTCTCTCATGAAGTCTTACCCTGTAGTGAAGAGGTCGGAGGGCTTCTTGAGGACCTGCGGTCCCAACGATCCGAGAGACATGAGCAGTTTTATCAGATCCTCTATTGCCAAGTCGAGCAACTCGAAATCCTCCACCTGGACCAACATCGTGAATCCAGTTGCGGGAAAGGGCGCGTTGGGAATGAACAGGAGCACGTATTCCTTTCCATCCAGAACATAGTGCTCGCTCGACGTCAAGAGGCCGAGGATTTTCAAGTTTCCCATGCGAACATACCCCACTCCGCCAAATCGTTCCAGCCCGTTCTGACTTTTCTTGCCCAAGAGCTCCACAACTTGACCGACGGTCGAGTAGATTTTTCCCACCAGGGGGATTCTCGCGAACATCTGATTCACGCCGCGATGAACTCGGGCTGCTGTCGCACGAGTGACAAGAAAACCGAGGATCGTCGTGAAGACGATCACTACGAGGTACCCGGCCACCCAGCCGAGGTACTTCTCGCTCTCGCCGACAATCGCAACGATAAAGACTCCAAAGCTGCTGCTGGGGCCTATGTACGCGTCCGCGAGCTTGACCACCCACGTGACTACGAACACAGTCACGAACAACGGCAGCAGGGTGGCCACGCCCGTGAGGAAAAATCGAACCAGGTAACTGAAGAGTGACTGCATGGTCTTTCTCCGACGACAAATTTCCTGGAAGCCGGTGGCCCGAACACCAGAAGAAGGTCCGATCGACCGTATGCCAGAGAGCAGGAGCGAGCCGCTGCTCCCTCCGGTGCCATAAAGCTAGCGTGCTGAACCGGAATAGGCTATACTTGAGCGTTCGCTTGTGCAAAGCCCTTCAGGAAACGGCATGGATGACCCTGTAAGCCCGTCTGAAGGGTTTTGTTCTTGAACGGAAGCTCCCTACCTCGGATGAATTGACCTTCTTCACGGATGCTCCCGACCTTGGCTGGATCTTTCACGGGTCCCCTGATCTTTCCCGGGGATCTGCCCTCCCAACCCGTCATTGCTCCATATCCTATGACCACGAACAGGACAATCAATCCTATTCCCAACGCGAACATCACCCAATCGCGGTCGCTTCGGGTCACGCTGGGAGGAGGAGGTTTTCGGGGTTCGGAGTTTCTTTTCATCAAGCCATTCTTATCATAGCTCCATTTGTCTTGGAAAGACAGAACACGCCGGCCAACTGCCGATCTGCTCCTGCATGCCCCAAAGCGTTAACCGTGTGTTCGCGATTATGTCGCTATCATATCCATTACACCGTGGCGCAGTGGTAGGTCGGCCCCTGCCCGACAGAGCATCGGCAGGCACAGCCCCCCCTACGCCCAGGTATCACGGGGAGAGGGGTTTATAGGGCATGAATGCACTGGCGTCTCCCAAACCGGAAGGCCATCTCGCAAGAGCTCCGAGAGGGGCCTCGGAAGCGGGAATCGCGAAGGAAGAGACTGGGGTGAGACGTATCTTCCAAAGGCTCTAAGGTAACGCATATGCCTGCGGCCCTCCGTGGTCTGTACCTGTGCAGAGCGCCTTTCTCGATTCCCACATTCCAGCAGCGCGACCGCGCCGCCGATCTTCAGTAGAACGGGCGTCTCGCCCGTTTGTCAACGTTAGATGTCTCGCGTGCATTTTGTCTGAAAGTCTCCTGAATACCGGCGAGACGCCGGTGCTACGAAGACAGGAGCCGGCCAACTCTTGGCCGCCATCGATGGGTCCGGGGAAGTTCGGGATTGTACTGGATTCCGGAGTACACCGGGATGCCGAGGCCTTCATGGTCCGGTGTGGCTGCGGGGTCACGGATAATCAGGCGAGCTGCTTCACGTGTGTGCGTCTCGATCAATTTGCTTTTCTCCTATATGGCGCTTACAATGACCGCGGAGCTATCTGTCGCCAAACCATATGACGGGACTTGGCCAGAAATAGCGCTCGGGTCGAGCCAGAATGAGGCGCCATCCAACGCTCAGCATTCAAGAGGGAGGACGCTATGAACGTGGAATCGTTTGTGAAGGAAAGGATTGCCTGGCTTGGACATGCCAGCTTCCGGATATCGGGGGCCAAATCGACGGTCTATATTGATCCGTGGAAGTTGAAATCCTCTGTACCGGCAGACATCGTATGCATTACCCATAGCCATTACGATCACCTCTCAGTGGAAGATGTGGAAAAGATTCGCAAGGCGTCGACTGTTATCGTGGGCCCCGAGGATTGCCGCTCCGATTTCGGCGGTTCCTTCAAGCCCATCGCCCCAGGGAAAACAATTGCCGTGGGCGACGTTACCATAGAGGCCGTTCCAGCCTACAATACGGACAAGAATTTTCACCCTAAAGCAAATAACTGGGTCGGATACGTCATAACTGTGGATGGCGTCCGTATCTACCACACGGGCGATTCGGATGTGATCCCGGAGATGGAGCATGTCACGGCCGACGTCCTGCTGATACCAGTGGGGGGCACGTACACGATGACTGTCGCTCAGGCAGCACAAGCAGCAGACAAAATTCAACCAAAAACAGCCGTGCCCATGCACTGCGGAGACATTGTGGGCACCTTGCAAGATCGTCAGGCCTTTGCGGCCGCGACAAAAGTACCCGTGGTAGTGCTCGATCCTACCGCGTAACGATTACGTGCGGAGAAAAATGACCGATACCGACAAACGAGAAGAAGTCCGCGTGCGCTTCGCCCCCTCGCCAACAGGGTACCTCCATTTGGGCGGAGCGCGTACAGCCCTATATAACTGGCTCTGGGCAAGGAAAACTGGTGGCGTCTTCATTCTGAGAATTGAGGACACCGACGTTGAGCGCTCGACTCGGGAGTCCGTGCAAGAGATACTCGACGGCCTCACATGGCTGGGACTCGACTGGGATGAAGGCCCGCACTTCCAGAGCCACAATCTGGAACGCCATGTGGAGGCTGCCCGAAAGCTTCTGGAAAGCGGACACGCGTACCGGTGCTTCTGCACCAGGGAAGAGCTTGAAGCCCAGAGGGAAGAGGCAGAGGCGAGGAAGATCGCGTTCATGTACAATGGACGGTGTCGTGACCTGTCCCAGGACGAGATAGATCGCCGACTGGAGGAAGGTCAACCATACGTAATACGATTCCGGGTCCCCCGCTCCCCCCTCTCCACCGTGGTTTTCGAGGATGCTGTCTTCGGAAGGATGGAGAAGAGAGGGCAAGATATAGAGGACTTCGTCATCGTCCGTTCGGACGGCAGGCCCCTGTACATCCTGAGCAACGCAGTCGACGACTTTCTGGACGACATAACGCATGTGATACGCGGAGCAGACGGCATTGCGAACACGCCGAAACAGATCCTCATCTACCAGGCGCTCGGCTGGAAGCCGCCGGTATTCGCACACATGCCCCTAACGCTGGACAGCAAGAAAGCGAAACTCTCCAAGAGAAAGCACGGGGAGGTAGTTACCATTGCCTACTACCGTCGGCATGGTTTCCTTCCCTGGGCCCTGTGCAACTTCCTCGCGCTGCTGGGATGGTCCTCTCCTGACGGCACTGAATTTTTCTCCCGGGATGAGCTGATCCGGACGTTCGACCTCTCTCGGATCAACCGATCCAATTCCATTTTCAATTACGTGCCCGGAGATCCAAAAAACTGGACGGACCCCAAAGCCATCCACTTCAACGCGACGTATATCCGAACCATGCCCGTGGAAGAGCTTGCCCCATACGTGGAGGAAGAGCTGAAGGAAGCGGGCTTGTGGAAGCAGGAATACGAGGGGGAGAAGAGAGGCTGGTTCCTCGCAACTGTGGACTTGATTCGAGCGCGCTTCCACACGCTGAAGGATTTCTCCTCAAGAGGACGCTGCTATTTCTCCCAAGAGTTCGAGTACGAAGAGGCTGCTGTGAAGAAGAACCTTTCGAAAGAGCCCCGGTTGCGCGTCTATCTCCCGGACCTCGCCCAGAGGCTCGAGCGGGTAGAGAGCTTCGGCTCTTCCGCCATTGAGGAGGTCTTCAGGAGCTATGCCGAGGAAAAAGAAGTGAAAGCGGGGCTCCTTATCAACGCAGCGCGCACCGCGGTTTCCGGCACATCGGTTGGGCCCGGACTGTTTGAGATGCTCGAGACAATCGGTCAGGAAGAGGTAACCAGGCGCTTGCGTGGCGCGATAAGCCTCATTCCGTCGAGCGAGAACTGATGATCGGGATTGGGGTGCGCTGTCTTGTGACGAAACCCTATGAGGGAATATGCGCAATTCCCCGTTTTCACTCGGTCATGGAGCGGCCTCGCGGCAAGTGTGAGGCGGGTGTCAAACCTACGCTTTGTTTAAGGTGGGTTTAGAACAAGAAGACCGGCGAGACGCCGGCGCTACGGGAACTCGCGGCGACCATTCCACGGAAGGGCGGGTCTCGACTCCGCCCTCATTTCAAGAGGGGGCAGACAGGGACCCGCTGGACGCCTGCCCTACGGGAAATTCACGGTAAGCCCCCGTCTACCTCTTCTCAGAATCCGTTTCCCGTGTGTCGTGGACGTTTGTGGGAGGCTCGCACACCGGTGGGACGGGCGTCTGAATGTGTCTCAAAACTCGGGAAACAGCAGAAAAAGTGGGACGGTGAGGGAGGATACTGCCCATGGAGCCCTCACCCCATCCTCTCCCAGAGGGAGATGGCTCTGTTATTCCGGGCGGTTGCAAGTCCCCTCTCCCTTCGGGAGGGCTAGGGTGAGGGTGCTAAAGAAGAAGCGTGCCACGATCTTAACATTTGCCTCAATTCCGAGACAGTTTCGTCTCGCCCGTCATTGTCGAGCTGGAGAAACGGACATCATTATCGGGAACCGGCGACCGCTCGACCTCTCACCGCACTCCGAGAGGGATGTCCAGTAGTCCCTTCATAATCTCGTCCGCGTACGGAACGAAGCCCGCGCCGTTTCGGAGGGAGTTGACCAGCACTGCAAACGCGCAGGTCTTGCCATCGTGCCAGATACCGTATCCCGCAAGCGCGCTTACTCCGCGCAGCGTGCCAGTCTTGGCTCGTATTCGCCGCTTCGAACCGGGATCGGTAAATTTCTCTTTGAGAGTCCCGTCAGCACCAGCGACACCGAGGGATGCCATGTACTCGGCATTGTACGTGAAGTCGCGAGACGCGACGAGCAGAACCTTCACGAGCGCGGAGGCGCTGAGCCTGTTGCCTCGGGAGAGACCGGAGGCTTCTGTTAGGGAGAAGCTTCCCTCATCCACTCCGCATTCCAAAAGGTATTTCCGAATTACGGAGAGCCCTTTTTCCCGGGTTCCGGGGGCCCCGTGCACCTCGGCCCCCAGTCCCAGACAGATCTGTTCCGCCATGAAATTATTACTGAACTTGTTCAGCCAGTAGATCGTGCTTCCCAATGGGCGGGACGGAAAGGCCAAATACGGCGCGGCCCCGATGGGCGTCATCCCGTGAACCACTCTGCCGCCCACCCTGATGCCCTCACGCAGGAGAAATTCTTTGAAGACTTCCCCGGTGTACTGAGCAGGAGACGTGACATTGACGTACTTGCTTTTTGGCGGCGCTTCCGCCCCAATAGTGCCCGATACTGTTATCACTTCCCTGCCGTCGGGTCTGGATTCCTTGGAGTAATTCAAACGAGCAGGCGAGCTCCCCTGTACGGTCTTTACGGATCCCGCGAGAACCACGTACTCGCACACCGGGTCTACAAGGATCTTTGCCGACCTTCCCGCAGATTTGCCAGGGAGCACCGTGACCTTGACCGTGTTGAAATTGAGAGACAATGCTCCGTACGGAGCATGGTATGAACGGTGACCGAGGTCCTCTGCCTCATCCAAAGGCTTGCCAGGTATGAAATAAGAATCGTCCACAATAATGTTTCCCCGGACCTCTCGCAGACCTTTGTCCCGCAATGCTCCCGTCAACGCGAACAACTGCTCGCTCACAAGGTACGGGTCACCCCTTCCCTTAAGTATGAGGTTCTGTACGGACGAACCGTCCACTTCCTCTGCCAGGACCTCCGTAACAAAGGTGAAATCAGGTTTGAGCGTGTGCAAGGCCGCCGCGCTGGTCACTGCCTTGAGCGTGGACGCCGGGACGAGCGGCAGATCCGGATTCTTTTCCATGAGCACGCGGCCGGTGGCAAGTTCCACCACCTGGACGGACACCGCAAAATTGGGGGGAAGTACGCGTTTTATCAGCGCGTCGAGCTGAGCGTCGAGATGAGGATACCCCGCGCATCTTCCCGAAGAGGGATGAAGGACGAGGAAGAGCGCCGCAAACACACAGGCTGCGGCGTGGATAGCGCGAAATCTGCAGTGGAAAGATCGGTGACGAAACGTCATGACGACACACCCTTTGCGTTGATACGTGTTGAGAGGTGCAACGGCCTCTGTGCGTGGTTCCAATAGGGATGATATTCTCCCATGATGTGCCGCTTTGCTCCCCGGAGAGATCGAGCCGCGCCGTAACGGGGCCCGATGTGTGCGCTGGTGTATTGGCCTGATAGGCATAATCGCGACGGATCGATCTGTCAAGAGGAGTATGAGACAAGTGAGATAAGATGGCGTGGTTGCACGATGTTTTCTGTTTTTTGTTCTGCACAGACCGAGTAATAATATCAAGAGGTTACCTGATCGTATCGACCGATTTCTTGCAAATCAAACCAACTAATTGAAAAACAGCTTCATTTTTTTCTTGACAAAAATCCGAAGTACCTATTTAAGCAATGTCCAACATTTCGAGCTGGGAGGAAGGGTATGTTGAGAAGAATACCTTCTACGCCATTGGTATGCATAGCTATTTCTGTAGCTATCATCTGCCTCAACACGTCTTGGGCCGCAGATCCGGACAAATCTCTCGAGATCCTGCTCAAGCCCAACCAAACCACAACAAAGCAAACCCAAACGGTTCCCAGGGCCAGAACCGGCGGCAAGCACACCAGCGTTGCTTCGCATCCGTATGCCTATGTCTTTCCGCCACCACCACCGGGTATCACCAAGGTAAAGCCCGCGATGGTTCCATGTGGCGGGCCGCTCCCCTGCATTCTCCCGAGCCCCAAGATGCGGCAATGGGAGATGAGCGCCCAAGCCTTTTTCGCCCGAACGCGGGGGAAGATAGCGTGGCCTCGATACTCGTGGTACTGGACTGCGTGGCAAGGGTGGGACAACGAAGCCGACCTCAACGGTGCGCTCAAATTACCCGAGCACCAGGTACTCCTTGACTTGAGCGCCCGGTACCAGTTCAGACCCAACTGGGCTGTCCGATACGAGGTGCTCTTCGACGAGATGAACGGAGGCGGTTACGCGGATCAGCAATTTGTCTTCGGTCCCTGGTGGGCGACCGGCGGCGGGTGGATCGTTTACGGTCAGCAGATTCAGACGAAATGGCAGCACGCGTATCACAGGTTGAGCCTCGTGTATGACGCTGTGAGGACCTGTCAGTCATTAGTCAGCGTATCTGCCGGGTGGATGCATGCTGACGACAAGATCGACCTGAATTGTTATCTGTGCGGCAATTGGACCACAACATTCAGCAAGGGCATGGATTCCATGATAGCGGGAGTGCAGTTCCAACGATGCGTGACGACTGCTCCGAATGGAGGAACTTTCTCCTTGGATAACAGGGCTTCGGTCATCTTCTTCGACGATGTGGAGGGCTATGACTTGCAGGCTGCCGGACGATTCTCGGTACCCTTGAATTGCGGGCGCTGGGGGTATGTGAAAGGAGGGTACCGATTCGTCCAGCTCAAGAAATCACAGACTGACTACCTATTCCAGAACACGCTCGAGGGCGGGTTCATCGAGGGTGGGCTCATCTTCTAGCGGCTAGAATCCATGTGGGCCGGTGCCGAGAGGGATCTCGATCAACCGAATCGAGGACGCTGATCACGAAAGATGCATGCCATTGAGGAGCGCTTTCAAATCCGCGGTATACAACTCTCTTGCGCACCGGCCATGGTATCTCGTGAGCCCGGCCGTTCGACGGCGTCTCCCAGCTCGACTCCTCCGGTCGGGCTTTTTTTTTCGAGTCCATGGGAGACAATGTACAAGAGACGCTATAGCCCACTGTAACATCCTGCGGCGATCTCCCCGAGAAGCGAGTGTTTGAGTCCCCTGACGATTCTCACTCGAACAAGATCTCCTCCTTCCAGCCAAGCCGATGAATCTACGTTGACGATTTTGTTGGTTCTCGTGCGTCCAAACGCCTGATGGACCTCTGGCTTGAATCCCTCCACGAGAACTTCCGTTTCCGTACCTTCGACAGCCCTATGGTATTCGCCAGTTATCTGGTCCTGAAGAGAGTGAACCAGGGCAAGGCGGGCGCTTTTCACCTCTTCAGGCACGTGGTCGGGTAGGCTTCGAGCAGCAGTTCCGGGACGAGCCGAATACTTGAACGAGAAAATCTGGTCGAAACGAATCTCTTCGAGCGCTGCCAGAGTCTGCTGAAAATCTTCGTCGGTTTCGCCGGGAAAGCCGACGATCATATCCGCGGTGATTGCGACTCCCGGGACTCGAGAGCGCAATTCACGTATGGTGCTCTTGTATCGCGCCATGTCATATCCTCTCCGCATGGCCGCGAGCACGCGATCCGAACCTGATTGGAGAGGCAAATGAACATGTTCGCAGACGGACCGCAACTCGGCAATCGCGTCCGTAATATCGTGCGTGAAGTCTTTTGGGTGGGAAGTTGTGAACCGGATCCGCTCGAGGCCGGCAATGGCATCGAGCCTGCGAAGGAGCTGGCTGAATGAATCCGGCACGTGGAGGTCTTTCCCGTACGCGTTGACGTTTTGCCCCAGAAGGGTGATTTCCTTGACACCCCTCTGGACCAAATCGCAGACTTCTGATTCGATATCCTGTGCGGGGCGGCTCTTTTCCGGACCCCGCGTGAATGGGACAACGCAGTACGTGCAGAAGTTCGAGCAGCCCTGCATGATGGTAACGTACGAACAAACGGGGCTCTTTCCCTTGAGCGGCGCATGCATGTGCAGCGATTCCGCGGTGTCGGAGAATTCGGTCAATACCAATCGTTCTCGCCGGCGGATCCGCTCCAGCATGAGCGGCAGCTCACCGATCTGGTGCGTGCCGAGCACTCCATCCAGATGACTTGCGCGTTTGAGCAGCTTGTCCTTTTCCTGCTGGGCCACGCAGCCGGCCACAATGGTCACCATGTTCGGATTTCGCTTTTTCAAGGGCTTCAAGGTGCCCAGCGCGCTGTAGACCTTGTGTTCGGCCTTTTCTCTGATCGAGCACGTGTTGATAATCACCACGTCCGCTTCGTCAGGTGAGCTCGCTACGGTGAATCCCTGCTGTTCGAGCAGTAATGCCATTTTCTCGGAATCGTGCTCGTTCATCTGGCAGCCGTACGTCTCTATGTAATAGGTTTCTCGCATCCTGGCTCCTATAGGCCTGCCCCCACGCGTGATGGACGAATCGGGAGCTTGGAACTTCCTGGATCTCGCACGTCCTGTTCGAATCTTGGATAACAAATAATCATGTCCTCTCTATTCCCTAGAGTCAACAGAACCCCCGGTCAGGGCTGGCGAAGGGGCAGGGCATGAACCTTCGAGGCTCTGTCGAGAACATCCGTTGCTGCGAAAAGTTCGCGCGCGAGGATGAGGGGTGCGTGGAGCGGCTACCTGAAATTGTCTCAAAACTCGGGAAACAGCAGAAAAAGTGGTACGGTAAGGGGCGATACTGCCCATCGAGCCCTCACCCCACCCTCTCCCAGAGGGAGAGAGGGCTGCGTCATTCCGGGCGGTTGCAAGTCCCCCTCCCTTCGGGAGAGGACTAGGGTGAGGGTAAAAAAAAGAAGCGTGCCACGATCCTAACATTTGCCGCAATTCCGAGACAGTTTCACCTTGGGTACACGCCCTGCTCAGTCCGTGCGCAGAAGAGGGGCCGGCACGAGCAACAAGACAAAAGACCCTTAGAATACGGTTAGTTATGGTTGGTGTAACTTTTCTTTACAGTGTCCGGGTAAAGGTGGGAAAAAATTTGTCAGTATCGAAGGAAAAGAGCTCGTGACTGATTGCCCGTCCACGGGGACAAGAGCGCGGAATTGCGCGCAAAAAAATAGCCCACCTTATTAAGGAGGGCTGAGGGTATGGTTAAAGGAGTCGTTGTTCAGTTATATGATATGCACGTATGGTACCAGAAACAAGTCCTCCCCCGAGAAAAAATGTTTCCCAGCCACCATTCGGGGACGGTGAATGGCGATGGCTAACTGAGGCACGATGTTGAGGAAAACGCGCTCAGGAGCCACGCCCGCAGTGCAGCAATCTGGCACGAATACTCCGTAGCGCGGGTGTCGAGCGTGCCCTTCTCTCCAGCGAGGTTTGGCTCAAGAAAACCGGCGAGACGCCGGCGCTACGGGAAGCTCGCGGCGAGACCCCACCGGTCGCCCTCCGAGACGCACAGGCGCAAAAACAATAGCGGTCCGTTACTCGGCCGCGAATCCTCTTCTCAGAGTGTTCTCGCTAATGCTCTTTACGTTCATGAACTGCTGGAGGTAGTCTGGCCCACCGGTCTTCGTTCCCACCCCCGACATGGCCATACCGCCGAATGGTTGCCGCGCCACAAGTGCCCCCGTAATCTTTCGATTAATGTACAGGTTCCCTACGCGCAACTGTGCCTGGGCCTTCTCGATGCTTGCGGGACTGCGGGAATAGATGCCTCCCGTGAGGGCCTGGGATGTGCTGTTGGATATGTCGATTGCCTCATCCAGATCGCCTGCGCGCACGAGAGCAATGACGGGCCCGAAAATCTCCTCGTGCAGAAGAGGGGAGTCCAGGGGCAGGCCTGTGAACATGGCAGGCCCAACATACAAACCGCCGAGTCCGGGATCCCTCTCGTACAGGAGCTTGCCGTCGCGCTTCCCTAGAGCAATGTAGCTTTGCACTTTTCGGACAGCCTCTTCGCTCACTAGAGGTCCCATCAGGCTAGAAGGATCTTCAGGCCTGCCGATCGGCACACTGTCCACCGCTGCAGCGAGCCTCGAGCAAAACTCTTCGAAGGAATCGCCCACCACTATCACTCGGGAGCACGCGGAACACTTCTGGCCTTGATATCCCAGAGCTGATTCCACCACCCCCTTGATCGCCTCGTCAAGGTCGGCGGTTTCATCCACAATGATAGCGTTCTTACCTCCAAGCTCTGCGATGACCCGCTTGATCGACCGCTGGCCCTCCCGTGCCTTGGCAGCAAGCTCGACGATCTTTAGGCCTACCTCTTTGGATCCGGTAAAAGCTATGAAGTCGACGTCCGGATGGGACACGAGGTACTCTCCGACCTCTCCGCCAGGACCTGGAAGAAACTGCAGCACTCCCGGAGGAAGACCTGCTTCTCGGAACAAGTTGACAATGTGCCACCCGAGGACCGATGACAGGCCAGACGGCTTGAAGATGACGCAGTTGCCGGCTCCCACACCTGCCGAGACCAACCCTGTGGGAATGGCAAGCGGAAAATTCCAGGGAGAGATAGCAACACCAACTCCCCTGGGCTCGTACACGTAGAGGTTCTTCTCACCGGGATACGCTCCCAATCGTCTGGGAGTCCCGAGCCGGATGGATTCGGCTGCGTAATATTCAAGAAAATCTATGGCTTCCGTGACGTCGGCATCGGCCTCCTTCCACGGTTTCCCCACTTCGAACACCTCGAGTGCTGCTAGCTCGAAGCGGTGGGACCTCATGGATGCGGCAGTCCGGCGCAAGTACGCTGCACGTTCCTCCGGCGGCGTTCTGCGCCACGAGATCCACGCGCTTCGGGCTGCCCTCACAGCCGCCTCCGCATGTTCCGCGGTCGCTGACGATACCGTTCCTACGATTTGGCTCTGATCGGCAGGATTTCTCGAGACGATTGGCTGGCCGGTGCTGATTTCGTTGGCACCCACGATCAGGGGGAACGAAGAGCCGAACCGTCTCCTGACCGATTCGAGGGCCTCATTCATTCGTCTACGGTTGTCGGCCCGAGAGAAATCGAGGAGAGGCTCGTTGCGAAATCCTCGATCGAGATCGATCTCCTGCGGGCTGGAGTCTGGCGGGGCCGATTCCTGGGAAGCCGCCGCTTGCTCGAAGAACGTCTGCCTGAGAAACGATTCGTTGGACGTGTTTTCGAGAAGGCGGCGTATAAGATAGGCCATACCTGGAATAAGCTCCCCTACCGGGGTGTAAACCCTGACTCGAAACCCGAATTTCTTGAGAGCGGACCTGATGGGCTCAGCCATCCCGTAAATCACCTGGAATTCTAATGCATTCCGGGGCAATCCCAGAGAATCTGCTACCGCTATAGCATGGCTTATGCTCCTAAGGTTGTGTGTAGCAATAGCTGGGCGCACGGCGTCTACATTTTCGAGAAGAATGCGGGTAAGATCCTCAAAGCTCCTATCAGTGGCGCTTTTCTGCAGGTATACGGGGATGGGCCATCCTCTCTGCCGGTTCACTACGGTCTCGTAATCCCAGTACGCCCCCTTGACTAACCGGACCGAGATCCTTCTCTTGGCGGATCTCGCCCACCTGACGAGGCCGACGACGTCCTGCTCAGCCTCTTTCAAGTAAGCCTGGAGAGCGATCCCCCCGAAATGGAGCGCTGGATGATCCTCGAGAAGGCTCTTGAAGATATCTATGGTGAGATCTTTCAGATAATAGTGCTCCATGTCGAGGGTGACAGAGGCGCCCGTCTCTTCAGCCTTCTCGATTACCGGTGAAAGCCCTTCCTTGGCTCTCGATACGGACTCTTCCCAGTGCACTGGGTCCAGGTGACAGAAGAATGACGACACTTTGACGGATACATCCACTCGAGGAATCGGACCCACGTGGTCGTTGTCAAGCAGGTCCTGCTGGGGCCATAGCGCGGTCTTGCGGGCCAAGCTGTCGATCAGGTGGAGATATCGCCGCTGGTACGCGACAATTTCCGGTCCGCTGAGAGCTTCTTCGCCGAGCAGGTCGATGGTGAATGCCAGCCCTTCGTCTCGGAGACTTCGAAGGGCATTTTCCGCGTCTTCCGCATCCCGACCGGCAATGAATTGCCTTCCAAAGGACGCGACCCGAGACCTGATAATTCGACCCGCTACTGACGGCAGGATCCCGGTTCCGGCGAGGCTTCTGAGCCCACGTTTGATTACAAGGGGGCTATCTTGCACATTTTCGAAATATTCGTTCAGAAGACGAACCACCCCGCTGTCGTGCGTGACGGACGGCAATGCATCGATGAATCGAAACAGCGGGATCTTGACCGATTCGTCGCGCATAGCCCATTCCATGACTTTCCCCTTCCACGTACCCGTGTCGAAAAGGGAAGGCACCTCTCCCCGTACAAGCGAATACAGGGATCGCTGAATCTCGTCGGTCTTTCGTTCTATGTCTTGGATTGCGGTCATGGGAATCGTATAGGGGCTGTCACGAGCGGTAATCCGCGTTGATGGTCACGTATTCTTTTGAAAGGTCAGTAGTGAGAAACGCTGCTTCTCCGGGACCGGACTTCAAGTCCAGGAGCACGGAGAACTCCGGCTGCTTCATGACCGCATGGGCGCGGTGTTCCCAGTCGCCCGATACGAGAGCGCCATCCACCACGATGGGGACGTCACCAATGAAGAGGTCAACGAGGTCCGGGTCAAATGTGACACCGGCTCTGCCCGCGGCACAGACAATTCTCCCCCAGTTGGGGTCTTCCCCATGGAATGCGGTCTTCACCAGGAGGGATTCTGCTATCGTTCGTGCTACGATCGCTGCGGCACTGGCGTCGCGAGCTCCACGCACGCGAACCGTTACCAGTTTTGTGGCTCCTTCCCCGTCTCGTACTATCTGATGTGCCAGGTCCATGCACGCTTCATCGAGAAGCCGGGAAAAGGCTTCTCGTTCTTTCTGCGAGGTCCCGAGCTCTTTGGCTGAACCATGCCCTCCGGCTAACACGGCCACCGTGTCATTCGTGCTAGTGTCGCCGTCCACGGTGATGACGTTAAAGGTTTTCCTCGTAGTTTCCTGTAGCGCTTCGCTCAAAAACCCTCTTTCGACTTTCACGTCTGTCAGAATGACTGCAAGCATGGTGGCCATGTTCGGCGCGATCATGCCAGACCCTTTTGCGACGCCTACCATGCGGATTGGGTACCCCGACGCCGCGGTCCTCATGCTGGTCGTTTTTGGCTTCAGGTCCGTGGTCATCATGGCTCGGGCCACGGCTGGCAGCCCTTGGGGACTGAGGGATCGCACCAGATCGGGGATCCTCGCTTTCATTCGCTCTACAGGAAGCCGATTCCCGATGACGCCTGTGGACATGGGGATCACGAGCTCAGGATCGACAGAAAGCTCCAGGGCGACCGAGCGCGTCAACTCTACTGCATCGCTGTAGCCCCGATCTCCGGTGAAGGCGTTTGCATTGCCTGAGTTCACCAATACTGCGGAACATCTGCCATTCGCGACGCGCTCACGAGTGATTTTTACCGGCGCGGCGCAGACGAGGTTCGTCGTTGAAACTTGGGCCGCAACCGCGGGAACGTCCGCAACGATAAGCCCCATGTCGAGCCTATCCGCATCGGGCTGCTTGATCCCGGCAGCCACGGCTGAAAATCTGAATCCATCGATCATCAAGTCACGCGCGTCCAATGTGTTACTCCGTTAGATCGCTCACCGCGATTCCTATGGTGTGCAACTCCTCGAGAAGCTGATCCGTGCCCTTATAAACGATGCCGATCATCCCAGCCTGAACTGCCCCCTCAACGTTTTCGGAAAGATCGTCAATGAACACGCAGCTCGCTGGGTTGAGCCTGAACAGTGACAGGGCCTTCCGATAGTATTCGGCAGCAGGCTTCATGACTCCAAGCTTGTACGATAGGGCCGCATCTCGATAGAACAGGATCTCGGGGAATTTGGTGACGATCCACTGGTAGTGGGCTTCGCTCGTGTTAGAAACCAGCCAGGTGCCGTATGTACGGGACAGGGAGCGCCCCAGCCTCACCATTCTGGTATCTAACCGGAAAATATCGCACCAGATATGGTGAAATTCCTCCAGTGAGATCCTTGTCTCAAGGACATGTGTCACGATCTGGTGGAAGCGGTCGAATCCCAGCCTTCCCATCTCCAGCTCAGTGGCCGAATCGAGAAAGAGATTTTGAAACGCCTCTCTGTCGGTCTCCATCAACAGACGGAGACGATCGGGAAGATATGGAGCCAATCGGGTGTACGCCATATTCCAATCGATAGGGACCAGAACTCGTCCGAGATCGAAGAGAATGTCCGTGATGGGCACTTTGTTTGTTGCGGGCTGCACAGCCCAGCACCTCCTGTCGTCCAACAGAGCTCTCGCGGAGCGCTGCGCGCGAGCTCAATAAATCCCGAGATCGATTCCGGCCGCGAGAGTCTGACCCAATGTTCTGCAGGCACAAAGATCGGCCTCACTCACAGGCCCTCGGCAGAGAATAGGCTCCTGAACGGTCTTGAAACGGTACCCTGCGGCAATTCTCATAATGGAATTCAGAGCCCCGGTGCCGTCGTTGCCTGCGGATATTATCACACAGAGGGACTTGCCGGACACCTCCTCGCGTACGGCTTCGTACGTTCGGTCGAAGAGGTCCTTCACAGCTCCAGCCATGTAGCCGAAGTATTCAGGGGAGCATATCACGAGGGCGCAGCAGCCGCGTAGGTGCTGGACGTCCGTATCGGCCGCACGCAGTCTCTGGACGCGCACGCCCGGGACGAGAAGGGCCCCCTGTTCCACCGCCTCAGACAGTTTTTCCGTGTTTCCCGATTGAGAGTGATACACCACGAGGAGGGTCTTTCGGGGGTCCATCCCTCTCCCTCAACCCTCATTGCGGTTATGGGTGATGATATAGTGCTGCCACTGATCCGAAAACTCTCGGACCACCTCGTTGATGGGGCGCCCGGACCGGGAAGCTTTCTCGTGCAGCATACTCCACAATTCCCTCAGATAAGGATAGGTCTCTTCAGTCAACGTCAATACGAGTGTGTTTCCACAGGAGCAATGCCGGTACGTCATAGTGTACGGCTGTCGCATGGTTTCTTCACAGTCCTCGAAACTGTGGCCTTTGGGCACGGTGTTCAACAGGTACTCTGCGAGGGTGCGAAAGGTTCTGCCGCAGGTGCGGCAATCCTTCGGAAACAGCCGTTCGTGGCGAAATACCGTTTCGAATTCCTTTAGAAATTTGAGAAACTGAGGATCGTACCTTTCCTGCGCGGCTTTAGCGGTTGATTCGAAGCATTGTTCCATGACAGGATCCAAATGCGGATTCGACGCGAGCACTAGTTACGAGTCACCTCTCGAGGCACGCCGCACATCAGGCCGGACCTGAGACATCGATGTCCGGGGGCGATTTGCTGGCGTCCCGCGTTCGTGAGAAACTGGAGAGCCCGCAGAATGCGCCTCGAGGGGGAAAAGAATCCCTCTCAGTCAGGTACTTCCCGTATCCTCCCGAGTGATAAAGCCATGCCGAGCTCGATGGGCCAAGCTTGGTCATGCTCCATCACGCTCTCTCATGTCACTGCGATGGTGTTTGCCTCTTCGTTTGAGCCACTCGTCGATATCATTGCGCCACAGGTACATGGCCCCCAGTGATATGGCACAGATTACTGCGATAATGATTAGCAGTCTCCAGTTTTCTTGATATACGGCGGCTCCGCTGAAACTAAGCATCACTGTTCCCGGAATCCGACCCAGGGTACAGACGATAGCGAATGTCAGCAGACGCATCGGGCTCAGCCCAAGGATATACGAAAGGATATCTTTTGGAAACCCTGGAATTAAGAAAAGAACAAATGCCAATAGAGCCCCGCGTCTCTCGGTGAGAAAATGGAACTTCTCCAGAGTTTCCCTGCTCACAACCAATTTCACGAATGGCAGGCCGATAATTCGCGCAATGAGAAAATTGACGAGTGAGCCGAGAGTCAACCCGAGTGAAGAATAGAGGACCGTGGGCAATCCACCAAAAATGAAGCCCCCAACCGCGCCGGTAAGCTCACCCGGGATCGGAGCAATGATCACCTGGAGTCCCTGGAGGGCGACGAACGCAGCCGGTGCCCAGCCTCCCCAGCTTTCAATGTAGGTGCGGAAATGAGCCCGGTCTTGAAAGATGTCCCAAATCAGCTCTGTGATCCGGGTAAGATGGCTCGACAGGGCCAGTCCCACGAACGCGGCCACACCGATGCCCGCCAGAATAATGGCGATCACGAGCCTTGTGCGCTCTCTGGGGTCCGCGGTCAGCATTAATTGGCTCCCGAACGAGTCAGGAGCTGTGTCTCCATCTGCTGATCTAATTCTCGATCTTCTCTCAGAGTTCGAAGTATCTCGTCTTCCATTCTTCGGATAAGTGGAGGGAACGTCTTTGAATCCAGGGCCGATATTCCGATTCCCCCGTGCAGGGAGCAGATGTTTTCTCCAGTGGAAGGTTCCACCAGATCTATCTTGTTGAACACTCTGATCAACGGGATGCGGCCAAGCTCAAGACGTTCGAGGAGATTCTCCACGGCAGCCATCTGCGCCTCAAAGGTCGGGTTGGAGCAGTCGATGACATGAAGCAGGATGTCGGCATCGGCCAATTCGTCCAGGGTGGCGGAAAAGGCCGCCACAAGCGTCTCAGGCAAATCCTTGAGAAACCCCACGGTATCCGTGATGATGGCCTCGGTATCTCGGGGGAATCTCAGTCTGCGGCTCGTCGGATCGAGAGTGGCAAATAACCTGTCCTCCGTTAGTATGTGGGATTTGGTCATGGCGTTCAGCAGGGTGGATTTCCCGGCATTGGTGTACCCTACTATGGATATGACGGGAACATTGCGCCGAGCCCTCAGACCTCTGCGCAGCTCGCGACGCCGGGCAAGCTGATCGATCTGCCTCTCGAGGAAACTGATCCGACTGTGAATACGGCGCCGATCTATTTCCAGTCGAGTCTCTCCAGGACCACGTCCGCCGATACCACCGGTGAGACGCGAAAGAGCGTCATCTTTCTCCGCGAGCCTAGGAAGAGCGTATTTGAGCTGAGCGAGCTCCACTTGAATCTTGCCCTCCCGGGACTTTGCCCTTTGAGCAAAGATATCGAGGATCAGTTGCGAGCGGTCAAGTACTTTCAGCTCCGTAAAATCCGCTACCGCTTTCACTTGCGCCGGGCTCAGCTCAGTGTCGAACACGATGACCGAAGCGCCCCGTTGCAGTGCATCTATGACGATCTCCTTGATCTTTCCCTTTCCTACCACAAAACGAGGATCCTCTGCACTCCTCATCTGAATGGCCCTACCGACAATTTCGAGGCCGTCGGAACGAGCCAATTCGGCGAGCTCATCGAGGGACTCCTCGATCTCCCACTGCTTCCCTGAGGTCTTTCCGATAATGTACGCACGCTCGTGGCCTTCCCGTACTTGTCGAGCGCCCACGGACTTGGATATCTCGTCTTCCAGGGACCGAATGAACGCGAGGAAGTCGAGGTCGAGCTGGGACGGTGGAGTGGGATCGAGAAGCTGCCAAATCTGGCCGTGAGGTGTGGTGGGTAGAAGGTGAGCTATACGAATTACCGTGGGCAATCCTTCGGAATCGACCCCTACCGATGCGAGGAGATCCAGACGCAACAACGCCAGGTCTGTGAGATCCTCTTCGGAGAGCTCCTCATCTTTCAAGTGCGTGTGAATGAGCCTGAGCCCCCTGAGTCGGCCGGAGCCGATACGCCACCCATCCAATTTGGGAATCAGAATAGATCGGGCATCTCCCACGAGCACCTTATGGATCTTGCCCTTTCGATCTACAAGCACTCCTATCTGTCTGTTGATTTCCGCGGACAATTCCGTCAAGCGGCGGGATATTTCGTGGGTAATCACACGATCGGCCGGAATTCGCTTCGAGCTCAGTTTTTCAAGACGGCTGCGCTGGGAAGGCTTCAGGCCGCGTGCTAGACCTGCTACAACGCTCAAATGAGTATTCCTCTCTTCAATCGGGCACGCTGCGGTTTCCTTGGCGCAGTGTGCACCTCAATGAGTCAAAACTGTACACCCGTAGCGCGGTGCATTGGGCTCCCCGGCATAGGTGGGCGGGGGATTGAAGTCCGCCGATTTGCCTCATCGAGGGGCGAACCTCCCCTTCCCCTCACATCATCGACCGGGTTGCCGCTATCAACGCCATGCCACTATATAATGTACGTCTCACTCGGTCAGATCAATGTTCCCGACCTCCGCTGAGGACAGGGGTCACCGAGGGGCTACACACTCTCGCCCGCACCGCGACAGTGCCTCCCTATACGATCCGAGGGCCGGGAAGGCTTCTTGTCACTGCGCTACTCCTCTTCTTTCGGCTCTATTTTCAGTAGAACGCTCTGTTCGGGATCCAAGTACCTGCGGGCCACATCCAGCACCTGCTCGGAGGTGACCTGCTTTATCTTCTGAACATATTCCTCGGTAAAGTTGTACCCAAGACCGTACAGGGTGTTAAGAGCTTTGTCTTCGGCTCTGGCCCAGGAGCTCTGCAAGTTGATCATGTGGTTGCCCACCAGGTTGGATATCGCGTGTTGAAGCTCCTGGTCACTGATCTTTTCTTTTCTCACCAGATCTATCTGCTGGAATAGCCCTTCCACAGCACGGTCGGCTTTGGACTCGTCACAGGCCATGTACAAGGCAAATATACCCGGATCCAAACCAGGCCTGACGAAGGATGTCACCACATAGGCTAAAGACTGCTTGTCTCTTAGCTCCAGAAAGAGGCGGCCCCCTTGGCCCGCAAGCACATGATTGAGCACGTCAAGAGGAAACCGATCGGGATCGGCAAGGCTCGTGCCACGATAGCCGATAGCGATGTGAACCTTGGCCCTTGGAATCCGGATAACTTCCACTTTTCGCTTGCCGAGCGGTTCCTCTTTCGGCACGGAGACTTCGTCAAAGGGCTTTTCGGGGGTCCTCCCGAAAAGGTCCCGAATCGTCTCCAGGGTTTTTCCCAGATCCATGCGGCCGACACCGGTGAGAACCGTATTTGCCGGCACAGCGAGACGCTCGTGCATGCGCTTAAGATCTTCGGGGGTGAATCCAGCCACCGTGGCCAGCGTCCCGTTCTTGTCGAATCCGTAGGGATGCCGAGGAAATACCAGGCGAAGGAGCTGGTTTACCGCGTACTGAACCGGACGGTCCGGTTCCGTATCGATTTGGTTGATGATAAGTCTTCGCTCGATCTCGAATTTATCCTGGGGAAATGTGGGGTCGGACGACACGAGGTGGAGCAGCTTAAGCCCTTCGTTCGCGTACCTGCTAAAGAAGTTCGCATAGAGGCCGTACGAGTCGTACCCGGAAAACCCGTCGAGCCGGCCGCCCATTTCATCCACCTTGGCCGCGATCTGCTCTTCGGTCATTCCTGCCGCCCCCTTGGGAAGCATGCGGGACAGGAAATTCATGATGCCCTCGTTCTCCCTGTCCTCAAATCGCTTTCCGCCGAGATGGGCGAGCCTGAATGATACCACCGGGTTGGAATTGTCTTCGATAAGCACCACCCGGAGCCCGTTCGGGAGAGTTTCTGTCTTGACCCTTGTTGACAGGTCGCCATCCCCAGAGACGCTGCTCTTCAGGCTCGATGAATTCACGATTTCGTTGAGAGCCTCGACCTTGAGCTCCGGCGCTTCGTCTGCCGGCGCCAGCACGGAAACGGTGACGTTGGGCACGGCCATGTAGGTCTTGACCACCCGTGAGATATCTTCGGGAGAAACCTGCTCGTTGAGCCTGAGGTATTTCTCCTCGTACAGGGGGTCTCCGAGATCTGCCGCAAAATTCCCTATGCTCCTGGCAGTCCCTTGCACGGTCTCGCGAGCGTACACGTGCTGCGACTCTATGTGTATCCTGGCACGCTCAAGCTCGTCCTTGGGAGGCATTTTTTCGGCCAGGAGCGCAACTTCTTCCAGAATCGCTTTCGTTGCTGCTTCCAAGTTCTTGGTGTCGAGCGAGGCTGAAATGATCATGAGCCCCGGATCCTTTGGGGTCAGCGCGAAACAGGATATGGAATTGACCAATCGTTTCGCCTTCTTTACCTCTTGGCTGAGCCTCGAATTCTCTCTGCCCCCCAGGATATCGCCTGCCAAATCCAGGGCGTTCGCGTCACTGCCCTTGATCGAGGGAATGTGGTACGCGATATGAAGCCGTGCTTCCCTTGCGTTCTTATCCCGCACCAACGAGCTTCTAATTTCCCTCTGAACGGGCTCCAGGCCTCGAGGCGGTCGGAAGAAGCCCGCTGGTTTCAAATCCCTGGTCAGGCGCTCAGCCTCTGCCTTGACTGCCTGGACATCCACGTCTCCCACAACCAGCAGAAACATGTTCTCCGGCACGTACCATTTCTGTCGAAATGCCGTGATGTCTTCCCGGGTGAACTTTTCCACGGTCTCCCTGTAGCCGATAATGGGGAACTGATACGGGCTCTCCACGTATGCCGTTTCGAAAAGGAGCTTGGACGACTTCCGCTCGGGGCGCTCCTCGCCCTCGAGTATCTCCTCGAGCACTACCTGCTTTTCTTTTTCCAACTCTTCGGGATCGATGAGAGGGCGGAGGACCGCATCGGTAAGAATGTCCAGCCCCTGAGCCGTTGCGCTCGAGGGAACCGTGATGTGAAACACGGTTTCGTCCCAACTGGTGTATGCGTTGATGTCGCCACCCAGGGCTTCCACTTCCGCAGCGATCTGTCCCACGCCTCGTCGCTCTGTGCCTTTGAAGGCCATGTGCTCGATGAGATGGCTTATCCCGCGCTGAGAGGGGGTTTCGTCAGCGCTTCCCACCTTAACCCATAATTGAAGAGCTACCGCTTTTCTGGCCTTATCTTGCTTGATTATGACCTCCAGGCCGTTTTCCAGGGTAAAATGATTCACGTCCACCTCCATGGCCTCTACGTGTAAAGGATTCGCAACGCTGAGACAAAAGATGCAAACCCACCCGGCTAAGCAGGTTGCGAGACTAATCCGATTCATTCGTGATCCCCTTTCCGAAAATTGTCAATCTATCATACGAATGTAATTTCCTTGACCGCGGTTTTCACGAGTCGAAGATTTTCGACCTGATCCCGAGCGGGGAGCAGACGAGAAAACTCTTCCACATATAATGCTGCCTGACGCTCTACAATGCCCTTGAGCACAGCTCGGTGCTCCCGATCCAATCTCTCCCCAATTTCGCGAAGCAAGTCGATTACTTTGAGGTTTACCATCCATTTGGGGATAAACGGCATGATAACGGTGTTCAAGACGGCGTCGAGAAGGGTGAATCCGCCCCCGACGATAATCTCCGCTGTCACCAGGAAAAGCGCCCATACCGTGTACGATCCGTAAAGCTTGATTTCATCCGATCGGGAGAGCCCCTCTCGGAACCGCTCGAATTCCGCTTCGAGGAGATGCTCCACCCCGGGAAAACTCTCGTCGTACAAGGAGCGGATCTTCTCGATGTCCCATCTCTGCACCTGTGTCCGAGCAACCTCCCTCAAATCTCTAGCCTGGGAATCCTGCGCGAGCGTTTCCGCGATGCCAAGATTGAGCTTTGCCACTGCCGTTTCCACGGGCTCCAAACGTGCGGCCGATCGCGCCCTTTCAAGGTCTTCCTTCAGATACCTCTCGCCGGTCGCGCCGTCGGTTCCGCTCGGCGAAAACACCCCCCATACGGATTCCAGTACCTTCTTGATGGCGTTTCTTACCACCATCCGGGGGACAAAGAGAATGTCATACTTGCGCAACAGCTCGGCAAGGCGTCTTCTGATCTGATCCTCAATGTCTCCGGAGACCACCACCCCAAGCCGACCCTCCATTTCTGAGCACACTGACTGCACGAGTCGTTCGATCTTGCCGTTAATCTTCGCTATCCTCGCTAACTCTCCATCGAGGGATTCGAGGAGATTGTCCACGGCCGCAACGGTCTGAGTTTTCAGGCAGTCGATTTCAGCGGGGCGTATCAGGATATCGTCTCCATTCCGGCCTATTGCGATCAGCTGCGCGAAACCGGGACGATCCGCCAGCCCTGGTACGAGGTCCACCGCTGAGTCAAATCGTTCCACCTTCAGCGGAGGCTCAGGATAGCCCAGGGCCTTGAGCCTCTCTCCAAGGTCCGCGTATGCGTGCTCCGACGAAACCTTGTTCATGACGAATACGGTTCTTTTGCCCCATTCAGCGGCCCGGTCGATCATCTCTTGGCCGGCCATGTCTGCATATTTCTCTTGGGAAGTTACGAAGAGAACAATGTCGCTCACAATGAAGAAGTGCTCGCAAATGCGGCGGTTGGACAGCTCCACGCTGTCGAAATCGGGGGTGTCGATCAGGATGAGGTATTGGAGGTCTGAATTCCGATGGGAAACGATTGCGGCGTTCTCCTCCCGACTTGCCACCACAGCAGGACAATCGAGCATCCCGCTTTCCCATGTTTCGTGCAGGAAGACCACAGCATTGATTGTGCAAGGTCGTCGCATCCCCACGGTGCTGATATTTCCACCTGCCAGGGAGTTGAAAAGAGTGCTCTTGCCCGTGCCGGTACCCCCGAGAATACATGCAATGACAGGGAACCCCGTGGGCAAGCCCAGCTTCCAAGCGAGAGCTTCGAGCAGACGCACAGAGTCGTCTCGCATGCTTTTCAGCTCGGGAAAGTGAGCGAGCCGCTCATCAAACGACAAGTCTCTGACAGGAGAAACTATTTCCAACTCATTTCCTTTGGATGAGCAACGCGCGAAGGGGCGCCAGACCTCCGGATCGCCTCAATTTCTACCACGATGGGCTCTGTGGCGGAAACCTTCGGTTCGCCCTGATTCCCCTCTATCGTAGCACGATGCGGTCCCAGCTTGCGGTGGCTCACACAGCTCCTGGGAAACAGTTATACCACCTGCCACACGAAATGTCCGGTTTCCTGTGGAATTTTGAAGGGAGCCCGATTCTTGCGGATACGCGGTTACACTGTTAACCGGGGTCCCGGTGGGTCAGTCGTGTCTCGAAATCCAATCGCACTGGAATACTTAACCGGAGGACAGTCTGGGAGCGAATTCCGATTCCCGGGGGACCACGTCGGTCTCCGAGCGCGAATTATAGGGAGGAGTAGGCTCCATCTTCCGCGGATGTTCGTGACCGCGGTTCTCCGTAGCCCGGAGGGTGTTGATGAATCGCAGGGCCTGTTCCACACCGTACTTCCATAACACGAGGATCAAAACACCGACGAGAGCAAGGGCGATACAGCCACCCAGAACGATCAGATATCCGATCCACTGTGCCCCGATGCTCCCCTGGGAGAGCGGTAAGACCAGGAGCAAGAGCAGGAAGAAGCCCCTCGGCAGGGACGCAATGCTCGACAAGAACGCCTGTACGCACTCCAGGAGCTTCATAATGATCTTAAAGGCTACCCAGATCAAGCCGGCAACCAAGGAGAGAAACACCACCACCCTGACGAGGAACACCGAGGACGACGAAACCTCCAGTCCGCTGAAGAGAAATCCGAGTTGAAAGAAGGATTCCAGATGACCGAGCATCTCCGAGGGGATCGTCATCACCATTCTCCTTAATTATCAAATAAGTAGACCAATAGCAACAGTAACATGATAGATTGTGCGTCCATCACCTTGTCATAATGTGAGATATTAAGCCATATCCCAAATCCTGAATCAAGGGAAAAAGATTACAATCCCGACTTGTACCTCTGAGAACAGCAATGCCCGCTGTTCGGACATGGTGACGGTCCTGCGTTTGGAGAAGGCACCCACCATCATGTTGACAAAGAAAGGGTACACATCCTAGATTCATCCTCAAATGCAAGGAGAAAGGCGAATCCGTGTGCCGGCGAACTGTGAGCGAGATTTGAGAGCGGGCCGACGGTGGAGAGCAGGAAGATATGCGATCCTCCTGGCGCTCTCGCTCTTGTTTGCGCAGGGATGTGGAAACTCTCCTTCGTCCCAAATCGAAAAAGCCGAAACTCTTATCGCTCAGGGGGAATTCGCAAAAGCGGTGGAGCTCCTCGATCCGCTGATCGCGCGCGATCCGGCAAACCTATCGGCTCTTGTCGTGAGGGGGCGCGCAAGAGAGCGGCTGGGTGACGAGGAAGGCGCGCTTCGGGATTTCAGCCACGCGGTGGCTTCGTTTCCGGGGTCGGCCGAGGCGTGGGAGGCCCGGGGTACGTTTCGGGCTCGAAATCAGGACTACGAAGGCGCAATGCGGGATCTGGAGAAAGCTTCTTCCCTCACTGGCGAGCCGGCGAGCATTCTGTCCACCATGGGTCTCATCTGTTTCTACGAGGGGGACCTGAAGCGAGCTCGTGAGTTTTTCGACCGCAGCATTGCTGCCGATCCCCGCGCGGAGGGAGGATATTTCGGCCGGGTGGCCATCCACATTCGCAACGGCGATTACGATGCTGCAATCGACGAAGTGAACGCGTTCTTGAAGCTACGTCCCAACGATGCACAGGCTCTTTTCAGGAGGGGATTTGCGTACCTGAAGTCATCTCGTCCCCAGAAAGCGGTTGCAGATTTTGACAAAGCTCTTCAGCTCGATAAGGACATGAAGCAGATCTATTGGTATCGCGCCGAGGCTCACAGGTCCCTCAACGATCTCGCTCGCGCTCTCGAAGATTACCAAAAGGCTGAAGAGACCGAGCCTGACGACCCCATTCTCTTCCTCAATCAGGGCACCATCCTGATGATGATGGGACGATACCAGGAAGCCCTGGAGAAGCTGAGGCGAGCGATTTTGTTGGATCCGGAAAATCCGCTCCCATACATTAACAGGGCTATGCTTCACCTCGGAACAGGAAATCTGCTGAGTGCTCTACTCGACATAAACAGGGCACTGGAGATACGTGCTGACGATCCGTGGCTTCTCACAAAGCGCGCCCAGATATTCAAGCTTATGTCCCGAGGGGACAGGGCCCTGGCGGACTTGAACAGGGCTATAGAGCTGGCTCCTGACAGTCATGAAGCACTCCTCCTGCGCGGAAGCGTGTACTTTAATCCGAGTCAGTTGGAGCGAGCAATTGAGGACCTGGAAGAGGCAGGGCGGTTGCTCCCGGATGACCCAGCAGCCTACCAGTTGTTGGCGGAAGCCCTCCTCCGCAAAGGCGATACGGAGGAAGCATTCAAGAAGGTTGGTCAGGCCCTGGAGAAGGAGCCTTCGTACGTCGCGGCATACGTCACCATGGGCGATATCCACCTCGCTGACTCTCATCCGGAGCGCGCTCTCGAGGCATACTCCCGTGCCCTCAATATTGATCCCAACCACTTCGATGCTCGCTTGAAACGGGCCCGGCTGCAGATGGACCTCAACAATTATGCTACAGCCGTGGAGGACCTGGAGGTGGCGTCAAAAGTCAATCCGTACAGCGGTGAGGTCTATCGGCTGCGCGGCCAATGCTACGAGGCTCTTGGAAATGAGGAAAAAGCTGGGCAAGACAAGTGGCGAGCGCGGGTCTTTGCGAACCGCTAGCCGTCAGTTAAGTCAACGGCATCAGTAGAACGGGCGTCTCGCCCGTTCGCGAAGCGCCCCTGCAGACACATTCCCCGCCGAAACGGGGTTCTCAGACCGTTTCTAGAATCCCAGGATGTTGATTATATGCTTTCCGCCTTGTTTCTGGACAACGAGATCAAGGCTGTCGTTTCTGATGCCCAAAGCGAGCTTGCCTTCTCCCGCGGCCGCTTGCTCCAGACCGGTGATCTCTCGCAAGATCTCCAGACCTCTGGCTATGTAATGTGAAGGAGCTTTGGGCAGAGCGTACGGCGGGTCGGCGAACACCATTACCCCTTCGTCCTTATCCATGGAGAGCCTGACGGCCTTTTCCTCGATGGCATCCGAGAGAACGAGGGCGAGATACTTCAGGGGGGCCTCGTCCACATCAGTCCCCGGTGTTTCCTGCCAGTTATCCTTTTCCCACTGCTTCAGAGCTTGCTTAGGATTGACTTCCAGTTGGCAATCGATTTGTTGTTGCAGCCTCAATTGGGGGCTTTCCACATGAGCCATCGGAGCACCTCCTTTCGCCAGCCTTCAAACACGCGGCGCTAATGGCACGACGCGCAAGAAGTAGCGGAGCACGTGCTACATCCGGACTTTCCTGTCCCCGAGGTCTTGAAGTCGCCAGCGGCACTCTTGAAGCTGCAGCACGACATGAGCCTACTCACTTCGCCGCCGCACTTGGGACAGACCACCTCTTCTTTTCCAAACACCAATGTCTCGAATGAATCGTTGCACGTCTCACACTTATATTCGTAAATCGGCATTTCGGACTAACCCTCCTCGCTTACTTCCTCTTAAGCAAAAAGATGCTCCCTAATGTGAAAAGATGCAACCCCGCCGGGTGCGCCCTCGGAAAGATACAGAAAAAATCCCGCCATGCTGTCACGCGGTGAATCTGCGTGGCACTCACCACGTTAAGAACCCCACAGACCTCGATTGACACGTCGCGACAACAGTGATCGAAGCTTCCGACCAGCGACTGCCGGGCTCATGAATCACGGCCGCCAACATACAGCGGTTGCCAATAATGATTTCCGTTTCTCCTCCCAAACACTGACGGGCGAAACGCCCGTCCCACCGGTCTGCGAACCTCCCACAAATGTTCTGGGCATATGGGAAGCGAAAGAACTTTGGCATCGGGTATAATCGAGCGCGGTCAGTGTTCGCGAACGGTCGTTCATGGCCTGGCTCACGCATTGGGCTGTGACCTGTTTTCAATTCGCTCCACTGCAGCGCGGCCAATCGTTGTACGAAGACAGGGGAGCCCAATTCGTGCTCGGCTATTTGATATCGTGAAACGTTAGGGTGTCGCCCGTGGGAAACGTTATGGTCCCACCATTTTTCGTTTCCACGTATCTGCCGGGCTGCCCCCTGTTCTCGTGCGCTATCCGGATATCACGGCGAACGTTGTCGAATTCGATCCGTTTCCAGTTTGCTTTCCCGCTGGAATATTGCAGCCGAACAGCGCCGTCACCGGTCACGTCCGTGATCGTGGCCCACCCCGTTGTCGCGGGCTTCCCGCCGCAGCCACTTGCGGCCACGACAATGGTTATCGCCAAAACCACGCATGTGGACCGACTCGGGAGTCGCAACGTCTCTCCTCAAGCAAGAGGAGGGCGGTCTCCTTGAAGAGCCTCCGCCTCCCTCCGCAAAGGATTGCCGTTTTCTCTTGAAAACTGCCGTGCAATCCGAGCGTTCGCGCACCTGTCTGCACATTCTTGCGCAGGCAGGTCCGTTTGCCAACTAGTTCTTGAGGAATTCCCGGCTATTCGGATTCGGCAGATGCTTCCGCAGCGCCTTCCGGTGCGGCCTGCTCTTCCTCAACTTCGGCCAATTCCCCTCTCTTGGGCGCCACGACAGTAGCCACAGTCTGATCGGCCTCGCTGACCAGGGTGACACCTTCAGGCAGGCTGAGATCACCCGCATGAATGGAGTGTCCCACATCGAGCGAAGAGATGTCCACAACGATGGCATTGGGTAGGTTCCCGGGAAGGCATGAAACACGAAGCTCTCTGACGGCGGATTGAAAAATGCCTCCTCGCTCCACCCCCTCAGACTTGCCTGTGAATTCTACCGGGATGGTCACTTCCACTGCCTCATCCATAAAGACTTCCAGGAAATCCAGGTGCATTGTGGATCCGTCAAGGGGATTGTACTGGCGCTCTTTCAGCATGGCGGTTCGCTTCAGCTCCGTGCCCCGGTCGCTGATCTGCAACTCGAAGAGCGGGTTGCTGCCCACCTGCTCGAGAATCTTGCCAAATTGATGGGATTCCACAGCCAGTTTCATCGGCTCGCTCTTTTTCCCGTAGAATATTGCCGGAAGTTTTCCCGCTGCTCTCAGACGGCGTGCGGGGCCCTTACCGACCTCGTAACGGATATCAACGGGTAGCGCTACCTTGTCCATACTATCCTCCAGCTTGAGCCGGTCCCTCAATAGCAGAAAGTCGGCTCACTGTTGTATCATACGAAGAGCTCAGAGACAGACACCTCTCGGTGAATCCTACTGATGGCCTCTCCGAGGAGAGGTGCAACGGATTCCACTTGGAGCTTGGGGCACTTCTCAATCTTGGTGTCCACGGGAATGGTGTCAGTGACATAGAGTTTCTGTATGGGCGAACTATTGATCTTTTCTACCGCGTCGCCGGAAAGCACCGCATGAGTGCAGCATGCGTGGATGTTTTTCGCCCCAGCGTTCTGCAATGCAATAGCCCCTTTTACGAGGGTCCCGGCTGTGTCCACCATGTCATCGAGCAGCACCACATCTCTACCGTCCACATCGCCTATGACGTTCATGACCTCGGACTCATTAGGCTTGCGACGGCGTTTATCGATTATGGCCAGGCTGCTTCCCAACCGTTTTGCAAAAGCCCTGGCTCGTTCCACTCCTCCAGCGTCGGGCGATACGATGGTAAGTTGATTGCCCTCGTAATCGGCTCTCAGCGCCTCAGCCATTATGGGGCCAGCATACAAGTGATCCACGGGGATGTCGAAAAATCCCTGAATCTGGCCCGCGTGGAGATCGACGGTCAGAACGCGGTCGGCACCGGCAGCGGTGATGATGTCAGCAATGAGTTTTGCCGTTATGGGTGCCCGGCTGGCTACCTTTCGGTCCTGTCGAGCATATCCGTAGTACGGAAGCACCGCGGTGACTCTGCTGGCCGAAGCGCGCTTGAGCGCGTCGATCATGATGAGGAGCTCGAGTATATTGTCATTGACGGGGCGGCAGGTTGACTGTATGACGAAAACGTCCATACCTCTGACGTTTTCCTTGAATTCGACCTGGATCTCGCCGTCGCTGAACGATGCTACGGTTGCTGCCCCCAGAGGGATACCCATGTACCGGGTGATCGATTCCGCGAGGCGAGGATTGGAGTTTCCTGTAAAGATTTTGAGTCCGACCCTCATGAGGTTTCCTCTGAAGCGCCAAGGCGATGTATTGCGAAACAATCACAATAGATTGAATTTCAGCCCCTGTCAATCCAAATATGTGACCAGAATCCACGGTCTACGATGACGTGTGGGTCGTGTGGACCCTGTAATGTTCTCATGCAAGCGTCTGTGGCCTACGCATGAGGTCGTTTTTGGGTCGTGTGGCACTCCCCCTCCAAACGTATGTC
>JBFMDN010000005.1:0-145739 GCA_040753915.1 Thermodesulfobacteriota bacterium | reverse complement strand
CTTAACAAGGACCCCGTCACCCCGGCGAAAGCCGGGGTCCATAACATATTGGAAGGACTGGATTCCGGCTTTCGCCGGAATGACGAACAATTGGCCGTTCCACTTCTAACTTAACGCCTATGCTCCCTCGGGGAGAGGATGGGGTGAGGACTCCATGGGCAGTATCCTCCCTCACCGTACCACTTTTTCTGCTGTTTCCCGAGTTTTGAGACAGTTTCCATATGCGCGTCATTGACCTACGCGCAACAGAGAGTGGAGTTGGTCATCCAGTTTTCGGACCGCATCCATCATGAGATTGTGGATGAGCACCAATCGGTTGTGATCTGACCCGGCACTGCCCAGCATCTCGTCAATGTCTCGCTGAAAGCCCCGCAGCTCCGGATGCTCGCTGAGAAACCGATCCCTCTCTCTCAGGGCTGCCGCGTGTTCTCGTGTCTTTACTGCAGATAATTTGCCCATGACGGTCATACCCTGTGATCCTTTGACATAGTATAGTACCTGGAGGGTATGTCGTCCATATCGGGAGCAGAGCCGAAATTCTGGACGTGTGCAATTCAGTCAGAGATTTTCGAGCAAGCCGCGGTTGGCGTGATGGAACGATTCACGACTCCAGCGGACCGTCCGAGCTCGATTGGTCAATATCGTATTCCTTAAGCTTGTGTTGCAGAGTCCGCCGCGTGATACCGAGAATCCGAGCGCTGCGAGTTCTGTTCCCTTCGTTGTCCTCCAGGGTCTTGAGTATCAACTCCCGTTCCATTTCTCTAATGGTCATGCCCAGCGGAATGCCGGATCGGATCTCGTCGGATTTGTCAACTCCCGAAGCCGTCCGGATTGCCTCAGGCAATTCGGAAAAGGGAACGTAGTCGTCTCGGGTGAGGATCACGGCACGTTCCACAAGATTCTCCAATTCTCTAATATTACCGGGCCAGTTGTAACGCATCAGGGCGTCCAGGGCCCTTGGATGGAATCCCTGGAGACTGCGTCCGTTTCTCTCGTTGTAAATCTGGAGAAAATGCTCGACCAACAGCGGGATATCCTCCCTGCGCTCGCGGAGAGGAGGGAGCTCGATGGGAACCACGTTAAGTCTGTAGAAAAGATCCTCGCGGAATCTTCCGCTCTTCACCTCTTCCTGGAGATCACGATTGGTGGCCGTAATGATTCTAATGTCCACTTTGACGGTCTTTGTGGATCCTAGCGGCTCGAATTCCCGCTCTTGGAGAACTCGGAGGAGTTTGGCTTGGGTAGCCGGGGTCATCTCGGCTATTTCGTCAAGAAATATGCTTCCTCCGTCAGCCAGCTCGAATCGTCCTGGACGGCGGCCCACAGCACCAGTGAACGCGCCCTTTTCGTGTCCGAAGAGCTCGCTTTCCAGCAAGGTCTCAGGAAGTGCCGCGCAGTTGATCTTAATGAATCGTTGATCGGCACGCGGAGAGCCCTGATGAATAGCATTTGCTATGAGCTCCTTTCCCGTTCCCGATTCTCCCAGGATCAGGACGGACGTAAGGGAGGGGGCGACCATGGCCACACGCTCCAGGACCTCTTTCATCTTCTGAGATCGTCCTACAATACGCGACGCATCGAAAAGGTTTTCGATCCGTTGCCGTTGGAGGATGTTGTCTTCCTTCAGCCTCCAGAATTCGAGGGTCTGCTGCACCTTTATCCGCAGCTCGTCGATGTCCAGCGGTTTGATCAAATAATTGTGTGCGCCTGATTGCAGCGCCTCCACGGCAGTCTCTACCGATGCATGCGCAGTAATGATAATGATGGGGATTCCCGGGGAAATCTTCTTTATTTCTTTCAGTGCTTCAATGCCATCCATCTGGGACATGCGGTTGTCCATCAATATGAGGTCATAGAATTCCTCGGAAACCCTGGCAATGGCGTCAGTCCCGTCTTCGGCTTCGAAGACCTCGTACCCGTCAAGGTAAAGATTGGCCTTCAACATTTTGCGCTGAGACGGTTCGTCGTCAACTACAAGGATTTTGGCCTTCCGTTCTGTCATCTTTCTTCCTTATCGGACATCCGGCGGTGGGAGCGAGGTGCTAAGGGAGCTGAGCGGACGTCCGCAGGGCCGTTCCCGCTTCTTCCACCGGCTCTTCGGCTGAGGTCCGATATGCATCCAATATCACGGTAAAACGCGCCCCCGAACCGGGATCTGACTCGACTTCTATCTCGCCGCCATGGCTTTCAATAATACTCTTGACAATTGCAAGTCCCAGGCCGGTCCCTTTTTTCTTCGTGGAGAAGAAGGGGTCGAAAAGCTTGTCGAGGTTTTCCCGAGGTATGCCGCTACCGTTATCTTCTACAGAGATATGGAGCCTTCCATGTTCGTCGGTGTCGTACGTCACCGTGACCCTGCCGCCGCGCGGCACCACTTCTATGGCGTTGATCAGGAGATTGAGAAATACTTGGGTCATCTGGTCCGCGTCCATGAGCACCAGCGGAACTTCGTCGCCACCTGGGACGTGCACCAGCTCTACACCAGCCTCAGATGCCTCCCGAGCAACTACCTGAAGGCAATGGCTCACAATGCCCTCCGGGGATCTGAGACTGAGACGCGGCTCCCGCGGTTTTGAGTACGCCAACAATTTGGATATGACGCGGTTGAGCCTGTCGACTTCGGTCAGCATGAGCTCAGTATAGCGGTAATCTTCCTCCTCCAAAGGCAATTTCTTCTGGAAATACTGAATAAAACCTCGAATGGAGTTGAGCGGGTTACGAATTTCGTGGGCCACTCCTGCAGAGAGTCTGCCCAGAGCAGCGAACTTCTCGCTGACAATCACCTTTTGTTCGAGCTCGCGAATCATGGTCAAGTCACGCAGTATCACGACCGCACCGCGTGGGATCTGCGAATCCGGCTCCCGGAGGGGAGAAACCGAGAGCCCGAGGAAAGTCTTCCCCTTTCCCTCGCTGGCAATCTTGACCTCTTTCTCCAGGATCGATTCCGGATCGGATAAGACTTGCTTGATTTCATCCTCCAAGGGGAGAATGTCTTTGATCGGGCGTCCCTCGACCTCTTCCTTCGACTTGCGAAGGATGTCCAGTGCTATGGAATTGAACGTTGCCACCCGGAGGGATCGATCCACGGTAATGAGCCCGTTGGCCATGCTCTCTTGCACATTGCGAGTGTATGTGCGCATTTCATCGAGGGTCTTGCGCACGAGGTACGCATTCTGGACCACAAAGATAAAGTACACGCTGGCAGATCCCACGATGAAAAGAATTGCGCCCATAAATATGGCAAGAACGATGTCCTTGTGACGGATCTCCTTGAAGCGGTCCATGCGAAGGCCAAGGAAAATGACATGCTTGCGCTCCCGATCGAATACGTCCAGCAACTCTTTTCCGATGTGAGTTTGTCTGGCTATGACTTCGCTCTGTGCAATCTGATCCGGAAAGGGAGTAAAGGTCTTCCAAATCTCGAAAATCTGACGACCGTCCGGAAGCCCAACCTTGTACGACAATGGCTCTCCCGTGCGAATGACGGTCTGCACGGTGTTCATCTCCTTGCCCATGAGAAGACGGAGGCCGATCTTCGCAGGCTCGCTGTGTGCCAGGATGAGACCGTCACTATTGATCAGTCCGACCCATTCCACTTCCGGATCCTTGGCGGCCTGCTCTATGAGCATCTGGAGGTGCTCTACCCCCCAATCACCCTCCATGAATCCCGTGCGAGTCCCCGCTTCGAGGGTCCGGATTACCGAGATCCCCTGGCGAGCAGTAAACTCTTCCATACGCGTATTCTGAGCATTGATGGTCCGCAAGGTGAACAGGACGACAATGACAAGAAGAGTTCCCGCCACCAAGACTATGGACAATACGGGGAGATATCTGAGAATCGCCTTGATTTTCATGCGTTCAAGTGATCGGCTGCTTGCTTTTTCTTGCGCGGATCTCATGTTAGGAATACTACAGGCTGAGCCCTGACACAAGAGGCGAGGTGGGGGTGGGGCGGTGCCGGGATTGGCTATCGGTAATAAAAATGCGAAACAAGTTGCAAAGCGGAGACAAATATGTTATGCAGTACGTCATTAAATTGGGCGAAGGTATCGAAAAAAAAGCCTAATCCCAACATATCGATTTGAGGCGCTCCTTCCCAGCCGTCCGGGGAAACCGTTCCGCCCCAAGATGAGCCGGCCTCCTTGGGAAAGGGCCATCGAGGGCAATCCATGATCGGGACAAATGCAGAATCAGGGGAATTCTCCCTAGCAAAAGGGAGAGAATTTCTGCAACGGGGTGATGTGAGTACAGCGGTGCAGTACTACGGCCGTGTTCACGATCCCGATTCGGAGGACGAAGCCGAAGCGAGGAATATGCTGATCGAGGCTCGTGCCCATCTCTCTAAGAAGCACCTGACGGCAGCCTTAGAAAGTTTTGAGGAGGCCCTGGTTATGGGCACGGAGGTTCAACGTCGACAAGCTCTCGACGGAATTACCGCGATAGGCGAAATGAGGTCTAATCTTGGCCCACTGACAGCGAAGCTGAAGAAAGGATTCAAGTCAATTTTTGGGAAGAAGGGGTCTGTTTCCGCGGGGCTCGCGTTCGTCTCGGATGAGGACAATCTCGTGCTCGTGTCAGCCGAGGCGTTTGAGGCTCTTCCGGTAAAGCTAGCAGGGAGCAAGCGAATAACGAAGCCACCTTCACGCCCGCTTGACGTCCAACTTCCCTTTGCGCCGAGCCGATGCATCCCTTACACGGATGAGGAAGATGCACAGTTCATCCTGGATGTAGCAGAGGCGCTCGCCGAAAGCGGCAAGTCCTGACGCGACGGCGTGGCGGGGGATGGGAAAAATGCGGAATCGCCGATCGTGATTGTGAGCGCCAAGACGAGGGTCAGGTCGCTCCCGAAAGATGAGCTGCCGTGCGGATGGTACTTCGCGATCGCGCTCCACGGGGCTTGACAGTCACTTCATAATTGACTACACGAAACCGAGCACAATCGACGGATTTGCGATCGGCGAGTTGAAAGCGGATGCTACAGCGGACCGAATGGAAAGTAGGTCCGGGCACACGTCAGAACCTGAGTGATAAACGACCGTGTAAAAATACTGTCCGCACTCCACTATCGTGTTGGCCATAATCCAGGTGCGCCGCAGTCGCGGTTCGGAAGCCTGGACCGCTGCGATCGTGACATGTCCTTCGGAGGCCCGTTGGCTTTCAACCGTGACGAGCACCACACATATTCAACGCGTGGCAGTAATGCTGTGGCAGCTTCCGCGGAGGCCGTTGATCCAGTGGTAGTTTCCGGGCACATCTTGTTCATCTCGCCGGAAGGTGGATTACTTTCGCAATCCCGGACGAGGACCGCCTAATTTGATGAGAATTCTAGGTCTGGACATAGGCTCTAAGCGGATAGGGGTTGCGATCAGCGACGAGCTGGGGATTACTGCCCAGGGTCTGGAAACGGTGATCCGCAGGAATCCGGAAGCGGACCTGCGCATGGTTTCTGAAATTGTGCAGCGGCACGGGGTAGAGGAAATAGTGGCCGGAATGCCCTATAATATGAATGGGACCGAAGGTCCTCAGGCAGAGAAGGTCAGGTCCTTCATGGCGATGCTTCGCGACGTGGTTGATGTCCCGGTGGTGGAATGGGATGAACGGTTGAGCACGGTAGCTGCGGAACGAGCTTTGTTGGAAGCGGATATGAGCCGAGCGAAACGCCGAAAGCTCATGGACAAGGTTGCTGCTGTAATCATTCTCCAGGGATACCTGGACAACAAGCACTATGAGGCTGTATCGGATCAATGAGGGTATCGATAGTCTCCGTTTTCAAGAGTGTGTGCGTGTTGGTAGCGCTCGCAGGTTTGGCGGTCGGGGGGTATCTGCTTCATTCCTATTTGCCCAAGATGCTCGAGGAGGCCACGTCCGGGCGCAAGATCGCGCCTGTACCGGCAGGCGAAGAGGTGATCGTGTCTGTTCCCAAGGGAGCATCGTTGTCGCAGGTGGCAGCATTGCTTCACGAGAAAGGGATCATTTCCAACCGGCTTGTGTTCAAGATTGTGGCACTGATTCGAGGCGAGCAGGGCAAGATCAAAGCAGGAGATTATGCTCTCAAGACCGGGAGCGACGCCGGAGAAGTGCTCGACCTGCTGATCAGCGGCAAAACACTCATGTTCTCCATTACGGTTCCCGAAGGCTACAACATTTATCAGATTGCTGACCTCTTTGATAAGCGCGGAATTATGGAGCGCCAACGATTCCTGGATATGGCCAGGAACCCTGCTTTGCTCAAGGAGCTGGGAGTGGAAGGATCCTCATTGGAGGGGTATCTTTTTCCTGACACCTACCTTTTCCGACCGTCGGAAAAGCAGAGCGGCGAGAAAATTGTTCAGGCCATGGTCAAGAGGTTCTGGGATGTGTACGACCGGGATGTGAGGCCAACCGCGGACAGGTACGGCTGGACTCCCTTTCAGGTAGTGACCTTGGCGTCGCTAATCGAAAAGGAAGCTCGCATGGCTGAGCATGGCCTGGTATCGGCCGTGTTCCACAACAGGCTCAAAAAGAACATGAGGTTACAATCAGATCCCACCGTTATCTATGGAATTAAGGCGATGGGATCGAGAATAACCCGAGCTGATTTGAATCGAGATCACCCCTATAATACCTATGTGCACGCGGGGCTTCCACCCGGGCCCATAGCCAACCCGGGAAAGGCTTCTCTCGTAGCAGCCGTGGAGCCGGAAGACAAGCCGTACCTCTACTTCGTGGCCAGGAACGACGGCACCCACTACTTCTCAACAACTCTCCGGGAACACAACAATGCCGTGAACATGTACCAGCGAAATCACACCGACCTGAGTCGAAACCGCGAAAACGGGAATGACAAAGGTACTTCCAGCTCCAACTGAGGCAAGTGGGACCATGCCAGAAAAATCGGGGAAATGAGGTTCTTGCCGGAAAGAGTTTCGTCTCCGAACTACTATGCCGGGGGGCTCGGTACCATGAAAGTTCAAGTAGTTCTCTATGCGACGCTTTCCCATCTGCTGCCACAGGGCACTACGGGCAGTGCGTGCATCATGGACGTCGACGATAAGACCAAGATCAAGGATCTCCTCCAAAGGCTGAATGTGCCATCGAATTCCGTAAAGGTCATCTTTCTCAACGGACGGCAAGCCCAAGCGGAGCAAGAGGTGCAGGAGGGCGACCGGGTAGCTGTTTTCCCGCCCGTGGCCGGAGGCTAAGAAGGCCCTTGCAGCGGCCGGACACGTCAACCGGGCGGTTCGTCCTGCCGTCGGAGAGTCTGGTCGCTTCGCAGGTGCCGAAGGTTGCAGTCTCGGATCTTGCAAACGCACAGATCAGTGCACAGAAGTAAGGTTCCCACGTCCGGTGGCTAGGTGTGGGAAATGTCTATTGAGGGGGTGAAATGAGCAAGCCTGCAATAAGTGCCAAAGACGCTGTGCGGGATATACGCGGCGGAATGAGCAATGCCGAGCTCATGAAGAAATATGGAATTTCCGAGACAGGCCTCCGAAGTCTTCTGACAAAGCTCGTTAAAGCAGGTGTCTTGAAGCAATCAGAAGCAGATGCCAGGCTTTCGCCCGCGGCACGCCCCCAACGGTTGGAGCCGCCACCACCTCCCAGTCCGGAGACGGAGCCACCGCCCCGGCCGACGCACTCGAGAGAAAGCCCTGCCGGAAGACAGGCAGGAGACACAAGGCCGTGCCCATTTTGCTCGTCTCCTATTGATCTCGCGGCAGTCAGGTGCAATCACTGTGGACGGTGGATCGAACCCGACTGGAAAGAGTACAGCGACGAAAGTGATGAGTACGTCCCGTGGGAAGATCTGAATCGACTGGGATTCTTCGAGGCGATCAAGCAGACAGTGACGGGTGTCCTGTTCAAACCGACCGAGTTTTTTTCTCAAGTCCCTCCCCAGGGAGGACTCACGAAGCCTTTGATCTTCGGGGTAATCCTGGGTGGCCTGGGCCTAGTTCTTGGTCAGATATGGACAGCAATTCTTGCGTCTGGAGAAGGCAGAGGGTTTGCCAACCTGGTCCTGTGGATCGTCCTCTCGCCGATCATGGCTGCCATAGGGCTTTTCGTCGGATCTGCCATTACTCACGTATGTCTGCTCATTGTCGGTGGGGCAAACGAAAACTATGAAGCAACATTCAGAGTTCAATGCTATTCCCAATCAGCTCAAATTTGGCAAGCGCTTCCCCTCGTCGGCTCACTCGTATCGGGAATATGGGTGCTGGTGGCCGCGGTGATAGGATTGCGGGAAGTTCATGGAACAACGACCGGCCAGGCTGTTCTCGCTATTCTCCTCCCGATTCTTGTCTGTTGCGGCCTAGGCATCATGGCTGCCTGGTTCATTGGTCTGGCTGCCATAGGAACTATCATGGGAGGCACGCGCTAGGGGGATATTGCAGCACGAGCTCAGATTACGGACCAAGGAAAGGCCCCGGATGAAAGGCAAATTGGACGACAAGCTCACAGGAAGACTCGCAGAGGAAACCTGGGAAATTCGCAAGAAAGCCGACGAACTGGTCAATCTCTCTATGACGGAAGACGAGGCGCTTGCGCTGGCGACAAATTTCGATCCGGACCGTCTCTCAATGCTCGAGCAATGGAAAGAGCATGGTTTGTGGCCTATAGGGGACCAAGAGAGACAGGTACGGTCAGAGAGCCCGTGCATTTTTAGCGGGGCTGATGGAATTCCCGATTTTAGTCTTTCCAACGACGCATTGTCGAAAGAGGGGGAAATTTCGGAAGAGGAGAAGCTCTCGTCCGGATGGATGGACTATGTGCTCAGTGCTGTCAGGGTCACGATCAATGCCGCGATCATGGATTACCACAACGGTTGCGTTTCAGAACTGGAGAAACAGGTGTCGACGCTCGAGAATCGCGTCTCCCGCCTGGAAAGCGCGGGATCTGAGAGCCTGAGTAGGACCGAAGTGAGGCGCGTTGTGCAGGAGCTTGTCAAAGACGCTCTTGATGAGAAAGAAGCACGCGGGCAGAAGCTGCAGGAGCCGGAACAGTCGCCTTCCCCGACGGTGCCGTTTGAAAGCCCGAATGCCGTTGCGGACCGAGCCCAATTGAGCGTAACCTGCGACAGGTCTCTGGTGGAGCTTTTTGAGGGAGACAGGATGAAACGAGGGCTCAACGCGGACGAAATGATGGACTTCATCCTGCGCACGTTTTACGAGGGGTCAGGTCTTGTTTCTTGATTAGATTCATGGTAAGGATAGCTCATGACCAGACCACTGAGAATCGAGTTTCCGGGAGCGCTTTATCATCTGACAGCACGAGGAAATGGGGGGACTCCTATCTTCCTCGATGATGTTGACCGGGAGGTATTTCTCTCCGTCCTCGGGGATCTTGTGGAGCGCTATAATTGGATTTGTCACGCGTACTGCCTCATGGACGATCACTACCACCTCCTCATCGAGACTCCTGATGGAAACCTTTCCGAAGGGATGCGTCAACTGAATGGCATCTACACCCAGAAACTCAACCGCAGACACGGAAGATTCGGGCACGTATTTCAGGGCCGGTACAAGTCTATTCTCTTGGAGAAAGATTCCTACCTGCTTGAAGTCTGTCGCTACATTGTCCTCAATCCCGTTCGGGCAGGGATCGTCAAGCACCCGAAGGACTATCCATGGACCAGCTTCGCATTCACTGCAGGGCGAAATAAGGGGCCTGATTTCCTCTCCACGGATTGGGTCCTTGCTCAGTTCGGCGACAACCTTAAAGTAGCTCGGAAGAGATACCGACAGTTCGTTCTGGAGGGAGTGGGAGGCGAATCACCGTGGAAGCGGCTTGTAGGCCAGTGCCTTCTTGGCGATGGACAATTCCTGGAAAAGGTCTCACCGTATCTGAAGGAGAAAGCCCCCTATAGCGAGATCCCTCGCGCCCAACGATTTGCCGACCGTCCCCCGCTCGAAAGTCTCTTGCCGAGAGTCCGGTCCAGATCGAAACGAGACCGGGCAATTGCCTGGGCTCATCTTCACCATGGTTATTCCCAACAGCAAATAGCCGCGCATGTCGGACTTCATTACTCTACAGTGAGTAGGATAGTGCAGCGGGAAAGGAAAACAGCAAAAAGGAAGACCTGACCCTATTTCCCCAGATATATATCCAGCCCAATAGGGGAAGCGGCAGAATAGACACGCTCGAGCGACTCGACGAAATGCTCCCTGCCCCGCCACAAGGGAAAGTTTCCGAGCCGTTTGATCAAGGCCGCGGATTGTGGCGGAATCGATACTTCCTTCTCTTCTGTCCTTGCCAGCACCAGAGATTGCCAGAAGATGTCCGGATCTTCGGGGAGGGGGTCCGACGCCGAGGTCAATTCAGGCTCAGGTTTCTCGATTCCGCGGTCAAGCTTTCCCTCTTTCCTTTCTCGGTGGCCGTGAGCCTCACCGAGCTTCTTCACAAGCTCGTCGCGATCCATGCCTCGGAGCCTAAATATAAGGAACGGGTCGCGATCAAATTCCTCTCCGAGAACATAGTAGACAGCAGCGATGTGCTTGCATGGATTGGACCAGTCAGGGCAAGAGCAGCTTGTCTGGAGATCCTTGAGCTTGACAGGGAACAGGGACACATTTTGCTGCCTGAAGACGTCCTCTATGTCATCCGGCATCTCGCCTGCCAGCAGCTTGGCAGCGAAGATCACCTGCTCTGAGAGAGCCTTGAGAATCTTTGCCCATTCAGGCCCGGAAAGAGTTTTCACTGTGATGGCCACGCTGTATGGCTTGGATCTGGTTCCTTGCACGGCAGCGGTGACGGATCCTTTGCCAATGGCGATAGATGCCACCTGTCCACGCCGGGCGTACGCTCGGCCGCGGCCAAGTCGGGCCCCTATGTTGAAGCTTTCCAACACTGCGATCCATCGCTTGGCCCACCAGCTTTGGCCGAAGCCACCTCGTTTGGTCTGGGCCTTGATGCCTCCCTTGACCTCTCGGGGAGCCGCAGGTGTGTAATAATTGCGATAGTACCATCGGCCCATGTCATTCCCCCAAAGCTTCTTTTCGAAGCTTCCATAGCTCCTTGAGATCCTTGTTGGAGAGCTCGGTAATCCATCCCTCCCCGGCGCCGACGATTTTCTCGGCAATCTCCTTCTTCTGCTCGATCATCTCATCAATCTTCTCTTCCAGGGTACCGGCACACACGAACTTGTGCACCTGCACATTCTTTTTCTGACCAATGCGGAATGCACGGTCGGTGGCCTGATTCTCGACCGCCGGATTCCACCAGCGATCGAAGTGGAACACATGGTTGGCTGCAGTGAGGTTGAGTCCGGTCCCGCCGGCCTTTAACGAGAGAACAAAGATCGAAGGCCCGTCGGGTCCATCCTGAAATCGCTCTACCATTCTGTCCCTGTTTTGTTTGGTTACCCCGCCGTGGAGATACAAGACCTCTATACCAAACATCTCCTGAAGATGCTCATGAAGAAGCTTACCCATTTCGGCGAACTGGCTGAACACAAGGGCTCGGTCGCCGATTTGCAACACCTCTTCCAACATTTCAGTGAGACGTGCCAGCTTGCCGGAACGCCCCGGAATCGCCGAGTTGTCTCCGAGGAAATGCGCCGGATGGTTGCAGACTTGCTTCAATTTCGAGAGAGTGGCCAATATGAGGCCCCGTCGCTTCATGCCCTCGGAGGACTTGAGCTCCTCTTCAGTTTCCTTTACTACTGCAGCATAGAGCGAGGCCTGTTCTTTCGTCAAAGGGCAGAAGACCTTCATTTCCATCTTGTCGGGAAGATCGGCAATGATCGATCGGTCGGTCTTGAGTCTTCTCAAAACGAATGGCCCGGTGATGCGCCTCAGACGCTCCGCTGCTTGCGGGTCTCTCTCTGCCTGAATCGGAACGAAGAATTTTCGTTTGAACTCCGCCTGGCTTCCGAGAAATCCGGGGTTGAGGAATTCCATGATGGACCACAAGTCGCCAACGTTGTTCTCGACGGGAGTTCCGGTTAGAGCAATTCGGTAATCCGCGTTGAGGGACCTTGCGGCCTTTGCCTGTCGTGTCTCTGGATTCTTGATGTTCTGGGCTTCATCCAGGATCAAGCCCGACCAATGTATGTCTTGAAACAGTTTCAGATCCCTATGCAGCAAGCCATAGCTCGAAATGACCATGGCGTGCTTGGCCACTTCCTTTCCGAATCCTGTTCCCTTTCTCCTGCTGGCTCCGTGATGGACCAGTACGGGCAGGTCAGGAGTGAAGCGAAATGCCTCCTTCTGCCAATTATTGACCACTGTAGTAGGGCAAACGAGGAGAACAGGCTTCTTGCCATTGGAGCGCCGGTAGCGCTGGATCAGGGCGAGAGTTTGTACTGTTTTTCCCAAGCCCATGTCATCGGCAAGGCAGGCTCCCATGCCCCATTGAGACAGGAATCCGAGCCAGGACAGCCCCCTCAGTTGGTACGGCCGGAGCTCACCGGAGAAGGCCGGATCGGGGAGAATGTCCACTAATCCCGAAGAGCCCTCCAATTGCTTCAGCAAGGTGGAGACCCAGCCAGTCGCCTTTACCTTTTCGACTGGGAGGCCTCGAGGGGCTTCCTTTACCCCTAACGCAAGCTGGACCACATCTCTTACGGTAACTCTCTCCTGGGCCTTCCTCGACAGGAGGTCTACAGCAGTCTGGATATGGTCCGGGTCGATCTCCACCCATTGCCCCCGTATGCTGACGAGTGGGGCTTTGAGCGCAGCCAGGGACTTCAGCTCCTGGAGCGTCATCTTCTCATCGCCGATCGCGACTTCCCAGTCGAATTGTACGATCTCGCCCAGTGAAAGCCCGCTGCCGGCTTTCATCTTCGGACTCTTCACGCGGGGGCTGAGCGATAAACGAACCTTCGTTCCCTTGCCCGTCCACCAAGCCGGCAGCATCACCCCGAATCCGGATTGTCGGAGCAGGAGCGCCTTCTCCGTGAGAAAATCATGAGCACCCTGGGGGTCGAGCGTGAAACCGCCAGGGCGAGCACTTTTCAGGCTCGCGGCAATTTCCCGGCATACGGAGGAAGCCTGTCCCAGGGAGGTGAGAAGGTATTCTGTCACCTTTGCACCCGTCATCTGACGGGAGACGGATTTTGCCACACTGTTACTCCAAGAATCCTCCACCGGAACGAGAAGACTCAGATCGTCCCTGGGCTGAAGCAAATAGCGCACGTACCAGGATTCTTCGCTGGATCGTGGTCGGCCCCTCTTGGGTGCCTCCGACATGGACGGTTCTTCCAGACGGAAACAGAGGCGAAGTGGGGATAGAGCCGTGACCGAAATGGGTCTCGCCCAATTGCAGACACTCTCGGCAAGAGCGGCAAGTTCTAGCTTGTCGCCACGTATCAGGTCGTCCTGAGATCTCAGAGCGAAGAACCACGCGTCGTGAATGCTCTCAAAGGCAGTGCCGGTAGCTTTTTTGCGGACGGACCATTCCTCGCGGCAGGCCAATCGCACTAAGTGATCTAGGGTACCCTTAAGAAACGTCTTCAATCGATCGATTGCTGGAGTCCCAGTAGCTTCTGGAGAGCCGATATCGCTGAGGGCCCGCGCTACAGGAGGCATTGTTCGCTCGAGCTGCATAAGGACTTCGGAATCATCTCCAAGATACACGGGAGCCCACACCGCTCGGAAATCCCCCTCATCGGCTTCTATCGATGGCAGGTACTGCTGACGCGCTACAAGTGCTCCGGCGAAGCGAAGACCCTCGGTCCAGTAACTCAGATCATTTCCCAAGACTATGCCCGGCGCGAGAACTCTCTTTCGTGAGCATGCGCAAAGAAGATCGACTGCTTCACTCCAGTCCGTTTGGTACGCCGTAACGATCCAGGGGCGGAGCTTCGCCTTGCCTCGTTTCGGGGGTTGCTCGCCAATAACAGGGCTTGAAGGGATTGCTTCACCCGCTCTTGTAGGGAGCCACGCAACGAGATCTTGGAAGCGCTTCTTTTCGGGCCTGATCTCGGGAACGGCCGCGGCGAGCACACGGGCCAGCTCCTCCATGACCGCTCCGTATCGATAGCGAGGAGGCTTCTCTCGCTTGCGTGTGTTTTCTGAAGATATCGGCTTTCTCTGCGCGGTCTTGCGGTTCGATGTCTCCGCCCAAAGAAGCAGGCGGCCCGAATGCATCGCTGCGTGGACGACAATCATCGGATGCTACCCCTTGCATCGATTCCGTATTGGGAAGGCTATACCGCGGCACAAGTCTTCTATCCATTCGAACACGAAAATGCAAGAGCGACCTCGACCCAATAAGACGAGATCCTGATAGTGCAGAGAACCGCAATCTACGGCAATAGGTGTACGGGTGGGTTTGAAGCCCGCCCGTACCATTGCTGCGAACATCAATGGGCCACGCCCGAAATAGGTCAACCGCATTGCCGTCAGGAAGCGCCCCTTTTTTCACTATCGGCTGCTAAGACCGAAGGAGGGACTCCCGCGGCAGCTCTATCGCGGATCGTTCCCCGCTGATGATCGACTTAGCCTTGCCGGGTGCAAGCGACAAAAAAGTGTTCGCGAAAAACTCGGCAGACGCGACCTTGCCCCTGTAGAAAGCGGCCTCTTTGTTAGACGTAAGAACCTCTATCTTCTTTTCGGGCGTGTTAGCCCCGGATTCGGCGAAAATGCTACTCAACTTCCGATCTGCTATTTCTGCCTGCCACAGCAGCATGTACCCCACCGCCACGTCTCCGAAGAGCTCCTGATAGGGAGTGGCAAAGAGAACTGGGATCACGAGGTCGCCAGACATGCACTTCTGGAGAAAGAATGTCGTGACCTCCACAAGTCGCTTCCTGGCCTCATCAAATAGATCGACAACGGCCTTGAGACTGGATATCCCTCGGGTGCGTTCCACGATCTCCCCGGTCTGTCGCATGAAGTTCTGAAACAAGACACCACCGTTCATGGGGAGTTTTCGGCCAACAAGGTCCATGGCTTGGATTCCGTTCGTACCTTCGTAAATGGACGTGATCTTGATATCTCGGAGAAACTGCTCTGCCGGATACTCACGACAATAGCCATAGCCGCCATGCACTTGGAGGGCCATTTCCGTGACTCGGAAGCCGATGTCCGTGCACCAAGACTTACACACCGGAATGAGGAGCTCGATCATTCCACGATGAGCCGCGGCTTCCTCTTCAGTGGCAGCCGTCTCAGCGCAATCCTCGCAGTACCCGGCGTAGTACAGGAGGGCTCGCATACCTTCTGTGGTGCACTTCATCCACATGAGCATCCTTCGTACGTCGGGGTGATCGATGATTTGTATCTTCGGTGCGGCGCCGTCTCGCATGGAAGTGAAATGAGGCCCCTGCGTTCGATCATTGGCGTACCGGAGCGCGTGCATATACGCACCGCTGGCCAAGGCAAGCCCCTGGATTCCCACTCCTAATCGGGCTTCGTTCATCATTTGGAACATGATCCTCATGCCGGAGTTTTCAGTGCCCAGCAGGTATCCGATGCAGTTTCCTTTCTCTCCGAAGTTCAAAGCGCACGTGGCAGACCCGTGAATACCGAGCTTTTTCTCCACTGCCACCGTGGTCACATCGTTGTCTATCAGAGTGCCGTTCTCTTCACGCAGCCGTGGCACGATGAAAATGCTTATCCCCTTTGTTCCGGGAGGAGCGCCTTCTGTGCGGGCGAGGACAAGGTGCACCACATTTTCCGCGAGATCGTGATCGCCACATGAGATGAAGATCTTGCTCCCCTCTATGGAGTAGGTGCCATCCTCGTTCTTCTTCGCTCTCGTGCGCAACGCTCCAACATCGCTGCCGGCCTGGGGTTCGGTCAAGCACATGGTGCCCGTCCATTGGCCGGAGTACATCCTATCCATGTATGTGCGCCGGAATTCTTCTGTTCCGAACTTTTCGATGACCCGCGCTGCGCCTACGGTGAGCCCGGGGTAGGACATGAAGGCCAGATTGGCAGCCACAAAGGCTTCGAGAGCAGCGCAACTGATTATGATGGGGAACCCTTGACCTCCGTGCTCTGGATCGACCGAAAGAGCGGGCCATCCTCCTTCGCAATACAGCGAATAGAGTCTCTTGAACTGCTCGGGAACGTGCACACGGCCGTTGTCCAACCTCACCCCGATCTCGTCGCCGATGCCGTTTGCCGGCCAGAGCTCGTTCTCCGAAAGCTTTACGGCCGCATCGAGGACCATGTCGAAGAGATCCCGAGAGAATTCAGAATACTTTTCCTTCTCGCAAAGTCGTTCGATTTCTAGCTGCTCGTAGAGTACGAACCGCACATCACGCTCATCAACTAGTAGATTTGTCATGGACGTTTCTCCTATCAGCGGGGTGGAGCCTAAATCCTCACACCCGCTCCTCCTCTTCTAGAATGATCGCAAGCCCCGACTCGGGAGCTTCAGAAAGTCCCGGGGGAAAGAAGCTGTTTTGAGCAACGTACTTCACCGCAAAATTCCAGGTCGATGCCTGGCTGAAGCCTGCCGCTAGCCTCATTAGAGGAGCGATAGAGATCCGGAGGCTTCACACTAAGGATCAAGACGGGTTTCTCAACGAGAACGGGCGGACAAACTCTCCAACGGCACGCCCGTGTCCTGAAGTGACTACCAGCTCAGGGATATTCGTGTGAATCAGCCTTTGTACATGGCCTTGATCAGGTCTGCAAAATTCTCGTTTATGTATTTTCGCTTGACCTTCATCGTGGGGGTCACCTCCCCATCTTCCTCGTAAAGCTTTTTGGGGACAATAGTAAACTTCTTTACGGTCTCCACATGGGCGAGTGTTTTATTGACCGCGTCGACCTCCTTTTGGATCAGATCCACAATATCAGGGTTCTTGGTAAGACTCTCGTACGTCGTGAACGGTATCTTTTCGTCCTGGGCGTACTGGATCACGTTTTCCTCATCGAGGACTATGAGCGCCGTGAGGAATTTCATTCCATCGCCTATGACTATGGCGTCGTTAATGTACGGACTGAACTTGAGCTGATTTTCGATATTCTGGGGAGCGATGTTCTTGCCGCCGGCAGTGATTATCAGATCTTTTTTTCGGTCGGTAATGGAGAGAAAACCCTGTTCATCGAAAGCTCCCACGTCTCCGGAATGAAGCCAGCCGTCCACGAGGGTTTCCGCTGTGGCTTCTGGATTCCGAAAGTACCCCATGAACACGTTTCCTCCCTTGACGAGAATCTCGCCATCTTCTGCGATCCGGACTTCCACGCCGGGAAGCGGAGGACCAACGTTGGTTGGCACGATGACGTTTCCCTGATGCACGCAGGTGGGGCCGCCGCCTTCGGTTTGTCCGTATACCTGCCGCAGCGGCACGCCTATGCCGTGGTAATACTTGAGGACATCAGGCGAGATTGGTGCAGCCCCGGAGATGGCCATGCGACACCTCTCGAACCCGAGTCGCTCCCGAAGCTTGTAGAATACCAGGAGATTGGCGAGTCCGTGGAGAAGGCGCATCCCCAGAGGAACGCTCCGTCCGGAGAATTTCAAATCCGCATATTTCTTGCCAATTCTTTCCGCTATCCCGTAGCTGGTTTTCTTGAGCCATGTGGCATTGGCTACGCGGATGCGTATTCCTGAGTAGTATTTCTCCCAGATTCTCGGCACAGCGAAAATGACGGTAGGAGAAATCTCTCGAAAATTCTGCATGATCGTATCAGGACTTTCGGTGAAGCTCACCGTATAGCCGAATCTCAGAGGCAGGAACGACGTAAACATTCTCTCTGCAATATGGCTAAGAGGGAGAAATGAGAGCAACTCATCAGTGGAATAGAGGGGTAGCGCTTCCCCAACAGACCAGGATGTCCAGGTGACATTGTAGTGGGAAAGCATGGCGCCTTTGGGCGGGCCCGTTGTGCCGGAGGTGTAGATAATCAGGGCGAGGTCGTCAGGTCTTATGGCTCCCGTGAGCCCCTCGAAGAGGGTTGGCTGCTCCCGGTGAAGGTCTCGTCCCATCTCCAGGAGCTGGTCAAACGTCATCACCATTGGGTCTGAGAACCGCTTCACCCCCTCGGTGTCGATGAGAACGATCTTCTCCAGAGCCGGGGTTCGGTCCCGGAAAAAGAGGGCCTTGTCAAGTTGCTCTTCGTCCTCCGCTATGTAGACCCGCGCCCCGGAATGACTGGCGACATACTCGCATTGCTGTGCCGAGCTCGTAGTGTAAATCCCGACGGTTACCCCGCCGAGGCAGATGGTCCCCATGTCGGCGTAGAGCCATTCGGGTCTGTTCTCGCCGATGACAGCCACTCGATCCCCGGGTCTGATTCCCAAAGAGTACAGCCCAAGGGTGATGCTCCGAACGTGGTCCAGGTATGCGGCCCAGGTCACGTCCCGCCAAATCCCGAGATACTTATACCTGAGAGCCACTTTGTCTGGGTGCTGCGCGACCCGTTCCAAGAACATCTCTGTGATAGTTTTCACTTCATACGGTGCCATATGTCCATCTGCCGCAATCTTGAATCAAGAATACACTACCGGATCTGTGTGCTCTCAAGCAATCGATCAGCGCCAGCGCTTCTTCCGTTTGTACCGTTGATACCCCTTGACTGAAGTCTCCTGTTTCATGCCTAGGTAAAACTCCTGAACGTCCTCATTTGCCGCGAGTTTTTCTGGCGGCCCCTCGAGGACTATCCGTCCCGTTTCCATGATAAACGCGTGGTGGGCTACGCTGAGCGCCTTGCGAGCATTTTGTTCCACGAGGAGCATGGTCGTGCCCGCTTGGTTTATTGACACAATGATTCGAAAGATCTCGCTTACCAACAGGGGTGAGAGACCAAGGGACGGCTCGTCCAACAACATGAGCGATGGTCTGGACATGAGCGCTCGAGCGATCGCAAGCATCTGCTGTTCGCCTCCCGATAAGGTCCCTGCTTGCTGTTTGAGACGGTCCTTGAGAATGGGGAAGTGTTCAAAGACTTGTGCTAGGTCCTTGCTCACGTCTTTATCTCGTCTCGTGTACGCCCCCATCATGAGGTTTTCCCGGAGAGTCAACTCGGGAAACACTTCTCGTCCTTCAGGCACATACGCTATTCCCAAAGGGACTATCTTTTCCGTCTCCATGCCGTCGATGCGTTTTCCCTGAAACTCGATGGTTCCTTTTTCCGGTTGGTCGTCGAGGTACCCCATGATGGTTTTGAGGGTAGTGCTTTTTCCGGCTCCGTTTCCGCCGAGGACCGCTCGGATCTCGCCCTCCTCCACACGAAGGCTGAGTCCTCGTACGACCATGATCTTGCCGTAGTATATTTCGATGTTCCTCGTCTCGAGTATCATTGATAGTTCTTTCGATCTGCTCTGACTGCCTCAGTCTTTTCCGAGGTATGCTTCCAGCACGTCTGGATGAGTTTGTACTCTCTCAGGCGTCCCTTGAACCAGTTTGACACCGAAATTGAGAGCCATGACCTCGTCGGAAAGATCCATCACCAGCCCCATGTCATGCTCCACCATGAGAATGGTCACCTGAAAATCATCTCTGATGTCCTGAATCCAAAACATAGTGTCCTGCTTCTCCTCCTGGTTCATGCCGGCAGTCGGCTCGTCCAGGAGTAGCAAGGTCGGTTCCATGGCCAGCGCCCTGCCGAGCTCCACGAGCTTGCGCGTTCCGTACGGAAGGGATGCCACGGGGACGTCCCTCACCGCTTCCAGCTCCAGAAAGTCGATAATCTTCTCGACTCGCTCCCGGTGGGCACACTCTTCCCTGGCCGCACGAAAGCGCTTTCCCAAGAGAAGCGCTCCGGAAAAAACACCTGTCGTCATATGGATATGACGGCCGAGCAAGAGATTGTCCATAGTGGTGAGGTGGGCAAACAGCTCGATGTTCTGAAAGGTACGGGCTATTCCCATGCGTGCGGCCTGGTGCGGCCTCTTCCCCACCATCTCCTGGCCCTTAAACAGAATGGTCCCGCCCGTAGGGCGGTAGATTCCTGTGATACAGTTGAATATTGTCGTCTTGCCGGCGCCGTTGGGGCCGATGATGGAAAAGATGCAGCCCTCTTCCACGTCGAATGAGACCCTGTTGAGAGCCCTCAGGCCGCCGAATGATATCTCCATGTCCTTAACGGAAAGTAATGCCATGACAACTCAAACGCGGGGATCTCATGGAGAAGACCACAGCCGGGGAGCCCCCAGGACAAGGACGACCACTCACCGCTCATCAGCGTGAAGCGGTCATCCTCGGTCTCCTCCAGATCCCATATGGAAAGGGAGCGGATGCCTCTGTCCGCAGGCTTCTTTGACCATCTACGACGCTGGACGAACGGGCCCGGTACCGTTGTTCACTCTCGGAACCTACCCGAGCTCCGCGAAGCTCTTGGCTTACCGAGCAGCACGTGCGGTGCTCCGGAATGTCCTGTTCCGCACACCGCACATCAAGAGGTGGTCTGCCTCTGTCTGCTTCCGATCTATTTCTTGGGCTTATAGACAAGCCAATCGGACACCTTGACCCGTGCCCCATTGTCCCCGCATTGCTCGATGTACACGGACTTGACGCCTTGATGATCGGTCGGGGTAAAGGTGCACCCATATCCCAGCCAGTCGTTCCAGTCCTTTATCTGCTCCATCGCTTTGACGAACTTTTCCGGAGTCAAGTCTTTGCCGGCCAATTCCAGCCCTTTCACGAGAGGCTCTGCAAAATAGAACCCTGCCAGGTAGAACAAGCCGGTGTACTTTTCGTTGGGAGCATATTTCTTCTGTGCTTCGAGATACTTCTTGACCAGCGGGCTGTCCATGTTGACAAAGTTTCCGTACATGACTCCCTTCCAGAGGCCCTTCGTCACCGTGAACATAAGATCCGGATCGGATAGGGTGGAAGCCGCAATGAACTGAGGATCGAACCCGATAGCTTTGCTGACCCCCAGGATCATAGCTCCGTGCTTAGGAAGGACCCACAGGATGACGACTTCCGCGCCCGATTCTTTAAGCTTCAGCGCGTGAGTTTTGAGATCTGTGTCTGTCACTTCTACAGGGACTTCAGCGACCAGTTGCATTCCAGCGTCGCTCATGTACTTCTTCGCCCCATCAAGGCCCTCTTTGCCATAATCATCGTTCTGATAGAAGAAGGCTATCTTCTTCTTCCCCATCTTCTCTACAGCGTACTGCGTCAGAACGTACGATTCTTCGAAGTACTGGGGGAAGGTTGAGAAGATGAAGGTGTTGAAGGGCTGGGTCCAGTGAGAGGAACCGCTGGCCGGGCTGACCCATGGAACGTTGTTTTCCTTCGTCAAGTAGTCCCGCACGGCCATTCCGCAGGATGTGCCGACGCCGCCGACCATGGCGAATACGCCGACGTCTTCAACGAGCTCCTTGGCAATAGCCTTGGTCTTTGCAGGTTGATAAGCGTCGTCTCGCAGAAAGTACTTGATCTTCCTGCCGTGGATTCCTCCCTGGTCGTTTATCATCTGGAAGTAAACACCGGTAGCCCTCCCGACTGCTCCCCAGAGAGCCGCCGGTCCGGTCTGCGGTCCCCACTGGCCGATGAGAATCTCCGTGTCGGTGACTCCTCGAACTTTGTCCGCAGCCACGGTTACCGAGGCCATACCCAGTACAGCCAGTACGCAGAGCATCGTGACTACCCACAACGATCCCTTCTTCATCCTTCTCCTCCTTGTTCCGGTCAAGTTGTTGCGAACGATGAAACGGACGCCGTCACACCTTTTTCACGTAATGCCTCACGAAGAGTCCAGACGGCCGGACACAGAGAATCACTACGATGACCCCGAAGGCCACGACCGACTTGAACTCGAGCGATACGTATCCGCCGAAGAAATTCTCTATAAGACCCAGGAGATACCCGCCGATCGCCGCGCCAGGCAGGCTCGTCATACCACCGAGCACCGCTGCGGCAAATCCCTTGAGCATGGGGTCGAGCATCATGTTCGGATCGAGCGTGGACACGGGAGCGATGAGCATTCCGGCCACAGCGCCGGTTACGGAGCTCAGTGCCCAGGTGAATGTCAGGATTCTCCGAGTAGGGATTCCCATGGCCTTGGCGGCAAACGGATTCTGCTGAACCGCTTTCATGGCCGTTCCCAGAGTTGTGAATCGGAAAAAGAGGAAGAGAAAGGCCATGAGCACGATGCTGACCGCAAAAGTCCACATGTTCATCTCGGTAATCATGACGCCGCCGGGGGAAATCCCGCTGTATTCGGAGAATGGCACGGCAAACGGAAGCTGCATGGCTCCCCAACGCCAGCCAGCCAATCCGTACAGAATCATCTCCGCTCCAAGAGTGATGACGATCAAGCTCAATATCGTGGGATTCTTGGCTGGCCTAAGAAAGGAAATTTCCAGCACTGCTCCCAGCCCGAGGGCAAATAGCAATGTCAAAGCCCCAGACGTCCAAAACCCAAGGCCGTAACTCTCCATCATGGTGTAGGCCACGAACGTTGAGATCATGGCCATTTCCCCCTGTGCAAAGTTGGGAACCTCGGACGTCTTGTAGATGATGACCATGGCCAGAGCCACGAGCGCATAACAGGCTCCGATAGACAAACCCCCTATAATGAGATCGCCGACAAGACTCATCCTGCTCCTCTCAAAATGGCCAACTCTTCCAATATCTCTTCATTCTTAAGTAAATGCCGTTCATCCCCAAGGGCTCGAAAATGACAATGGCGATCATGATCGCTCCGAAAACAATGCTCTGGATGTTCGGGAGGCCCTCGGGCGAAAAGTACCGCTTGGACACTTCCATGAGAAGCGCCCCAATCACAGGGACTTCCTGGATTACCTGAAGCTTGATCTGCAGATACGTAAGCAGTGCAGCGCCGAGAATCGACCCCATGACTGAGCCGAGCCCTCCCACGATTACCATGGCGAGAAAGGTGATGGAAAGGATCAGGTTAAAGGAGCCAGCGCTGACGTGCTGGAGAGCAAAAGCCATGAGTCCCCCCGCAATACCGGTGTAAAAGGCGCTCACTGCAAAAGACAGCGTCTTATACCAGCTCAGGTTGATCCCCATGGCCTCTGCTGCTATCTCACTGTCCCTGATTGCCACAAACGCCCTGCCGACGCGGGTCTTCAAGAGGTTGATGGCTGCAATTGTCAACAAGATGGCTGTGAGGATGATGATCGCGTATCTACCAACGTCCGTATCGACGACATACGAGCCGATGGCCAAAGGGGGGGCCTCAAGCCCCATGTGTCCACCAGTGAACTCGGAATGGCTGATGATCTGGGTAACTGCCATGCCGAATCCGAGAGTTGCTATTGCCAGATAAGGCCCTTCGAGGCGAAGGGATGGCAGGCCGAGGAGAAACCCGAACAGGGCAGATATAAAGCCGGCCGCAGGCAACGCGACCACGAAAGGGAAGCCAGCCTTTACCATGAGGAGCACGCACGAGTATGCGCCAATCGCAAAGAAACCGGCGTGGCCGAGCGATATCTGTCCTGTGTATCCGACGAGAATATTGAGCCCGATTGCTACAATAGCGTGAATAGCTATGAGGTTAACAACGTAGAGGGTATAGCCCCCAACGAAAAAAGGAAACGCGACGAGAGCTCCAAAAAACAGGATGGTAGCTGCCAGGACGGTCTTTGACCTGAACAGCTCGACATCCTCGTAATAGTCCCTCTTCATGTCCATGGCAGCACCTGCAATGGCTAACGGTACCCCGGGCTCAAAAAACAGTCTTTCGTGATACGTTCCTTGAAAGATGGCCGGGCAGTCAGCGCTGTCGGTCCAGGGGTGTCTTGCATGGATAATGCTTTTCCTCCGAGAAATCGTCAAGCAATTAATGTGCCGTGGGTTCCATTCTTGTAAGTAACTTAAATCACATGGACGCTCGTCTCCGGATTGGCTCTGATATTTCCTCTGGGACAACATGTCGTGCAAGCCTCTCAACGGATGATGCGACAACTGCTGGACATCCGCCCCACACGTCTCCTTTCCCATAAGAGATTGTGGGAGCAGTCAGGGCGCGTTGGAACAGATTCTCCCTTCGTCGTCTATGACCAGCCATCCGAGCGCGCGGGAACCCCCAGGAAGCAAACGCCAATTGGGAGACGCTGTGCGGAGTGTCAAGCGACCGTGAACAACATGTTGTGCACAGTCGTCTTCTCACCAGGAAGTTCAGAAGGAAAAGGATACTGATCTTAGGTCAATAGCCTCGCTTCTGGCGCGGCACGCTCCTTGCTACCAAATGGTTGCTGGAATGTCCGCATGTTCCTTCGCACTCCGTGCGCGGAAAAGGCCACGCCTGTCCCCGGATGGGCACATGCGGCACCGTCGTAACAATCCGCAGGGGCGCAGGTCAGCACGGGTGTCCGAGAGCCGTTTCTCGCGACCCTGTCGAAGGTCCGGGAAGCCAGGGAGGGCGGTCCGTGATTCTTGTCAGAGAGAAAATCTTGGATAACGGGACTATTTCAGTTTATGTAAGTGGAGTGTTGGATCAGACCGCGGTGCCTATCCTCAAGGATGTCTGCGATCGACACCTGGGGGCTGGGATGCATGTCCTGGTCGACCTCGAGGCAGTGGTGCACATAACCCGGGAAGGTAGGAGCTTCTTACAGGAGATCCAGGGACAGGTCAGGATAAGCCATCTTCCCGCCTTCATGGCGCCTGAAGGAAATCCGTGACTCGATCGGCAGGCTTGGGACAGAGTGCCCCGAATCCCACGGTGCCGGATCGCAAACGAATGTTTACTCACCGGTCGTGAATATGGAGAACCTGTGGCACGTATCATTATCCTCGAGACCAATCGTACAGAAAAGAGCTAACTTGGGAGATTTACCATGAGTGTTAACAAGAGCTTTGTGATGAAAAGGGAAGGGGACCTGGGAATCGTTACCATCGATGTACCGGGTCAGCCCATGAACACGTGGACTGAAAAAGCCATCGAGGACTTCCTCGCTTTGTTGCAAGAACTGGAGCAGAGCTCGGATCTAAAAGGTGTCGTCTTTGTTTCCGCAAAGAAGGGCAACTTTCATGCGGGAGCAGACCTGAAGATGCTCAACACTATGACCGACGAGGAGCAGACTGCAAAGGCGCTGGACCTCTTTCATGCTGCATTCAAGCGCCTGAGCTCATTGGCCTTTCCGACGGTCGCCGCAATAGATGGTCACTGTCTCGGGGGAGGGATGGAGTTTGCCTTGGCATGCACCGCCCGTGTCGCCAAAGACTCCCGGGATACCAAACTCGGACTGCCGGAGTGCTCTCTGGGCATTTTTCCCGGTGGCGGCGGCACGCAGCGGCTGCCGCGACTCATCGGAATACCGGCCATCGAACTCATACTGCGGGGAACCGTCATGCCCGCGGCCAAGGCTCTGGAGCTCGGCATAGTCGACAAACTGGTACCTGCAGACGGCGACCTGCTCCAGGAGTCGGTTTCGTTTGCAAATGGGATTAGTGCTCAACCGGGCATTCTTAACAGGCCGGGACACGATTTCTCCCAAATCGACTTGATTTCAGAAATGGCCCGCAAAGAGGTTTTGAAAGCTACGAAAGGACGAGAGATACCTGGGCCTATGCTTGCTGTGGACAGCATTCGCGACGGTCTCAAGACATCTCTAGAAGAGGGGCTGGACATTGAGAAGCGCAATTTCGTGAAGGCCGTTCTCTCGCCTGAAGCAAAAGGGAGCATTCACACTTTCTTTCTCAAGACCATGAGCGACAAGCCGCGGTCACTAGTGAGCAAGGGCTTCAATCCAAAGCCCATGGATACGGTCGCCATTCTGGGCTTCGGGACCATGGGCCGGGGCATAGCGATCGACATCCTCCGCAATACGAACAAGAACGTTGTGGTCAAGGATCTCGCCGAGGCACTGGAGCCGGGGAAGACCTTCGTAAAGAAGATCCTTGACGGAATGGCGGAGAAAAATAAGCTGAAAGGCTCAGTGGACGACATGATGGCACGGTTGACTATGGTGACCGAGTATCAGGACTTGAAAGATGCTGATCTAGTCATCGAGGCCGTCTTTGAGGACATTGCCGTGAAAAAGGAAGTGTACGAGGAGCTGTGCACTACGGTCAGAGACGACTGCATTATAGCGAGCAATACCTCGTCCATCCCTCTAGACAAGATGTCCCCGTTCGTGACCAATCCGGCACGGTTCGCCGGCCTTCACTTCTTTTCGCCTGTGTGGATGATGCAGCTCGTGGAAATCGTGCGGGGCGAGGCCACCAGTCAGGACGCGGTCGACAATCTGTTGGGCTTTGTCGCGGATATCCGCAAGCGTCCGGTAGTCTGTAGAGACAACCCCGGCTTTGTCGTGAACGCCGTCCTTTTTCCGTATTTCCAAAGCGCAATCGAATTCCTGGAGAACGGGAACACTATTGAAGAAGTGGACAAGGCCTTTGTGAAGTTCGGCATGCCCATTGGACCGATTCGACTCACAGACGAGGTAGGTATAGACGTGTGCTACAAGGTCATGGTGGGAAGAGGTCAAGCGCAGCAGACGCTGAAGAACCTGGTCTCCGCAGGCAGACTTGGGGTGAAAAAGTCAGGCAAGGGATTCTTTCTTCTGGATGGAGGCGTCGATCCGGACGTCGTACCCCTCATCGCTAAGCAAGGTGACCAAAAGGTCTCAGCGGAGGACATGCAGCTCCGGGTTCTGAGAGATATGGTAACTGTGGCCAAAGACCTCTTGGACCGGGGAGTCGTAGAGGATCCCCGGATGGTGGACATGGGAATGATTTGGGCCACCGGCTTCCCCGCTGAGAAGGGGGGACCCCTGAAGTGGGCTGATTTGACGGGACTGAGTGAAAAGCTTTTCGGGAAGCAGTTCTATGGCTAGAGAAACCGGCCGGAACACTATCCGCTCCCCATGAGGCCAAGCTTGCCGTGGACGCCTACCTCCCCTCTGGTGAGCTCGCCGCGTAGGGACTGCACAGGGCGCCACTCGCGGCGCCCTGCCAGCCTTCAGGGCAAGAATCCCAGATGGCTCGGCCGGTAAAATTGGGTATCTTGAAGGACTGCTTTCATCAATTTGAGAACCACGGTTTGGCTCTGTTGGGGCGAGGGACCTGGACTCGCAGGTGTTGGCCTGTGCGTGCCGTTCCTGCCGGACGTAAGTACTGTCTCAGCAGACCTTTGTTCGGGTTCTCTGGCCACATCGGTTGTCGCGGAAATGAGGTGAAGAGCCACCATGCCAAGGATGAATACGCTTAACACCCGAAAACATGCCCTGCGAGCTCGTGCACCGAGCATGATGGACACGGAAACGACTATCAGGAGGGTGCCCAACACGCTGCCGCCGGAGAGAGATGACATCAGAGGCGAATGAAGTGATTCAGCAGCCCCATTCGGGGCAATTGCCCAAATGAGTGCCCCAGCCGAGACGATGAGAGCCGCGATCCCGACGAGTCTCGCTGCAACAGAGCGCCGCGGCTTCTCGAGCGCTCGAATGTCCGTATGAGAATGAGGTGGATTTTCCGTGACGCCGGATGCCGGGACTTCTGTTTTGCTCTCCAGGGCCTCTGCTCGAGACGTGTCACTGGAGACAGGTGATTGAGGGAAGAGCATACGGGCATCTTCCCGCGTCAATAGATCATGTTCTACGAGCTGTGCGACAAACTCGGCTAGTTTCTGCTGGGAAATATGGTATTTAGACCTAAGCCCGGCCTCGCCGATGCCTGCTCGAATGTCACGGCTGAGGGCCCGGGCGTTGATCTTTCGAACCTTGCTTGCCACGAGTCTGCCCTCTCGAAACAGGAGCGTCCCTTTCGTCTCTTCAGGGCGAATTTCGCCTCTGGATTATGGTACTCGTACTCTCCCCCATAGCTACAAAATCGGTTCTTGTATCCTAACAGAGCGTGGCGAAAAAACAAGAAAAAAGTTATAGTAGGTAAGCATTCACTTATGCGCGGCGGACAGAACAAAATCGTCAATGATTTCTGCTAATCGATCCTCTCTTCCCGCTCAAGAGTGCATGCTTACTATCGTAGTACGCATTCGGCTTTCAGCGGGAAGAGAGGATCGCTTGATAGATGTCGTTGACGATTTTATCCTCTGCGCCACGCCGAAGTGATCACTTGTTTACGGCAGGTGCAGGGGCGATATATGGCAGCAGAATACAGACCTTCCCATCTCCCTAGCGGGACCCCCTCTGCTTCACGCGGCCTGTTCGACTCCTGCCGAAACTACTGGTGTCAGAAGCTTCCTTGTGTGACAAACAGATCTCGAACGTGAATCGCCGGCCCTGTGGAATCTGTGGACCCGCTCTCTGACGGAACAGTCGCTGTGATTCGGATGTGTCCGTCATTGACACGGGCTGCCACACGGGTAGTGACCAGTACGATTCCCTGGTCCCATCGTATCGGCACTTTCACAGGAAGGTGCCCTGGCACATTTGTCTCTATCGTCACTTCTGCCTGCTTGTCCGCAGTAGCCTTTTCGTCGACCTCCACGTAGCAATAGAATCCGACAATGCTGTTATCGAGCTTCAGGCCTTCGATTCTCATGGTTGCTCCCCTCGCGGTGGCTACGAGGGCATAATCGTAGCGCGTTATCTGCGATCTCTTCACCGATACACCTGTTGCCGCAGGCTCGGGAAATGCTTTGCCCAAGTCAGGGAATGTCATTCTTTCATACGGAATGGCACTTTCCTTTCTTCTGTACACCTCCCACTCCGAGTGGCCCATGAGCCTCGGATTCCATCCGAGGGCGATCAAGTCGTACTGGCTCGCGAGTGATGGATGCGTTTGCTTGTGGCAGACAATGAAATCCGGCTTGTACGCTGACAGATTGTTCAGCCAACCCGACAATCCCCATTTTTCTTCCACGGGCTCCCGAGTATTGATGCCGAAGGGGTCGAAAACACGCATGCCCGAGTCGTAGGCGCTCCACCCGTAGCCCGTTGACAAGACATGCTCAGGCTTGCCGGTGCGCGCCACCAATGCTCCTATTGCGCGACGTTGACTCTCGACCAGATCAAGCCATCGCTTCACGGCCTGGATTTTCGAGGAGAACGTGCTTGGAGGCCCCACATTCGGGGAGGTTACCCCGAGGACGAGCATGAAGCTCAGGACTGCCAGGCTCCCATAGGTAATCAATCGAGTGCGCAGTGTCGGGCTCAACGCGAGTGACTCCTCCAGTGCGAGGAGAACGGCAATTTGCCACGAGAGAAACGGCACGTGGAAGTACCAGGGGAAGATCTCGCGGAATGGCGTGATGCATACCTGGACAAGCAGTGAGAGGGAGGCCACCAGCACAACCAAGAATCTGAAGGATGGGTACGTCTTTTCGCGCAGACACACAAAAAGGAGGGCTCCCAAGGGGACCAAGGAAAGGAGGATGTAGAACCTGTAGAGCGAGCTCGTTGCAAGGAACGCCCGCAGGTACGGGTACCCTGTTGTGTCGTACGAGTAGATCAGCTTGGCCTGCAGAGAGTGCGGAATGACACTCCCGAAGTAGACTCGACAAAAAATGAAGAAGAGAGCAACCGGGACTCCGTAGAAGAGGATCGCCCGGGCGAGCGACCGTTGGAAGCGATTCCTGTCTCCTGAATAGACCACTGCCAGGTGCCCGAGCGCCAGAAGCAGAGAGGCTCCTGTCAAGTCCAGCTTCGTCATCACCAGGCCCGTACAACAAACCAGAAAGAGCCGCTCGTGCTCCTGGAAGTAGAACAGAAAGATCGCTGCGCTGATGATGGCGGCTCCCATCATGGTCTCCAACCCGGAGCTTGCTACGCCGAAGTACTGAGGGACTGCCCCGATTGTCGCCATACCGAGAAATCCGGCTACAAGGCCTCGTTTCCTGTATAAGAACCGATAGGACAGAAAGAGCGTCAGAAAATATCCGATGAGACCCGGCAATCTAATGTACAGAAAGTCCTGATTCAGGACCGGAATTAGCTTTAGAGCAGCGGCTGTCACGGTGAAAAGGAAAGAGGAAGCCCCGAAAATTGGAAGAGGGTCCGTTGCATTGAAGCGGTAGCCGTGGCCAGAAGACAGATTGTCCACATATTTCAATGTCAGGGCCGCATCGTCCCAAAGCAGGTCACGGGGGAAATACAGGTACGAGAGGACAGGAAAAAGTGCAGCTATGACGAGTGGCAACACCAGTGCAGCGATCCACTCAAGGGACGGGGCACGGGAATGGCTCTTATGGTCCGCGATCACTGCCACTGAGCGCCCTTCCGCTCCGCGAGACGGAACAAGATGCTCACGGATTGCTTCCGAAAAACTCCTCGAGCTTGATAATACGAGGAAAGCTTGGCTGTCAAGGCAAGGCGCACGCCTGAGGGTGGCACGGTTTGGAAATGGAGGCGTAGAAAGGCTACCCTACATGTGGGGACTCGCGTGGTCGCGGATTTGTAGCGCGGGCTTTCGAGCCTGCGTCTTGCCCGTGGCCTTTCGTAGCGCCGGGATGTTACCGGTATTGTTTGGAAATGGCAGCCTGGAAGAAAGTGTCTCAAAAGCCGGCAGTCCGTGATAATCGTGGTACACCCCCTCACCCTGACCCTCTCCCCCGCTCCGGGGGAGAGGGGCTTCTTCCAGCTCCCTCGCCCTCTGGGAGAGGGGCTTCTTCCAGCTCCCTCGCCCTCTGGGAGAGGGTTGGGGTGAGGGTGCCCTTCCACGCATCGACGCTCAATCGTGCTACGATGTCTGGCGTGTCCCGAGTTTTGAGACATTTTCGGAAAGGCTACCCTACATGTGGGGACTCGCGTGGTCGCGGATTTGTAGCGCAGGCTTTCGAGCCTGCGTCTTGCCCGCTGCTTGGGCATCTTGCCGGTGATTCCTCTACAATCAGTTCTTCTGCCTCTTGATACCGACTTTCTTCATTCTGAATGCGAGGGTTGAGGCAGGGATATCCAACAGCTCCGCAGCCCCTCCCTTTCCTCGGACCTTCCATCCGGTCTTCTCCAAGGCCCAGAGTATGTGCCTGCGCTCGTTTTCCTTGAGAGTGACCGCCCTGGAATCCGTGGATGTCTCGTGGTGCTCCCAGCCGAGCTCGGGGACCCTGAAGTGCGGACCGCTACTGAGGATAGCTCCTCTCTCGATGACATTTTCCAGCTCACGGACGTTTCCGGGCCAGTGGTAATTGACGAGCTTTTCCATCTCAAGGGTGTGGATCCTCGAGAACTTCTTGCCCATCTTCTTCGAGTAGATGTCGAGGAAGTAGTAGGCGAGGAGGGGTATATCTTCCTTCCGTTCCCTCAGCGGTGGTACGTAGATGGGAAAAACTGCCAACCTGTAATAGAGGTCAGCCCGAAATCTCTCGCTTTTCACTGCTTCTTCCAGGTCTCGGTTCGTGGCTGCCACGAGACGGAAATCCGACTTGAGAGTTTCACTACCGCCAACCCGTTCGAACTCTTTCGTCTGCAGCACCCGGAGAAGCCGAACCTGCACGTCGAAGCTCAGGTCGCCCACCTCGTCGAGGAATAGACTGCCCCCGTCAGACAGCTCAAACCTCCCGATCCGCTGTCGCGTGGCGCCGGTGAACGCTCCCTTCTCGTGCCCGAAAAGCTCGCTGGGAATGAGTGACTCGGGAAGAGCGCTACAGTGGACTCGAATGAACGGCTTGTCCTTCCTCGGGCTATGCCTGTGGACGGCACGTGCCACAAGCTCCTTACCGACCCCTGTCTCGCCGATGATGAGGACTGTCGCATCCGTTCCGCAGACCTGGTCGATTTGGGAAAGAACACGCTTGATGCCGGGACTCTCACCCACTATGTCCTCGAAATGGAGGTTCTGGAGATGCTCCTCCTTGTAGTAAAGGTTCTCTTCACTCAACTTTGTGTTAAGCCGTTTTATCTCCTCGTAAGCTCGAGCGTTGTCTAGGGCGAACGCGGCCAGAGCAGCAAAATAGGAAAGAAGCTCCAGGTCTGATTCTCGGAACGCGCTGCTCAGGAGGCGATTGTCGTGGTAGAGCACCCCTACAGTCCTGTCACGAAGGATCATCGGGACGCAAATGCGAGAGCGAATGATTTCGGATGAGAAGCTTTCGGGCTCGTCACAGGAGGTGCTTCCGGAAATGCGGCCCTTTCCTGCTGCCGCGACCTCACGGATCATGTTCATAGAAGAGACGAAACTGGCATGGGCAATCTGCTCGGATGTGAGGTTTTTTGAAGCTCGCAGCACCAGGTCTGTGGAGTCACCGTCGCGGTTGAGGAGAAATATGGCTCCCCGCTCGGCACCGGTGATCCCGTTAACCGTTGAGATGATGTGCTGGACCAGGTCCTTATTGTCGCGAATTGTCACTACCTGCTGTCCGAGATCGAGAATCTCTTTGAGAAGGCTCTCTCCGGCCGGTCTTCCTTTGACGAGCGAGCTCAGGTCATTGGGCATGAGCTGTTCGCTGTATGATCCGAGAGTGTTTCTAGCTGTGAGAATCAACTCTCTGGCAGATTCGTTCTGCCCCATGGCGAAGCGCAAGCGCGCAAGGGCCAACAGAGACTTGGCCAGCTCTACTTGACTGCCGGATTCTTTGAGCCATCGTATGGAGGCTTTCAGCGAGTGAAGGACCCTCGTATGGGGACGCCCTTCCATCCGTTCCCATTCTCCCCGGCAGCGATAAGCCACGCCCCGCATGAAGATGTTCTCACCTCGGATGGTTTCCTGGATTGCCTTGTCCAGGTCCAGTCCCTCTATCATGGGAAGTTTCCCCTCTTTCATAGCCAGTCCAAGCTCCATGAGGTAGGGGTAGAGGTACACAGTAACCTGGACCTTCCTGCTCTCCTCAAGAAACTCCTCTACGTAGCCGATCGCCTGTCGCTGGTCACCCTTGAGGAACTGTGCATAAGCAATGGCAATCTTGCAGGTGATCCAGACCCAATCATTGTGCACGCCCTGGGCAACCTTCGATGAATTCTGGAGAAATTGCAGCGCATCATCTATGCGGCCGATATCGAGGAGAATATTGCCGATGTTGCCCAAAGTGTAGGCGGTGAAATAGTCGTTTCCCGATTCTTCACACTGGGTCCGTATGGCATCCAGCATTCCCAGTCCCTGGGTCACCTGCCCCATTTGAGCATAGCAGTATCCCACGGTTATCATCGCCAGGAGCGGAAAGCCTCCCTGGGGATACCGCTCGATGTCTGGTACCGACTTCTCGTAGATTTGCACCGATTCGCGAAATCGGCCCTGCCAGAAATGGAAGAAGGTGCTAAAGATGGTAGCAGACCGAATCAGCTTGGGATCGTTGAGCTGCTTGGCCAGGGACCAGCCTTCTCCGAAATGCTTGAGCGCACTCGAGTACCGCGAGCGCAACCACTCGTTCTTGGCCAGATGCATCTTGAGCAACGACTGACAATGCGCAAGCCCCCTCTCTTCGGCTCGCGAGAGAGCCGATTTCAAAACGGAGAGCACTTTCGCTGTCTCGTCCCTACCGGTAGATATCTTCGAGTATTTTATTGCGGTCTCGCTGAAAAGAAGGTCTTCCTCCTCTCCCTTGCGCACAGACAGGTCATCGAGTACTTTGCGATAGCATTGCAGCGCGTCTTCGTTTCGAAAAGCCTCGAGGTACCGGTCCCCGGCTTTGGCCAGGTAGTGGCATTGGTGCGTATCGTTCGAGATATTGAGCAGGTGATGCGCAACGAGATGTACGTGCTGGTTCTCATCGGGGAATTCACGGATCAGGATATGGGCTATCTGACCATGAAATGTGGTCTGCTCCTCTCTGGAGAGAGTGTTTTTCCACTTCTCACGTTTCTTCCCGTCCTTGAAGCCATACATGCCGGGAGCTTTCTTGACCAGCCACCCATCCCGGACGGCCTCCTCGAACCGAGCCAGTATCTGAGAAGGTTTGGCACCAACCAACAGATCGACCAACCAATCCAGAGAAAAGTCCTCTTTGAACAGCGAGCATAGCCCTAGGAGACGGCCATATTCGTTCCATTGGCCATCGAGATGAGCAGAGTCCATGGCTCTTCACCCCTTCCGTTGGCGAATTCCGTGAGACGCGAGGCCGCGGGTGTACGGAGACAGCAGGTCGAGCAAGCGCCACACGGGGCATCCGGAAATGTCAGAGTAAAGTCTATGAAAGGGCGCGCAGAGGTGTCAAGACAATTGCGCAATATGTTGGCATGAAGGGGCAATATGTTGTGCGAAGTCAACAGCCAGAAGTTGTGCGAACAGAGCACAACATATTGATATTGCATAGCCGTAGGCAATCCGAAGAAACGGCATTCTTCTTGCTTAAGCCAGTTCGAGCCTAGCAGCCGCGGCGAGGAGCCGCGCCAGCAAAAGGAAGAAAGGGCTCGCCCGAACCGGGGACCGGACGGCCCCCGTTTCGAGGTTGCCCCGAACATATCGGACTCAGAGCAGAACTAATCCTGCGATATCTCGACGGGAAGGAATTCAAATGGCCGCGAAAGAGTACGACGTAATTGTCATTGGATCCGGCGTAGGGGGACTCGGTGCCGCTGCGGTGCTGGCACGGAAATTCGGGAAAAAGGTCTTGGTCCTGGAAAAGGCTCCCCACATTGGGGGAAGGGTTGCCTCGTACACGGGCAAGGGTGACAAGGTTACCATAGAGGGCCTCGAGCTGGATGACGTGGGATTGCGAAAGTCCCTTTCAGATTCGAGGTGCTGGGTTTCGTACTGTGAACCCGATCTGAAGACCATCATGAAGGAGGGCAGGCTGGACGGTTACACCTTCGAGAACGGTGGGCACGGTCTGTTCTGGGGTAACAAGTCTCGGTGCCGACTTCTTCTGGATTATCTCGGCAAGCCGGTCGACATGCCTGTCAACTCAGGGCTCGGATTTGTGGATGCCCGCACAAACAGCATCTACCAGGTTCCGCCTCGAAAGCCGTATCCGTGGCAATCTGAGCAAGGGTACGCTGCTACCATAGCTGCTCTGAGGCAAATGGGGGCGCTCACAATGGAGGAGTGCGCTGCGGCCATGAAGACCGACGTGCAGACGTGGTTGGAGGAGAGGGGTCTAACCGGCAACGAAGAGGCGTATGACTATATCAAGGTTGTCATGGCGTGCCAGAACGCCATGGCCGAGCCGAAGATGGCACCAGCCGGCGATTTCCTCGGATACATGGCCATGGCGCGGGACATCAAGATGAATCTCCACTCCGGGTCGGTGGCCACCATAGCCGAGCCAGGCTGCATGGCCATCCCTCTCGCGCTCGAGAGTGCCCTCAACGAGGCTGGAGGGGAGGTCTGGCGTGCGACACCAGTTGAAGAGCTCTTGGTGGAAGACGGTAAGGCCAGGGGGGTGCTAGCTCGAAACAAAGAGGGACAATACGAGAGTCTGTGGGCGCAGGATATCATATGTAACATCCCCGTGAAGCACATTTTCAATGTAATTCACCCCCGTCACTTCCCGCAGGAATGGGTAGATCTCATCCAACAGAGATTTTGGTCCGCAGGGCTGCTATCAGCATTCATCGGGCTTAAGAACAACGTGTGGGAAGAGTTTGGTGTGGACGAACGCAGCTTTATCTGGATGCCCGGTATTATCAAGCACGAAGGATATATTGGCGCAGTAGACATGGTCATGTGGAACATGGCCGCATGTGCTAAGCGGGCTCCGGAAGGAAAGAGAGACTTCGTGTTTTCTACCGCTCTGACTGACAAGGAGATGCGCACTCCCCAAAAAGTCATGCGGGTGATCAACTATTGCATGGACTGGTTCAAGAAGACGTTCAAAGGATATAAGGAGAATGTGGAGTTCGTCATCTGGACGCCTTCGGACGAAGCGTACGGGAACTGGCGACCCATTGGCGAAGATCGACCTGCCATCAAGAGCCCGTTCATCGAAAATCTCTACTTCGTCGGCGACCAGTACGGCGAGCGACTCTGGGGTGGAGGTGTCGACGGCGCTTCCCTGTGCGCGTTGATGTGTGTCGACACCATGATGGGAACCGACCTGGAGCACGAGGTGCTGCCCTTTTATCATTGCGGGATCCCTGCCGCAGCAAAGGCCTGGTAGCCTTTCTCCTCCTTGGTGTGTGGTAAACGGTACGGCCCGCAATGAGCGCTGCCGGTAGGGATGACCGCATCTCCCGGCAGCCAACCAACCAATCATACGAGACCACTGACTCTCAGAGGAGCCCACAAGCGGCGTCCCGGCAACTGAAGGAGGCAAGTCCCATGGGTCTGATGACCGCTGATGAATACAAGTCCAAACTGGATGATGGAAGAGTTGTGTACTATCGGGGAGAGCTAATCAAGAACGTAGCAACGGATCAGAACCTGAGCGTTTGTGTAAATACCATGGCCGTGGATTACGAGATGGCTCACGATCCCAAGTACCAGGATCTGGCCCTCGTAAACGATCCCGAGCTCGGCGAGATGGTTAGCAGGTATTACTACAAGCCCAAGAGCGCCGACGATCTCCTAAAGGCCTACGAGCTCATTGTTACCTCAACGGCGCTTTCAGACGGATACATACCCCTTGCCCATGATATCGGTGCAGATGCGCTCAACGCTATAAGTATCACGGCCCACATCATGGGGAACAAGGACTACATCGAGAGAGCCGAGAATTTCCGGCGATACATGAAGCAGGAAGACGTGTCCGCATGCGCTGCTGTCACCTGTGTGAAGGGTGACAGGATGCTGAGGCCTTCGGACCCTGGCCAGATGCACCCCGACTACTACGTGCACGTTGTCGACAAGAACAGCAAGGGTATAGTAGTCCGTGGTGCGAAGGTTCACATTACAGGCGCGGCCTACTGTCAAGAAATTATTGCAGTACCTTGCAGGCAGATGACCGACGCCGACTCCGATTACGCGGTGGCATTCGCTATCCCCCCGAATACCAAGGGAATTACTCAGGTCGTCCGTCCCTTTCGGTCCTCGCTGAGCTCCATCGAATTTCCCAATGAGCGGCCGATGCGAATGCATACGGACTCGCTCATCATTTTCGATGACGTCCTGATCCCGTGGGAGAGGGTCTTCCTCTGCGGTGAATCGAAGTTCGCGGCCACAATGGTATACAACTTCGCCCTTCTGCACCGGCGAACCGGCTGCGCATACCGGGTACCCATGTCAGAACACCTCCTCGGTCTGGGAAAAGCCATTGCGGATTACAACGGTGTGACCCAGGCTGCACATGTGCGGGAGAAACTGACCGATCTCGTCATTTATGTGGAAACGTTGAAATCGCTCTCCAAGGCAGCATGCTACGACTACGTGATGCATGGTGACATGGCCGTACCTAATCCGGTCACCACGAATATCGCCAAGTATCATTTCGCCCATAACTATCATGACGTGGTCAAGATCATCGAAGATCTGGCCGGGGGCCTCCTTGTCACTGCGCCCACCTACAAGGATTATATAAATCCCGCGACCCACGATTACATCGAGAAGTACCTGAGCGCGAAAAAAGGAATTCTCACCGAGCAGCGCCTGCGTATGCTCGACCTCATACGCCGAATGACCAGTGCCGACCTGGAGACCATCTGTCTGCACGGAGAGGGATCTCCCATGGCAGAGCGCATGACGATTTGGATGGAGGCGGGTAAAGTGATGGAGCATTGCAAAAAGATAGTGGAAGAAATGGCCGGGATTGCGGTATCGTGAGCGTCGACTCTTTATCGAAACGTTGCAGCAAGGAAGGTTCCCTATGGATTGTTCGTTCCTTTCTCAGGAAGGCAAAGTTGTATTAGTTACCGGCGCCAGCCGTGGAATCGGAAAATCGGTGGCTCTCGCTTTCGCTGACGCGGGCGCAAATCTCGCAATTGCGAGCCGGAAGTTGCCGGACCTGCAAATCGTTGGAGACGAAGTGAGGGCGATGGGCAGAAGATGCAAGGAAATCCCTGCACACGCTCGAAAAGTCGAGGACTTGAAGAATCTTGTGGACAAGACCATGGAAGAGTACGGTCGCATTGACGTGCTCGTAAACAACGCGGCTACGAATCCGGCTATGGGACCGATCGTGGATACTGACGTGTCCGTATACGACCATATTATGGAGACCAATCTCAAGGGCTACTTCATTCTGAGTCAACTTGTCGGCAAGATTATGCGCGAGCAGAAATCGGGCAACATAATAAACATTTCCTCTGCAGGGGGCATCAGTCCGGCCGCTGGGCTTGGACCTTACTGCATCAGCAAGGCCGGCATCAATATGCTTACCAAGGCAATGGCTTTGGAGTTGGGTCCGTACAACGTTCGAGTGAACGCCATTGCTCCCCGCATCGTGAAGACCGATTTCAGCAAGGCATTGTGGACCAACGAGAAGCTGATGGAGCAAGAACATATGCTTACCCCACTGAAAGTGGTCGCTGCTCCGGCAGAAATAGCTCAAACTGCCCTTTACCTGGCGTCAAGCGCGACGAACTACATGACCGGTCATGTTGTGGTCGTCAACGGAGGAGCATTCTTCTAACAATACGGGTAGGGACGTCACGACGAGATCCTGCGAGGACTTGTGTGACGTTCCTCTTGACGAGTGTTGTGTCTCTCGGGTTGCTTTGGTTTGCTGGCTGGTAAACCACCCGCAGGGACGTCAGGGGTGGCCGAGCCCCCGGTCGTCGGTCGCCCTTCGTTCCCACGAAGCGTGCACCGAGACAGTGCATACCTTCCAATACGCCTCAACAGAAACCGGAAGGCCGGTTCTTAACCTGCGGGATCCTCGCCGCATACGTTGGTAGCATGCTGAAAATCACCAATCTCGAGACCGTTTACTCCGACATCATTCTCGCGTTGCGGGGAATCTCCCTGGAGGTACCCGACGAGCGGATAGTTGCATTGCTCGGAGCCAATGGCGCCGGCAAGACCACGGTTGTAAACACGGTGTCGGGACTTCGGAAGACTCTCGATCTGACCATAGAGGATGGCAGCATCGAATTTGACGGAATGGTGATCAACGATAGAACCCCGCATCAAATAGTCTCCCTGGGAATTCTCCAGGTACCGGAAGGCCGAAAGATATTTTCTGAGTTGACCGTGGAGGAAAATCTCCTCATCGGTTCATACAGCTTGGCCGATCGGGGGGACTTCGGTGCGAACAAGGACCTCGTGCACTTATACTTCCCCATCCTACTCGAACGGGCTCGCCAGCGGGCGGGATATCTGAGCGGTGGTGAGCAGCAGATGCTCGCTATTGCCAGGGCGCTCGTGGCCCGCCCAAAGCTTGTCATCCTAGATGAGCCTTCTCTCGGGCTCGCTCCTCTCGTGGTGGTTGAGATCTTTGACATCATCCACAAAATCAACCAGGAACAGCGAGTGGCCATTCTGCTGGTGGAACAGAACGCCGCCATCGCTCTTACGGTGGCTCACTACGGCTATGTCCTCGAGACAGGAAGAGTGGTGATGGAAGGTCAGAGCGAGGCGCTCCGTGAGAATCAGGATATTCGAGAGTTCTATCTGGGGCTCAACGATCTCGGCACAAAGAAGAGCTTTCGAACGGTAAAGCATTACAGGCGAAGAAAGCGATGGCTTTCATGAACGGTGTCGGCTCACCTTTGCTGCAGATTGAAAAGCTCAGCATGAAGTTCGGGGGCATACATGCCCTGTCGGAACTCTCTCTCCAGGTACGCGAGGGAGAGATCTTCTCGATCATCGGTCCCAACGGGGCAGGGAAGACAACCTTGTTCAACTGCATGAGCGGGATCTACCTGGCTCAGACAGGAAGCATACGGTTTGCCGGGCAAGAGATTCGAGGACTCAAGCCACACAGGATCGCACGATTGGGAATTGCGAGGGCTTTCCAGAATATCGAGCTCTTCCGAGGGATGACCGTTCTGGACAACCTCATGTCAGCTAGCGAGTATCGGCTAGACTATGGGTTGCTCTCGGCCATACTCTATCTCGGACGATGTTCCCGGCTCGAGCGCAAGTGTCGGGACGAAGTGGAGGACGTCATCGAGCTGTTGGATCTGCAGAAGCACAGGAAGACACCGGTCGCTGCGCTGCCGTATGGCATCCAGAAGCGCGTGGAGCTTGGAAGGGCTCTCGCCATGCACCCGAAGATGGTTCTCGTGGATGAGCCCGTCAGCGGAATGAACCTGGAAGAGACCGAGGACATGGCCCGTTACATTCTGGACATTAACGAGGAGCTCAAGATTACTGTTGTTCTCATCGAGCATGATATGGGCGTAGTCATGGACCTTTCAGACCGGGTAGTGGTGTTGAATTTCGGAGTGAAGATAGCAGAAGGAAGCCCCGAAGAAGTGTCTCGCGATCCGGAAGTGGTGCGGGCTTATCTGGGCGAAACGCCTAACTGAGCGAGCGGCCGGGTCAACCGGTGCTTGACCCCAGGGAGATCCATCCTATGGAAAGAGCTGAGACCACACTGCCCAAGCTTCTCGTCGAGAAGGCACGGACTTACGGTCAGCGGGTGGCGATGAGGGAAAAGTACAAGGGAATCTGGAACGAGATCTCATGGAATGATTACCTGGAACGGACCAAGGTGTTCTGCCTTGGCTTGCGAGAGATGGGTCTGAGAAAGGGCGACCACGTTTCCATACTGGGGGAGAACTGTCCGGAATGGATTTTTGCAGATCTTGCGGTGCAAAGCCTCGGAGCGGTGTCTGTAGGCATCTATCCCACGAATTCGCCCCAGCAGGTGAAGTACATCATCGAGCATTCCGGGTCGCGATTCATAGTGGTGAAAGACCAGGAACAGGCGGACAAGGTGTTGGAAGTACGGGACGATCTGCCCGCGCTCGCGAAAGTCATCGTTATCTCAATGAAGGGAATGCGACATTACGACGATCCGCTCATCGTGGGGTATTCGGAGGTGGAGGATCTCGGCAGGAAGGTGGACGCACTGCATCCCGCTTTGTTTCTAGACCTCGTCAACGCCACCAAGGCCGATGATGTGGCGTTCATTGTGTACACCTCGGGTACAACTGGTCCTCCTAAGGGCGCCATGATCTCCCACAGGAACATAATCCACCAAATCCGTGCATGTCTCCAGCCGGTGCTCCATTTCACCGACAAAGATTCGCTCTTGTCGTATCTGCCGCTGTGTCACATATTCGAGCGCAACCTCTCCATGGCCATGCCCCTGGTTTTCGGGTATACGGTGAACTTTGCGGAATCTATCGATACCGTCCAAGAGAACATTCAAGAAATCTCCCCCACATTTTTCGCCGCGGTGCCGCGAATATTGGAAAAGCTCCATTCAAGCGTAAAGATTAAATTGGAGGACTCGACCCGTTTCAAGCAGTTTGCTTTTCGGTTGTGGGAGCCGGTAGGGGTTAGAGTCGGCCGACACAAGATGAAGCAAAGAGGTTTGCCATTGCATCTATTGGTAGTGTATGGGCTGGCACACCTCTTCGTGTTTCGGCCCATTCTTGACAAGATCGGGATGCGGCGGTGTCGGTACGTGATGAGCGGTGGAGCCCCCATCGCTCCTGAGGTTTTGAGCTTTTTTCGCTCCCTGGGCGTTGTCACCGTGGAAATGTATGGATTGACAGAGACGTGCGGCGCGGTAGCCGGTCCCCACGGTGAGATCAAATACGGTTCCGTCGGAGAGCCATGCCGGGGTATCGAGTGTCGTCTCGGAAAAGACGGGGAGATTCTCATACGGGGAGACTCGGTATTTTCCGGATATTACCGGGACGAGGCAGCGACGACTGAAGTTATCAGAGACGGATGGCTCCACACGGGCGATATAGGGATGATCGACGACGATGGACACTTGTTTATAGTGGACCGAAAAAAGGACATTCTGATTACCTCCGGCGGGAAAAACATCTCTCCCTCGGAAATCGAAAACAAGATGAAGTGCAGTCCGTACATCAAGGAGGCCATCGTTATCGGCGACGGCCGAAAATATCTGACTGCGCTGGTGCAGATTGATTACGAGAATACCGGTAACTGGGCTCAAAATAACCGCATCCCTTACACCACATATAAGAGCCTCGCGAGCAATCCGCTCGTATACAATCTCATCAAGCAAGAGATTGCAGCGGTCAATGAAACGTTGGCCAATGTGGAGACCATCAAGAAGTTCACCATTCTTGAAAAAGAGCTGGACCAGGACGACGAAGAGCTCACGGCCACCCAAAAGGTAAAGCGAAAAGTGGTGGCGAAGAGGTTCCGGAAGGAAATAGACCAGATGTACGCGTGAGTGTATCAGGCTACTGACACACTATTACCTGAAGGATTCGGTAATGGAAAAGATCTTCGGCGTGCTTCTCAATGGATTGTCAATGGGAGCCATCTATGCGCTCTTGGCTCTAGGTTTTGTGCTCATCTTCAAGTCGACAGGAATACTAAATTTCGCTCATGGCGAGCTCGCTATGATTGGAGCGTTTGTGTGTTACAGCCTCGCTATGCAATACGGTCTTCCCTATTTCATTGCTTTCATGTTGGCCATTGCTTTCGGGGCTCTCCTGGGCGCAGTCGTAGAAATGGTCTTCTTTCGCAGAATGGTAGGCGAGCCGATATTTTCCACGATCATGATAACCGTGGGCCTCGCCAGCATCCTGACCTCGGTCGCCGGTGTCGTTTGGGGTCACGATGTCTATCCGCTTCGAGGGCCTTTTACTGACAAGACCGTGCTCATCGGAGGTGCTGTCATTGGCCAGGGGGCAGTGTACACGTTGTTGATTTCTCTCGTTCTCATCGGGGTATTCGCGCTGTTCTTCACGCGATCGCTCCTCGGAGTCTCGATGAAGGGAACTGCAGAGGATCCGCACACGGCGAGTCTCATGGGGATAAACGTCAATAGGATCCACATGGTAGCCTGGGCTATCGGGGGTCTCGTAGCAGCGATGGCCGGGATCTTTCTCGCAGATCAAAGCTTTGTTCGTCTCTCAATGAGCCACACGGGGATCAAGGCGATGTCCGCTGCAATCCTCGGCGGCATGGAAAGCATACGTGGGGCCGTGGTCGGTGGGTTGCTCGTAGGAATAGTGGAAGGTCTTGCCGCAAACTATCTGAGTGGTGCCGTAATTGGCGGTTTTCACTTCGGCGACATTAAGGAGGTGGCTGCGTTTGCGATCATGATCGTCGTTCTCATGATCAGGCCCCAGGGCATTTTTGGCTCAGAGAAAGTGGAAAGGGTGTAGGGGGGCTCTATGGGTGGCAAATTTCATACGACGTACGAACAGGACATGGCCATCCTGCAGAGCCTGTGGGTAAAAGTATGGCTTGGGATATTGGTCTTCCTGCTCATGCTGTGCCCTTACATCCTAACGCGATACCAGCTAAGCATTCTCAATGAGATGGCCATAGCGGTGATCGGAGCCCTCGGGCTGAATCTGCTGGTGGGATACACGGGCCAGATTTCCCTGGGGCATGGGGCGTTTCTTGCGATCGGTGCTTACACCACGGCTCTGTGTGCCGATAACTTGGGACTCCCCTTCGTGGTGACTCTGCCCCTTTCGGGGTTCATGGCCGCTCTGCTCGGAATGATAGTGGGCGTGCCATCGTTACGGTTGAAAGGGCTTTACCTCGCTCTCGGCACGTTGGCCTTCGGATTCATCGTGGAATATGTCCTGTTCCACTGGGACATTGCCCAGGGCGACATGGGCCTTAGCGTAAAACCGATCTCCGTCCTTGGAGTTTCCATTACGAAGGAACAGCACTTCTTCTATGTTGCAGTTGGATTTGCATTTCTGGCGACTCTTTGCGCGAAGAATATTGTTCGGAGCAAGATAGGGCGGAGCTTCATAGCCATCCGAGACAGAGACATAGCCGCGGAGGCCATGGGAATACCGCTTGCAAAGTACAAGATTATGGCCTTCGGGATCAGCTCTTTCTACGCTGGTATTGCAGGGGCTCTGACTGCCCATTATCAGAAATGGATCGTTCCGGGCAGCTTCGACCTATCCCTTTCCATAGCATACATAGCCATGATCATACTAGGGGGGTTGGGGACGATACTCGGAGCAGTGCTCGGGGCCATTCTCATTACGGGAATTCCTCACGGAATCGTCCTCGTGACTGACATTCTCAAGGAAAGCTATCCGAAGCTAAGTGGCCTCATCGTGGATCTGAAGCTTGGCATTTTCGGCCTCATAGTTGTGCTGGCGCTCTTATTTGAACCGCAGGGGCTCGCCGGAATCTATCGAAGGGCAAAGACCTACTGGAAGACATGGCCCTTCCGATACTAGGTGTGCAAGTGATCCCCTGATCGACCCGTCGCGGAAGTCATTCATGCCGGGACCGTTGTCTCGGTTGGCTCGGGACCATTCATCAAAACCTGGAGGAGAGCGTGATGCGAACAAAAGGCGTGATTTTGACGGCATTGACGGTCGGAGTGCTGTTCCTCATGACGTTCGTCGTATGGGCGGCGGAGGTGAGGGGAGTCACGGACAAAGAAGTGACAATAGCATGTCTCGTGGATCTGTCAGGGCCAGGGAAGTACGGCGGACCGCCCATTGCTGATGCGTTCAGGGATTACGTGGCTTGGGTCAACGACACCGGCGGTGTTCATGGCCGCAAGATCAATCTCATTGTCGAAGATAATGGAATTCTGCCGACAACCACCCTCCAGGCTGCGAAAAAGGTTCTTTTGAAAGACGGAGCCTTTGCTATTGGATTCAACCTCGGATCAGCGGGAGCCAGCGCCATCCTGCCCCTGTGCGAAGAGAATCAGGCAGTACTCATGCCCCACGGTGCAAATAAGAAATTCTATGATCCAGGCAATAAGTGGGTTTTTGTTCCCCACACAGTTCAGTACAGCATGGCCTGCAGGGCTGTTGAATACGTGATGGAGCAGAATCCGAAAGCCAGAATCGGCATCATCTACCAGGACGATGGATTCGGCCGGGAAGGTCTTGAAGGAGCTCAAGCAGCAGCGAAGTTCCTGAAGACGGAAATCGTGGCCGCTGCACCGTACAAGATGGGAACTATCGACTTTTCGCCGCAGATGAACGCCATGAAGGAGGCAAAGGTGGACTGGATACTTCTCTGGACCTATTTGCCTCAATCAGCAGCCATTCTCAAGGAAAGGGCCAAGATGGGGTGGGATGTCAATCTCATCTCAAACAATACCACGGGCGTGCCACCTCTTTTTGCCCTCGCAGGGGAAAATGCCGATGGATATCTTCTCGTGACTCCTTATGCTCCAGGATGGATGGATTTGCCCGGGGTGAAACAGGCCAAGGAGATCAACAAGAAGTACGGGAACCATGAGCAGCAACTGGGCAATCCCATGTACCCCGATTATCTCTATCTCGCAGCGTGGGGGTACATTACGGCAGTGGTGGAAGGGTTGCGCAAAGCAGGCCGGGATCTTACCCCTGATTCTTACGTCAAGGGACTGGAGAGCATAGAAAACTTCGACATGGGTGGTTTGTGTCCGAACATTACCTTCGGTCCCAAGCGCCATGTGAGCAGCTTCGCCAGCATGGTGCTCAAGGCTGACGCCAAGGACAAGAAGTTTGTGATCGTGGACCCGATAAAGGAACCGAAGACCCCTCAACAGTAGTGCGACCCATACCGGGGCGTGCTAACACCCTGTCACGGACGTCCCGGAAAACGACAGGATGTGGATTGTCGATGATAACCGTGAGGCAAGATCTCTGCACGGGATGCTCGCTTTGTGTACCTAGCTGTCCCGATGAGGCTATAGCGTGTTTCGGCTGGGCGGTTGTGGACGATCGTTGCTCGAACTGTCAAACCTGTCTGCCATATTGCCCCGTGGAGGCCCTGACTTCCGAAGAGAGGCATACCGATGACTGACTTCAGGGTCGATGTGGTGGTCATAGGGGCAGGAATGGGTGGATTGTCAGCAGCGGCACTCCTGGCCATCCGGGGATGCTCGGTGCTCGTCTTGGAGGAATTGCCTCGGCTTGGCGGCAGATGCTCCACCGTTTCTTACAAAGGGTTCACTTGCTCTACCGGTGTGATAGGCGTGGAAATCGGTGGCGTTGTTCAGGAAGTCTTTGAAAAGGTCGGGGCCAATTTTGACGTTCGGCCGGCCTCCAGCCCGCGATATCTTGTCAACGGTAAGCTATGCGTCATTCCTGAGAAAGGAGGGCTGAAGACCCTCCTTTCGGCTGCCTCGGAAAGTGAGTCGGAAGTGGCACGTGTGTCCCGCGCATTTTCCCGGGCAGTGCGAGGCATCGATGCGCTTGAGCCTGTAAGCCTGAAAGAATGGCTGGCACAGCATACTAATAATCCAGCGGTGACAAACGTGTTCCAGACGATGGTCGCAGCGACCATGATGGTCAATGCCGATGAATTGCCCGTATCGGAGTATTTCGGCTTCATCACTGCTCTATCGGGGATCAAGCGTTTCGGCTACGCCCCCCGGGGAAGCCAGGCCCTTGCAAATGCTTTGGCACAGGTAATCAGAGAAAACGACGGCGAAATCAGGACATCTGCCAGGGTGCGGAGAATTCTGGTGGAGAAGGGACGGGCCGTGGGGGCGCTGTTTGCCGATGACGGAAAGGAACGAGTCGCCCGCTCTTCCCATGTGATCAGTAATGCCGGCCCAAGGGACACTGTGCGGCTTGCAGGTGAGGAGCATTTCGACCGCGAATATCTGCGATTGGTCGAGCTGAACATGATCCCTGCACCATTGCTGTGCCTGCATGTGGCCTCAAATGAGCCCCTCATCGAAGGCGACCACGTACTCGTGACAGGGGCCCGCCGAGTCAACGCGATCTACCAGCCTACCATAGTGTGCCCCGAGCTAGCACCTCCAGGAAAGCATCTGACTCTGGTCGGAGGTGGCCCTGGGAGCTCCATACCGCCACTAGACGCCAAGGAGGAGTTGAGTCTCTGCCTGGAAGATCTCGTAGACCTCATACCGGATTTCCGGACGCGAGGCGAAATCTTGCTTACCGGGACCTTTCACCGCGACTGGCCCGGCATGCACTGTTGGCCTGGAAGGGACCTTGCTCGAAAGACACCGATCGAGAACCTCTACAACGCGGGGGACGGGGCCAAGCTTTCCGGGACAACAGGATTGCCTTCGGCAGTGGCCAGCGGAAAGGACGTAGCGGAGGAAATCCTGAAGCGGCTTTGAAGTGTTGGCCACGGCTCCCCTTGCCAACCCGAGTATTCTGCATTGAATGTGAGGACGGTTGAGCCCCATGAAAATAGTCACCGATTTTACACGGATGATCGATGTGGATTTTCCCATCATCGGCGCCCCCATGTTTCTGATCTCGTACGAGGAGCTCACCGCCGCGGTTTCGCAAGCAGGCGGACTTGGGTCTTTCCCTCTGCCCAATTTCCGCACTATCGAGGACCTTGCAGCCTGCCTGAATCGTGTGAGAGAGCGGACGGATAGGCCCATTGGGGTCAACATCCATCTTTCGGGCCGTTTTCCCTGGAAGGAGCAGCTCAAGCTCTGCCTTGACAGGGGCGTGAAATTCTTCCTGACCTCTCTGGGCGACCCACGCATGATCATCAACGACGTGCACGCCAACGGGGGCAAGGTGTTCGCAGATGTTGTCTCTTTGGAACAGGGGCTCAAGGCGAGGGATCGAGGAGTCGACGGTCTTGTTGCCGTGGCAGCAGAGGCAGGGGGACATTCCGGTACGACCCCAACCATTGTGCTCGTACCATACCTGAAACGAAAGACCGGCTTGCCCGTGGTGGCGGCAGGGGGGGTGAGCACTGGCGTGCAGATGGCTGCGGCTATCGCAATGGGCGCGTGCGCTGTGGTGGTGGGGACGCGGCTGATCGCAACCCATGAGTCTCGAGCCCTCCCTGCGTACAAGCAAGCGGTGGTGGATGCCGGGCCGGAAGATATCGTCTGTAGTTCCGAGATAACCGGCAACCCCGCCAACTGGTTGGCCTCAAGTATCAAGGACTTTGTGGAGCGTCCCGAAATCGGGTCCAAGAAGTGGCTGGACCTCTGGAGCGCGGGAAAGAGCGTGGCCCAGACCGAAGAGATCAAACCCGCGGGCGAGGTAATTCGATCGATGGTGGAAGAGTATAGCTCCACCTGCGAAATGCTAATGAAGACCCTTTCCCCAGGGCCGGATGCACGCCGATGAATTTAGGAGGACGTGAACATATACGTCAACAGGAGTGAACAATGGATTTCAGATTCACAGAGGAACAGGAAATGTTGAGGGATACCATTCGGCGGTTCGCTGAAAAGGAGATCCCTTCGGAAGTAGCTCGAGAGATAGACGAACAGGATCGGTTCCCTCATGAGTTGCTTGGGAAGCTGGCGGACCTCGGATTCATGGGGATAAACATCGCAGAAGAATACGGAGGGCAGGGCGCGACGGTTATCGAAGAGATGATCATGTTCGAGGAATTGGCCCGCAAGCTCCCGGTGCTTGCCTGGGCTGCCGGCAACATTGTGCTGTACGGCAACCATATCATCGGTCTCAATGGAAGCGACCAACAGAAGAAAAAATACCTGCCCAAGCTCGTGAACGGAGACATCAAGTTCGCATACGCTCTAACCGAGCCCGATGCTGGCTCGGATGCAGCAAACATAAAAACCCGCGCCGAATACCGTGACGGCTTCTACGTAATCAATGGAAGCAAGATGTTTATCACCGGAGCAGGGATAGCGGACATCATTGTAACCAACACGCGTACGGGAGAGCATCGGACAAAGGGGATCACGGTCTTTCTCGTGGACAGCACATCAACGGGCTACAGCGCGAAGTCCATAAAGATGGTCGGACACAGGGGCTCGAACACATGCGAGGTCAATTACGACGACGTAAAAGTGAGCCCCGACGATATCCTCGGCGGACCGGAGTGCCTGAACCAAGGATGGTACCAGATGATGAGGCTCTTGAACAAGGAGAGGCTCCTTCTTTCTGCGTGCTCTCTGGGGATCGGCCAGGGGGCATTGGATTATGCGCTCAATTACGCCAAGGAGCGAGAGCAGTTCGGTCAGCCAATAGGCAGGTTCCAGGCCATACAGCACATGCTTGTGGACATGGCTACAGAGCTCGAGGCTGCACGCAGGCTCGCCTACTATGCCGCATGGAAGGAGACTGAGGGCATGGAATGCATAAAGGAGACGTCCATGTCCAAGTACTATTGCTCGGAGGTGGCCAAGAGGATTGCCCTTCAGGGCGTCCAGATCCTCGGTGGCTACGGTTATACCATGGAATATGACGCCCAAAGGTATCTGCGAGATGTCCTAATCTTGTCCATAGGCGGTGGAACATCCCAGATACAGAAAAACATTATAGGCAAGCAATTGGGGTTGTGATTTGCCTGCTTTTCCTCCCTCACAGCGGAGCAGGAACAGAAGCACAAACGGGACACAGGAGAAAAGCATGAGCAGCTTACGAGGTAAAATAGCCATAGTGGGGATCGGAGAGGTTCCTACCGGACGGTTTCCTGAACGGGCAGCCATATACCATGCCATCGAGTCTGCCAGACAGGCTATCAAGGACTCAGGGATTGACAAGAATCTCATTGACTTCGTCATGCCCACCGCGGCTCTGTTCAGTCCGCAATTCAACACGGAGCTCGTCACGTGCAGAATTGCAGAGGAGTTGGGGCTTAAGAACGCGAAGACCAACTGTCAGATCTTTGCCGGCGGATCGAGCGGGAGCTGTTTCTTCAAGCTGGGCGGGAGTGCCATCGAAAGCGGCATAGCCAAGTACGTGCTATGTGTGCACGCAGACCGTCTTGGAACCGGGGTGACAGCTCAAGGAGGTATAGATCTTTTTTCCACCGCCGGAATCTCCGCGGAATGGGAGGTGCCGTACGGCCAGCACTATTCTTCCATCGCCGCTCTGACGACCATGCGGTATCAATACGAAACGGGGTGCACGGACGAGCACATGGCGGCAGTGTGCGTCTCCAACCGCAAGTGGGCTGAGCTCAACCCTAATGCAGTATTCCGAAAGCCACTGACCATCGAGGACGTTCTGGCATCTAAAGTGCTCTCAACGCCTTTGCGTGCGAAACAATCTAACATGCTCTTCGATGGGGGCTCTGCCTTCATCTTGACATCCGCGGAGAGGGCGAAGGACATCACCGACCGGCCCGTCTATTTTCTCGGGGAAGGTTCCCGCGTCACACATTTTGTGTTCTCCCAGGAGCGGGACATAACGCGATTCGGTTGGGCAGAAGCAGGTAAAGACGCCTTCTTGGAGGCAGGTCTTACTCCCAACGACATCGACGTGGCTGAGATTTACGATTCTTACCCTATTTACCAGATCATCACCATGGAAGAGTTGGGATTCTGCGATAGAGGACAGGCCGGAGAGCTTCACTTAGCTGGAGATACGTGGCCTGGTGGACGGCTTCCCACCACGACCAACGGCGGTATGCTCTCTCAGGGGCATACTGGAGCCGGTGGCGGAGTTGCGCTGGTTGTTGAAGCAGCCCGGCAGCTTATGGGCAAGGCGGGTGCCCGACAGGTACCAGGAGCACGGTTTGCCGTTGAAACGGGTACCGGTGGAACCTATATGGACGCACACGTCACTATCCTCGGAACAGAGATCCCATAGACAGGAGTTGGACATGGACAAGCCGAAGAAACCGGTTCCGATTGTCAATGATTGGGCACGGCCGTTTTGGGAAGCAGCCCGACAGAACAAACTGACAGTGCAGAAATGCGATGACTGTGGGAAACATATCTTCTATCCAAGGATTGCCTGCCCCCACTGTGCTTCGGACAACATCCGTTGGGTGGAGGCTTCAGGCAAAGGAACGGTCTACTCCTATACTGTGGTAGAGAACAATGCACCTTCAGCCTTCATTGGCGACATGCCGTACGTCGTAGCAGTGGTGAAGCTTGAAGAAGGCGTGCAGATGCTGAGCAACATCGTGGGATGCGATCCTCACCGCGTCCGGTGTGACATGCCGGTGGAAGTCGTGTTCGAGCAACTGGACGACGAATTCACCTTGCCCAAGTTCAAACCGGTCTCGGCATGAGGCCTCAGTCGCGCAATTTCGAGCAAGAAAGCTTGGAGCAAAATCATGGAGCATAGCAAGTACGGTGATGACTTCAACGTGGGAGACGTTTACACAACTGCCGCGATAACTGTCACAGAAGCTCACGTGGTGGCCTGGGCAGGCCTCACCATGGACTTTTATCCCCTTCACATGGACAAGGAATACGCAGCCAAAACGGAATTCGGTGAGCGGTTGGTCCACGGCCCCCTCATCTTTGCCCTGGCCGTTGGGCTCGTGAGTAGCTCTGGGATCGGCGGAGATGCGGCGATCGCATGGCTGGGTGCCAACAACATGAGGATGCTCGCGCCTGTCAAAATTGGGGATACTGTGAAGGTTGTCGTGGAAGTTATCGACAAAAAACAGACCAGTAAGCCGGAAAGGGGTATCCAGACCTGGCGGTACACGACCAAGAACCAGAGAGACGAATCTGTAATGGTCTTTGACTACACCATGATGTTTCACATGCGTGGCTGATTTCGCGAGGAGATGCGATTCCATGAAGAACAGGACGGACGTGTACATCATAGGGTCATATAGCACTCGGTTCACGAAATGGCTCGACAAGTCCATGAAGGACCTCACGAGAGACACGTACCTCGGAGTCCTCGAAGACGCGGGAATGGGGGATGGCCAGGACATAGAGTTCTGCTGGTTCTCCAATTGCGCTATGGGTGTCTTGTGGGAACAGGATCTCATACGAGGTCATGTGTCCATGTCTCCCCTCGTTGAGGACGGGCTGTTTCCCGAACGGGTCCCCATCATAAACGTTGAGGGAGCCTGCGCGAGCGCATCCATGGCCCTCCACGGGGCATGGAAGGATATCTTGAGCGGTCAGTGCGATGTCTCTCTTGCCATCGGAGTGGACAAATTCTACCACCCGGACATGAAAGCCGTCCTCGCGGCGTACGAGCATGGCATAGATCGGATGGACAGAGATCGCCTTCTCGCCGAGTACTCCTCGGTAGCGCAACAGTGCGATCGAGAGTTTTCCTTTGGACCTGGGCATACGGTGTTCATGGATACCTATGCAATGCAAGCATGCTGGCACATGTGGAAATGGGGAACCACCCAAGAACAGATAGCGATTGTCGCATCCAAGAACCATTTTAACGGTTCGCTCAATCCTAAGGCCCAGTACCAGTTTGAGGTTCCTGTGGAAAAGGCGCTGGAAGACTACATGGTGAGCTATCCTCTCACTCGGTCCATGTGCGCACCCATCGGAGATGGAGGAGCCGCTGCAATCCTCTGCTCCGAGGATTATCTCAAAGGTCTGCCCCCGGCTGTGCGCCATCGGGCGGTCAGAATTGCTGCCAACGTGATGGCTTCAGGGAAGCACAGAAGCATCGAAGAGCCCAGTTTGAGCAAGTGGGCAGCGGACAAAGCATACAAGATGGCCGGCATAGGTCCTGGTGATGTGAGTGTGGCCGAAGTCCACGATGCAACCTCATTCTGCGAGATTTACCAGTCTGAGATGCTCGGTTTCTGCCCCATTGGCGAAGGGGGAAAACTGGCTCAGTCGGGAGCCACCAGGCTTGATGGCTCACTCCCCATAAACACCTCGGGAGGACTGGTTTCAAAGGGCCATCCTGTGGGAGCCACGGGACTGTCGATGATCTACGAGCTTGTCACCCAGTTGCGGGGAGAGGCCGGACCCAGGCAGGTCCCCAATGCCCGCGTCGGAATAGCCGAGAATGGCGGAGGGGTTATATCCACGGAAGAGTTCGCATGTAGCATAACCATTTTGCAGGCTGAGCGGTGACAAGCGAGCCTGAGCGCGTGGCCGGGAATGGAGCAAGCGCCCGGCAGTGACAAACAGGGAGGTACGGCCATGATACACCTGACAATCGGAGACTTGTACGACCGATGCGTGGAGTTCTATGGGGACCACACTGCACTCACATTTGGTGAAAGATCGTATACGTACAGGGAAATGGGACGTTACGGCGACTGCCTTGCGAACGCCTTTCAGAGTATCGGTCTGAAAAAAGGGGATAGAGTTGCGTTCCTTATGGCCAACTGCCCGGAGTACGTTTTCTGCGAAATCGCAGTAGCCAAGACTGGAGGTATCAGGGTTCCCCTCGCGGTATTGCTCGGTTCGGGCGATCATATATACATGATGAATCAGGCCGAGTGCAGCATACTCATCTATCACGAGCGAATGGCATCCAGGGTCAAGGAGATGATTCCGAGCCTGGAGACCGTGAAGACATTCGTTTGTATCTCTGAGGAGCCGTCCAAGGTAGAGGATGGGCACCTCCACCTCCAAAGCCTCATGGAGCAGTACGAACCAAAATGCGAGAAAGTGCACATAGATGTGGAAGACCTCGTCGGAATCTACTACACGGGCGGCACTACGGGAAAGCCAAAAGGGGTCATGCTTTCCCACAGGGCATGGGTCTACACGGTCCTTATCGAAATGCTTGAATTCGGTTTTGCATGGAATGAGGTGTTTGCATACATGACTCCCCTTACGCATGCAGGGGGATGTCTCATGCTCCCCGTTCTTTTGCGGAAAGGCAGATGCGTCATTTTGGATCATTTCGATCCCAAGCTCTTCCTCGAAGCGGTTGAGAAGGAGAAGATTACGGCTACCTTCCTTGTTCCCACCATGGTCTATGTGCTCTTGGACTATCCTGACTTGAGGAAATTCGATCTCAGCAGCCTCAGGAACATCATTTACGGTGCATCCGCCATAGCTCCTGAGAGACTAAAACAAGCGATCACCACATTCGGCCCGATCATGACCCAGTTGTTCGGCCAGACCGAAGCGCCCATGTGCATCAGCGCTCTATCCCGCGAGGAGCACGTGATAGACGACCCGGAGCGAGAGCGTCGTATCTTCAGCTCAGCGGGTCGCCCCACTTACCATGCGGAAGTGAGACTCCTCGATGAGAGCGGCCGGGAAGTGCAAACGGGAGAAGCAGGCGAGATCGTTGTCAGGTGCGCAAACATGATGAGCGGATACCTCAAGAACCCGGAGGCCACTGCAGAGACTATTCGGGATGGTTGGCTCTACACGGGCGATATTGCCAAGAGGGACGAAGAGGGTTTTCTCTACATCGTCGACCGCAAGAAGGACATGATTGTGAGCGGAGGATTCAATATCTTTCCCCGGGAAATAGAAGACACTCTGTTCGAACACCCGTCTGTGAAGGGAACGGCAGTAGTGGGAGTGCCTCATCCAAAGTGGGGGGAAGAAGTAAAGGCCATCGTTGTGCTTCACGAAGGGAAATCGGCATCACAGGAAGAATTGATCAACTTTGTCAAAGAGCGCAAGGGGAGTCTTATGGCGCCAAAGACTGTGGAATTCTGGGATTCCATACCAGTGACAAACCTCGGCAAGTTGGACAAGAAGGCCATCAGGGCACGATTCTGGGAAGGTCGAGATCGAATGGTGTCCTGAGGGCAAGAGAGACGCATGATCAGGGACTATACCCACGAGCTGAACCGGGAAGTGCGATCCATCAGTGGCGGCTATTCCTTTGATACGGAAATGACCGTGGAGTTGCACGGCCGGAGCGTCCTTGTAGCAGTAGGGAATGCCGTGTTGGATGGGGCGTGTTGTGGTTTCTATGGGTGCCGGTTTGCTCTGGTGACGGGCTATATCAAGAGCTGGAAGTACAGAACGAACGAAGAAGGCACTCCCATTTCCAGTGTGGAGACAATCGAGGACGAGGCAGACAGGAAACGGATCAGGACGGAAATCCTGCAAGATGCAGCAGTGACTCAAGTGCAGTTTTGGTGAGCTCTCCCAATCTACTCTGCGAATGCACCGTTCCCTTCGCGCTTGGGCTCCTCGCGAGAGGACAGGTTTCCAGAAAAGGAACCCTGCCTTCAGGCTACACAAGGCATTGAGTCGAGAGGAGGATCGAGTTGACTGCGAACGCCCAATTGTTTGTCGATGAATCACGGCCGTGGTTTCAGCCCGACGCGGGCTGGCCCCCTCAGTTGCCCAAGAACCTCGATTTCCCGAGAATCACCCTCTATGAGATGTTTGCCGAATCCGTGAAGCGGTTTGCCGACGAGCCGGCAATTTGGTTTCTGCGATCCTTTATCAGTTACCGGGAGCTTTCGGATGCAGTGGACCGACTCGCAACCAGCTTCCGTCGTATGGGTCTGCAAAAGGGGGATGTGGTGGCTCTGGCCCTTCCCAACAGTCCTCAGTATGTGGTCTCGTACTACGCATGTATGAAGCTTGGTCTTATTCCCACAGGCGTAAACCCGACGTACAAACCGGGCGAAGTTCTTCACGAATTGCAGCTTACAGGCGCACGCACGCTAATCATTCTAGACGCCTTGTATGAGGCGCTCCTTGCTCCCATAGAGAAGCAGCACCCTGTCGATCGCCTCATCTCCACAAATATAGTGGACATGGTCAAGGTCTCCTCGCTCAAGAAATGGCTGGGGAAAAAGCTCAAGAAAATTCCGACGGGAACAGTTCCTCGATCCCACCCCTTTCTGGATCTACTGAGCACGTCTGCAGAGAACATACAGGCAGACGTCGCGTCCGACGACATAGCCACGTACATCATGACGGGCGGCACGACCGGCGTGCCTAAAGCGGCCATCCTTAGCCACTTCAACTGCGTGGCAAATGCTATCCAGGTAGGTGAATTCATGTGGATGAAAGAGCCCGGAGCCTGCATGGTAGGGATTCTTCCCCTCTTTCACTCCTTCGGCATGACTGCCGTCATGAACACCGTCCTCCACAGCGGAATGTTCATGATGCTCTTTCCGAGGCCACCCGAGACGGAAGAGATGGTCAAGACGATCTGTGAAGTCGGTGTGGACGGTCAGACCTATTTCCCCGGCGCAGAAGTCTTATTCCAACGGATTGCCGATTTCCCTCATATCGAGCGGTACCCTATAGCCGGCAAGCTCAAGGGATGTATATCCGGCGCTGGTCCCCTACACAGGAATGTCAAAGAGCGGTTTGAGGCTGCCACCGGCGCGATTCTGGTAGAAGGATACGGCCTGTCCGAGGCCTCTCCCGTCGTATCGGGTGGACCCCTCGGAACGGTGGAAACCACGGGGACCATAGGCATCCCTATGCCGGGTATCGACTGGAAGATCATGGACATCGACACCGGCACAGTGGAATTGCCCCCAGGAGAAAGCGGAGAGCTCGTAGTCTCCGGACCCACCGTTATGCAAGGATACCTCGGGAACGCAGCCGAAACGGCTCTGACCATCAGGGAGATGGGCGGAAAGCGTTGGCTCTACACCGGCGACATCGGCTTCATGGACAAATATGGTCGTGTAACGTTGAACGATCGAAAGAAACAACTCATTAAGGTGAAAGGCTATTCGGTCTTCCCGACCGAGGTGGAACATCTCATGGGCGCCCACGAAGCGATCCTGGAAGTCGCGGTAGCCGGGCTTCCTGACGGGGAGACGGGAGAAGCAATCAAGGCCTGGGTGGTGCTGAAGGATTCTTGGAAAGGAAAAATCTCGGAAGATGACCTCAAGAACTGGGCAAAACAGAATATAACCCACTACAAGGTGCCTAAATATCTGGATTTTATCGACGAGATCCCGAAAAGCCTGGTGGGCAAGGTGTTGAGAAGAGTGCTCCAAGAATCCGATCCGCTGTACAAGGCGCATCGGAAATCGACCTGACATGGGAGCCTTTGCGGTGCGCAGCCCGTGCCTATCAGGCGCCAGAGGCGGAAAGTATGAATCGTAAAGCTACTGGAGGTTGGTATGATTGGTATCTCATCATACGGCGTGTACGTGCCGTTTCATAGGCTGGAGCGAGCTGAGATCGCCCAGTTCTGGAGCGGCTTCAAGGTACCCGGAGAAAAGGCGGTGGCCAATTTTGACGAAGACTCAGTGACGATGGCCGTAGAGTCTTGCAGGGATTGCCTCAAAGGTTTCAGCGCAGCAACAGTGGATGGGCTCTACTTCGCTTCCACCACATTCCCGTACGCAGAGAAGCAATCAGCGGCGCTGGTCGCAGCGGTGCTGGATCTGCAGAAAACGGCTCGAACGTTCGACGTGAGCGGTAGCCTGCGGGCAGGTGTTGATTCGGTCAAGATGGCTCTTGACTCGGTGACGGCCGGGGCATCGCGTCAGGCGCTTGTCTGCGCGGCAGACATGCGACTGGGCCGTCCCAATGGGTCCAAGGAGATGGAATTTGGGGACGGCGCGGCAGCTTTGCTCCTGGGCGAATCGGATCCCATCGCCACCATTGACGGATGGTACTCCATCAACAATGAGCTCTACGACGTATATAGGCCCATTGGGGACCGGTACGTGCAGTCCTGGGAGGATCGATTCGTACGCGAGACGGGATTCACGAAAATCGTTCCTGAGACGGTTGGAGAGGCCTTGAGGGCCTTTGACAGGAAACCCCAGGATTTCTCCACAGTGGTGCTCTCTGCTCCCAATCCATCTTACCTCGCCGGCGTGTTGAAGAAGATGGGGTTCGACCCCAAGACTCAGGGTGCCGATCCGCTTTGGGGTCTTGCAGGGTACACGGGAACTGCCCATCCCGTGATGCTTCTCGCTGCGGCGTTCGAGCAGGCAAGGCCGGGAGAAAAGCTCCTGTGGGTCTCGTATGGCGACGGTTGCCACGTCTGCGCTCTTACCGTCACGGATCGCATTGAGGAAGTAAAAAAGAAACAGAGCCTATCGAGAATGCTGGGGGCCAAGTCCGCCACCACGTACCAGAAATACCTGAGATGGAGAGACATGGTGGAGCTGGAGCCTCCCATGAGACCCAGGGAAGAGCCCGCCTCAGCCCCAGCTTTGTATCGCGACCGAAAATGTGGGCTGGCCCTGTACGGCTCCAAATGCAGACAGTGCGGGACCGTCCAATATCCGCTCCAGCGGGTATGCATGGAATGCCGCGCAAGAGACGACTTCGATTACTATCCCTTCGCCGACAAGCTTGGGAAGATAGTGACCTTTTCTCATGATAACCTTGCGGTTTCTCCCGATCCTCCCACAACCCTCGCTGCCATCGACTTCGACGAGGGGGGACGAATCATGATGGACGTGACCGACAGGAGAGTGGCGGATATCCGTGTGGGACTGCAGGTGGAGATGACGTTCAGGAAATTCCGGCACACCCAAGGGATCAGTGTCTATTGGTGGAAATCTCGGCCTATCAGATGATGCCCTGCCAATCCCGGTCGAACAGTTGGAGGTCAAATCGCAATGGAAAGCATAAGAGACAAAGTGGCCATAGTAGGAATGGGATGCACAAAGTTCGGCGAGAACTGGGACAAGAGCTTCGATGACCTGGTTATCGATGCCGTATACGAGGCATATCAAGATGCCGGCATTGACCCAAAGGATGTTCAGGCCGTGTGGATCGGCTCGTATTGGTCCAATCTACCCGCACCGAGCCAGCCATTGGCCACCACATTGAAACTGGATTACAAGCCGGTCACGCGCCTGGAAAATATGTGCGCAACAGCTTCGGATTCGTTCAGGAACGCCGCATATGCAGTGGCTTCGGGAGCCTATGACATCGTTCTCGCCATCGGCGCGGAGAAGCTGAAAGATTCCGGATACAGCGGGCTCCCCACGGACGACATTGCAATGGGCCTTGTGTCCACTGCACCCAACACGTTCAGGAGTCGCAATTTCACCGCTCCGGGTCATTTCGCCATGATGGCGACAAGCTATTTCAACAAGTACGGCCTGACTCCCGAGGAAGGAAGAACGCTTCTTGCCAAGATCATGGTCAAGAACCACCACAACGGAACCATGTCCCCCAAAGCTCATTTCCGGCGCGAGATAACTGTCGAGCAGGTCCTCAAAGCGCCCATGATTGCGTGGCCCCTCGGGCTTCTCGATTGCTGTGGGGTGAGCGACGGCGCGGCGGCCGCCATACTTGTGCGCAAGGACCTGGCCAAGAGCTTCAAGCCGGATCCCGTGTACATAAAAGCCGCCCAAATAGCAGTGGGCCCCTCTGAAGGCTATATGAATCCTAACCACGACTGGACCTCGGTCAAAGAGACATATCGGGCCGGGCAAGCAGCGTACGCAGAAGCCGGGATCAAGACCCCCCGCAAGGAAATTTCTATGGCCGAGGTGCACGACTGTTTCTCCATCACTGAGGCAATCATATACGAGGACCTCGAGCTCTCGCCTCGAGGAAAATTCAAGGATGACGTTGAGGCAGGAACTTTCGAGCTCACGGGGGAGCTTCCTGTGAACATGGATGGCGGACTGAAGTGCTTCGGCCATCCCATAGGAGCTTCCGGTCTGAGGATGATATATGAGCTGTACAACCAGATCCTCGGGAGAGCCGGAGAGCGACAGCTCAAGAATCCGGGATTGGGGCTTGCCCACAACCTCGGTGGAACTCCTGGTGGGGCGACGATTTCTGTAAGCATTGTCGGCCCGTAAGACTGGTTAGGTAACCCACTGCTTCCTCTGGTCAGTGCAGAAATGCCTTGAATGAGCGTCTCCGCGTCAGAGTGCAACTTTCACGCTATGTTGTGGACCATAGTAGTGCGAGGCCGTAACGGGCACGCTGCATAGGAAGTACGAGCCAGTGGATGAAGACAGCACTGCCCCCATTCCGCCTCGTTCCGAAGAGGGAATGGGGGCTTCCTCCTGCGTCTGTCTCTGCCTCACGTGTCTTCGACCGCTTGAAACGGTGCAAATCGTATCTTTTTGGCAAAAAATGTGTTATCGTGGCTCCGGGAACGCCCGAATACGACAGCGCTCGGTGAACAGTCATGGCCAAGCTGAAGATAGATGGAGGCGAAGCTCTCAGGGATATTCGCGCGGGAATGAATGAAATCGGCCTCATGAAGAAATACAATCTCACTGCCCAGGGCCTGAGAAGCTTGTACATGAAGCTGGTGAGGGCAGGAGCATTGAAGAGCTCCGATTTGGGCCCCCATTTCAAAGTCGAATTGAAGGCAAAGGATGTTTTGTCAGACATCAAACAAGGTATGAACGGCGCCGACTTGGCCGAAAAATATCGCCTCTCCCGAAAGGGCCTCGAGAGTCTTCTTGGGAAAATGCTTCGCGCTGGCCTTCTTGGGCAGGCGCAAGTTGACGCCCTCATCAAGTCGCAGGCTCACGCGGCTCGGGACATGGAATACCCTGCTGCAGACTTCGATCAGTGGGCTGCCTCTTTTGAAGAAACTGTCGATCAGGGGTGGAAGAAGAAAGAACCTGATTTCACGTAGCGGTCACACAGCCCATCGAGTCGGCCCTAGTCCAGAATCTCATCTCCCACCTCCAATCCTCCGTATCACGTTTCGGTTTTTACAAATTCTTCTCTCTTGTTTTCTCTATGATCCACGTAATAGAGGAGCGTTGCTTTCTGCTTGATCTCTTCCAACACCGAGGGCAGTCTGTCTCTGTCGATAGCCCATGCTCTCACATACAGGCGCCTGTGGCCTGGTGTGACCCTCTCGTATGACGTCAACAGGCTCACCAGCCTTCCTCCCGCATTCCTCACAATGTCCGTTACTTCTTTGATGGAACCCGGTCGGTCATCCACTTCCACAGCGATCTGAATTCCCTTTTTTCCGAAGCCGGTGAGAGAGAGCAGGGCGATGAATATTTCTCGCTGGGTAATGATGCCGACGAGCTTTCCTGTCGTATCGACCACTGGAGCGCCCGAAATGTTGTTGATCAGCAACTGCGCTGCGGCTTCTTCCAGCGTGAAATCGAGTGGAATGGTGATGACGTCACGAGTCATCACGTCAGCGACGGTAATCCGGGCTATGAGATAGGCGAGCTCATGAATCTCCAGTGCTGTGGCGTCCGAAGCGGATGCCCGCTTCACGTCACGGTCGGTAATCACGCCGACGAGGTCGCCGTTGTTCATGACAGGGAGCATGAGCTGCTGGCTTTCTCGCATGAGCATGATAGCTCGCTGGAGCGAATCGGTCTCCTTTACCGTTGCAATCTTCTGCTTCATCCAATACTTGACGAGCATCGTGGGCCTCCTTTCCTGGAGTCTATTTTCTGCAGGCCAGCGGTCCACCAAGCTGCCTTACGGAAACCTTCTCCTGTTCGTTCCAGCCCCGAATCCCTGTCAGACTCTTTTACAGTCTGCAAACATTCGGGGTGGAGACGATTGATTCTACCGCATCCGTACGGCCGCAATCTGGCGGCCCCGGTCGTTGCGGGGAGTCTGTCTCAGGCGCCGCCCCGCCGAGATCTGCAAATATCGAAGCAAGTTTCAGGCCACGAGGCAGCGTTCCATGCGTTTCCCCACGCGGTGCCTGCTGCAAGGTGTAGCAGACCCGAGATCCGGGATCGCTGTCGAGCGAGATAGTAGTCAAAGGTTCCTCGATAACGCTCTCCAGACCTTGCCGAACCCGTGCAGGCGTGGTAAGAACTCCCTGTGATCGCAGCACCTGGGTGTCAGCCACCTCATGAAAACAGCCATTCTTGCCTGCAACACCATCAGAGATGAGCTCGAGAAAGCGGTCAGAGAGACAGCGTGTACGCATCCCATCGTCTGGGTTGAATCCGGATTGCACCTGATTCCCGGGTCGTTGCGGCGAAGGCTCCAAGAGGAGCTGGACCTCATCAACGGAGTCGGTCGGGTGCTCCTCGCGTTTGGCTTCTGCGGAAATGCCGTGACAGGGCTCACCACAGGAGCGTACGAGCTAATTTTCCCCAAAGTAGATGATTGCATCACGTTGCTGCTCGGGTCCAAAGAAAACCGGGAAAGGTGCTTTCGGGAAGGCGGAGTGTATTTCCTGACCAAAGGCTGGCTGGAGGGAGAAGCCAACATTTGGAAGGAGTATCTGTCTGTTCTCGATCGATTCGGACCTGAGCGGACAGAGAGGATTTTCAGCCGGATGTTGGAGCATTATCGCGTGCTCGGTCTCATCGACACAGGGGCATACGACGTAGCCGAGTTGCTGCCGCGCGTGCAAGAGATTGCTGCGACATTCGAGCTGGAGGTAAGAGTGCTTCAAGGTTCCGTTCACTATCTGAAAGACTTCTTGACTGGTCCGTGGGATCGGACAGACTACGTGATTGTCCCGCCTTTCACCACCATTGATTTTGTCCATTTGGGCCTGCATGAAGACCAACGGGAGTCCCGGGTCCAAGGTGCGTTGTGACACAAGAAATCTCTCCACCATGTGTCGTGGTAACAGGGACCGGTCTCGCCGTTGAAGCCAAAACCGGGGATACCCTTTTGTCATGCCTCAGAAGGGCCGGACTCGGAGTTGAGTCCACGTGCAACGGCCGCGGGGCGTGCGGAATGTGCAAAGTGATTGCGCACGGCGCGCTGAGTCCTCCTGACGAGAAGGAGCGGGAGCACCTGACGGGGGCGTCCGGTGAGGCTCGGCTCGCGTGCATGGCAAGAGTAATGGGCAGGGTCGAAGTAACGCTCTCTGACACCTGGACGCAACTGAAGACAATCTACGGTGTGGAGGAGCGCACCGTCGAACCTCAAAGCCTGGTCAAGCAGACGGATCTCCCGGCGTTGCAATCCGACAGCCCGCGCCCATATGAGGAGGGGCTTTTCGCCCGGACCATGGACCCGCACGTTCTCAACAAGATCGCTTCATGGGATTGGGGAAGGGGCCGGCCCTCAGGCATTGTTTTCCGAAAGGAGCTTGTGGACATTGTCCCGAAATCGACCCCTCTTCTCGGCTCGGCAGTAGACGTGGGAACCACAAGCGTGTCCCTGTGCGTGTACGACCTGGAGACCGGCGAGCTGTTGGGTCGTGCTTCGGCCCTGAATCCTCAGACCGCATACGGAGGAGACGTCATTACCCGTATAGCCTATTGCAGGCAGGAACCTCGTGGGCTCATCACATTGCGCGAAACGCTCACGGCGAAGCTCGCCGAAATGATGGACTCCGCGCTGGGGTCTCAATACACCCGCGAACAGGTGTACCTTGTCACCATAGCGGCCAATACGACGATGCTTCATATCCTTGCGGGGGTTCAGCCCGTTTCCCTAGCCACGTCTCCGTTTCGTCCGACATTCTTGAAGCCTCTGGTCCTCACTGGAGACCAGTCGGGCCTGCCCATGTATTCCGGAGGGCGAGCCATATTCTTGCCAAGCGTGTCAGCCTACATCGGAGCGGATATCGTTGCCGGGCTCGCGGCAATAGATTGCCGGTCACGTTCGAGAAACAGTCTGTTCCTTGATATGGGCACCAATGGAGAGATTGTCCTGATCCAGGCACCGGACCGTATGGTGGCAGCCTCCTGCGCCATGGGACCGGCCCTTGAAGGCATGAATATTTCGTGCGGTTGCCGAGCCATACCGGGCGCGATCGATTCGTTCGCCCTGGACGGAAATCACACCCCCCGATTCACCACGATCGGAGACCGCCCCCCTGTGGGGATTTGCGGAAGCGGTCTGATCGATGTCGTGGCCAGCCTGCTCGAAGCTCGAATCATCCTGCCCGGAGGTGCCTTCAACCAGGACGCAGACACGCCTCTGCGAGACTCGATGAAAGGGAATCGCTACCATCTGAGCGACAACGTGTTCCTGAGTCAACACGATATCCGCCAACTGCAGTTGGCGAAGGGGGCAGCGATTGCAGGCATTCTCCTGTTGCTGGAGGAATCAGGGATTACGACGCAGGATATTGAGGAGATAATCTTGGCAGGAGCTTTCGGGTACCACGTGAACCTGAAAAATCTCAAGCGCATTGGGTTGCTGCCTCACGACTACAACGGGCCGGTGAAATTCGTGGGCAACTCCTCATTGACGGGCGCATCCTTTGCCTTGCTGAATGAAGACGTCATGGCAGAAGTCGAGGAGATCCCGTCCAGAGTGCGGGTCCTGGAACTGAGCTCGCATCCGCGGTTTTCCAGCACGTTTATCGACAATCTGCTATTTCCGCAGCATCAGGCTCTCGCATAACCGTACGCCCGCGAAGGCATCTGGAGCCCAGTAGTCTGAACCGATCATGTGAGCGACCCGCTCGTCCACCTGTCCTCCGCCTATGAGGATGAGCGGCCGATCATGCGCATCTTCTGCCACATTGTTAAAGAGCGCCACGAGCTCCCGCAAATGCGGAAAACTATCGGTGATCAGAGCGGAAGCAGCTATCAGGTCGGGCTTGAAGTGGGAATAGGCATGGAGAAACTCCGCAGGGGGAACATCTACTCCGAGGTCCAGGACCGTAAAGCCGTGACACTCCAGCAGGTCTTTGAACAGGTTTTTCCCGATATCGTGAATGTCTCCCGCTATGGTGCCGAGCAAAACCCTGCCCACGTTCTTCCGTGATCGCTCCCGCATCATAACCGGGCGAATCAGGTTCACCACCTGCCGCATGATTTCTCCAGCCATTATCAGACCGGCGATGAAGTACTGTCCCTTCTCGTGCATGAAGCCTACCATACGCATTCCCTTCTGGCAGGCTGCGAGGATTTCTTCTGATGAAACTCCGGCCTCCACATGTTGCTGAATCTTCGAGAGGACGTCGTCTTCTCGCAAGTCGGCCACGAGAGCTGCCAATTCCTCCATCTCTCCTGTGAGCGGCACCTCGGCCACATGCGACACGATGTCGCTGCTCTCGCTCAGAGTTCTTCCCATAGTCCCAGCCTCGTTCTTAGGGTCATGACCTCCGGAGAAGCGATAAACCACCCCCATCCAAAGGGAGTATCGTCGAAATCATGGACCACATACTCCAATCGAAAAACAGGGGTTCCCACCGGCCGATTCAGGAGCACCGCGCCTTCCTCGCTCAATACCGCCGGGAGAACCGACAGCTCTCCTTTTTTTGCAGTCCCTCCGCCATGGCCGCGAAACAGGTCCGAGAGGGGCCCCAGGTTCAATTCGGCTTCGACCAACGGTCTGTGCGGGTCGCACCGGATACGTCCTTCGTGAAACATGACGGGCTTATTGTCGCGGTGCAAGATGCGGCGAATGAGGATCACCCGCGCTTTGGGCGGGAGTTGCAGGATCTCCGCTGCCTGGGCATCGGCTCGTTCCAGAGACAGTTGCAGGACCTTGACCTGCGTGCGCTCCGGATCATTGAAGATGTCTCTCAGGCTGTCCAAGTCAAACCGCGATTCCGTCAATCTTAAGGGTTTTACGAACGTGCCCGAGCCCTGGACACGCTCGAGAAGCCCCCGTTCCATGAGTACGGCTATGGCCTGGCGCACGGTCATCAGCGAGAGCCCGTACTTCTTGCTGATTGAGGACTCGGAGGGGATCTTCGAGCCCTGCGGGTACACTCCTTCGGCAATCTCCCGAAGAAGGATGCCTGCCAGTTGCGCGTATGCCGGCTCGAACCGTTCCTTTTTTATACTGTCTTGCATGGCTATGCGAGCCCGACCTTACCTTCCTCTAGAGTAATCATGGCATCGGATGCTCTCTGAGGCAACCCGAAATACCGCTGCTCAAAAACCGGTCCTGGGAGAAAAGGAAGGGGACTTGGGAAAGGGGGGGACGGCCGTTGGCCGATCCCCCTCCTGAAGTGCGTGACCGTCAACTCCCGAGCCTTGGGTACAGCTTCTGGGCGTCCCCTATGAAAAATGCCACGATGGCACCGATCACAGCCACCGCCCCTCCGAGAACGATAGTCAAGTTATACCCGTAAGACATCTGGACGAAACTTCCCAGGTATGGGCCGATAAATACCGCTACCATCAAAGGCGTGGTAGCCAACCCGATGTGAAGCCCAGCGTTCTTTGGGCCGTATGAGCCAACGACGAACGCGCTGTTGATGGCGGGAAGTCCCCCGTACGCGAGGCCAGTGAGAATGAGCGACACGAATAGTCCTGAAAAACCAATTATTTCGGTTAGATATCTCAAGCCGAGCACCCCGAAGGTCATGACTACTCCGTCCAGCACCATCGCCTTGGCTCGACCCAACTGGTCGTAAAGCCATCCGAAGACCAACCGCCCCAACCCGTTGAAGAGGGCGAAGAGCCCCATGGCCCACGCTGCCCGAGCCTTATCGAGACCTTTCTCCACTGCAAGAGGAACTACATGGGCGAGGACCATTAATCCAGCGACGCAGAGAACCAGATCCCAGACCCACCATAACCACCACGGCGCGGTCTTGAACATCTCGGTCCACTCGAAGTTTCTCAAAGGCTCAGGACGAGGACCACCAGGGTTTCCGCCGGAAGGGAGCGGGTTCCAGTCCAGTGGCGGATAGGTCATAACCAGTGCCCCGCCAACGAGCAACACAAGACTAGCCAGGCCCAGGGTCCGGAAAGCCCATTGCCAGCCCATAGTATTTATGAACTGTCCTATCAGGCCTCCCAAGAGAAAGCCTGCAAGACCGAACCCCATTGCCATTACTCCAATGGCAAGGCCCCTTCGATCCGGATACCATCGAGCCGCGGCGGAAAGCACTACGATGTCAGCGACCCCGATTCCGAGACCAACGAGAATACCGTAAGAAAAATACAACATTCCCAAAGAGCTGGCATAGGACGCTAGGAAGAAACCTATTGTTGTGAGGATTGCACCCACACAGGCCACTGCTCGTGGGCCTATGCGATCGGCAACGCGGCCGCCAAAAATCATCCCCACACAAAAGGTCATTATGGCCAACGTAAAGGTGAGCTGGGTCTGGGCCCTTGTCCATCCGAACTGTTTTTCCAGCGGCAGCACGAAAATGGACCAGGCGTAGACCAGCCCCATGACCAGGGACATGAGAAAGCCAACCAGCAGGTACAGCTTCCGTCTTCCAACCAGGCCGTCAGCGACTGCAACCTTTGTACTCATGTTTTCTACCTTCCTCAGCGGACCGCGTTGGTCAAGGCGATCGGGCTCGAACGCGGCGAATCGCCGACCGCGCGGGAGAGTCATGTCTACACGCCATAATCCTTGGTGAAATCGTACATGGCCTGAACGTTTTCCGGCTTCGCGTCAGAAAGGGGAGCAGATGCATCCATGATGAAGCCACCGTCAACTGCACAGGTGTCGATCAATTTCTTGCAATAGGCTCTGACTTCTTCAGGAGTGCCTACCGTCAGAAGGCTCATGGGAACGTTGCCACGGATGCAGCATCTGTCCTTCATCATGTCTTTGGCCAGAACCATGTCAGTCGCTTCAAAATGGTAGATCACCTTGCCGGGGGGCACGTCTCGAAACGCTTCGAGCCGGTTGTTGCAGATCCCCTCTGCCAGAACCCACGGAGTGATACCTTCTCGGATCAGGGCTTCCAGGAGCTCCTTCATGTGGGGCCAATAAAACTTGTGAAACTGGTCGGGAGACATGAAGTTGTCCAGGCCCTTGTGAAGAGGAATGAACACCCGTGGTACTCCGGTGCGCTTCGCAGAAGCGACTGCCGAGTCAATCATGATGGGAAGCAGCTTTTCACACGCTGCCATCACCTTGTCAGGTCGCCGGTACATATCCATCATGATTCCCTTGGTTCCCCGGAAGACATCGCCCAGCGTATCGAACGGCACCTGACTGTACCCGCCGCTGGGAATGGGGAAGCCCATGTCGATGAGCTTCTTGGCAAAGGCTCCTGCCCATTTGAGCACCTCCGCGGAAGCCTTGGCAGCTTCGATCATCGCGTTGCGCGCTGCTTCCATTTCCGGTGACAGGAGAAACACACCCGAGTACAGACCCCAAAAGTATGAGATCACTTGATTGAGCGGCGGCAGATTCTCCAGAGGCGCCAAGGCCTTGTACACTCTCGGCCAGTAGCGTCGAATCATGAAATCCGTCGTGTCAAACAGGAAATGGTCGTACTCGTCGGCCTTCATCACCTCCAGCTCAACGAACTGGTAAGACATGTTGTCCCCCAGACCGTGACCCGCCCATTTCAGATGCTGAAAATCCAGCGCTTCTATCACCCGCGCGAGTCCCCGCAAAGCGAAGGGATTCTCACCCATGTCCGGCTGAAAGTGCTCCAGACACTCCACCCATGAATCGAACATGAGCTGGGGGTCATACATGACCGCCTTGACGCTGATCCCTTTCCAACGAGCAGGGAAGAAGTCCCACATGGTCGCGATGGGTACCCGATCCGGTTTCTTGAGCGCGACCGCGTCGTTAAAGCGCCTTTCCCTTTCAAGCAGCAACTGCTGTGCATTACTCATTTTCGCCCTCCCGTAGGCTCAGTGCTCGATCCACTGCAGAGCGCATTTCAGGCCGGCTACCGCATCGGTGACCCACGCGTCGGCTTCTACATACTTGCACGCTCTCTCGTCCACCTGACCGCCGCCGATAATCACCTTCACCTTGTCACGGACTCCGATTTCTTTTAACCCATCGACCACTGCCTTCATGGAGTCATACGACAGGGTCAGTAGGCCGCTCAGGCCGACGATGTCCGGCTGGAAGTCCCTGTACTCGTCACAGAACCGCTTGGCAGGCACGTCGACACCCAAGTCTCTGACCTCGAACCCGTTGATTTCCATGAGCATGTGAACCATATCCTTTCCTATGTCATGGATGTCTCCTTCCACGGTGCCCAGGAGGAATTTGCCGACCTTCTTCGCTCCCGAAGCACCTTTCCCGTCGCCCATATGAGGCTTGATGAGCTCGGCCGCGTGCTTCATCATCTCTCCAGCCAAGATCAGCTCCGGCACGAAATAGGATCCTTCCTCGAAACGCTTTCCAACTATAGCGAGCGCCTCCTTATACGCATTCAGGATTTCCAGCGGTGCAACACCCTCGGCCAGATACTTCTTGGTGAGGGCCGCGGCTTGCTCCTCCATCATTTCTGCTACCGCATTTACGAGCTCTTGCATGTCTTGTCCCTCCGTTATGGGATTGTAGTGCTGGCAGGGCCGGTACAAGCTCGGGTTCTCATGAAGTCGGCTTCGGCCCTATTTTTCCGGCCCTGAAAGCCCGGTTGAAGTTCATACAGTGACGGTCCCTTCCCAAGAGCGTCTCGGCAGCCATCATGATCCCCCTGAGCTCTCGATCGTCGGGATTGATGATGACACTGTCCATCCCCGCTTGGATGAGAAGTGCCATGAACGCCTGGTTCAGAACTCCTCGCAGAGGCATCCCGAACGAAATATTGGAGAGGCCGCACGTGAGGTGCGCGGCCGGGAATTCCGCTCGTATGGAGCGACACGTTTCCAGGGTGATGTTCCCGTTTTCAGTACCCGTAGCAATCGCCATGACCAGCGGATCGATGAACAGCTTTTCGTCCGGTAGCCCTGCCTCTCTGGTCAAAGTCACGAGGCGGCGCACGATGTCCATGCGACCGTCCCTGGTTCGCGGGATGCCGGAGTCGTCCAAGGGGAGAACGATGAGCTCGGTCTTGAACTCCCGTGCCAAAGGCAACACCGTGTCGATTCGGAACTGCTCTCCACTGAGAGAATTGAGCATGGGTGTCTTGGCTGTCTTGAGAATTCCAGCCCGGAGCGCCTTATCGTTCGCGCTGTCCAGACAGGTAATGGCCTCGGGCGCTGCTTCCTGAACGATCTCCACAAGCCAGGCCATGTCTTCAGGCTCATGTTGCGGCAAGGTGCCAGCGTTAACATCGAGATAGGTGGCACCATTTTCATACTGGCGCATAGCCAGATCGCGGATGAAATCAGCATCACGCTCCTGTATGGCGTGCGCGACTTGTTTCCTGGTTCCGTTGATTTTTTCACCGATGACAATCATGTGAGAGTCTCCTGCCGCGGAAGGTGGTGTCAGGTGGCCGGGCTGCTAAGTCATATAGTCATACAGTCATCTAGAAGTGTCAAGAAATTTCTCACACCTCCCCCAAAAAATCTCCCACAGATCAATGTGGCAGACCCAGCCTTCCAATCACCGCCAACATCAATGCCAGCTCGAACGTCAGAGCGAAGGTGGGCTGGGGCCTCTTGTCAATGGTTGATGGTGATTCGAGAGCCACTTCTCGCGGGAACGGGCCGTTGATTCTCACCTTTGAGAAGTGCGTCACCTCGAAAGGTCGGCAGGATGGAATAGTGTTGGGAGTCGCTGGACGTGACTATACGACGGGCTAGATTGCCGGGGCGCGTTCAGAGAACGATTCGTACAGGGGGGCTCCCGTCAGTTGAAATCGGGAAAGGCATTTAGCCCCCCAAACGGAGTCACCGCGCGCGGCGCCTCCATGTCAGTGATCTGTCTGGTCAGGTTCAACTCTTGCGTTTTGCTTTCTCCTGTTTTCGGCGCTCCTCGTCGCGGATCTCTCTTCGCAGGAGTTTGCCGACCTTCGATTTGGGGAGCATGTCCCTGAATTCGATGTATGAAGGAACCTTGTACGATGCCAACCTAGTGGAGCAGAAGTTTATGAGCTCCGCGGCTCCCACTCCTTTGGCATCGTCCTTCAGGACTACGATAGCCTTGATGCGCTCCCCCACTTTCCGGTCCGGAACGCCCACCACGCAGGCGCCCACAACCACAGGATGGTCCTGCAAGACTGCTTCCACTTCCGAAGCCGATACGCGGTACCCCTTGTGCTTGAGGATGTCCGCGGAACGCTCCACATAATAGATCTGCCCGTCCGTTCCGGCTCTCACAAAGTCTCTGGTCCGGTAGTAGACTTCGCCGTTCAGACGGACGAATGCTTCTTCAGTCTCCTGGGGTTTGTTGAGGTACTCCTTCACCGCATGATCGGAGGTGATCATCAGTTCTCCCACTTCTCCTTGTGGAACTGGCTCGAGAGTGTCCGGATCCACGATCTTCGTCCGTCGGGAGGGGAGGGGGGTGCCGACGGACATTGACGCCGGTTCTCCTGCGTCCGGCATGTTGTAGGCCACGTGCCCGGCTTCCGTCGACCCGTACACCTGATAGATGGGGACACCGACCCGTTCCTTCCAGCGCGCGAGGACCTCGCGAGGCAGCACGTCTCCACCACAATAGCAGTAGCGAAGAGAGCTCAAATCGTATGTTTCCTGTCGGTCGTTCTCGAGAATCATTCTGTATAGGGCTGGCACGCCGAGCATCCACCGCACGCGGTATCGCTCGATACACGCAAGTATTGAGTCCACCTGGGGTACGGGCATGAGCACGGTGGTGTTGCCCTGATTGAGACCGATGGCCATAAACAGTCCCAGAGCCATAATGTGGAACAAAGGGTTCACCGCGATGTATGTGTCTTCTCCAGGGCGAAGATGGCCCTTGAAGACAACATCGCTCACATCATTCACGTAGGATGTGTGCCCCCAGTGATTTCCCGGTACTCCTTTCGGAAATCCGGTCGTGCCTCCAGTATAGAGAATGTAGGAGAGATCCCTTATCGGGTCGATGTCCACGTGGGGCGGATTCGGCTCCGATTTGAGAAGCGTGTTGAACCATATCGTTTTCGGGCCCTTGCTGACCTTGCCGTGAGGAGCTTTGTCAAACAGAAAGGCCACAATGCGCTTGGGTAGCGAAACCATGTCCAGGAGGTTCGTGACGATAACGTGCTCGATCTCCGTTTGCGGGAGGATCTCCTGGACGTACCCGAAGTTGGTGTCATGGCAGATGATGGTTTTCGCCCCGGAATCTTTGACCATGTACTGGATCTCATGCGAGGTGTAGATGGGAGACACCAATACGACCACAGCACCGATCTTCTGGGCAGCAAGGAATGCGACGACGAATTGTATGGAATTGCTCAGGTACACGAGGACTCGGTCACCCTTCCGGATTCCCAAGCCCGCGAGGCCCGTGGCGAATCGGTCTACTCGGTCTTTCAGCTCCCTATACGTGAACGCATCCCCCAGGAATATAACAGCCTTGTTATTGGGATACTTCGCACACGCTTGCTCGAAGCGGGTCAACGTCGTCTCTTGTTGCATTGCCGGTTCTCCTCGCTGGAGTCACGTTCCTGAGAGAGGGCAACATTCTCCCCTCTCAGGATAATTTGACCATCGGTGACGGCTTGTGCTCCCACGCATGAAATAATGTGCATGGCAGTCTTCGCAATGGTAACAAAGCACCCGACTTCCGGAACGCCACCCTAGGTTCCGAAGTACGCTGCTTTCACGTCCGGATTGTTCATGAGATCATCACGGGTCCCCTCCACAACTGCGGAACCGTTTTCCAGAATGTACCCGTAATCGATTATGGGCATGATGGGTCTTGCGTACTGCTCGGACACAATGATCGCCATGTGCCTCTGGTCCCGTATTTCTTTTATTGACTTGGCCAGCAGGTACTGTATCACCGGACTGAGGCCCAGGAGAGGCTCATCCAGGAGCAGTAATTTCGGTTGAGCCATGAGGGCCCTGCCGATAGCGAGCATTTGCTGTTCGCCGCCACTGAGAAATCCGCCCAGCCTGCCGGAAAGACGTTCGAGCGCAGGAAACATGCCAAAGACATATTCGAGCGTTTCAGCAGACTGCCTCCTCGTGGCCAAGTACCCCCCGATCTTGAGGTTCTCAACCACGGTGCTTTCGGGGAATATTCTCCGCCGCTCCGGGCAGAGTATTATTCCCGCGCGTGCCCTGACGGAAGGCTTCGCTGCAGTGATGTCTCGTCCGTTGAAACGGATCTCTCCCCGTATCGTGATCCGCTCACCGCCGGCCATCTCTTCTTTTCGCTGGATGTCCTCCATGATTCCGGACAGGGTGTACATCAGAGTGGACTTGCCCGCGCTATTTGCCCCGAAGACGCCGACAATCTTTTCTGCTTCACACGTCAGGCTCACGTTGTTGAGGGCCAGCATGTTTTCGTAAAAGACCATGAGTCCTTTTGCATCAAACATAGCCGGCCACTCCTTCCTCGGATCCGAAATACGCCTCTTTAACTTCTTTGTGCTCCATGACCTCGTCCGATGTGCCCTCTGCGATCTTGCATCCGAAATTGAGCACCATGACCCGATTAGCGAGTCGGAACAGCTCTCGCAGGCGGTGCTCAACCATGACTAGGGTGATTCCCTCCATTTGCAACCTCTCCATCAGAGGAACCATGCTTGCCATCTCGCTCATGCTCAGACCCGAAAACACCTCGTCACAGAGGATGATGTCAGGTCTCAGAGCCAGGCACCTGGCGAGCTCAAGCCGCTTCAAATACCCGGTTGGCAGCGAGGAGGCAGTCTTGTACGGCACGTAGGAGTCCCGTTCGAATCCGATCTCCTCGAGAATGTCAACTGCCACGGTGTCTCGGCTTCCGAGTTTTCCGCCCCCACGCCAGCCTCCCGTGCGTCGGGCCCGGGGAGAGAACAAGGGGACGATCAGGTTCTTGAACGCCGGCAAGCTGAAGTACGGACGCATAACCTGAAAGGTTCTGGTGAGTCCCATGTCCGCAATCTTGTGGGGCTTCCAATTGGTAATGTCTTTGCCCTTGAAGATTACGTTGCCTCTGTCTGCGGTAACGAAGCCCGTGATGACGTTCACGAGGGTGGTTTTCCCGGACCCGTTCGGCCCGATGATCCCGAGGATATCCCCAGGATATACCTCGAGATCCATTGCCGATAGGGCAAGGACACCGCCAAAGCTCTTGCTGATCCCTTTGACCTGTAATATCGGTTCTCGAGTCATGGTACCGCCAATCTAATTGCGCTCTTCATGCCATTGCAACGGTTTGTGTGGGACCTCCCTGCCTGGAGCTCGCTTGAGCCCTCCGATCAGGGGATCAGATTTCTACCCATCGCTCGAACTGCTGGTACTTCCTGGTCGCGTACAACATGATCCCCTCACTCTTGAACACGATGAATCCGGTGAGGATAATCGCGTACACTGCGATGCGCAGCGTGCCGAAATCCCGCAAGACCTCGGAGATCGGCACGAGGATTAGACACCCGAGTACCGGACCGATGAGAGTGCCACCGCCACCCACCACCGTCGCGGCAATGGGAATGATGGAGAAGTCCAGGGCGAACTGGGAGAGACCTGCCCACATGTAGATATGCGATAAACAGGCTCCTCCAAGGCATCCCAGCGCGGATGCGATGAATACCCCAAGCGCTTTGTACGTCGTGATGTTTATTCCTGAGGCTCGGACCGCCTGATCGTTATCTTTGACCCCTCGAAACACGAGCCCAACGTCCGCAGCGTTGATAAGCCGTCGTAATGCGAACGCTGCCACAAGAACGCTCGTTATGAGCAAGTACCGTTCCGTCCACGGGCTGGAGAAGCCGGAGACACCTAGGATCCCGTCCGTACCACCGAAGAGATCAAACGCTTCGATAAGCCGTGCGGCAAGAAGCGGATACATAAGGCTCACTATAGCGAAATACACCCCTCTCAGCGGCAGACATGGGAGAAATAGAGCCGTGCAGATCCCGGCTCCAAAGAACGTGGCGGCCGGAATCGTCCACATGGGAGGTAGTCCCAGCTCTGAATTGAGCAACGCCGCAATGTACGCTCCCACGCCGATGTAGAATCCACCGCCCAAAGACACCAACCCCACGAAATTGGCCAAGAAGTCGAAACCAATGGCCAAGAGGGCATATATGGCGATGATCGAGATGACTCGCTGCCAATAGGGAAAGGGAGACAAGATGAGCGGAGCAAGAAGGAGCCCCCCGATAAGCAAGACGCGAGGGGCGAGCAAGTAGGTGATCTCCTTCCACGACGATATTGCGTACACACCATCGGTGCGAACCTTAATGCCTCTATCCAGCCGTTCCTTTCGCCGGTCCCTGTGTTCGGCCGACATGCTCACACCCTTTCTTCGAGTTCTTTTTGACGCCCGAACAAACCGCTGGGCCGCACAATGAGGGTAATTATGATGGCAAGCAAGGCTACCACTACTTGGAAATGCGTTCCCAGGTACTTCACGGTCAGTATTTGGGCGAATCCGATCAGGAAAGCGGCCAGGATTGCTCCGTTCCAGCTCCCCAATCCCCCTACGATACACACCGCCACGGCCATGATGAGCACATGATACCCGGCTTCGACGACTATGCTCCCGAGGGGAAATAGGACGAGAGCAGCGGCTCCTGCCAGCACCGACCCGAGGGCCATAGCGGCCACAGCCATGCGGTCCGAGTCTATGCCTAGCGTCATGGCCGCTCGTTCGTCCTGGGCCATCCCTTTCAGAGCCAGACCGAGACGAGTCCCGTTGACGAAGAGCCATAATACGGCCAGGAGAGCAGCTCCCAGTCCCACAACGATTAATCGCTGATAGTCAACAGAGACCCCTAGGAGCATGGTGGCGCCCTCTACGAATGGCGGCAAGGTAAAAGTTCCTCCCTTGAGACCGCCCCAACGAAGACCTTCCAAGATCGCCAGGCCGATGGCGTACGACGCGATGATCTCGGAGATCGGCATTCCTCGAATTCTAATGAGAACGAGCTGGTAGATTGCAGCACCGATGATGCCAGTCAATACCAGCGCCAGGACCATAGAAACAATGTACGGCATGCCGACCCGGTTCATAAGGAGCCAGGTGAAATACCCGGTGACGACGTACAGAGCGCCATGGGCGAAATTAGGAAGACGACTGACCCCGTATACGAGGGTGAATCCCAAGGCCATGAGGGCCAGTGTGACACTGTTCACGATTCCGTAGATGATGATTTCCATTCAGCCGGCCTCTGTTTCCCTCCGATGGAGCCACCTGCTCTCGTGATGGGAAGAACTACAATCGTTATCTCCGACTCCCGTGCCGGTCCGCTCTTCGGTTCAAGCACGGGAGGTATAACTCTCTGCGATTTCTGGGCATGGTGGAGGAGGCATGGCACGACGGCCTGGGCATGGTCCCAGCCCCCTCCGCGAACGATGGGTTAGCAGGCAATCGGTGAACCTACTTTGCCGGCTTCATCCATGGCGGCAGCAGGATCTTGCCTTTCGCGATCTTCGGAGGAAATACCACCACTCGATTTCCGGCCTGCCACTGGAATATCGTTCCCACAGCGCCTTCCTGAGGGTCTTGACTCGGGATGATCTGGTTGCTCGTCGGGTCGAACCGTATTCGCCCATATACCCCCATCATGTCCGTCTTCTTCAGAGCGTCTACCACCTTGTCCGGATCCAGAGACCCCGCGCGCTCAATAGCGTCTTTCAGCACGAAAACCGCCATGTAGCTCGAGGAAGTGCCATATCCTTCGGGTTCGATACCGTATTTTTTCTTGTACGCTTCGACAAATTTCGGGGTCCAGGAAGTAGCATCGCTGGGCGCGTTGCCGGCATTGACCACGTTGGCGAGGCAGAATTCTCCCTTACCTTCTGTGGCCTTCCAAAAGCCGGGCTGCTCAGCCGCGGCTATAATGGTTCCAAAGGGAAGGGCAGGGATCTTATTATCGTGCCACTGTTTCAGGAGAATTGCAGATTCCGGCATGTCCATCCAGATTATTATGACCTGGGCGTTCTGTTTCTTGGCATCCAAGAGCGCCATGCTGAAATCTGTCGCACCCGTGGGGAAGACCACAGGCTCGCCGAGAACCGTCCAGCCCTTGCCGCTCATCACCTTTGCCAGGATTCCCCCGCCGGCTCTAGCGTGGGCCACGTCTTGGACCATGATGAAGAGGCGATTCAAACCAAATTCTTTGTTTATGTAGTCCAGGCAGGGGACGAGCTCTCCCTTTACCATCCAGCCTGCCTCACCGGATATTCTGAAGCAATACTTGAATTCGTCCGGCTTCTTTGACACTTGCTCGTGATATTTGGGGGTGAGCGCACCGGTAGTCAGAATGGAGACAACCTTCTGTTTGGAGATGAGAGGCATCGCAGCGAGGGCCGCCTCTGAGCGGACTGGACCACCGACGATGAAGGGGACCTTTTTCTCCAAGATGAGCTTTTCTACTGCGAGGAGCGCTTCGCTTACCGGCACACCCGGCTCGAGGTCTCGGGTGTCGATCACTTCGACCTCGAACGGTCTCTGCTCATTGCCGACCTTCACCCCTCCGGCAGCGTTGATTTCTTCAACCGCGAGCTTTATTCCCCGTTCGGCTGCCCAGCCGTAAAGAAACGCGGTTGAGAGCGGAGCGCCGATCTTGATTGGGTCCGCGGCCGTTGCGACCGGGAGCCATAGAACGGCCATGACCAGCGCGGCTAACAGGATCGTCGGAACCTTTGCCTTCCACTTCATGTCATCACTCCTTTGTGGTGTTATTGCCGGTTGCCTCGCGCACACCCTGTAGGCCTCCCAAGCCGTTGTGAGGTCCAGGGACCGACGCTCCGGGAGAATCCCGGGCATCTCTTAGAAATCAGGATAAAGCACCAAAGTGCGTGCGGCACATTATGAGCCATGAGGTTTTTCTTTCCGCTCTTCGAGTGAGAAACCGTATTCTTTCAACCTGCGGCGTAAGGCTGGGACCGTTATCCCCAAGATGCGGCTCGCTTCTTCGAGATCTCCCTGAGTAGAACGGATTACCTGGCGGATGTGCTCCCGTCGGATTTCTTCGAGGGTCTTGATCCTCTCCATGGTCCGGACTCTCAGGTTGTCGGTTACAGTTCCTCTGCCATGAAGCCGCAGCATCAATCGTGCTGGTTCATGTGGAAGGCAGGGTGGTCGGGATCTGCAGGCTAAGCGCCGTGGATCCACCGATCCTCATAAGAGCAAGCTTGATGCCAAGGAAGCGCTACACGGAAATGGATCTATCTGTTTGATAAAATATGCTAATTTTGTGCAGCCGCCGAGTCGGTGTCGCAACGCATGGTAACCTTCTTGCCGGTCGTGGAAAAAAGCTTACCACCTATTTGGTTGTCGTAGCGCCAGGATCGTGAATCCCGTACAGTTTGAGTCTCTTGCGCAGTGTTGGGCGGGATAGCCCGAGCGCTCTGGCTGCAGCGGAGAGGTTGCCTCCTACCGCAGCAATCGTCTTGAGAATGTGTTCCTTCTCCATTTCCTCGAGAGACAGGAGACCTGCGGCAGCGGGAGACCGCGATACAGAACCGGCCAACGCGGCTTTCACAGCGTCGACCAACAGGACCGAACCTCTGGATTCCATGACTGCCTTGGTCAGCACGTTCCTCAGCTCGCGCACATTGCCCGGCCAAGAGTGAGCTTTGAGAGCGGCCATTGCCTCTTTTTCAACTCTGGTAACAGTGGTGTGAAGCTCTTCGTTGATGCGAGCCACAAAATAGCGGACCAGATCCGGTATATCTTTGGAGCGATCCCGCAAAGGGGGGACGGTGATGCTAATCACCTTGAGCCTGTACAGCAGATCCTGCCGAAACCTGCCTCTGCGTGCCAGTTCTGTCAAATCTTGATTTGTCGCGGCTACGATGCGCGCCGCGCAGCGATAGATCTGGGTCCCCCCCACACGAGTGAATTCCCGTCCTTCCAAGAAACGGAGGAGCTTCCCCTGAAGGGGAAGTGGCAGATCGCCGATCTCGTCAAAAAAGACTGTTCCTCCTCCGGCGAGCTCCAGTCGGCCTCGTTTGGCTTCCACAGCTCCCGTGAACGCTCCCCGTTCATGGCCGAACAGCTCGGATTCCAGGAGGGTCGCCACCAAGGTCGTGCAATCGACCGTCACGAACGGCTGATCGCTGTATTGCGACGACTGGTGTATTACACGAGCGATGAGGTCCTTGCCCGTACCGGTCTCGCCTTCGATCAGCACAGTAGCCCTGTTGCGGGACAGGAGCCCTATTGTCTTGAAAATGGATCTCATTTCTGATGTGCGACCCAGAATACGAAGCTTTCGCCCACTGTCCCGTTCTTCAGGGGGGAGCAGAGGGCTCAAACGAGCAGCCTTGGCAACGTGTTGGCCCATGGTGACCACCCGATCCAATTCGTCCACATCCAGCGGTTTGTGGACGTAATCGTACGCCCCGTTGCGCATGGCCTCGATCGTCGTCTCCATGTCGTGGTAGGCCGTGATCATGATCACCTTTACAGTGTGATCTTCGGCTGTTATCTGCTTCAGTATTTCCAGGCCGGACACGTCCGGGAGCCGAATGTCGAGGATTATGACTTCCGGCGAGTATGTACGCCAGGCCTCCAGGCCTTCCGCTCCTGTGCTGGCCGTCCAGGCCTCGAATCCCTTCTCCCGGAGGAACATCTCGACGGATTCTCTGATGGACGCTTCGTCATCGATTACGAGGACATTTTTCATGGAATGCATGGCAGTCTCAGAAGAAAAGTGGCTCCTCTGCCCTTGCGGCTCCGTACTTCGACGGTGCCCTTGTGGGCATCCATGATTCTCTTGACGTTGCTCAGACCAAGACCGGTTCCCTGCGTCTTGCTCGTATAAAATGGCGTAAACACAAGATTGACACGCTCCGGTTCAATCCCCGGCCCATTGTCCCGAACTCCCAGCTCCCCAAAGCGCTTTCCCTGAATCGAAGTGCTCTTTGTCCAGACCGTGATTTTTCCCCCCTCGGACACGGCTTCGATAGCGTTGAGCAAGAGATTGATCACAGCCTCCTCGATCTTACCGGAATCAGCATACACCGCCCGTATCCTCTTCGCGCACCGAAACGCCAGGCAAATATCCCGCTCCGTTGCTTTGGGCTCCAGCAACTCTATGCATTCCTGGGCCAAATTGGAAAGATCCGTGGGCGCGGGGTCTATGTGCAAAGGCCGTGCAGTGTCCAGCAGTTGCCGCAGTATGTCTTCGAGCCGCGAGACCTGTTGAACTGTGATTTCGAGCCTCCTGCGGTCGAATCCGTCCAACTCGAGCTTCCTGCTGAGAATCTGGAGGTTCATCTTGATGGACGAGAGAGGATTTCGAATCTCATGGGAAAGCGAGGCTGTGAGATGGCCTACGTAAGCCATGCGCTCGTGCTCTCGCACTTTGGCTTCCATAGCCACTCTCGCGCTGATATCTCTGCATATCCCGATCATGAGAGGTCCTTGTCCAAGATCTACAACCCGAGATTTGACCTCAGTGACCCCTTTCCCTTCGGCGCACCCCACACGCGTATACTCGAGATGCTCACCCCTGGACCGGTTTCTTAATGAATCCTGGTACGCGGATAGGACGCTTTGCCTACATTCCAATGCCACAAAATCCAAGAAAGGCCTGCCAAGCACTTCATCGAGCTCAGCTCCATGCATGCGACAAAAGGCCTGGTTCGCAAAGACGATCTTGTCGTCCTGGATCACGAAATAGCCGTCATTTATCTCCTCTACAAGAGTCTTGTAGCGTCGCTCGCTCTCGGCTAGCTCAGCGGTGCGCTGATTTACCTCACGCTCAAGGTGCGCGGCGTGATCCCAGAGGGCTTGCTCGTGCATATGTTGAAAATGATCCGAGAACCGATGAATGGTGTACGCCAGGCAGGAATTTAGTGCTGCCACGACCTGAACGATCAGATGCGATGCCTCACTCTGGCAGAGCCTCTCCACCACGATGACCCGGAAAAGCTCGAAAGCCTTTTGAACGTCAGAGAGAGGAAAACCGGCTTCGAGCCGTTTTTTCGTTATGTAATCGATGAAGCCGTCCATGCGCTCGAGGCTCCCGAAGGAGAGCGCATCCACATTGGCTTCAAAGGCTTCGGTGACAGTGCCCCAGAGCTCAACTCGAGGCCGCGTGCGATAGGAAGGCGAGAGGTCCGAGAGACGGTTGACCCACTCTTTAATGATCCCCCCTCGGTTGATGGCCAGCCAAACGAGGAACGCCTCCGGAACCTTCGGAAGATCGGCAGTAGGCGGTGGGCTGGCCTCCCGGAGCCGCAAACCGGAGCAGGCGAGAGACATTGATTCGCTGTGCATCCATGACCTCTCGGGCGATTCTCTCCATTCCTATAAGCTATGGCACCTGCTATGGACAACCTTCAATCTTGTTCACTGCGCCGGCCCAGACAGGAATGGCAGGAGGGAGCACAAAAGAACAGCCGATCGCTCTTGATTTTCGTGTGCCGAGCACTAGCACAACCCTCCTGATTATACGTACGAAGGGTCCTTTTGCCAATGCGTAAGTAAACTGGAATCAAGATCAGCGAGCTTGCTGGCGAGTGCATGGTCCAAATAAACGGTAACCGTTCGATCTCTCGGGCGAGCGGACATTCCCAAGGCGACCGAACGGTTACATAAGAAACCGTTCGACGGCGTGCAGGCCATTACCATTTCACGTGATTATTGCACGCTTACTCTTCACAAGGCAGGCAACCTCTCTCATCCCAGCGGAACCTCACTCTCAGAATAAGCACTTGCCCAGGTCGTTCTCCCCGGTGACCTTCTCCAGCGGAATACCTTCTGATAGGGTACTTTTCTCGTCGGGTTCCATGAGCTCATCAAGACACGCGACAGCCGCTTTCCTCCATTTGAGAAATGCGGCCGTATCGAAATCGCTTTCGATCACGTGCCAGCCTGCCTCAACGAGATTCCGGAGCTGCTGATCCAAAGATTCTGTCATGTTCTGTCGCTCGTCTTTCCAGACCGCTCGCCACCAAGAGGACCTAGTATGGAGCAATCCGCTGTGCATGAGACTCTCACACGAGAGCTGTCACTGCCGCGTTGCGCCTGGTGTTCAGGCATGTTGCTCCGTACGCTACGAGAAGCGCCACAATCCTCGAGTGGTCATTGCGGTCGGCAAGATCCAAGGCGGTGGCCCCGAACCTGTTCCGAATATTGACGTCCGCGCCCCATTCCAGAAGCGTCTCAACGACCTCAAGCCTTCCCGTGGCCGCAGCAGCCATGAGAGGGGTTCTCCCGATCACGTCCTGATGATTGATCCGTGCACCCTTCCTGAGCATTGCTTTGACGACTTCCGCATTGCCCGACATACATGCAAACATGAGAGGCGTACACCCGAATGAATTCTCTTCCGACTCCACGGAAGCCCCCGCATCCAGGAGCAGTTGCACCGATCGCTTGTGTCCGGCCAAGGCAGCAGCCATCAAAGCAGTCACCCCATAGCGATTAGCTGCATTGACATCCTGTCCCCGGCTTATAGCCTCCAGGAGAGAATTGAAGTTGCCGCCTTGAGCATCACGTATGAATTCCGTCACCGCCATCCCGCGTCCTCTCGAATCCATCTCCTGTCGCAGATCGTACCATCACACCATCTTCTCCACGGACAGCCGCCTCACTCCGTCCTAGGATCCGACCCTTTCGCAAGCCAGGCACGTGCCCCGCATTAAGCACACGTGGCCCTCAACACATTCCGCATTATTAAGGTCAAACGTGAAAAGAGAATCATCGAGGAATTTCCCATACCCGCGGTTCTATATCGTCGTTCCTTTAAGCATTAAGCGTGCCATGGCTCCCGTACAAGAAAAATAACTTTTATCATAATGATCATAGACGGTTATAGACTAGTCATTGACGGCGAGAAAAGCCCCCAGAAGATCCCCATAGATCTCTTGTCTTAAAAACGGACGCCACGCCGGTCCGCTCAAATCATTTCAACCAGTTATTGATTCCAGCGTGTCCCAAAACCGCGCCCCTTTCGTACCAATTGTCCGCCTAGCGCGCGAATTCGGATGATCGGCTCGACGAGGCACCTGTGCGGCATGGATAAATCGACCCTACTGGGTGGCGCCCGGAGAATGGTAGAGCTCGCGAACCTTTCTCATGCGTTCGCTGTACAGAAGGACGCATTTCTTTCTGCAGGCAATCCGCATCACTCGGTCAACCTCATCGTCGGGCAGATGGTCTCTGTCACATTCCTTCAGGCACTGGTCGTACTTCGTCTGCTCCACGCCATGAGTTGAGCCTTTTGGTCCCGGCTCGCCTCGTGCGACTGCCTCGAGAATCGTGACCATCTGGTCGGCCGCGCGTGTGAGCGGATCCGCGGACCTTGCTGCCGCGACATAGTGGTCAGGGCTCCAAAGTAGCTCCACGGTACGATCCGTTCCCACACGGGCCACCAAGAATGCAACGGATAGAGCAACTCCCCCGAGGAGCCCAAGAGCTGCTGCGAGAGCAACCTGGTGGCTGGTCGCCCATTCTCTACATCTTTCCGTGGCGGGCAAAGGCCGCGTCTGGCTCTCCACGATCGGCTCGGGCAGGACACCATCTGATCGAACGAACGCAATGTCCGCCCAGTGGAACGATAGCTTTCTTTCGTCGAGCTCCGTCTGGTCTATGTGGCCTCTACGGACCAGCAACTCGAAGAGCCTGTCCAGTCCGCGGGACGAGATGCCATATTTCTCCATCAACTCCAGGTCGCTCAGACCGCCCCGCAAGAAGGCAACGAATTCCGAAGCGCTTACCTGGACCTTTCTCTTCGTGAACCAGTGTTTCTGTGCCCGAGTGGTCACAACGTCAACGACGTGAGATCTTTGGGGCGTAGACATGCGTCGTTCAAGCTCATCCCTGGTAATCTCACCCGCCTGGACCAGTTTGTCGCATAACCGCTCGACGCTGCGGGCGGATATGTTGTACGCTCGCATCAAGTCCTGATCGTTCAATCCGGACCTGATGAGTCTCACCGCCTCTGTAGCCCGCACCGTGAGTCGCGGTCTCTCCACCATGTCAGGTATTCTCGGAATTGTCGTGGTTGGCCTTCCCTGTGAGGAAGGATGGTCGTTCTTCGGGAGGTCGTCTCGCTCTCTTCTCGCCCTGTTCTACCCACGTCCCTTTCGTGAAGGTACTCCAAAACCCCTTGGCCGCTTCGTTATCCTCTATGGGCGTTGCGGGAAGAGGAATCTGCCCAAAGAAGTCCTCCAATTTGGCCATCATGGCAGAAGCTATCCTTTTCCTGCGGTGGTTTTCCGCCACCCAGATGTTGTTCACCTGGGGCGTCCAGCCCTTGTTCGCGTATCCGTGGACATATCCGATCATCTCCTCGCCCAGAAACACTCTTATCTGATACCAGTCGAGGTCCCTGTCGTATGTGAGCTCCATCAGGAGCAGGGTGCGGCAACCATTCTCATAGGATTCGACAAAGAAGCGATAGTCCACGGCGATACCTTGGTTCGAGCAATCATTGCTCCCCGGACGCACCTCAGGCGCCGTCTTGGAGCGGCCAAAAGGTCATTCAAGCTTTCCAGCAGACAGCCGGCTCTGCCTCTTGGAGCACAAAAGGTGGCGTCACGTCCTATCGCATTCCCAGTGCTTCCCGAATTTCGTCCTCCCGGAAGCCCACGATAACCCTATTTCCGATAATAATTGTTGGGAAAGCGCATCGCTGAGTCAGTCTCTTTATCTCCTCGATGACCTCTTTCCTGTCCTCTTCCGGCAGCAAGTCCACATCAGTGAACTCGTATTCGATTCCGCATTCACCGAGAAAGCGCTTGCAAGATTTGCAGTGACTGCACGTGCTGAGCGAGTAAAGCTTGCATATCTCCATCGAGATCTCCTTCCGACCAGGGATCATGCCGGATTCGTCTTTGAAATGGACTATGGTTATTACCATTGTTGGCGAGAGAAGGGAAGGGAGGGCTGAAGAGTATTGGGAGTGGCGGGATTCGAAAAATGAAAGCCCAGCGAAAGGGAGAGCTCTCTGGGCTTTCTGCAGGCTACACTCTCATGGAAGGTGGAACCAATGGCGTGTACGCTGATGGAGCAATCTCCGTGCCAGGGTGGAGAGATGAAAGAAGGGGATGATTTCGGCCAGGTAGGGGGCGAGGAGAAAGGGTGGATCGGAAGCATTGCGACGCGTGGGTAGGATATGAAGTTGATACCTACACAATGGTAGGCTTAACCCACCATTCACTTCACCCCAGACGCCTGTCCAACGTCCTGTACTGGATTGCTTCACCCACGTGAGCCGCCTTGATGTCCGAGGCACCCTCCAGATCCGCTATGGTACGAGAAATCTTAAGGATACGGTGATACGCTCTTGCGGAAAGCCCTAGCATGTCCACTGCCCGTTCGAGAACCTTCATGGATTGCCCATCCAGCACGCAGAATTCTTTGAGATGCTTATTGCGCATTTGAGCATTGGAAAAGACGCGCGTGCCGCGGAAACGATCGGACTGTATCGCACGCGCACGATTGACTCGCTCCCGAATCTGCCGAGAGCTTTCTCCTTCCGACAATCCTGTGAGATCTCGCCATTCCACTGACGGTACGTCTACATGGATATCTATTCTATCGAGCAGGGGTCCGGAAATCTTGCTCCAGTATCGCTGAACCATCACGGCAGAGCACTTGCACTCGTGCTTGGGATCGCCGCGATATCCGCACGGACAGGGATTCATGGCGGCCACAAGCATGAACCGAGCAGGAAAGGTTATGGAGAGCTGGGCTCGCGAAATCGTCACATGACCGTCCTCGAGAGGTTGTCTCAAGACTTCCAGCACATTCTTGCGAAATTCCGGGAGCTCGTCGAGGAAGAGGACCCCGTTATGCGCGAGGGAAACCTCTCCTGCTCTCGGGATTATACCTCCGCCGATAAGTCCGGCATCGGATACGGTGTGATGGGGAGCCCGAAAAGGGCGTGTGGTCATCACAGATCCGTTCTGCCCCAACAAGCCTGCCGACGAGTATATCTTCGTCGTTTCAAGGGATTCCTCGAAGACGGGTTCCGGGAGAATAGTAGGTAGCCGTTGAGATATCATGCTTTTCCCTGACCCCGGAGGACCGATCATGAGGACATTATGGCCCCCTGCTGCCGCCACTTCCACCGCCCTCTTCGCGTACTCCTGTCCTTTGATTTCTCGGAAATCAACGGGGTACAGATCGCCCGTTTGCGATGGAATCGTCTGCTTCGGAGCCGCGGGCTTCAAGGATACCCTGTCCATAAGGAACCCGGTGGCGGTCAGAAGGGTCGGAACGCCGAACACATCCACGTTATCGACGACAGCAGCTTCCGCTGCATTTTCTTCGGGCACAATTAGGCCCTTGAAACCTAGCTCACGCGCGGCCAAGGCCAGCGATAGTGCTCCCCTGACAGCCTTGACACGGCCGTCCAGTGAGAGCTCGCCAACAAAGAGGTAATTGTCCAGTTTGTCTGTGGGAAGCAGATTCAAGGCCGCCAATATGCCCAGCGCTATGGGTAGGTCGAAGCCCGGCCCTTCCTTCTTGAGTCCGGCGGGAGCGAGGTTGATGGTTATGCGACGTGCGGGGAACGGATATCCGCTGTTAACCACTGCGGATTTGACTCGAGCGGTGCTTTCCTTTACCGCACTGTCCGGGAGTCCAACCACCGCGATGGACGGCATTCCCGGAAACACGTCGATTTCCACCTCTACCGGATGCGCATCGATGCCGATGAGCGATCCTGAGTGCACCCGTGCGAGCACGTTCGTCCCCTATGGTAGATCTCCTTGGCGCGACTCGGAAAGAGTGTGGCCGCAGCGTCAACTCGATCATAGCACAAGAGCTGGTCCATGCCTCAAGGCATATTCGAAAAAAGGAGCCGAAGAAGCAAGCGCCCCCTGCAGAGTACTGAGCGCGTCAAAGGAACGCGACCTCATATCCTCCTGACTCCCTATTGGGGAAATCTTCATGTTCACTCTGCCAGTGTTTCGACCGTTGCGGCAGGACAAACAGTTCTTGTTGTAAGCTGATCGAGAGGTTCAATGGGCTCTTGTATTTCCGTTAAGAGCTCGGGATGCCGTGCCATTAGTCTCAGAAGTTTGACCAAGGAGGGGGCCGGTTTGGATTGCCCCCGCTCATACCTGGAGAATGCCATCTTCCCGACACCTATGACCTCTGCTATCTGCATTTGAGTCATGTTCAATTTCTTGCGAATCTTACGAATTTCACTGCCCAGACTGTCCAATATTTTGGCCTGCTCTTCCGTGTACCTGCGATAACTGTCTGCGTCCCACACCCCTTCGCCGCATTCTGGACAAAAATCACCCTTCATCTCATGCAAAACAACGGACTTGCCGCCATATGAGAGGATTTCGTCACAGACTTTCGTCACCATCTCAGGGTGACCACAGGATGGACATTTCATGCTTTCACCTCACTTCGCCTTGAACTGAATGACAGGCGGCCTGCCATCCGTGTAGTGAGTAATCTTGATATAGACGGCGGTGCCTTCTGGTGTCTCACCATGATACACGTCCTGCCATATTCGGTAATTCCACTTCGTGGTCATTGATTTGTAGAAATCTCTGCGAGAAAGGGCGAGGACAACATTCCTCATTTCTGGTTCTTCCAAGCCTAGAGCGAGGCCTCCTCGAAGAGCAGTCCTTGTGAATGGTTGACTGTTCGGATCAGCAACTATTGCCTGCACCGCCGCGAGATCGTAATGGGGTTTGAGTTTCTCAGCCATTCCACCCAAACTAATCGATCTGTCTAAATTAGTCAAACCGATTAATCAAAAGTTCCGGTTTGGCCTTGACACGTTCGTCGGGAAGAATGCTCCTGTCTCTAAGCAGTTTCATCAAACTATGTCTCTGCCGACCCAGGGCCTTTCTGACGGAAGGATACAACTGTCGGGCAGGGGGGAGAGAAGGGAGAGAAGGGAGAGAAGGGAGAGAAGGGAGAAAAGGAGGAGGAAAAGGGGACGTGCTAATTTTCCGGGTCTTTCTTCGGCCGACAGCGAGGCTTGAGAGTGAATTCGAGTCCCATACGCAGCGCTGTCTCCTCTTGCCAACGTTTCCTGCCGTAGGGGGCGCCGCGCTGCACGCACCCGCGAACCGGCCAGAGAACGAGATCGAAGTGGCTCGGCATCAGACACCAAGCCGGAACACGCGTGGGCAAGCCTACGCAGGCCCTTTCCAACAACCGATCTATGAGCGCCTATAGTTTTCGAGCTGGTGAAAGACCACTCACCGCGCATGGCCGCGGTTCAACACATGATAGCAGACCTCACCGACAGAAGCTCGTGTGGTTCTCGGTATGAACTCATGGTGCCGCAAGAGCGTGTCGGAACAACAAGAAAGTGCAACAAAAGGAGGAATGTCCCCCTTTCCCTCCTTATCCCCCCTCTTGAGCTTCCTTTGCGACAAGGTGGTGGGAAGGGCCATTACTCTGCTGCTACTTAGTTAACACACGCGTCGTGGGCTTCTAAGAAGTTCCTGAGAAGGCATCATGTCTTTCTTTCCCAGATTGCAGTCGCTGCACAGGGTTTGGAGATTGTCCAACGTGGTAAGCCCCCCTTTAGAAAACGGGACAATGTGATCCACGTGAAGGATAATGTCTTTGTGGCGGGGGGACACACCACAAATCACACATCTTCCATTGTCTCTTTCGAGTACTTTGTAACGCAGAATGAGCGGAATAGCCCTATGAAACTGTCTCGGAATTGCGGCAAATGTTAAGATCGTGGCACGCTTCTTTTCTTGCACCCTCGCCCTAGCCTCTTCCGAAGGGAGAGGGGACTTGCAACCGCCCGGAATGACAGAGCCCTTTCCCTCTGGGAGAGGGCATATGCGTTAACTTAGATCATTTGGAAGGTACGTCTCACGAGTTTCTTCATCTGCGATTCCCGCTTCCGAGGCCCCTCTCGGAGCCTTTGTGAGATGTTCTTCCAGTTTCGGAGACACCAGAGCATTCATGCCCTATGTACACCTCTCCCCGTGTTACCTTACGTAGGGCGGGCTGTGCCCGCCGATCCTCTTGTCGGGCGGAGCCCGACCTACGACTGCGCCACGGTGTAATTGGTATAACCGCGAATGCAAAGTTAACGCATATGCTGGGAGAGGGTGGGGCGAGGGCTCCATGGACAGTACCCTCCCTCACCGTACCACTTTTTCTGCTGTTTCCCGAGTTTTGAGACAGTTTCATAGTGCTCCCCTGACAGCCTTGACACGGCCGTCCAGTGAGAGCTCGCCAACAAAGAGGTAATTGTCCAGTTTGTCTGTGGGAAGCAGATTCAAGGCCGCCAATATGCCCAGCGCTATGGGTAGGTCGAAGCCCGGCCCTTCCTTCTTGAGTCCGGCGGGAGCGAGGTCGATGGTTTTGCGACGTGCGGGGAACGGATATCCGCTGTTAACCACTGCGGATTTGACTCGAGCGGTGCTTTCCTTTACCGCACTGTCCGGGAGTCCAACCACCGCGATGGACGGCATTCCGGGGAAGACGTCAATCTCCACCTCAACCGGATACGCGTCTATGCCTACGAGCGCGCCTGAATGTACCCGCGCAAGCATAACAATCCTTCCATGGGAATCGGTGCCAATGCGGAAACGACGGGGTCTTCCTCGCACCCTATCGGGAGTCTTTCGCTTTTTCAACCGAGTTCGGACGGCGTTCTCCAGTCCCGACCGCTTGCAGCCAGGAAAGAGCGCAACATTTCCCGGCGATCACAGTGAGGACTCTGATAGGGAGATTGTGGACACCCGCGACGCTGGGTGCGGTGATGCGCAGCAGCAGCAACGGGGGCATACGAGGAGATCTCATCCAACGGAGGTCAGGCGTTCATCTCCCACCTTCCTTCCGATGTTCCGCTGATACCTCGGACAAAGAGGGCAAAGTCATCAGGGTTTGTCGCTGCCGCAAGGGCAGTTTCGTAGGATACGAGCTTCTTCTTGAATAATTGCATCAAAGATTGATCAAAGGTTTGCATGCCATAGGATACAGCTCCTTCAGCTATGGCGTCCCTAATCTCCCTCTGCCTACGCTCGTCCGCAATGCACTCTCGTATGCGAGAGGTTGAGACGAGGACTTCAACTGCGGGGACGCGACCCTTCCCATCCATGCGAGGCAACAGCCTCTGGGAGATAATTCCCTTGAGGATGCCGGAGAGCTGAAGTCTCACCGAATTTTGATGCTCGATGGGAAAAACGGAAATAATTCGGCTGATCGTTTCCGTGGCATCGAGAGTGTGCAGGGTACTAAACACGAGGTGCCCCGTTTCCGCAGCCAGCATGGCAATCTCAATGGTTTCGAGGTCGCGCATCTCTCCTACAAGGATGACGTCGGGATCCTCGCGAAGCGCTGCTCGCAGGGCACTCGAAAACGAAAGGGTATCCTGCCCCACCTCTCTCTGGTTGATCACGCTTTTCCTGTCTCTGTGGAGAAACTCGATCGGGTCTTCGATGGTGAGAAGATGGCAATTCCGGAAGGAATTGATGTGGTTGATCATCGACGCCAGAGTCGTGGATTTGCCGGAGCCCGTCGTACCGGTGACCAGCACCATGCCCCGGTTTTCCATCGCGATCTTCTCAATCACAGGGGGGAGATTGAGATCTTTGATCATGGGGGGGTCGGTGGGTATGGCACGAAACACCATGGCAATGGTATCGCGCTGAGAGAAAACGTTTACGCGAAACCTTCCCAGCTTGGAGACGCCATAGGCCATGTCGAGCTCTTTGGTCTTGACAAAGATCTCGCGCTGACGCTCGTTCATGATGGAAAAGGCGACCCTCCTCATTTCGTCAGGAGTGAGCCGGTCTTCTCCCCTCATGGGCATCAGTACTCCACCGATTCGGGTGACCGGCGGCAGCGGCACCTTCAGGTGAACGTCTGAAGCCCCCAACTCTATGGCCTTCCTCAATATCTCGTCAAGATCCATCCTCTTCGCCCATCATTTCTATGGAGTTTGTCTCTGCTGATTCGTCATCCGGCTCCTGGGGGAACCTGATTCCTTTCATTTCCAGCAGCTTCGAGCGGATGGTTGCCATCAGCTCGGGATTTTCCTTGAGAAAAGTCTTGGCGTTCTCTCTACCTTGTCCGATACGCTCGTCCCCGCACGAATACCACGAGCCAGACTTGTCGATGAGCTTGAAATCGACTCCCATGTCCAGAATTTCTCCAGAAGCCGAGATCCCTTCATTGTACATGATGTCGAACTCGACCTGCTGAAATGGAGGAGCCAATTTGTTTTTCACTACCTTCACTCGGGTGCGTGATCCCACCACTTCTTCACCGTCTTTGATGGCTCCCACCCTTCTAATGTCCAGCCTCAGAGACGCGTAGAACTTCAATGCGTTTCCGCCTGTTGTGGTTTCGGGGTTCCCGAACATGACGCCGATCTTTTGTCGTATTTGGTTGGTGAAAATCACCGCGGTCTGGGATCGGGCGATCGCAGCGGTCAATTTTCTCAGGGCCTGGGACATGAGTCGAGCCTGGAGGCCCATGTGGGCATCACCCATGTCTCCTTCGATTTCCGCTCTCGGCACAAGAGCAGCCACGGAGTCGATGACTACGACATCCATTGCATTAGACCGGACGAGAATTTCGGCAATTTCCAGGGCCTGCTCCCCCGTATCCGGTTGTGAGACCAGCAATTCGTCGGTGTTGACCCCAAGCTTCTTGGCGTAGTGAATGTCCAACGCGTGCTCTGCGTCGACGAATGCTGCGAATCCTCCTCTTTTCTGCGCTTCAGCGATAACGTGAAGACAAAGCGTCGTCTTACCCGATGACTCCGGACCGAAGATTTCAGTTATTCTTCCCTGAGGAATTCCCCCCACACCGATGGCGACGTCAAGGCCAAGCGAGCCGGTGGAAATGCTCCGCACGTTAGGAATGACGCCACCTGCCCCCAGCTTCATAATGGCGCCTTTTCCGAACTGCCGTTCAATCTGGCTGACGGCCACCTCCACGGCGCGGCTCCTTTCAGACTCCGCCATCTGTCCGTCTAGTATTTCTCTGGGTTTTCTGGGCTTGGCCATCTACTATCCTTTCCGTGCGACCCGGACTCCAATCACCGTTTCCTTGATTATCTCTCGTGTCCTTGACATCCGCCCTCCGTGCCTCCACAATAAGACGGTCGCAGAGGACCTCATCCAAGCTATCGAGGACCGAAAGGAATAGTGATCATACACGAATACAGAGCGAAATTGAATCCTTAACCGCGACAGACCTACGGGCCGCGGCCGCACCGCTGATTGTGCGTTATCTGCCAGACGAATTCAAGATATTTGATGCGTTGAAGATGCTGCGTTCGGTATTCAATTGGCTTTGTGTGAATGACGGCCTTGCGGCACGGTTCCGAAGAAGCTCTCTTATTGCCTCCAGTTGAGTCTTGCCCAGGTGCGCCCACTATGCACGTGATTTCAGCAAGCAGAAGAACCGACATCCCCGCGTTCCACGCCCAATGGTTCATGACGCGGATACGGGCAGGGCACGTCCGCGTGATATCTCCCTTTGGTGGCAGGCAATTCACGGTCTCCCTTGAGCCGCAAGACGCTATAGCTATAGTCTTCTGGACAAAAGACGCTGGGCCGCTTCTGGAGCATCTCGACCAACTGAGGGCCGCGGGACATTGCTTCACGTTTCTCTACACCATAAACAATTATCCGCGTTGGTTGGAACCTAGAGTCCCGGACCGCGGTCATACCATGCAAGTTGTCAAAGCCCTAGTGGAGCGATTTTCTCCTCAGGTCCTGCGTTGGAGGTACGACACGATCGTGTTGACGGATTCGCTGGACAGCCAGTGGCACATAAATAATTTCAGGGAGTTGTGTTGCGACCTCGCTCCGTACACATCCCAGTGTGTGTTCAGCTTCTGCGACTACTATCGAAAGACGATCAGAAATATGGAACAGCGGGTCCCGGATTACCGGATTCCCGAGCAGGACGAGTGTCGGGACCTTGCCGCAGCAATGGCAGTAACGGCAGCGGAGTACGGGATCACCCTCTCGTCGTGCTCTCATGATTTCCTCGTCTCGGACCGGATCACGAAAGCGCGATGCATTGATCCGACTTTTCTCCGAGGAGTCGTGGATTCGGAAGAGCGCTTGCTGGCCCTCGACACCCTCAAGACGACTCCCACTCGCCGTGATTGCGGTTGCGCGGCGTCTCGAGACATAGGAGCGTACGACACGTGCGGCCACGGATGTGCCTACTGTTATGCCAATAGTGACCCGGCGCGTGCAGCAGAGAATCTCGGACGGATTACTCTTTTCCAGGACTGTCTGCATCCCCGTGCTGTGAAGTGACACGGAGACACGACTAATGCGGCGCCCCGTTACCTTGCTAATCCTGATGCCGCTGATCACCCTTATCCCGGTGGGGGTGGTCTGCCCCTGGAGTGAAGAGGTGGGCACTGTATGGGGATTGTGGAGACTGGCCGGGGTGATGCCTGCAGGAGTAGTAACGGAAGACGCGCCGAGTGGCCTCGGTGAGCAGCATCTCTATTGGTTTCACGAAGATGGAACCATTTCCCTGCTCAGCGGAGCCACGGGGCAAGGCACAGATCGAAAAGGAAGGTGGAAACAAGCCGGCAATGACGTTACAATAGTCTGGAACGACGGGCACCGAGACGTCGTAAAGGTTGTCAGGCTCGGAGAAAACTACATGATCTTGACGGGATTCGATGTCCGCCCGTTATGGTTTAGGTTCGTACGCTATTTCTGAACTATTCCCCGGATGCCGTGAGTGTATGGAACTGCTCAAGCTGCGAGATATAGTTGACGATGTCGAGGAAGATCCTTTCGACGTGTATGTCGGGGAAGAAGACGAGCTGCCGGCTGGATCGCTGAAAACGGTTGAGAGCCTCGCAGCTTCCGGCGACGACAATCGCACTGTTTGGTATGGTGTCGCCGCGTCATTGGTGCTCCATGTCTTGATATTTCTGTTTTTCTCGCGGTCCGGGGCCATGATTCCCACGAAGGCCCTTCTGAGCCCTGGAGAAAAGGTGACGTCCGTGCGTCTCGTCGAGCCCCCCCAGGAGGCAAAGAAGCCCGAGCCGCCCCCTGAAAGGGCTTCGGCCATTTCCGACCGAGATCACACTGCCCCGGTGGAGCGGATTCCCAAGCGTCCCCCGTCCCCTAGGTCTCCCTTGGGCCGGATGGAGCCTCACCAACAGAAGATAGCCTCCCTTGCTCCTCCCGCGGCTCCAGAGGAACCGCTCAGGCAGAAAACTCCGAAAGAAAAAGTCGAGCAATCCGATCGGCCTCGAGACAATGGTCCGGCAAAGCATGGTACTCAGAACGCCCAAGAGAAGAAGAGCCTCCGCAACTTGGATATCGATCTTCGGCCTACTCCCGGTGAAATTGCACAGGGTCTCTCCATGCCGGGAGGACCGCAAGATTTCTTTCAAGATGGTGACCCGGAAGAGGCTGTGGTCGACATCAATACACGAGAGGACAAGTTCTTCTCGTACTTGCTCCATTTGAAGCAGAAGATCCAGGGGGTGTGGATATATCCCGCTGAAGCAGCGCGGTCGGGGCTTGGAGGATCGCTCACAGTAGAATTCGGGATCGCCAATGACGGTCGGCTTCTTTACGTCAACCTGATCGATTCCTCCGGACACAGCACGCTCGATCAGTCAGCAGTTCGGGCGATCAAGACAGCAGCCCCATACTATCCCTTTCCTCCAAGGATGAAAAGCAAGCGCATGAAGATCAGGGCGAATTTTATCTACGTTACGGGAAATCCCTTCAGGAGGATTATGTAACCAGGAGGAGGGACAAGGCCGGCGCTGTGGATTACCTTTCCTGATAGGCACCCGCGAGCCCCGTCACGCGCTCCGGAACGTTTTCCGGGTGGCCACACCTCCCTGCTTCTTTCAGACCTCGACAGTTAGGATGCTTCGATCTCAGCGTCCACCAGGCTCTGGTAAGCTTTGGGCTGGATCAAATCCGCGAAGTCTTCCTCTGGCGCGGGCATGACCTTTACGAGCCATCCTTCCCCGTATGGATCTTCGGTGAGAAGCCTTGGCGTTGCGATGACCTCGGGGTTGGATTCGATTATAGAGCCTGAGATGGGCGCCACAAGGTCGGTGACAGCCTTGCTCGTCTCAATAATCCCAAAAGGGACATTCTTCGTCAGATCGTCATCAGGACCCGGCAACTCCACGTAATCCACGTCCCCGAGCTCTCGTGCAGCATATTCGGTGATGCCGATCATTACGCCGTCCGCCTGTTGCTTTATCCACAAGTGATATTCCGTGTACAGACGATCCTTCGGAAATTTCATGTCCGGACCTCCCGGTGTATGCTGCTACGCATTGAGCATGCGTGCCATTCATCGCGGTTGAGAGCCAATGAGCCTTCGATCGACACATGGTCATGACAACGGTCGAGATTTTTCATCAATACCTATGAATCTCCTGACTTATGGCCAACACAACAGTGGAGCGCGGCTAATGCCTTCACGCTTTAGCCTGTGACTCATTTTACGAATCAAGTTCGGACCTGTGCTTAATGCCCTCCACTATAGCTCTGCAGGGCTATAGTGCGCGGACACGCTGCGACTTGTCAAATGATATTGCCGCATGGATTAGGGCTCTGCAGGGCAGTAGTAGGCTCTGAATGCTGCTCATTGGCTGCCGGCTCTTCGGGACGGTGTTGAAACACGGACTGGCATCGGGTATGATGGCTTTTGGGGGTGGGGAGGCGATTTCTGGTGCGTGGATCTCAGGCACCCGAGTATTTTTTTTGTGAAGATTTCCGGTGAGAGGGCTTGGAATTTCGCTGTGGAGGAACAGATGAGGGATCAGTGGTTGGGAATCTTGTTCTGTTCGGTCTTTTTCCTCGCGCCTCAGCTTGGCTATGCCGAAGAATTCGCGGGTATGCTCGTTCGGGTGGATCTGAACAGCGTCACGCTGCAAGGGTCCAACGACGAAAAATACGTCATGCAAGTAGAGCAAGGCCAGCGGCGCGAGGCGGCGCCATATCTGGGCAAATGGGTCCGGGTCGATTTTCGGACAGAGAAGGGTGCTTGTCGAGTCATTCGTTTCCGCCCGCCCAGATGACCGTACGTGATCTTGTTTGAGATGGGAATCCGGGGGACGATATCAGCAGGAATCGGTCCCCCGGAACGGTTTCAAGACTATTCAGATGGATCAAGAGAGTTCGCCGTCCCACGGACCCCGGGAACGAGTCTCCGGACCCGTGAGGCCTGGCTCATCACGGGCGGTAGCTACTGTCAAGGGGTAAGATTTCGTAATTCTTGCGTATCTCAGTCCGGGCAGCCATTTCGTACTTCTTGAGCCTTTCCTTCATCTCCTCTGTGCACGAACCGGAAGGACAGCTTTTGGACTTGAGGGCAATAGCTTGCTTTTGCAGTTCCACCGCTTTCATGGGGGCACCCTGCCGGAAGTAGGCTTCCGCCAACGTTTCCAGCACCACCGCGTCCTTCCCTTCGGTCAGCTTCATTGCTTTCTGTGCGAGCTCAAATGCTTTGGACTCGTCCTGGAGCTTTTCGTCAGGACAAGTCAGGAGAAACCAAGCCCTGTCCTGAATGGACCACGGATCGTCGGGGCGCAGTTCGGAGACCTTTTTGAAATCTTCCGCGGCCTCGCTGCATTTGCCCATTCTGCTGTAAATCCAGGCACGGACACGGTAGCCATCGACAAACTTCGGTGCTGAGGTCAAGGCCCTGTTCGCGTCGGCCAGAGCCTTCTCATTGTCATTTTTGCGGGAGTGCACGTCTGCTCTTTGAGCCAGTGCCCACACATAGCCCGCGTCCAGGGCGATAGCCTTGTCGAGATCCTGTAATGCCTCATCCGTTTTGCCGAGGACCTTCTCAACGAGCGCTTTCTGCCCGTAAGCAAGGGGGCTGCTGGGGGCTGACTTCACGGCTTCTTCGGAGTCCTTAAGCGCTTCCTCCAATTTCCCCAAGTTCAAATTCGCAACCGATCGTCCAATGTAAGCCGCAGCATTACCCGGCCTTTCCTTGATGGCCTTGTCGAACAACGAGACCGCCTTGTCCCATTGACCTTTGTCGAGCGCTTGCTTGGCCTCCACGAGCGTGGAATCGGGTCGACCCGTTGAGATCTGGTCCCAGGGGAAAAAGAAGATGGTTCCTATTACCACCACAATGATGATGAGGATGCCAAAAAAGCCGTACGCACTGGATCCTCGCTGCAAATCGCGGCTGCCGCGAGCCGCTCCTCCGATCATGGACCTCATGCTGATCTCTCCTTAACCCAGTAGTGATTGAACATAGACTCCTCCCTATTCCGCAGGACTTGAATGAATGGGTCAGGTGCTTCGATGTCACGACAAGCGTGGCACGTGAGCATCCTCGCCGATGGCCGTTGTTCTCGAGAACATGCTCCGGGCGATTCCTGTCGTGCTGCGAGCGTGGATAGGACTGACACGATTCCCCACGAAGAACTGTTCGTCCGGCACAGGCAAGCGGTCCAAGGCTTGACACCTGACAATAAATTCTTGATTATACATATCCGGCGAGGAAAAGCAATGAGATATTGTCGGTTGAGCTCGGGAGAGGGGGATCGGCGCTTACGCGTCGGGCGTACGCGCAGCCCACGACTGACGCCGGAGGGTGTCCCACGTCGCGGGTGCCGAAAACTTAGGAGCTGAAGTCGGGAAAGGATGGAACATATAAAAGGAATTCTTATGGATTTCGGCGGAGTGGTCGCCGAAGAGGGGTTTCGTGAGGGACTAAAGGCTATCGGCCGCTCCAACGGGCTTTCTCCTGACGATTTTTTCAAGAAAGCGACAGAAATCGTGTACTCATCTGGTTACGTGACAGGTGAGGCAGAAGAATCGGCGTATTGGGCCGCGCTAAGACAACAGGGGGGCATCGCAGGCTTGGATCAGGACCTCCGCCGGGAGATCCTCTCCCGTTTTGTGCTCCGGCGCTGGATGCTTGACCTCGTAAGACAACTCCGAGCCAAAGGTTACACCGTGGCACTGTTGAGCGACCAAACGAACTGGCTGGACGAGCTCGACAAGAACCATCCATTTTTTCACGAATTCGACGGGGTGTTCAACTCATACCATTTGGGAAAGAGCAAGAAGGACGCCTCCGTCTTTGATGACGTTGCCAAAGCGCTCGGACTGCTGCCGGAAGAGATTCTCTTCATTGATGACAACGAGAGTCACGTGGACCGCGCTTTGAGCAAAGGTCTCGCCGCCATCGTGTATCGAGGGAAGAACCAGCTCATCGAGCATCTGAAGTCGATGAGCCTCCTGTCGTGACAATTCTTCACGTACCTGCCTGCAGTCCTGCAAGACGAGCAATCTGGAATCCCGCGTCGCGTATGAGTTTCAGATCAGATTCCACAGAGCGTCCCGACGTGGTGAGGTAGCCGCCGATAATCATGCCGTTGGCTCCTGCCCTGAGGGCGAACCCCTGGAAATCGCCGAGGTTCTTCTCCCTGCCGCCAGCCAATTTAATGGTGGCTTTCGGTAGGAGAAGCCGGAAGACCGATATGGTGCGGATGACTTCAAGTGGCTCCAGGGGCTTCATGTTCTGGAGGGGCGTGCCTGGTCTCGGGTCAAGAATATTGACGGGTACACAATCGACTCCCAGCTCCGCCAGGGTGACGGCGAGGTCCACCCTCTGGCGAGCTGTTTCCCCCATGCCGATGATTCCTCCACAGCACGCTGAAAAACCTGCCTTCTGCGCTTTCTTGACTGTGGCGACCCTCTGGTCGAAGGTGTGGGTGCTGCATATTGTGCTGTAAAAGTCAGCGGACGTTTCCAGGTTGTGGTTGTATCGAGTGACGCCTGCTTCCCGGAGGCGGGCTGCTCTCTCATCGCTGAGAAACCCCAGTGATGCGTCGAGCGGTATGCCCACCTCGGATCTCACGCGTTGAAGAGAGTGGATCAGCGCTTCGAAATCCGTCTCATTCAGGGCTCCTCCGCTCGTCACCGTGCAAAACCGAGTAGCTCCCGCTTCCTGTGCCTTACGGGCAGCGGTGACGAAATCTCCTGTCGGTCTGAGGTCATATACCTGACAGTCAGTCTTGTAACGCGCTGACTGGGCGCAAAAGGCGCAGTCCTCCGAGCATCTTCCGGCTCGGGCATTGATGAGCGAGCACGCGTCGAAATCATATCCCTTGAAGTGAATCCGGACTCTGTCAGCCGCTCCTGCCAAACGAACGACATGTTCGTCAGGGGTGTCCTGGAGCTTGTACGCTTCTTCCCGGGAAATGCTTCCTCCTGACAGAACCCGCTCTTCCACGGAATCGATAAGATCTGGATATTCTCTGTGAGCCGATGTCATCGTGCTTATCCTCCCAAAGAAATGACTATACCGTGAAGCGAGTACCGAATCCATACTGCCACGCGCTGAATATGCGTACCAGCCGTCGCAGTTGAAAGCTATAGTGGAGACGAGGAAGCTCGTCAATCTGTTCATCTCTGCTTCAAAAGCGGTTGACTGTGAAGCTCGAGCGGGGGCTTACCCGAATGGAGCGCAGGCGATCCCGCAATTGGATAGGGTCGCTGTTGGCAGTGAGGCCTGCCGGTCCCCTATCGGGCTGTGGTGGTTGACTTTCCGTCGGCGCGGGTTTATCACGTCAGCAGAGTCGAGAACCGTGGGCTTTCAGCCGGATCGGTTATGCGCGGTCAGGTGAAATGTTCCTCCGTATAATATTCTGTCTCCTCCTGGTCTTGTGCCTGCACGAACGCGGATGGGGAGAGATCCGCGTCATCCCTGATGCGGACGTGCCGGCTGAAGATCATGTTTCTTCTCAGGCACGGGCCCCGTCACCGGAGCAGTCGGACAGGAATGCTTCCCCAGCCTCATCGGGCGCAGCTCAGGAAAAGGATGACACGAGCGATCCGCTCACAGCGGAGCGACGGGAGCTCCTCAGGATCTATGAACCGAAAAGGAAACAGGAAGAGGAGCTCATGATGAGCAAAATCCAGATCCTTGACAGACGGGCTGCTGCCATGTGGATGTCCGGATTTCTGTCAGCCAAGCCGCTGAATTGTCCGTCGAGCGAACGGGCAGGCTGGATAGAAGTGATTCTCCAGGCAGTAGAACGCAACAATTTGCCGATATGCAAGGAAATTCTTGGGCTTGTGGCAACGATCATTTCCATAGAATCCGGTTTCCATGCGGATCCGCCGTGCGTCGATCCAGCGGGGGGACAAGACATGGCTTCCGCGCTCGATCGGGCGGAAAAGCAATTCTTGGCCCAAATGGGGCCTATCATGTCTATTCCGCCGGTTGCGCAGCTCTACGACAGGTATAGAGAGAAGTATCTCCCGAGCCTGCTCGCGTGTGTGACAGAGGGGCAGGTCGAAACACTGGCTCGCCAGATCACTGAAGACCTCAAGCGGGACTCGACCAAGTTGCCGGACTTCGTGAGGAAAATAGTCGATAGCGAGCTGGATCGACTTAGGCACGTGGTCCGTACCAAGGGATCCATGCAATTGAACTTTCCACGTGCACGCAGAGTGATGCGAGATCGAGGGGAGCGGTTCTCGGACGAGGAGCTCTGCAGCTACATGTACTCAAAGCTTGGGGGGGTGGATGTGGGGGTGGCCGCTCTAAAGCCCATGTTCGTCCAATATGCCGCCAAGTTCGCTCAGCCCGGCGATCTCTCCTGGCTGTTCCTGGTGGGAATGGACTATCATTACGGGCCCTTTTCGAGCAGGAACATGATGGAACAGATCCGGATACGAGATCTGGCAAACAAGAAGATTGCTCTGGACGGCGACTTCCTCCATTATGATACGCAGGCGTGTCCGGTAACGAAGGATTCCGAGACCCTCCTGGCAACAGCGTCCCTGTTCCCCGAAGTGCCCAAGCGAGAGATTTTCAAAGCATTCCTCCTGGAGAAGGAGCCCCACTATATCTACACGGACTTACACGTCGCGATTGCTGACGCGCACAGGCAGCGCTTCGGCGAGACACCCTTTGCAGTTGTGGGAGACGTGCGGGTGGGGGAGAATGCGAAGATAAAACATGGGTTCACCTGGCGCACGAAATCATACCTCAAGAAGCTCGATCGATATCTGAACTCAATTCCCTGGGATAACTGAAAACCTTTTCAAGACCTTGCGTTGTGTCCGTCTGCCAGGAGCACGTTGGTAACCGGCTCACCCGTTCTCAGCTCACGCGGCCGAATTCCCTTGACAGGACATTCGCCGGGGGATAGTTTGCCGGTCCGAAAGACTTGGCAAAGGGAGAAGCACGAGGATTATGCGACTCATTCCCCTGGCAAGCGGAAGCTCCGGCAACTCTTTTCTTCTCCAGGGCAACGGATCGGCGCTCCTCATCGACGCGGGACTTTCCGGAAAACAAGTTGCCGAGCGCCTTCACTCGGTTGGAGTAGATCCGGGATCGCTCGGCGGTATCCTCGTTTCTCACGGACACAGCGATCACGTGAAAGGGGTAGGGGTCCTCTCCCGAAAGTTCAAGCTCCCTGTGCTTGTGAATCAGGGGACCTGGTCGGTCTCTCAGCGTATGATAGGAAAGGTGTGGCGACTCGATCTGTTTGAAACAGGCAGGATTTTCGAGTTCGCCGGATTCCGCATTCACCCCTTTTCCGTGCCTCACGACTGCGAGGATCCTGTGGGATTCCGTATCGCCGTGGGATCAAGCAGAATGGCAATAGCCACGGACCTGGGAACGGCCACCGGTCTGGTAATGAGCTTGCTCACGGGAGTACAGACTGTGGTGCTGGAAAGCAACCACGATCCGCACATGCTCCAGGACGGGCCGTATCCGTGGGAGCTCAAACAGCGTGTGCGCAGTCGACTGGGACACTTGTCTAACCCCCAGAGCGCTCAGCTCCTCCAACGTATCGTTTCTGACGAGTTAAAATTCGTTGTGCTCGCGCACCTGTCCGAAACCAACAACCGCGCGGATTTGGCCCTGCAGTGCGCACGGTCCTCGCTGACGGAGTTCTTACGGCAGAGGGGGAGTCTTTTCTGTGCAGCGCAGAATGAGGTCGGACCGTCCGTTGAATGGTAAGCAGAGCTGATATCGCGCGGGGGGCTCCGCACGCCACAGACGGAGGCCTGCGTGCGTTGCGGCAACCTTGGGGAACCGCGGAGTGTGAGAAAGCCGCGGCTTCAATTCTCAAAGAGCCCCGTTCTCTGAGCAAGAGCCACGGCAGCCGGCACACGAGGACTAACTCGGCCACGTGCACGGGCTCTTGCCAGCTCTTCCCTTCTCATCCACGCGAGCGGCGCTGCTTGCGGGGGCATCCGCATCCTTACGAGGCTCGATGCAGGCGTGAAACCCCTACGGGGCCTTCGTGATCATGTTGGAACGAATGCACCGGGTGCACACCTTGGCTCGCCGCACGCGTCCGGAAGACTCGAGGATCTTGATTTTCTGGAGGTTGGGCAGCGAAATCTTCTTGGTGCGGTTATGCGCGTGGCTGACGTTGTACCCTTTTAGCGGTTTCTTTCCACAAATTTCGCAAATTCGAGACATGAATCGACCTCTCCTCGAAATAGAATTCTCTGAAACACATGCGCAAAAACAAAGGCCGGCCGTCACGCGATACGTGATGGCCGACAGGGCCCCGTCCCGACAACGGATGAGGCAAAAAAACCGATATTACCGCGTTGCCTCCACAAATGCCATCCTTAATTGAAACAATGTCTCCGACAACAACTTTTTTTCTTGCTCGTTGAGATTCCCCCGGGTCTTCTCCTCCAGAATCCCCAGGATATCAATGGTCTGTCGAGCTCCCGCTATGTCTTTGGACCCTTCCTGCGAATTCGGCAGCCTAATGAGACCGAGTTGAAGGAGGGCAGTGTTCGCCAGACTCAGAACGAACGTGGAGAAATCCAGAGGGGGCGGAGGCTGGTGCTTGCCTGCCCGCTCTTCTCTCTCCTTTTTCGGTGGCTCCTGACGCCCTTCATCAGCTTTCATCTCGGTTCGTGCCGCCGTGCTTTCCGGCTGAGCTTGTTGCTCTTCTCGTGCCTCGCCTTCGGACGTGAACCTTCGTTTGTCGGTAATGCGGAAACCTTCGTTACGTTCGGATTCTTCCATCATATCACTCCCTGACTAGATTCCCAATTCCATGAAAATATTAGTCTATCTACCCTTTCGGGGATTGAAAGGATTCCGACGCTCAAATTCGGTTACCAAGCGCCGAGACTCGGAATCAATGTTTTCCGGCACGGCAACATGAACGGTGACGTAGAAGTTTCCTCGCGTCTTGTCCTTGAGATTGGGAAATCCCTTTCCTCTAAATCGAAAGCTCGTGCCTGAGCTCGTGCCTGGTGGGATCCTGAGAGCCAGACGGCCGTCGGGTCCCGGGACTTCTACCGTGCCTCCCAGCACCGCCTCTCCGAACGTGATAGGAACGGTCAGGTGAATGTCGGCACCCTCTCTCCGAAAATACTCATGGGGAGTCACGCTGACATTCAAGTAAAGGTCTCCTGGCGGCCCTCCGTGAAGTCCGGGGGCCCCCTGGCCAGAGACTCGGACTCTGGACCCGGTGTCGACGCCCGGGGGCACGTGCACTTCGATTCTCTTGTCCAAGACCCTCACCTCAGCGGTAACTCCCCCGTACGCTTGTTCGAAGTCTATGGTCAGGTCGTATTCGACGTCCTGGCCTCGCATTTGTGTGGGGCGGCGCCGGGTTCTCCCCGACCGGCCCCCGAGAAATTCGGAAAACAAATCATCAAACACCCCTGAACCGGATGCGCCTGTGAAGTTGCCGTAGTTGAAGGAGAACCCCGAATTTCCGAAACGCATGCCTGCGAACGGATCTCTCGCGGAGGACGAACCGAATCCAGAGAAATCGCCGTGCACTCCCTCATGGCCGAACATATCATACCGACGCCGCTTTTCGGGGTCTCCCAGGATCTCGTAGGCCTCGGAGATCTCCTTGAAACGGGTTTCCGCGCCCCTGCTCTTGTTCACGTCGGGATGATACTGCCGAGCAAGCTTCCGGAAAGCTCTCTTAATGTCTTCTTCGCCGGCGCCCCTGCTGACGCCTAGTACGGTATACGGATCGGGCTTGGCCATAATTTTGCAACTCCAACAGGCGCGGTTCGGAGACCTTGCCCCCTGTCTTCACAACGTGTGCATCGGAGGCTTGCTAGCCTTCGACACTGATGAATGGCGCTCATAGTCACCGTATTGTAGCTTAGTCGCCCCCATTCTCCACTATTGGGGAACATCTGTTCTACCGCTGGCTCGAGCGGCACTGGAGCCGGTATTCACCGGGAACGCACAAGCGTCTAACTATCCATCTTCCTCACAACACACCACGTAAAGCTTGCCCCCCTTGTGTTGTTCCGCCTTGGGAAGAATGACTTCCAGCAGGCCGTCGCAATAGGATGCCTGGGCCTTCTCGGCATCTACTTCTGCGGCCATGGTAAATGTCCGCTCAAACAGCCCGTGAGCTCGCTCGACGCTGTGGTACGCTGCTATCGCAGGATCCGATTTGAGGGGCCGTTCGCCCGACAATCTCAGGCGATTGCCGACCACCTCAATATTAATGTTTTCTCGACCCACCCCCGGCAACTCAGCTCTGAATATGTAGGCTTCGGGCGTTTCCAGCACATCCACAACCGGGCGCCAAACCGTTGGTCTCCGCGCGATCCATTCTTCTGTAGCATGGCCGATTATGCGATGGACTCTTTCTTGGACGTTCAACAGATCCCGCAGGGGATCCCATCGATTAAGCGTCATGGCGTCTCTCCCGGTTGAGAAAATTGGTCAGTTTGTTGCAAGTTTCGTCCAAAACCTCCACCAAAGGGTAAGCCCTTTTCCTCCTGGAGTCAAGACGATTCCCGGGACCGCGATGGAGAGAACCGGCACTTGAAAGGGATCGGAAGAAACCGGTCCGTTTCCGGCTCGGATAGATGCACCGTTGCAGGCCGTGCGCGAAGGGATGCGAGCGGGTCATTTGCCCGGCTTGGCGGCTAGGTATCCTTTTTCCTTCAGCGCCTTGACGAGAAGCTGCCCCTTGCCTCGCGGGGCAGTGATCGTGTGCACGGCTTGCCTGCCATTTTCCCGGGCACTAAAGATTCCGGAAGATGGTTTGATCTTTGGATTGAGATCGAGGACAATCCGAGGAGGTACGCCAAGAATCCGCGCCACTTCAGCGACCGGCAAGTCTTTAGCGAGAACCACTCCCTTCACCTGATCGAACGTGATCGGCTGAGGCGGCTTCAGGTCAAGATCGTAGGTGCTTGGGTAGGAGTAGATCAGCCACAAAGCTATCCACCTGGGCACGAGAACGTCGGGACTTTCCGTGAAGGGGATATCCCAAAACGATTGTGCATTCCAGACTCGCCGGAGATCCTCCACTGTTTTTTTGGAGCTCATGTACGCTGCGACCGTCATAAGCCATCCGCTATCGGAGAGCTCTTTTCGCAATTGCTTGATCTGGACAGAGAAACATTTCGTAGACAGCTCCACGTCCATTCTATCGTCATGCGAGTCGCTGGCGGACATGGGCACTCCGCTCTCAGCTCCGCACGGCGTCTCCAGTGCCCAAATCCCTCCCTGCCGCACTTTGTCTCCAGGTCTCTTCATTCTCGACAGGATGGGAGCGAGAAGAACGAATTCCTTTGGCAGCCCTTCCTTCTGAAAGATTTCCTGGAAAATCCATGCATATTGCAAATCGTCAGTCAGCCAGAGAGAGAGGACGCTCCGCGCGTCGAGCAGAAGGAAATTTATTTGAGAGAGGACACGCGATCGAACGTCCTTTCGCTCTAGAGGAATCCGCTCGCCCGCGAATCTGAGCTCCTTGGTTCCCAACTCGGCTGGAAGCCCGTACCTCGGCCTGGGTAGCGGAATCTCTTCTTTACGGGGACCGGCAGCAAGGGACTCGTATGACATAGTGACGATCGTGATCAAGGGGACACAGATCACGAACAGCGCAGTCAGGACATTGGATGTCAGGCTTTTGAACGGCAATCTTTCCCCCGGAGCGCCTAGCAGTCCGAGTCACGGGCTGGTGGATCGAGAAGTCCGACACCTTGGACGGCCGGTTTTGAAGCCGTGCGGGGAAGGACAATTTTCCGGCATGCCACGGGCCTCCTACTTCGCGTTGGATGGCAAGTCATGCTCCTCTATCTTGCGTAACTTATTTTGTACCACGATGTTGTCAGGATTGATCTCGAGTGATTTGCGATAAGCTTCCGCGGCTTCCTTTTTCTGATTCTTGATTAGGAGCAAATCCCCGAGATGCTCTGCCACGATAGGATCAGCCTTCACTCTTGAGATCGCTTTCTGAAGGTACTCGAGGGCCTCATCGTTCTTGCCCTGCTTGTGGAGCACCCAAGCGAGAGAATCCAGAATATAACCGTCATCCGGTTTAATCTCGAGAGCTTTGCGAACGAGCTTCTCTGCCTTCTCTATGTCTTTGCCTTCCACTGCCAGCGTGTATCCCATGAAGTTAAGGGCGCTCGCATCGTCCGGGTTGATCTCGAGGATCTTTGCCATGAGAGCCATACTCTCTTTGCGTCGACCGCTCTTCTCCAATACGTTGCCCAAGGAATACATGATTCGCGGGTTTTTCGGATCTGACTCAAGCGCCTGCTTGTAGGCAACCATTGCCTCCTGATACCGGTTGAGCTCTTCGAGCACCGATCCCTTGATATGAAGGACATCAGCATCCTGAGGGTCCGATTCCGAAGCCTCGTTCACGTACCGGATAGCCTTCGCGTAGTCCCTGGATCTCAGGAACATAATGGCTAGCATTATCCGAGAGTTTACGTACGTGGGATCCTCTTTGCGGATTTGAACGAATTCCTTCTCAGCTTCCTCGATTTTGCCTTGCTCTCTGAGTATTCTGCCGAGATGAAACCTCACCTGATCCCAGCCGGGCTTGGTCTTCAGAATCTTGTCGAGTTTTTCCTTGGCCTTGTCGAATTGTTTCTGCTCGGCCAATATGAGGGCCATGTTGATTTGGATGCGCAAATTGGATGGGGCGAGCTTGGCAAGCTCCTCGAATACTTTGTATGATTCGTCATATTTCTTCTGATTGGCGAGCACTTGTCCCAAGTTCAACCTGGCGTTAATGTTGAACGGATCGAGTCGTACGGCTTCCTTAAAATGGTGCTCGGCCTTGTCGTGTTTCTCCTCCAGGAGGTAGATGGCTCCCAATTCGAAATGAGCTTGGGCACTGCTTTCCTCTTGAGTGTCGAGCAGCTCGGAGAAAACCTCGACTGCCTTGTCGTACTGTTTGCTCTCTACGAGGACTTTCCCGAGGTAGAAGTAGCCCTCCTTTTCCTGGGGAAACTGCTCTATCATCTTTCGGAAGGTCTTTTCGGCTTCTGGAAATTGTTTTTGGGACGCCTGGAGAGAGCCGAGAAACACGTAGAGATCTCTGTCCCCCGGCTTGAGATCCAGCGCCCTGCTATAGGCTTCCACTGCTCTGTTGCGGTCTCCGGTGACGGCGTATATCTTCCCCAGGAGGGAGTGTGCCTCCTCGTTCGCAGGATCGTAGATTGTCGCTGCTCTCGCCATGATCAGGGCATCGGCCAGCTTTCGACTTCTTGCGAGAAGGGTCGCCACACGAATGTTCAGGTACGCTGATGTGGGATCCAACTCAAGCGCTTTGCGGAAATACCGAAGAGCATTTTCCGTGTCTCCGGCAGCTTGATACCGTTCCGCCAGGAGAAAGTAGAGGCCTGGATCCTGGTCCGGATCTGGAACCACGATAGTAGCCGGGTCAGGCTGGAAATTTCGGGGTGGGGAGGCGAGAGACAGCGGTTCTATGGACAGCATGAGCGCTGCAAGTAGGCCGAAAACCGCGACGATTCGTGCTCGTTTCATGTCAGACCTTGCTTTCACTGCTTCCCAGTCTTTGAACGGGAAGTCTCGTCAATGCGCGCAGATTCCAAGGGCTTCCTTGCGCCGGATTTTAACAGCTTCGTGCGCGGACCGTCGCGAGACAGTCAGCGGAGCTCACGAATTGCCTTGTCATAGGGCGGACGTCCGAACACCGCACTGCCCGCGACGAAAACGTCCGCACCACGCTCTTTCAAATCAGGGGCGGTGCCCGGGCTAACTCCGCCGTCTACCTCCAAGAGGATGTAGTGCCCGGATTCATCTATCATCCTGCGAGCTTCCTGCACTTTGGATAGCATGGTCGGGATAAACGACTGACCGCCGAAACCGGGGTTCACCGTCATGAGCATCAGCACGTCAAGCTCTGCAAGCACGTGGCGGACCGCACCGAGACTTGTGGACGGGTTTAAAGCTGCGCCGGCTTTCATGCCGAGCTCTCGGATTCTCGTGAGAGTCCTATGCAGATGATGCGTCGCCTCGGGATGGACGGTGAGGATGTCCGACCCGGCTTCCTGGAAAGCCTCCAGATACTGGTCCGGCTCGGAGATCATCAAATGCACATCCAGGGGGATGTGCGCCACGCTCTTGGCGGCCTGGACGATCATGGGTCCAATGGTGATATTGGGAACAAAATGGCCGTCCATGACGTCCACATGGAGCCAATCGGCCCCCGCGTGCTCCACTGCCCGTATTTCTTCTCCAAGTCGAGTGAAGTCGGCTGACAGGATCGAAGGAGAAACAAGAATGTCCCTATTTCTTACCATACACTCCCCATATCTCACAGCTTGATTCCGGGAATTCGGTGCCCGCACCCTGGGCACCTTCCGCTCTCGACGGAATATGATCCGATTCTGTACCCCATTCGGTCGATGAGAAGCTTCGAACAAACAGGGCATGCGGTCTTCTCGCCCCCATCTCCGGGAATGTTGCCGGTGTACACGTAATGCAACCCTTCATCTAGTCCTATTTGTCTGGCCTTGCGCACGGCTTCCACAGCAGTAGGAGGCAGCGAAAGCTCCTTGTACTGAGGATAGAATCTGCTCACGTGCCACGGCGTCTCCTCACCCAACTCTCTGCGGATGAATCGTGCCATTTCCCGTACCTCATCGAGATTGTCATTGAGCGTAGGGATGAGAAGGGTTGTTATTTCCAACCAGATGCCCAACTCCTTCATGTATCGGAGGGAGTCCATGACTCCTTCCCGCTTGGCTTTACAGTACTGGGTGTAGAATTCATCGTTGAAGGCCTTCAAGTCCACGTTTGCTGCGTCCAGGAGTCCTCTGCAATCGTCGAGCATTTCACGGGTCATATATCCGTTGGTGACGAACACGTTGAGGAGATCGAATTTGTGGGCCTGAACCATTGTCTCCTTGGCTAGCTCATAGAAGATGGTGGGCTCGGTGTACGTGAAGGAGATAGATTGACATCCGCTCCCGATCGCGAGTCTTACGATGTCTTCCGGAGTGTAATGGTCGCCCTCGATGCGACCGCGATCCCTGGGCATCTGGGAAATGGAGTAATTCTGGCAAAAGGAGCAGAAGAAGTTGCAGCCAACCGTGGCTATGGAGAAGGATCTGCTCCCCGGGGCAAGATGAAAAATCGGCTTTTTCTCGATGGGATCGACGTTGGTGGAGACTACCCTGTCGTAGACCAGAGTGAAGAGTGTTCCCTCACGATTTTCTCGAACCCCGCAGAGGCCTCTCTTGCCGTCTTTGATCACACAGCCGTGGCGACAAAGATAGCATTTGACCTTCTCTGACTCCAACTTCTCGTACAGGAGCGCTTCTTTCATTGTTCGTGCTCCCCTAGACTCCGGAGCAGCCTGGATGCGACGTTGTCAAAACTCCCATTGGACATGACCAGCACTACGTCACCTTGCCTCAGTATCTCGGCCAGAAACGCGAGGATGCCCTCCGTGTCAGAAAATGAGTAAGCCTCTTTTCCCCGGACTCGGAGATCGTTTGCCAACCTCTCTGAGCTGAATCGCTGCGCCACGGGAATCAACTCCACATCGCGAGCCTCTCTGAGCACTATCACGTCGACCGCTAGAAATGCGTCGACATATTGTTCCTGAAAGATAGAACGCTTACTCGTATTGGTCCTCGGCTCGAATACTGCCACGAGTCGCCTGGCAGGAAAACGAGACCGCACTGCCGCGCACGTAACACCGACCGCTGTGGGATGATGAGCGAAGTCGTCTATGACGAGGATGCCCCCTTGTTCGCCCAAGACTTCCTGACGGCGACGAACGCCCTGAAATCGTGCCAACGCGTTGACAGCATTCTGAGGGTCTACTCCCACTTCCGCGCACACGGCTATCGCTGCGAGGGCATTTGAAATATTATGAACGCCGAATAGAGGCAAAGCTCCCGTGGCAACGAGATGGCCGGCCCTGGTTACCTCGATATGCGTGCCGTCAGGTGCCATCAGCATTTGGCGAACGCTCCAATGAAACTCGGAGCCAAGCCCGTAGGTGAGAAGCCTTCCGTCGAACTGCTCCGCTATCTGAAGGACGTTTGGGTGACCCGTCCAGGCAATCAGCGTTCCTCGCGGCGGGATCAGATGGGTAAGAGCCCTGAACTGATCTTGAATCTGTGCGAGGCTTCGGTAAATGTCAGCGTGGTCGAACTCACAGGATGTGATTACAGCAACATCTGGCGCATAATGAAGAAATTTCGGCACCTTATCGAAATACGCGGTATCGTATTCGTCGCCTTCCACCACGAAAAGATCACCAGTTCCCAGCCAGTAGTTCGTCCTGAAATTGAGAGGAATTCCTCCGATCATGAAGCCTGGATCCAGATTCGCCTCACGCAATATCCAGGCGATCATCGAGGTCACCGTGGTCTTGCCATGAGTTCCAGCAACCACCAGTCTTCTCTTACCCTTCATGAAGTAGGTCCTCAGCGCTACGGGCATAGAGGTGAATGGGATGCCGGAACCTTCGAGGTAAACCGCTTCCGGATTATCGCGGCGGATGACGTTTCCTACGACTACCACGTCAGGTCTCAGAGCCAGATTTTCCGGGGTGTAGACTTCCTTGACGGAAATCCCCAGCCTTGAGAGAAACTCGCTTATGGGGGGATAGACACCGTGATCAGATCCGGTCACCGTGCAGCCAGACTCATGAAACAAGCCTGCCAGTGCGCTCATTCCCGTTCCGCATATTCCCATCAGGTGCACATGGCGAGGGGACTCAGGCAGATGTTGCTTCAGCTTTGTCTCTTGATCGATTATCCTTGTCATGGGCTCCCGTGGGTATCATCCGGTTCCGGCTCTGTCAAGGGCGGGGTTGCGTCGGGTTGTCCCGCTGCAGACCTTTACGGGGAATCACGTGTCCGACGGAGCGTAGTAACACCTCTTCGGCGAGATGACCATTCCTTTTTTCTTGAGGGAGTCGATGATCTTGGATACCTCCTTGGAATCCAAGTCCACAGACTTGGCCACATCGCCAGGTCTTACAGGTTTGCCCGCTTGCTTCATTGCGGTCAGTACCGCTTGTTCTTTATCGTTCATGTCTTTGATCCTCCTTGTCCCGGTGGTTTCTTCTTCGAAGTGCTGCGATGCCTATTTTAGAACCCAAGTCCCTCTTCTGACAACCGTATAGTGTCCCAAGAGAAAATTGAGTGTGAGATCCCCGGGGCTTGGCCGAGGAATGGGGGACCCCAGGTTCGGGCCTGACTATAGCCCATACCTGACACCGTGGCCACATCGTTCATTCCTGTGTTCCCACTCTCCTTTCCAAAGAATACCCTGGACGATCCAACAACATCACGGGAATTAGACTGACGCATCCGCTCGTGCATGGTATCATGAGCACGCAATCGCTACCATGCGGTGAATGCGTCAGACGCTGTTGGATTGCACAGAGGGGGACCGTGAGCGGCAGGTTGGTTCGATTCCATTCTCTGCAGTGAAAACGTGCCCGATGTGAGGCTCGACATATCCGACTTCATCCCGAGGAGCGGCACAATGCTGGAAAACTATCCAAGAGAGATTGTCATCAAGAGTGGCGTACCCGTAATTCTTCGACCGTTAGTCCTTGAGGACGAACAGCGGATGCTCGAGTTCTTTCAACGAATCCCAGAGGACGAACGGTGGTTTCTCAGGGAAAACGTTGCAGATCCCGAGGTCATGTACCATTGGATACGCAGATTGGACTTTGAGAGCGTTATTCCGCTCGTGGCCGTGACAGCGGATGGGACCATTATAGCGAATGTCCGGATACACAGGCGTCATTCGGACTGCATGACACACGTCGCCCATCTGCGCATCCAAGTGGACCCAGCGTACCGCCATCAAAGGCTGGGAACATGGATGCTGCTCGATGCCATAAAACTGGCTATGAGCATGGGAATCGAAAAACTGGTCGCGGAGTTCGTGTCAGGAGTGGAGGAGCCCGCGATGAATGCGGCCCGCAAGCTCGATTTCTTCGAGCAAGCCGTACTGAGAGACTACGTGAAAAATCGACGTGGCGAGTACCACGACCTCATCATCATGATCAAGACCATCCATCGAGAGTGGAGTGATTTTTGAGAAGTGACATGGGAAGAGATCGACCTGATCGCCTGCCGGAACGCATCACGCTGAACACGCCTCACGGAGAGGTCACCCTGTGCCACAAATGCCCACCCGGATACTTCTCTCACTTGCAGCTCGAATCGGGACTCGGCAACTTTGCACACTACTCCTCGATCATACAGAAGCTCGATGTGTTCGAACGAGTCGCGTCTCAGCCGGAAGGCCGAGTGACCATATGCTTGAATGAGCAGGGGGCCCTTGTGGCGTACGCCTGCTGCTGGTACCCGGAGAAGGAAGATCGGTGGAGCAAGCTTGGCACCCTGATGTACGAGCTGGGGGCTCTCGAGGTGAGCAGGAATTATCGACACGCGGGGATTGCTGACGCTATCGTGCGCACGTTCATGGCAGACACGTTTTTCGAAGAGAAGATAGCTTACATGAACGGGTACTGCTGGCACTGGGACCTGGATGGGACCGGTTTGACCATGATGCAGTACAGGCGAATGATGATCAACTTCCTAAAAAAATTTGGGTTTCAGGAATATTATACCAACGAGCCAAACATCGCCCTACGGGAAGAAAACATCTTTATGGCGCGCATCGGCTCTCGTGTCTCCGAGGAAGACCAGAGGCGGTTCAGGAACCTCAGATTTGGAATCGTGGATCGAAGCTGAGTCGGTCAGCTCTGTGTTCAGGGGTAGCCGTGTGATTAGAGTCTTCAATTCGCGGCCAAAGAGTGTGGCCCGCCACATTTTCTCCTCGGTGCTTGACCCGGCGCCACTGCGGTGATATCGACAGTGCCCATGATTCCTCCAGATCGGTTCGTGCCAGACTGCCCCTCATGTGGCCGGTGGAGCGTAGACGATCTCATCTCTGTGGCCAAAAAGGCGAGAGAGCACGCGTCAGTTCCTTTAAGTCGGTTCCGCGTAGGTGCGGCAGTCGTTACCAGAAGCGGCAGGATATTCGAAGGATGCAACACCGAATCTCTCATCCCGGTCCTCGGTGTATGCGCTGAACGTAATGCAGTTAATCATGCTCTCATCCATGGAGAAAAGGGGTTTCTTGCGGTGGCCGTTGTTTCAGACCTTAACGCGCCGCTCCTCCCGTGCGGAACATGTCTTCAGTACCTCCAGGAATTTGCCCGTCAAGATGGACAGGACATTCTCATCATAGCCGAAGGCCGGTCGGGCGATCGCGTTATTGCGGGTCTAAACGAGCTCTTCAGGGGAGGGTTCCCTCCAGAGACGTCAGTGAGGGAAATCCAAGAGTCATTCCGTTGGACTATCGATGACGAGAGTTGATAACCCGTGACCTTTCCTATGGCGTGAAATCTCGTTTCCGGCGCTGCAGGTTGGGACTCACGGACCATAGCGTCTCCATCCCTTGCGGTAATATTTCACGAGCACCTGATCGTCGACACGGTTTGCAAGGATCTCGCTCTTGGGGAGACTGTCTTTGGGAAAGATGAAAAGGGTACGAAGCAGATCGTCGCTCAAGAATTTAAGCGGCACTTCTGGCAGGCGAAGCGCGGACGTGTCGATCTTTCGTCGGGAGGCCATGACAAACCCCCAGTCGCCAAAAGAGGGCACGTACACGTGATACGGGTAGACGTTGAAGCTCTGTGAAGCTGCCGGCGCTGTCGGCACCTGCTCCCAAGTGGCCGCGATGCACCAAAAGGCTTCCGGCGCGTAAAAGGGGCTGGTGGCCTGGGTAACGATCACCCCCTGGGAGGCGAGCGATCTGGCCACGAGCTTGTACATGCTTGTGGTGTAGAGCCTCCCGAGTGAAAGGTTGTTAGGATCGGGAAGGTCTACCAGTATGAGATCCCATGATTCCGAGGTCTTCTCCAGGAATTTTCCCGCGTCCTCCACGTGGACGATTACTCTGGGATGGGAGAGCGCCCGGTCGCAGAGTGTAGCAAGCAGGGAGTGTTCCTGAAAGAGGCGAACCATCTCGGCATCCAGGTCGACCAAGTCTATTTTGTCGATATTCGGGTACTTCAGAAGTTCTCGGGCAGCCATTCCGTCACCGCCACCGAGGATCAGGGCGCGTCTCGCTCCAGGCACGGCAGACATCGGCACGTGCACCATGGCTTCGTGGTACCGATGCTCGTCTACGGACGAGAACTGCAGATTCCCATCGAGATACAATCTCACGTCCCCGTGCCACTTTGTCACGATTATGCGTTGATATGGTGTCTGACGGGCCAGCACAATGTCGTCTTGGTAGATCAAATCCTCTATCATGGATGTAAAGACTCCCGAACCGGTTAAGCCGATTCCTAAGATTGCGGCGGATGCCGCTGCAAAGGCGGTGAGCCGTTTCCTGTGCTTGAGCATCCTGCCAAGGACTCTGATGCCAACTCCTGCCACTGCTACGTTGACCAAGCCGAAGAGAAAGGAGGTGCGAAGCAATCCAACGTACGGCACGAATAGGAGAGGGAATGCACATGACGCTACAAGTGCTCCCACGTAATCCAGCGCGAGCACATTGGATACGGTCAGCGTGAGTGCCGATCGGCTTCTGAGAATCCGGATGAGTATCGGAATCTCCATGCCGACCAGTGTGCCGGTGACCGAGAGTATGGCCACGAGCACCGGCAAGTACAAGGGTAACAGAGCGAACGCACACAACAGGATGGCTGCAGAGAGACCGCCGGCCAAGCCGATCCCGATCTGGATAGCGATGAATGTTTCCGGAAGCCGTGTGCGTACGAATCGCGTCAGGTACGAGCCGAATCCCATCGCAGAGAGAAAAACACCTATCACGATGGAAAACTGGGTAACAGACCCTCCGAGCAGGTAGCTCGAAAGTGCTGCAGCGAGCAACTCGTAAACCAAGCCACAGACGGCAATGACAAATACCGCGGCGAGGAGGAAGATTCCGGGTAGTCGCTCATTCATTTCGGCAGGGTCCTGGCCTATCCCCGAGATGTCCGCGCAAACCTTTCGAGCCGGGAGAAAATGGCCGAGACGCGATCAACCTCGTATGGCAGCTTGAACTATGATTGCAATGGCAATGAAAACCGAGCCCATCAAAATAGCCAGAGCAATGTTCTGATCCTCTTCGATCTCTTTCTTCACGGAGAATGGGGCGACTTTCACCATGATCCAGAGGGCCAGAGCGAACAGGAAAAAGCCTATTGCGGCATAGATCACAGTGCTCAGCATCACCAGGGGCCTTAAATCGAACAGCACCTTTTCCATACGCCTCCTCCCATGTGGCACGAGCCGCCACCCTCAAACCACGCCGCAACGGACGCGTCATTGATATAGTAACACACGCAGCGGTACATAAGCTTCTCCAAGGCCACCCCTCTCAGGTATTACCCACAAAGGCCCTGTGGATGCCTCATCCGGAGACGGGCCCCAGGCTGGCATAAGGAATCCAGGGGTCGGAGCCCTATTCGTGCAAAGGCAGCGGGCTGGCCCAAAATCCGGATTCTCCGGTCAGTGGCATGCGGGCGTCACTTTCCGCCTCTGTATCCTCCGCCGTAATGGCTTCGGCCCGCTCCGAGGAAATACAAGGCCCGACCGTGGCTTCCCGGTCTCTGGGAACCTTCTTTCAGGCTCACGGGCTGCTTCAGCTCCGCGGGCAGGAACCACCCACGGAAGCTGCCTCCGATCGCGGCCACAGTAAATAGGCCGAGAACACCAACAATGAGAGCTTTCGTCAAGATACCGCTCACGGTAACCCTCTCGGCGAATCAGTCATCGTCGTCCTCGTCGCCGACTGCGGGCAACCATCGTCTCGCTTCGAACAGGTACTTGTGCACCGGGCCCAGGGACGCAACAATTCCCGACAGCAGGATCGGTATCCAGAAATACCAGGTGATAGTGTGTCCAGCGCTCACTGCAATATCGACTGGCTCGTTCCGCGGAGGCCCTCCTGAGCCGCTCCCTCCCGTGGCATGCACGAGAAGCTGATATGTTCCCGCTTTCTTGATCCAGAAATAGGTACCGAAGCTTCCTGAACCCTCGGTCCACGACCCTTCCGAATCCACTCCGTGATAATATGACGCTTCGTCGTAGAATTCAGACACCACTTCCTGATCCCTATTCACCACGGCAAAATCCAGTGCAAGCCAGGAATTGTTGAGCGGTGACTTGCCCGATACTCGCAGTATGGTTCCGTCCTTCTGCACGGTGAACGGGCTTGTCAGATGCTCTTGAGCGTACTGCTGCGCCGTGATCTTCTCTTTAAGAAGCACGGTTCCCGTGTCAGCGGCAAGACTGTAGACCAGGAGCATGACATTTACGACGAGGAACATCCCTGCAATGGGGCTCAGACCTGCCATCCATCCGGGCCGTTCGTAGGGCTGACACGAGTAGATGCCTTGGGGAGGGGGAAGCTGCAGGCCTTTGGGTATCGCTGTCTCCATTTCTCGGCGGGTAACGTACCTGCCACGGAAGAGCTCCACCTCGGTACCAGTGATCTCCTGGTCCACGTAGTGCGGAGGCCTTATGCAGTGCTTGTACCGAGTCTTTTCTCCAACCGTGGCGGTCCACGGGAGCGCACCGTCTACCCATCGGAGAGTTACCTCCCCACCTTCGTAAAACTGGAACGATTCTGGTCCCACCTTGACTTTCATTTTTGGAACAGGTATGGGGGGCGCCGAAAACGAGACATGAGTGGGCCGACTCACCGTAAAGTGGCCTTCCTCCTCAGAAAGCCACAGATAGCCTGCATCCGGACTATAGAGGACATACTCTGCGGAGCCGTAAGGGCCGTCATCAGATTCCTCATAGAAAAGCCGCCCCATCACCTCGTACCGCACGTTCTCCAGGGTAATGGGTGTTCCTATCCGGAAGGTGAACCTCGGTCGTTTTCCAGTGTTCTTTCCAACAACCCTGATCTCAGCTTCATCCAATTCTAGCCCAGCCCCGCACGCTGCGCAGACCACCATCTCGGTGGTCTCCAGCCGGGGGCCTTCGTACGGCTTCCCGCATGAGGGGCATCTGATCGCTTGGGCTGTTTTGGCTGAGGGAGCTCCTTTGTCCTCTGGTCTAGCTCCACTGTCCTTGACCGACAGGATGTCGCCGATGAATGCAGTGGGTTGGCCCGTCCGTGTATCGTATTCCAAACCAAACGAGAAATCGCCTTCAACACCTGACCCGTCTGCGTAGGCATAGGTCTCGCCGATCTCCACCACGAACGGTATCTGACCTTCTCCACCGAGGCAACGGGCAGTTCCGAGCTCTTCCACTACGCCAATCTTGTCGTTCAAAAAGACTTTTGTGCCTGGTTGGAGCTCTTGGAACGGAGGAACCGGGGCGCTCAGAATCAGAGGTTCTTCGAGAAAGAGCTCCCCCTCGTCTTCCGAGAGCCACTTGATCTCTCCGTTGCTCATCTCGATGAACCATTCGTTCCACGCACCGCTCTCGTGAGCGTACGCGAGTCGTCCCAGAACAGTGAACGCTGTCCCTCTTACCTTCCCTGTCGCGCCCACTCGGAATCTGGACGAGGGCGGCAAGTCCAAAGATTTGCGGCCTGCCCGCAGCGCAGAAGCTTTGTCCCAGTAGATGGCCGTCTTGCAGTAGTCGCAAACCTTCATCAAAATTCCGGGATTCGTGACGAGATTCGCCGCACCGCATGAAGGACAGTGGAATTCGCGCTCCATGGTCTCTACACTACTCTACCCAGCCGCAAGACATCGAACCGGGGCCTTAATCATGGGCTCATTTGCTCGCGCCCAGTTCCTCCCCCCGGCGCGTGGCCGCGACAACCGCATCCATGAGAATCCCTCCGAGACCTTCGCGCTCCAGCACATGAAGCCCCGCAATGGTGGTTCCCCCGGGGGATGTGATCCGGTCCTTGAGCATCCCTAGATGGACTTCTTCTTCAGCAGCCATGGTCGCTGCTCCCAATATTGTCTGAACCGTGAGAGCCCTCGCTGTTGCCCGGTCCAGTCCCAGCAGCACGCCCGCGTCAATCAACGCTTCCATTATGGCAAAGACATACGCAGGCCCGCTGCCTGCCAGACCGGTGACCAAGTTCATCAGTTTCTCCTGGACTATCACCGCCCGGCCCACGGCAGAGAAAATTTCCACCGCGTTTTCCACATCCTCATCGCTCGCCCCACCAGCCCTGCACAGAGCTGTGGCGCTCTCGCCTACCATCGCAGCCGCATTGGGCATGGCCCTTATAACCCGTGCCCGCTCGCCGAGACGCTCAAGGATGAATTCCGTCGCAATGCCTGCTGCTATGGATATTACGAGAAGCCTATCGTGGATTCCGGAGCGCATGGAATCAAGCACGTCGGCCATGTTCTGCGGCTTGACCGCCACAATAATGGTCCGTATATCCGGAGAAAGAGTTTCTTCCAGCGTCAGTGCAGCGCGCACTCCAAGGTCCTGGACAAGGGATTTGGTCTTGCTGGTGTCCACATCGAAAACGAGAATGGACTGGGGACGGGCCTTTCCGGCCCGGATGAGCCCACGAACCAAGGCTGACCCCATGTTTCCTGCACCGATGATACCGATTCCTTCCAATGCTGTCTCCATGTGAGTCGAGAAGATCAAAGGTATGACAAATGCGACAGATCGGCAGATGCTATGACTTTCCCGCCTGCATATGGTATAGTCATATAGCGCTTGGCCGTTTTCGTGTCGATCCTTCGGTATATTAGCATGGATTCGTACCGAGGTAGTCGGAAATTCGCCGTTAGCGGCCGCGTGGGAAGATGTGAGTCCACGCTGCCACGCATTGAATCAGCGCGGCGGTCATCACAATTGAGAGCCAGTGAGCCTTCGATAGACATCTGGCAATAGCAGATGTCGAGATGTTTGAAAAGTGCCTGCAGATCTTTTGAATTATGGCCGACACGCCAGTGGGGCGCGGTCAGTACTTTCACACAGTCGTCAATGACACGGTCTGAGAATTAGGCTCAGAGCCGTTTTTGATGCGCTCCACTGTAGCATTGCCGGGCCAAAATGGAGGAAACATCATGACGGATGCCGTCACTGTGGATGCTCGGGGGCTGGCTTGCCCCCAGCCGGTACTGGAGACCAAGAGAGTTTTTGACGAAGGCCAGGTGAGCCGGTTCATTGTGTTGGTAGACAACCCTACTTCCAAGGAGAATGTCAGCCGATTCGCGCGGAATCAAGGCTGTGAGGTAGGGGTAGAAGAAACGAGCCCCGGCCAGTACAAGATCACCATTGATCGGGACATTAGCTCGCACTCTCTCCCAGAGCCGGAGCCGCTCCTTCCCTGTCCGTTGCCCCAGACGGCCGACGAAGGCAGGTACGTGGTCTTCATCGGGACCGAAACCATGGGCGCAGGGGACGACGAATTGGGTGCCAAGCTCATGAGAGGATTTCTCCGGACGTTGATAGATTGTCCCCCCAAGCCCTGGCGGATGATATTCATCAATTCCGGCGTCAAATTGACAACGCTCGACGACGATGCCGTGGAATCCATATCTCTGATGCAAGACAAGGGAGTGGAGATTCTCGCGTGCGGGACGTGCTTGCAGCATTTCGGTCTCGAGAACAAGCTGAGGGTTGGACGCGCCACGAACATGTTCGAGGTCATCGAGTCACTCAATGCCGCTACCAAAGTGATCTCCCCGGACTGAACCACTCGACAGTTATCGGAAGACTCCCCGATTTCTCTGGGAAGCGGGATGGAGGACTCTGTAGTGGAGCAGTGACAGTCTTTTCACCTGGCTGTTTGCGGCTCAGGTCATTAATTCGCCGCAGACCCGTTTTCAATGCGATCCACTACGGCCCTTCACGGCTGCGGCACCGTGCTGCCCACTCCATGGCACGGCCGTGGGTCAGAAATGTTGGTACTCTAGATCTCGATAGTCAGGCCTTCATAGGCCGCAAGGGTATGAGGAAATCTCTCCTGAGCGCATCGTTCGATCTCGGTGACGATCTGGTCAGGGTTGCCGTGGTGAAAGAGGATCAGTTTCTTGGCATTGGTCGCAATGGCCATCTCTACGGCTCCCTCCCAAGTGCTATGACCCCAGCATTGGCGCGAAATCCCATCAGAGAGGCCAATGTATTGCTCAGGTGTGAACATTCCGTCAAAGATCAAGATGTCAGCGTCTCGTGCCAACCCAATGATATGAGGGTCCTGCCCGTCCAGGTTTTCGGTATCGGTCGCATAGACCACCGCCTTGCCGTCGTGCTCCAGGCGATACCCGAAGCTGCCCCCCGGGTGATTCAGCCGCTCCGCGCGAACCACTGCATCCTCTATGCGAATTACGGCACCGGGATCAATGTCGTGAAATACGAGCGATGCCCGCATGTCAGTCAGCGTCACCGGAAAGTTCGGCCTCGACATCTGTTCGTTGATGATGCGGTAGATGGTGGAGTCCAGCCTCTTGCCACCGTACAAATGAAATTCGTTTCTCGGTATGAACGCTGGACCAAAAAATGGGAATCCCTGGACATGGTCCCAATGGAGGTGGGAAAAGAAAATGTGACCGCGTATCGGAAGAGCGCAAGGCCCCAGCACTTTCATCTCGCGCAACAGGTGCTCTCCCAGGTCCCGGATGCCGGATCCCGCGTCGAAGATAACGAGAGAATCACCGAACCTCAGCTCGACGCATGCAGTGTTTCCGCCATACTTGATGGTTGTGGGGCCAGGGCGGGGGAGGCTGCCGTGGACGCCCCAGAATCTAATCATCATGAGATCTGCCACCTCGAGTCCGAGGCCCGAAATATCTCGGGATACGGCACGATTTCGGTACAATTGAGCGAAAGTACTACATTTATTAGCACAGGTCGATTCATGAGTCAAGGCCCCTTGCGGCGGCCACGCATTCATTCACCGCAGGCTGCTTGGTTGTGATCGATCCACACGATGATATGCATGAGGGCGAGGGTGGGGGCACGTCGGTGCGTGAGGACGGCTCGGCAGTCCGGGAGATTTTCCTTGTCCCCTCAAGATTCACGAAATAGTAAACTTGACAAAGACATGGCGGTGCTTATCTGAATTATAAACCTATCAGGTTAATCTGACTGTACGAGAGGTAAGCACCATGCCCAAAATCATAGGAATAGACCTGGGAACTACCAATTCCGTCGTCGCAATTATGCAGGGAAAGTCCCCAGAAGTTATCGTTAACGAAGAAGGGGGTAGAACGACGCCTTCAGTCGTGGCCTTCAATGACAAGGGCGAGCGGCTGGTGGGACAGGTAGCCAAACGGCAGGCCGTCACGAACCCTAAGAACACAGTGTACTCAGTGAAGCGATTCATGGGGCGGCGATTCGATGAAGTGGAAGCCGAGCGTAGCGAAGTACCGTACGAAGTGGTCAGAGGCCCCGACGGAGACGTTCGGATCGAAATCGGAGGACGGAGTTACACTCCACCCGAGATTTCTGCTGCGATTCTCCAGAAGCTCAAGAAGTCAGCGGAAGAGCATCTTGGAGAAAAGATCACCGACGCGGTAATCACTGTTCCCGCGTACTTCAATGATGCTCAGAGACAGGCCACCAAGGACGCGGGCCGCATTGCGGGTCTCAACGTGAAGAGGATCATCAACGAGCCCACCGCTGCAGCGTTGGCGTACGGCCTGGACAAGAAGAAGAACGAGCTCATCGCTGTGTACGACTTCGGCGGAGGAACATTCGACATCTCCATTCTCGAAGTAGGGGACGGTGTGGTCGAGGTGAAGGCCACCAACGGTGATACGCACCTGGGAGGCGACGACATTGACCAGAGGATCATCGATTGGCTGATCGGTGAATTCAAGAAGGAAAAGGGCATTGACCTGAGCAAGGACAAGATGGCCCTCCAGAGACTGAAAGAAGCTGCCGAAAAAGCGAAGTGCGAGCTGTCCACGGCCATGGAGACCGATATCAACTTGCCGTTTATCACAGCCGACGCGACCGGACCGTACCATCTGAACCAGAAATTGACACGCTCCAAGTTGGAGGCGTTGATCTCCGATCTGGTGGAGAGGACCATGGAGCCTTGCCGAAAGGCCCTCGAAGATGCGGGGGTAAAACCCTCTGACATCGATGAGGTGGTGCTGGTAGGAGGGTCCACTCGAATCCCGCTCGTGGTGTCGAAGGTCACCTCCTTCTTCGGGAAAGACCCCCACAAGGGGGTGAATCCTGACGAAGTGGTCGCCCTTGGAGCCGCTGTGCAGGGCGGCGTATTGACGGGAGACGTGGGAGATGTCCTGCTTCTGGACGTTACTCCGTTGTCCCTGGGTGTGGAGACCCTTGGCGGAGTGATGACCCGCCTGATTGAGAGGAACACCACGATACCCACTCGCAGGACGGAAGTATTTTCCACGGCTGCAGACGGCCAGGATACGGTAGAGATTCACGTGCTCCAAGGTGAGCGGGAGATGGCGGCGGACAACAGGACGCTGGGAAGATTCCACCTGACGGGGATTCCTCCAGCTCCCAGAGGCGTTCCCCAGATCGAGGTGGCGTTTGACATAGATGCCAATGGCATAGTCCACGTCACGGCCAAGGATCTGGGAACCGGTAGATCTCAGGACATCACCATCACTGCCTCCAGTGGATTGTCCGAAGAGGAGATTCAAAGGATGGTCCGCGAGGCGGAACGCAACGCTGTCGAAGACCGGCGGAAGAGGGATGTGGTGGATGCCCGTAACCAGGCTGACGCTCTCGTGTATAACCTGGAAAAGCTGCTCAAGGAAAACCGCGATCGTCTCAATCCCGGAGATGTCTCAGCAGTGGAGTCTGCAATTGGTCAAGCCAAGGCGGCTATGGAATCAGGAGAGCTGGAGAGAATTCGGTCCGCGATAGATGTGCTCACCAGCGCATCTCACCAAATGGCCCAGAATCTGTACGGCCAGCAGGCCGGGCAAGGCCACCAGTACAGCCAGACCCACACCGGTTCAGGCGGCTGTGCAGGCGGGACGTGCGGTGCACAGGGGGCTGGCCCCCATCAAGACTACGTGGACGCGGAATTCCGCGCTGCCAGCGGCGGTTGAGGGCGCTAACCGGCCGGCTCGGTTCGAGCCATAGGGCAGCGTAGGAAAGTGGTGCTTATCCCTCTGAGCTGAGCTCTCTCCACCCAACGGTAGAGAGAGCTCCGTTTCAACAGAGCCTCCATACCGGATCTGGTGAAAAACTGAGAGTGGCAGCCCTGCACGCTCGATAGATCCTGTTGGCTGTCTGGGTTGGCGGACCGGCTGTCACACCGTCTATCATGGGTCTTCTTGTCCCGACAGTGCCGGTGTTCCGCATTTGCTTGAATTATGAAGTTCGTGTCTTCCGAATGGGGCCGTATGGTGCCGGACGAGCCATGCCTTCCAGGTTGCGCGAACGTGATCCTAAAGGATCTTCAGTCTCTTGTTGATCATTTTCATCATCGCTATATTCTCTGTGTGCCCTGTCTGCCTCGCGATGATCTTTCCGACGAAGGGACGGCCGAGCAGGTAAAAATCCCCTATTATGTCCAGGATCTTGTGGCGCACAAACTCGTCCGAGAACCGTAAGGGCGGGTTCACCACTTTCTCCTCGTCAAGCAGCACAACATTCGAGAGCCTTCCTCCGCCGGCCAGCCCCATCTGGTCCATCATTCTCATGTCTTTGACAAAACCGAACGTGCGCGCCGGTGCGATCTGCTCTTTAAAGTGCTCGGGCCCGTTGCAGGCGAAGACCATGTGCATCTTCCCCACAGGAGGAGGATAATCCAGAAAGTACTCGACTTCCAGTTGGTCGGACGGTTCCACGCGCATGCTCTTCGGGCTTCCCTCGGGTAACGGCAACTCCAAGGGCTCGGAAATACGAATCTCTTCTATGGTTTCGTCCTGCGTGATGATCTCCGCGCTCTCGACAAGGCGGCAGAATTCCAGCGCGGATCCATCCATGATGGGCACTTCTCCGGATATTTTCACCAGTACATTGGTCAGTCCGTAAATGTGGAAAACCGCCATGAGATGTTCAATTGTCCGGGCCAAGGAGCCGTTGCTTCTGAGGCTCGTGGAGAAATCCGTTGATTCCACGTTATGCAGCACTGCAGGGACGGTCCCCCCAGAGGTGATATGGCCGAAAAGGATGCCCGCAGACGGGGGAAGCGGAGAGAGTGTGAGCCCAGTCTTGTTTCCTGAATGAAGCCCTTGCCCGTACATCACCGCTCGACCCCGCAGAGTCTTCTGCGGCCGTACACGACTCCGTGTTTCTTGCCCATGTGTTGCGTGACCAGTTTCAGGGGGTACGTCCCAACGCGTGCTCCCATCTGCCGGGGAGACGGTTTCCAGGCCAATGTCGTCCGTGCCCCGCGACTTGGATTCCCCCGGAATCAGAAGATCTCCCGCCGTGATAATCGGCCCCGGCGCGGTCATAACCACGTGCTCGATAACGATCTTCAACTCCTTCACGTTTCCCGGCCACGAATACGACAGCAGACGCTCCATCGCGGAATCGTCGACGCCGGTAATGTTCCGGTCGAACTCCTCGCTGGCTTCCGCAAGAAAATGCTTCACGAACAGCGGAATATCTTCAGCACGTTCCGCTAAGGTAGGAATTCTGATCACCCGATGGGCTAGAGTGGTCGCAACCACCTCGTCAAATCCTTCGTGCCGAATGAGTGTTCCCGGGTCGCTTACGGATGTGGAAAGGACACGCGTCCGCTTCCCCTGAGGAATGCCTGCACGCTCTTCCTCTTCCGCATGCCCTTTGATGATCTGGGCGAGTTTCGATCCCAGCGAGGGGGGTAGTCGATCCACTCGCGTCAGAAGGAGGCTCCCACCTTGGGCCTGCGCTAGCTTGCCGGAACGGCTTCTGCCGGACCCGTTGTCTCGACCTATGAGCTCGTCCTCCAGGTTATTCTCTGTCAGGTCCGGACAGCGTACAGTGACGAGAGTGTGGCGACCTTTCCCCTGGGCCTGGTGGATCATCCTGGCAATGAATTCCTTGCCTGTCCCTTTGTCCCCCACCAGCAAAATCGGACCCAATTCGGCAGCAGCGCTTTCCACTCCTCTGCGGAGGTGCTCTGTCTTGTCCGAGATCCCGATGAGCGGCCTGGAGAGGATCGACGACTGATCCACAGACTTCGCCGCTTGCCTGCGGCTCGAAACCGCAGCGTGAACAAGATGGAGAACATCTTCCAGGTTGAGAGGCTTCTCGAGATAATCCGTCGCGCCGAGCTTTATAGCCTTGACAGCGGTCTCGATTGTCCCGTGTCCGCTCATCATAATGACCGAGCATCCGGGCGCGATCTTCTTGATCGCCTTGAGAGTCTGCATTCCGTCAATTCCCGGAATCCAGATGTCCAGGAACACGATGTCCGGGGACTCGTTTTGGACTACATGAAGAGCTTCTTGCCCGTCTCGAGCAGCAATGACCTCCAGGCCTTCGTCCAGCAGGATTGCGCGGAGAGAGTGGATGATCTCTTCCTGATCGTCAACAATGAGTATGCGTCCTTTGTTCATAAGCTCGCCATAATAACTTTCCGGGGTGCCAGGTGACAACCAAAAAAATCGTGGTCCGTTTGCCCGCCACGATTTCACTCGCGTCGAGCACATCCCTGGACTGCTGCTATCTCACTCTCTCTCTCATTGCAAGTGCGAATCATCTCATGCTTCAGGAGAGTGATGAAAACGTTTTTTCTTGCAAACGGTCCGTGCTCAAAGGTACCATTGTTGGCTCATCCCGAAAAGCTTTCTCTTACCATGGTGTGTGATAGCGAACGGGCGTGACGAGCACACGGACGTCGGCGGAGGCTACTGTCTCATGAATTTGCACGAATATCAGGCGAAGCAAATGCTGGCTCAGCGAGGAGTGGATGTGCCTCGGGGATCGGTTTGCTACGACCCTCTGGAAGTCCTGATTGGCGCTAGGGCACTCAAGACGGACAGAGTGGTGCTCAAGGCCCAGGTCCATTCAGGTGGCCGTGGCAAAGCCGGGGGAGTGGTAGTACTTTCCATGGAAGACGACATTCGCAGAGCAGCAGCGAAAATCCTATCCAAGAGGCTTGTGACGAATCAGACCGGACCGGAGGGCAAGCCCGTCAGCGCCATCCTCGTAGAGGAAGTGCTCCCCATCGACCGGGAAATATACCTGGGGGTGCTTCAAGAGCGTGCTGCCGGATGGGGAGTCATCATGGCCAGTGCGGAAGGCGGAGTCGAGATCGAAACCCTGGCCCGGGAAGCGCCGGAGAAGATTGTCACGATGAAGGTGCATCCGGTCCGTGGGTTGTCGCCCTACCAGGCGAGAGGAATCGCGTACCGCCTCACGGACGACCGTCAGCTTGCTCAACAGATCGAAAAGGTCGTCACTGTTCTCTTCGAAATATTCGTCGGGCTGGACTGTACACTCGCAGAGATCAACCCTCTGGTCGTGTCGGGTGATCGAGTCGTGGCACTGGACGCAAAGATCGTCGTGGACGAGAATGCCCTGTACAGGCATCCGGAAATGGAGCTCTGGAGAGACCGCAGTCAGGAAGACAGACTTGAGCTGTCGGCTCGGAAGGACGGGCTTAGCTACATCAGGTTGGACGGGAACATCGGGTGCATAGTCAATGGTGCCGGACTGGCCATGGCCACCCTGGATCTCATCTCTCTTCACCGCGGCATGCCGGCCAACTTCCTGGACGTTGGAGGCGGTGCGAGCGAACAGGTTGTGGCCGATGCGATGAGCATCCTCCTGGACGACGAGAGAGTAAGGGTTGTGTTCATCAATATTTTCGGGGGAATCCTCAGATGTGACGTGCTGGCCAGAGGAGTTATCAAAGCGCTCAACCAGTTCGGTGCGAGACTTCCAGTGGTCGCGCGCATTGAGGGAACCAACATAGACGAAGGTCGGCGCCTTTTCGAAGAGTCTGGTTTGCCCATAGAGATGATTTCTTCTCTGGACGAGGCCGCCAGGGTGGTGGTCCAGAAAGCCCATGCGGCATAGTTTTTCCCGGGAGCATTGGTATGGCAATTTTGGTCAATCGAGATTCGAGGGTCATCTGCCAGGGAATTACAGGAAGAAACGGCACGTTTCATTCGCTCGCGTGCCGTGATTACGGGACCAACATGGTTGGAGGAGTCACGCCTGGGAAGCAAGGCGAGACTGTGGATGGCATACCGGTATTTCACACGGTCTGGAACGCTGTGCGGGCTACCGGCGCCAATGTCTCGATCATATTCGTTCCTGCCGCCCACGCCAAGGACCCGATTTTGGAGGCGGTAGATGCTGGTATTGAGCTGATCGTGTGCATTACAGAAGGCATCCCACCGTTGGACACTGCCTCCGCGTTTCACGCTGTTCGCTTCTACAACCGGAGATTGATCGGCCCAAACACACCGGGCATCATCTCGCCCGGTCACAAGTGCAAAGTAGGTATCATGCCGGGCTATATCCATATGCCAGGACCGGTGGGAGTCATCTCTCGCTCCGGAACCCTCACTTATGAGGTGGTAGACCAACTGACCAAGAACGGGGTGGGGCAAAGCACCTGTCTCGGACTTGGAGGTGACCCCGTGGTCGGGACGAGCTTCGTGGACGCTCTCAAGCTCTTCAAGGATGACCCAGAAACCGAAGCGGTCGTCCTGATCGGCGAGATCGGTGGCTCCGCTGAGGAGCAGGCTGCGGAATACATTAGGAATGAATTCAACAAGCCGGTCGTCGCATACATTGCTGGAAGACTCGCTCCCCCAGGGAAGAGAATGGGCCACGCGGGAGCCATCATCTCCGGAGGGACGGGCACTGCCCAATCGAAGATCAATGCTCTCAATGAGGCCGGTGCAACAGTTGTTGAAAACCTCACCCAAGTAGGAGCCGTTATGAGGCAGATTCTGAAATAGGCTCGCACACCTTGTCAAACGTGTATCGATTAATGGCCGAAGACCTGTGGTGGCCTGAATCTCAGGCCTCTTGGCCTGTTGAACCAACTGTGCAGAGGAGATGCAATGACCGCGAAAGAGAAATTCGAAGAGTTGGAACGGCGATTGGCGGAGTCGGACCAGGCAGGTGGTCCTGAGAAGATCGCCAAACAACATGAAGCCGGCAAGATGACCGCCAGGGAACGTGTCCTGGAGCTGCTCGACGATGGCTCTTTCGAAGAGATCGACAAATTTGTCACGCACAGATGCACTGACTTTGGAATGGAGAAGAATCTCATTCCGGGTGAAGGAGTTGTCTCCGGGTTCGGCCGCGTCAACGGCAGGGGGGTGTACGTGTTCGCGCAGGACTTCACCGTTTTTGGGGGGAGCCTCTCGTACACCCACGCTATGAAGATATGCAAGGTAATGGACCTCGCGTACAGAAACGGCTTTCCACTCATTGGGATCAACGACTCGGGTGGAGCGAGGATCCAGGAGGGAGTGGAGAGTCTCGGCGGGTACGGGGAAGTCTTTTATCGCAACGTACGAGCCTCAGGTGTGATTCCTCAAATCTCCGTTATCATGGGACCGTGCGCGGGGGGAGCGGTCTATTCCCCCGCGGTCACGGATTTCATCTTCATGACGGAAAAGACGAGCTACATGTTTATCACCGGTCCCCAGGTGATCAAGCAGGTGACAAGCGAGGAAATTGATTCGGAAAGCTTGGGTGGTGCGAAGGTCCACGGCAGGGTTTCCGGCGTATGTCATTTCCATTATCCCACGGAGAAAGAAACGCTGGAAAAGGTCCGGGAGCTACTTTCTTTCCTTCCGGATAGCAACAGGGTGCTTGCCCCCGTTGTTCCATGCACGGACCCCCCGGACCGGATCATCCCGGGCCTCGATTCAGTAATCCCCGACAATTCCCGAAAACCGTACGACATCAAAAAAATTATCGTACCCGTGTTGGACGACCACCATTTCATGGAAGTCCACGCCCATTATGCGCGTAATCTCGTGGTAGGATTCGGACGTCTCAATGGACGCACTATCGGGATCGTGGCGAACCAACCGAACTGGCTGGCAGGATGTCTCGACACGGAGGCGTCGGTCAAGTGCGCCCGATTCGTCCGGTTCTGCGATGCATTCCGCATCCCCCTGTGGACTCTGCTGGACGTTCCGGGCTATCTCCCCGGTACCCAACAAGAGCACGGCGGAATAATCAAACACGGTGCGAAAATTCTCTACGCGTACGCAGAAGCCACAGTCCCCAAGGTGACGCTCATAACGCGCAAAGCCTATGGCGGGGCGTACGTGGTCATGTCGAGCAAGCACTTGCGGGCGGACATCAATCTCGCGTATCCTTCTGCGGAAATTGCCGTGATGGGACCGGAAGGCGCAATCCAGATCCTGTTTCGGAGAGAGATTGCAAGAGCCGAAGACCCCGAGTCCAGGCGCCAAGAGCTGATTCAAGACTACGTGGAGAAGTTCGCCAGTCCGTACAGGGCGGCTCAGCTCGGATTTGTCGACAGGGTCATTCTGCCAAGAGAAACGAGATCCGTGCTGGTCAAGGCCTTCGCACAACTCGAAGGCAAGGTCGAGGAGAAGCCGGTCAGAAGACACGGGAATATCCCCCTGTGACGGACGCTTCACCCGGGCACGCCCCATGCAGATCTGTTTCGCTGCGAGGAATTGTACGATGGACAAACGCATTCGAGTGGTAGTGGCCAAGCCGGGGCTTGACGGCCACGACCGAGGAGCCAAGGTGGTGGCCAGGGCCCTGAGAGACGCCGGCATGGAAGTGATCTACACAGGGCTCAGACAGACTCCCGAGGCGCTTCTGAAAACCTGTATCCAAGAAGACGCCGATGTGCTGTGTTTGAGCTCTCTTTCGGGTGCCCACGATTACCTCTTTCCCCGAGTTGCCAACCTCTTTCGAGAAAATGGTCTTGATGACGTGCTCATCTTGGGAGGCGGCATTATCCCCGAAGAAGATATAGGCTCACTCAAGGAGGCGGGAATCTGTGAGGTTTTTGGTCCAGGCACCCGTACCGATGACATCGTGGCTTATATCAAAGCAAACCTGAAGAGGTGATGGCCCTTATTGGGTAAGCGTCCCCGCCGAGGGTCGATACATATGAATGCCACGCACATTCCACGCGTTGCGGTACAGGTCAAGAAGCTCTATACCCGACCTACACGGTGCGAGGCATTCGCGGGTGGTCCCGATCTTCGATTTCTGTTTCCCACACCGGAGCGGTCCTGAGCAGGACCGCCTCGGGCCCCATTGCTACGCGAGCACGCCTGATAAAGGGCTTCCTGCGTGCCTCATTTCCGAATGCTTTAGGTTTACTCAAGTTTCCGAAAAAATCTCCTTGATTTTCCGAGTTAATTTTGACTATTTCTTCGGGTGCCGAGCAGGGATGCTCGGAGAGGCAAATTGTGTGGAGGACTTAAGAAATGACTTTGAAACTTGTGAGAGAGAAGGCACGAAAATTGGGAGTGAAGAACATCACGCGGTATCGCAAGGAAAATCTCATTCGCGTCATACAGGAAATGGAAGGCAACGCGCCTTGCTTCAAAGGCATCCGGGACTGCGGTGAGATCAGGTGCGCGTGGAGAACCGAATGTCAGCATTGAGGTCTGGAAGGGAGAGCCTTCTCGGCAGCATTGCCCGACCCGGAATGTGTCGGAGCACTCGAAAGTACCCGGGATGGGTGCTCGAGTGCTCCCACTTGTTGTGCGTTCCTCAGAGCCCTCCACGGAGGAGAAGAATGTAATATTGTTGCCGGGTTCCCGCCCTAGTTCAAGAATCCTCTTGGCGAGCAGTCGGTTCCGATCGGGAAAAATGAATAGATTCACGCAAATCACTGACGATTTTGTCCGCCTGCCCAGCGGATGCGAATGCCTACCCCGTTTGGGCTTTTGTTCTTGACTGCGCACTCTTTTCCATTATAGAGTCATAGCGAGGGTCTAGAGCAGCGTAACGCCTGGAACTCTCAGTCGGTTCTGCACTCATGGTAAGTCTGGAACACCGCCTGGATCGTAACGGACCGGGACGGAAGGGTGAAGAGAGGAATCGGAGCGCCTTCCTGCCGGAAGGCTTTTTTGTTTTGCAGAGCCCGCGTTAGGCCGCTACCGAGGTATCCCTTCGACAGAGTGATGAAAAGAAGGGAGCCCATGGCTAACAACTCCTGCCGATACGGGGCGCACCTGCACACTGCTCCTGCCTCACCGATCACATTTCCCCTGATTCCCTACAACCTCCGTTGAAATGGTGGTGAAAGATCTTATCAAGTGCACGGGTGTCTTGCTCCGGCTAGTGTGCTGGAGTGGGATAGACGGACAACCACGATTACCGCGAGGCCGATTCGGCACCGCAACAGAAAGGGAGCGCACCTTCCATGCCGAAAGTTACCATTCAGACGCTGAGAGACAAGAAGGCCCGAGGGGAAAAGATCACGTTCTTGACCGCATACGACTATCCGTTCGCGCTCATCGAGCAGAAAGCCGGCATTGACGTAATTCTTGTCGGCGATTCTATGGGCATGGTGGTTTTTGGGTATGATTCCACGCTACCGATGAACATGGACCTCATGATTCCCCACGCGCAGGCTGTGCGCCGTGGAGCCCCGGACGTGTATTTGGTGGGGGACATGCCGTACATGAGCTACCAACCTTCCGTTTCAGAGGCCATTCGCAACGCGGGTAGATTCATGGCCGAGTGCGGTTGCGATGCTGTCAAGATGGAAGGCGGCGCTGAGATGGCTGACACCATCAGCGCGATGGTCAAGGCCACGATTCCGGTAATGGGTCATATAGGGCTCACGCCCCAGGCAGTGGCTCAATTGGGTGGCTATAAGGCCCAAGGAAGAGACCTGGAAGCAGCAAAGAAGCTCGTGGAAGATGCCCGCATCCTCGAAGATGTGGGCTGCAGCTCTATCCTCTTGGAAGCCGTTCCTGCCGAGGTGGCAGCCGTCATAACGAAGAGGTCCGGGGTGCCGGTGTTCGGCATCGGAGCGGGCCCTCATTGCGACGGCCAAGTGCTGGTGATTCACGACATGATCGGTATGTTCGACAGGAAGCCACCGAAATTCGTGAAGAAGTACTGCCAAGCTGCTGCGCTCATCTTAGATGCCTTGGAAGAATTCAAGAAAGAGGTCGCGGAGGGCACGTTCCCGGGGCCCGACCACTGCTATCCCATGCCTGAGGATGTGGCGGAACAATTGAATAAGCTCTACGGATGAGGCGAAAGTCAACGGATCGGGCAGAAGGGTTTCGAAGCCCCGGAAATTGTCCGAAGTATGAGACAGCTTCGGTGGCTCCATTTGAGGAGCGGTCGTACCGTGGAACGGCATGAAGGATAATAGAGATGAGGATCGGCATAGTTGGATCGGGGGCCCTCGGGTCCGTCGTGGGGTGCCTGCTCTTGGAAGCCGGCATGGATGTGGTCATGATCGAGCGCGACCAGGAGGAGGTTCGCCTCGTGCAAGAGAAAGGGCTTCTCATTGAGGGAGTCTCCGGTAAGCGGACGGCGCGTCCCTCGATGTGGGCAAACCCTGCAAGCGCAGGCAAGGTGGATCTGGCCATCTTGCTGGTCAAGTCCTATGATACCGCACGGGCAGTGGCTACTCTGAAGCAGATCGTCTCCGACGACGGAGTGGTCCTCACTTTACAGAATGGCATAGGGAACTATGAGACACTTGAAGAAGCCTTTCCCGGCAGGGTTCTTCTTGGTACCACCACCATGGGAGCGATGAGCCTCGGACCGGCTGCGGTCCGTCATACAGGCTTTGGAGACACGCACCTCGGTGAAGCAGACGGCAGCATCCGGGAGCGCACAAAGGCAGTGGGGGAGGCGTTGGAGTCCATGAATGGGGGACCGGTCCATGTCGTGGACAACGCGGTCGGATGTGTCTGGTCAAAGCTGATCGTAAATGCTGCCATCAACGCTCCTGCGACGCTCCTCCGCGTGCGCAACGGCGATCTGCCCGCCACCGAGGCCGGGAGGTCTCTGATCCACGACATAGTCGAAGAGTGCGTTGCCATCGCTCGCGCACGCGGAATAAGGCTGGTGTTTGAGAATCCCGAAGAGCGGGTGGTAGCCGTTTGTCAGGGTACCGCGCCAAACGTAAATTCCATGTTCCAGGATATTCTGGCCAGAAGGAGAACAGAGATAGATTTCATTAACGGTGCTATCGCTCGGGAAGGCGACGCGGTAGGGATTCTCGCTACGGTGAACAAGACCTTGACCAATTTGATAAAGGCTCTGGAAATCTCAGATGTGGCTCGCATTGCCTGACTCCTTGCCACAGGACGAAGGAAAACCGGAGCGCTCCCACCACGGCTTTGTCCGCTGGTGAGGGCTTGCTCCGGTTCTCGTGCAAACGGAAACATATTGGCAGGGCTCAGAGGCACGTTGTCACGGGGGGATTGGCCATTCCTCAGAGCCCTTATTTCACGCGAGATCGGCCGGGTTCTAGAAAAACGAGCTTACAAAGGCAAAGGGAAGCCCCAGGATCTCAGTTATCGCAGAGAGCACGTCATCATCGCTCTGACCCTGCTCGTACTGATACGGTGGAGGCGAGCCGAGAGCGGCAGAAGCGGGAGCCAGCTTGACGGTAACCCCATCCTGGACAAAACGTTGCGTTGTAGGCGGGTGAGTCACCCTCCGTCTTGGCTCGGATGTCATGTACGACGGGGTCATGGGACAGTACGTCCTGCCGTATGCGTCGCAGGGTTGAGTAGCCACGCGGTCCGCATTGGGCTCAGCGCGACGATCTCCGTATGTCCCCGCAGGATACTGCCACGGATTGCTCGACGTGAGGGGACGGACCTTTTGGATCGGTTTCTGGCTCAGCACGTAGCTCCGCTTTTCTGCTGCCTCTTTCCTGGGCTTCACAGGGGGCGCTGCAGCTTTCTTCTCTTCCCTGGGCGCCGGGCGGGTCGTCGTGACCTGTTCCTTCGCAGGTGGAGCGGGCTTCTGCGCCTCTTCGACCTTGGGAGGAGGAGGAGACAGGACAAGGTCTTTCTCTAGATCCTCTTCCATAGATTCGGCCAGGAAGTCTTGAGCCGGCGGTGTTGGCTTCGCTGCCGGGGGAGGAGCCATCGTTCCTGTGGCTCGCTCTCTGAAGGCCACGGCCGGTCTCGAGGTCACTGAAGGTTCAGCTTTTGCTGAAACTCGCTCAGGCAACAGGTTGTCGGTGTCGATTTCCGTGTCGGAGCTCGTTTTCAGGTTCGATCTGAATTCTGCTTTGACCGGGGTCCCCGCCTTTAGGTGGAGAGGAGTCGGTGCCCGGACTACTCCGGCATCTGCCATCAGGTCAAAGTTGCCGGCGCCAACCCACGACGCCGTCAAGAAGACGATGGCAACGGCAACCGAAAAGATTTTTCCCATGAGAGTATCTCCTTTCAGAAACAGTTCCTCATCGGAGGAGTTCGTTCTACGGATTGGGATTGACGGGTGGGTGTCATAGTCCCTCCTTCCCGATGCCCAAGTGCCATAGCACTAAAAATTATCTATGTCAAACGGAATGTTAGGATGATTTATTAAAGTGATTTATCAATTAATGTCCTTTGTCTCTGCTCAACCGGCCAATAATCGACCCGAAAGGAAATGCGGACAGAATCGTCCCGTTCAAGTGATGTTTTCCTAGGCAGGATCGGGGTCTTCTGAAAAAGAACTCCCAAAGCTGGACGTGGCTGTCTCTTTATCGTATAGAGGACAGGTAGATGATTGGACTTTTGGGTGCTGTAGGGCATTGTGAATCTCGCCGGCATGAAAGAGTGGCTTCGCGACCGATGGGGGGATCACCCGGCAATGGCCGGACGTTGAAGAGAGGCACCGGAAAAATGCGACAGATGCTTGCCGGGAACCTCGGGATGCCGAGAGGAGATTTGTGAGTGGAGAGCGGGGCAATGGGGGGACCCCCAGGCCCTGAGCAAATTAGTGTCATGCTTTCGAGTATGCAGTGGGGGTCACGAATGGGAGCAGGGTCGATCAAACCTCGCAACGTAACGCGCAAGGAGTTTTTCCCTTACAATGCGAGACTCTTCTTGCGATGTCTTCAAATCATCATGTCTCCGGCCAGCATAAGGATTCGACGACAGAAGGCGTTGACTTGGGGGGACACGATCTTTAACTGGCGGAGACTGATGGCGTTGGGGGAGGTGTTGATCAGGTACAGAAACCCCGTGCGATTCGGGGACAAGCTGATCTTGGACAGCGTGGTCCCACCGTTCCCGTCCAGCGCGTTCGATCAGAGAATAGCAAATCATGTCAACAACTTGGATATGACCGAGATTCCGCCTGGAATTGTGTCAATCTCGACTACCAACGTATGTCCTTATTCATGCTCCTTCTGCTCCACCAAATCGCGGCGGTCCGATAAGGACGATCTCGATGAAGAGTTGCTCAAGAGGACTGTCACCTACCTCGAGGGGATGGGGGTACCGTTTCTCATTTTCCACGGCGGGGAGCCCATGGCGAGATTTGATCGTCTCATCAGGCTGGTCAGGCACGTAAGCGACAGAACGACCCTGTGGATGTTCACGACCGGCTTTGGGGTGACTGCCGACAAGGCGCGTGATCTGAAGGAAAGTGGGCTCTTTGGCGTTTGGGTCAGTCTCGACCATTACGAACCGGCGGTTCACAACAGGCTCAGAGGCCATCCTGAAGCCTTTGACAACGTTCGCCGTGCTGTGGAGAGCTTCCAGGAAGCCGGGGTGTACACCTGCCTGTCCCTTGTGCCCACGGACGATCTCGAGGAACCGGAAAATTTCAAGAGATATTACGAGCTTGCCCGAGAGATGGGAATCGCTGAGATCCGGATTCTCGAGAGGAAGCCTGCAGGGAGAGAATCGTGCCAGGGAGTCCGGCCCCACAGCGTGGTGCTGGAGAGGTTGCAACGGGAATTGTTCAAGGACCCTCGATACGCGCGGTATCCTCCAATTAGCGGCTTATCCACGTGGCTGGAGAAGGACCGTGCCTACGGGTGCCAGTGCCGATTCGAGTATCTCTTCATCTCGCCGCGCGGAGATGTACAGCCGTGTGAAGCCACGGAAATCTCATTCGGAAATATTAAGGACGAAGGATTCGGGGCCATTTTCGACCGGGTGGTGAAAGCCTTCCCCCACGCGTGTACGGGCTGCATTCCAATGGTAATGTTCGAAGAAATTCAGAAGTACCAGATGCAGAAGGACCAGTTGAGCACACAACAACAGGCGGACTGGGCCACTGAGATCATGGCGGGCTTTCGGGCGAGAGGAAAGGTCCCAGGGGTGTACGAACGACTGTGGCCCGAATACGAGCGTCGAGTGAGGGAATGGCGTCGTCGCGCTGCGTCTGTTCATGGTTTCACGGAGGCTGTTGATTCGACGCGGTCGTGAGCTCTGCCGAATGACGGCGCTGTCGGTTCATTGGGGGGAGTTGGTTCAGCTCATGGAAGTCGGGTCTGTGCTGTGTACGGAGCTGCACCGGAAGATTGATCTATGCGAGTTCTGCTCATCAACAGCAACTTGAAAGATGACGTTTTGGCGGCTCCCCCTATAGGGTTGTGCTACGTGGCCACGGCCGCCGACATGGCAGGCCACGAGATTCAGGTGCTGGACTTGTGCTTCCGTCGCCGTCCGCTACAGGATCTCGATGCCGCTCTTCGGGATTTTGAGCCGCAGGTCGTGGGAGTGTCGGTCCGCAATATCGATAACGTGAACATGCTGTATCCGACTTCCTATCTGCCGATGGTCAGGAAGATCGTTCGCAGGATCAGGGAACGTTCCGATGCGACCATCGTAATTGGGGGAGCGGGGGCCAGCATCAACCCGGAGCATGTGTGCCGGTACTTGGAAGCAGACTATGTGGTGGTGTCCGAGGGCGAAAGATCTTTCGTCAGTCTCTTAAGAGCACTGGAGGATGGGACTGGAGCGGACGACTTGTCCGGGGTGGGATACATCAGGGGCGACCGGTTCCGCTACGTGCGCGCACGATTACAGGATTTCCCTCTAGGCAATCCCGACTTGGGGAAATGGATCGACGTAAAGCCGTACAGCAGGATAGGCAGCAGCTACAGCATTCAGACATCGCGGGGGTGCAGGCATCGATGCGTCTACTGTGTCTATCCTGTAATTGAAGGGCACCAAATCCGATGGCGTTCACCCTCGGACGTGGTGGATGAGATTGAAGACGCCCACGGAAGGTTTGGAGCGCAGGAGTTCGAATTCGTCGACTCGGTGTTCAATGAATCCCAGGATCACGCTGCAGCGATTCTCGAGGAAGTTATCCGCCGTTCCCTGAAAGTTGGTCTCACGGCCATGGGTATCAGCCCCAGAGGGCTGGATAGTCAGTTCCTGGATCTCATGTGGAGGGCAGGGTTCCGGTCTTTCATGCTCAGCCCGGAATCCGCGTCCGAGGAATTGATGAAGAATTACGGAAAGAACCTGGACAAGGACGACATCGTTCGAGCCGCTGAAGCCATTAACCGCACGCGAATGACAACTCTTTGGTACTTTCTCCTCGGCGGACCGGGCGAAACGAACGACACTCTGCAAGAGACTCTGGATTTCGTCTTGCACTACCTGAAGAAGGAAACGCATCCTCCCTATCACAACGTGAACATGTTCCTTGGCATACGGATCTACCCAGGGACAGTTCTCTGGAATAGGGCGTTGAAGGAAGAAATGGTCTCGGCCGAGGCGGATCCCATCGAACAGTGCTGGTACATTTCTCACGGGCTCGATTTGAACAGAGCGATCCGTCAGATGCGAGAAGCGGCCGCTGTTTGTCCCGAGCTTCATCTCGGATCAGACGAGGGATACATGGCCCTGTCCAAAGTTGTGGCCTTCTTCGGGGAGTTGCTCGGCATGCCAAAACCCTATTGGCGTCACATTTGGGGCCTCAACAGGCTTCTGATGAAATTTGGGCTGCGGTCTTTTCTCGGGACGCGAGACATGGAGGGAGTTGTGAAAAACGCGTTGGTACGCCAGGGATACAGAGGGCCGCATCTTGCCGGATTTTCGTCCTCGCACGAGCCAGGTCGGGACTGATACCCCTGAACCGATCGGAGGCCGTCTCTCCCCCCTTTCATTGTTGCCGTGCAAGACGGATTCTCCCTGTGGAGCACCTGTCAGTTAATATCACGGCTGAAATAACTGATGATTCCTACCATCTATCAGCGAACCACTTTCTGTAAACCCGGTATCTCTTTGCAATTCTTCCCCCCAGATGCTCCTCCAACTGATTGATGTCCTCGTTCTCTTCGAGATTCCAACCGAGCTCGATGCGGCTGAAGCCTCTCCTGCGGAGTATCTCGATGGTATGATTCAAAGCCAGAAAAGGGACGCCACGCCCCCTGTACTGTTCCTTGACACCGAACAACAAACCGCGAACACCTTGGATTTCTTTGCGATATAGCAGGTACTTGAGCCATCCCAGCAGCCCTATCTTCCCGTTGAACCGCTTGAGGAGCGGATTGATGTCAGGGACCATGAGCGCGAATGCCACGGGTTCGTCGTCCCAGTACACGAAAAAGAACATGTCCCACTCGCCAATTCTTTCCAGGTTCTTGCCGGTCAGCTCGAACTCTTCGTCAGTCATTGGTACGTATCCCCAATTTTTCGACCAACACTCGTCATACAATTTCCTGGTCAGGGCAAGTGCCTCCCGGCGTTTCTTCCTTTCCGCCGGCTGAATCCTGATCCTGCCGTTTTCCATCGCTCGCTCAACCATTCGAAGCATCCAATCCGGAGGGTTGTAGCCATCACGAAAACCGACGAACGACACCAAGTCTTTTTCCTTGCGAAATCCCGCTCCTTCGACCAAGCGTTGGTAGTACGGAGGATTGTACGTCATCATGACCGCGGGAGGTTGGTCGAATCCCTCCACAAGGAGCCCTATCTCATAGTTGGTCGACGGGTTGAATGGCCCCCGCAGCTCAGTCATACCGTGATTGCAAGCCCATGTTTCTACCGAGTCAAAGAGCCCGGAGGCCACTCCCTGATCATCCACGCACTCGAAGAACCCCCATGCCCCGGCTCCCACTGCGTGATATCGGTTAAAGTTCCGATCGATTATTCCTGCAATCCTTCCAACGATTTCAGATCCACGCCGTGCGAGAAATAACGCCTGTTCAGAAAACCTCCAGAAGGGGTGGCGCTTCACATCGAGGAGGTGACGAATCTCCTTTTTCAACGGTGGCACCCAGTATGGGTTGTCCCCATAGATTTTCCATGGTAAGTCGATAAACTCACGCAGATCCGACCGTGTTCTTACCGGAACAATTTCTGCTGTGGCCACGCTTCCCGACTCCTGCACATTGGGCTTTGCCTCTTGTTTTCCCGCCGGAAGAGACACTCTGATGGGCTTGTTTGCACTTTGTGTTGAGTTTTCTGAGCATCAAAGGATATTATACCCGCGTGATGAATTGCAAGCGGAGCGTGAGTTCATTGAAAGGATGCGTCGGGTCCAGAATCCCCACGAGGGGCGTCGTTTCCGTTTATTTGTTGCTCCGGGAATGGGGGCAGGGGGGACGGTGTGGATAAGGAGCGACGGGACTCATCTAAGAGCGTGCACCCAGTCCGGCGCATGACTGACTGTACCCGGAGGGACGTGCTTCCGAACCATGAAGCAGGAGTCCGCGCGACAGATGGTACACGGTCCAAGATCCCTCCAGAGAGGAACGCAACGAGGGGATCGATCACAATTGATCAGATCGTCCAGCACCAAATCAATTCCTTCTTGATCGACTCGTTTGGCCGCCTTATCAAGCCCAGTATGTTAGAAGAGCTGCGAAAGCGGCTCGATCCCTCCTTCACCGAAGAACAGCTTGACCATAAGTTGGAAAGAATGTTTCCTTCGCAGGCATCTCCGATTTCTCTGGGAATGCTCGACTCAGCCCATGACTTGGATGAGTCGGCACCGTGTGTGGCCACGTTCAAGGAGTGGTCCGCGGCCGAGATGGAGTACACCGAGGAGAAGGGCAAGCCAATGATCTGGGACTCTCCCGAGACAACTGAGGATTCGCAGCCCGTGATGTCGGTGAAGGAGCAACCGTGCTCGGACCCCTCTTCCTCGCCCTTGATCGTGGAGGACATGAGGAACGGACGAGCAAGCCATCGGCAACTCGCGACTGATGGAGATCTCGAGCTCGCCCCAGACGATATTGTGGTCTTCTGCGACATCGGAGACAGCAGGATGATCGAGTTGGCGGGGAGATGGGTTGCACAGGGACGTCGCATGGTTTTCCTGGGCAACACGGCTCTGAACCCGAACATGAACTATGCTGCCTTCATGTCGGCAGGTGCCGGAACGGAGAAGGCGCTCGCGGAGATGATTGAGTCCGCTTGGCCGGGACTCGACCCGACTGACGCAAGAAGAAAGCTGAAGCGAGGTGTCGAAGCTCTCAATGTTATCCGGGCCGTAGAGGGATTTCGGTCCCACGGGGTGGAAGCGTCCTACTATCGATGGGACAGTTCCGATCCGGAGATGGCTAATCGTGTCGTGTCCCAAATCCTTCGTCGTTATGGACGGGTTGATGTCGTCGTGCACGACGGAAAATGCACTCCGGCGACTCTATTTCAGCAAAAAATGGACTCCGGTGGCGCTGCTTCAAGTGAGGAATCTCTGACAGATTGCTGCCTTCCCGATGCGTCGAGAAGCTCGATCCGTTATTCTTTGGGTTGGCTATCCTCCCTCGTCCGGTATCTTAGATCCCTTTTCTGGCGCTAAAATGACTAGTGGGTAATTTCGACCACTGTTATGGCCGTATGTCTACCGAAGGCTCATGGGCTTCCGAATGCGATGAGTGCAACGCAAATTCGATGCGCGGCAGTATAGGAGCGCGCAAGAACCTCGCCCTTGCCCGGGCAATCAGTCCCGGCCTGGCATTGACACGGCCGATGGTATGCTGTATTTATTCAACTTTCAGGAACATCCTCCCTCACGGGGCCGCTCGACCCACGGGGAAGGGCGCTGTCACGAGTCCGGAGGTTTCTTCAAAATGCCGATAGATAGACAGAGCCAAGGAGTTGCGCAATGACCCTGGAAGGTAACAATGCATTGCCAGAAACGGAGCCAGGAGGCAGTTCGGTCCAACAGGACCAATGGAATGCTGGGGAGAACACCCCGCATGCAACGGCCAAAGATATTCCTCCTCCTCCCACTTCACTGGCCGTTCGCCTGAAAGAGGACGCGAAAAAAATGAGAATCACCCTCTTGGTGGATCCGGAGAGCGTTCCATCGCTCGAGGAGGTGACCAAGATCAACGGATCGACAAAGGGCGCGGCGCGGACTCCGCTGATGACCGTGATACATGCTGTCCTGGCGAAAAATGGGGGAAGCATGACGATTGCCGATTTGGTCACCGGGGTTCTCAAGCATTGGAATAGACCTTTCCCCGGGAGTCCCTATTCTCCGGAAGAGTTCATTTTTGTGATGGCCACCAGTTCCGACGATCTTCGGGCTGAAAGTGGAAGGTAGCCTGACTGTTGCCTCAGATTTTCGCCGACACCGTAGACGGGAGATGAGCATCGCTCCTACGCGGGCCACTTCTCTACGAAGCGCCATTTCCTCCCTTATCAATAGGCGAGCGCGGGCCACAGTGTCTTCCCAATCTGTCAGTGTACGTGCAAATCCCAGGCGGAGCGACATGCTCGCAACTGTGCGCCGGAAGGGTCCGCGCATGGCGCAAGGACAAGCCACCATGGTCACGGGAGTGTCTTCGAGCTCCCCCCACGAGGTGTCCTCCGGCCTGAGAGGTTGGCAGTTGCGGCCTGTTGGGAATACCAAGGTTTAGTTACAACCAGTTGATATCATTGTAGTAAAAAATTAGACTGGGATTTCGAAGGTCTAACCTCTCCTGTCTCGGCTTTTTGATTTTCCCCTTGACACACTATATGTAGTGGAGATAAAGATGCACCCCACAAGATGATCCACAAGGTGTTTGGATCATTACGTTAATCACGCCCAGATTTCGGGGCAGTTCAGCAAGAACAGTAAACCGGATCACAGGTCGTCAGGCCAACAGGTTGCGGCAAGAAGTGTTTTGTGATTCGATGATGGGGGGATGACGATCTCTTTATGGAATGAATGGGTTACGGGTGTTTTCTCAAGCGTGCGTGAATGTTGAGCGGAAGAGGCTACGAGCACCCCGGACCGATTATCAAAGCTAGGGGGAATACTATGGCTAGCGTAACTGAAATCACCGAGTACCGCAAAGAAGCCTACAGGCATTTGGAAACGACAGACATGGCCCTCTTCGTTCGGACTTCCGACGAGGCCATGGACGGCTGGGACCGAAGCAGAATTGTGGACGCTCTCTTGCGAGAGACTTTTATTGATGAGGGAACTGCGGAGGTGATCAGCCTGGAGGTAGAAAACAACATCAGGCGCAGCGGCATCAAGGTAATAACCGCGCCGCTGATACGTGAGATGGTAAACGCAAAGCTTCTGGAGCGAGGCCTTGAGGAGCATCGTCGCCAGCACACCCGCCTCGGTGTGCCACTGTTCGACGTGGACCAGCTCATTACGCGGCCCAACAAGGAGAATGCAAATGTGCCCCATGGGCCCGAAGCTACCAACCTGACCCTCGCTGAGAACATCAAGAAAGAATATGCGCTCCTCAGCGTGTTTGACCAGAGTGTAGGCGATGCGCACATGTCTGGTGACATTCACCTCCATGACTTGGGATTTATTGACAGGCCGTATTGTTCGGGGCAGTCCTTGGAGTACATCAAGAAATTCGGCCTCAACCTGCCGAACTCTCTGGCCATGGCAAAGCCGGCAAAGCATCCGGAAGTGTTGCTGGCTCACATGGTCAAGTTCGCTGCTGCACTCCAGAGCCATTTTGCAGGAGCCATCGGATGGGATGCAGTGAACCTTTTCTTTGCTCCGTACCTGAGGGGCCTACCCAAGCGAGAAGTTCGTCAACTAGCTCAGATGCTCATCTTTGAATTTTCGCAGCAGGCGGTCGCTCGTGGCGGCCAGGCGATATTCACGGATATAAATTTGTACTGGGAAGTTCCCAAACACTTCGAGAACGTTCCGGCCATCGGCCCCGGCGGCGTTCCGACGGGCCACACGTACGCGGACTACCTGCCCGAGGCCCAGGATTTCGTGTGGACTCTGTTTGACATCTACCGGGAAGGCGACGGCGCAGGCAGGCCGTTCTTTTTCCCAAAACCCCTGGTCCACATCACAGAGAAGTTCTTCCAGACTCCAGGCCATGAGGAGTTTCTCCGTCATATCTGCGACATAGCAGGAGAGAAAGGCAACACGTACTTCGTGTTCGACCGAGGAGATACCGCGAAGATATCAGAATGTTGCAGACTCTCTTTCAAGCTCGAGAAGAGTGACCTGGACGATGCAGTGCACCCGTGGAAGATGCGGTACTCTGCCATGCAAAACGTCACAATCAACTTACCCAGGATAGCGTACCAGGCCGCAGGGGATGACACCAGGCTCTTTACCCTCCTGACAGATAGAATTTCCTTGGCAGCGGAAGCGCATCTCCAGAAAAAGACCTTTATCGAGCGCCTCTTGGCCCTGGGGGAAACCGGACCTCTTGCTCTGCTTACTATGGATAGGGATGACGAGCCATACCTGAGGATGCACCGCGTGACCTACCTGATCGGCATGCTTGGGCTCAATGAAATGGTTCAATATCACACGGGAGAGGAGCTTCACGAGAGCGAGGACGCTCTTAAGTTGGGGTTGCGGATCATTGCTCACATGAATCTGGTTGCCAGACGATTGGGGAAGAAGTACAACATGCGATTCGTGCTGGAACAGACCCCCGCCGAAAGCACTGCGCATCGCTTTGCCAAGCTGGACATGCGGCACTTTCCCGAGGCCCAGGGCGTTGTCAAGGGGAACCTGAGTAGAGACGAGATATACTACACGAACTCTACTCTCTTTAACGTGGGCGCATCCATGGACCCCATCGATCGGGTGAAGAAAGAGGGGCTGTTCCATCCGCTTATCGAGGCCGGGTCATTGACACATGTCTGGCTCGGGGAGAGCCGACCGAGTGCGGAGTCAATCGCCAATTTTGTGGTGAAAACCTTCCGGATGACGCAGAACGATCAAGTGGCGTTTTCTCCGGAGCTCACGACCTGCGTGGATTGTGGCAGGACAGCGAGGGGGCTCCACGAGCTGTGCCTGTATTGCGGATCCCACATGGTAGAGCAAATCACCCGCATAACGGGATATTTCACAAAGCTCTCCAGTTGGAACAAAGGCAAGCGCGGTGAGCTCAAGGACAGGTACCGAAACCAGCGTTGGTAAGAGGATGAGGCTGTTCGCACCAACAGGTGCGGCGACGGGCGAGAATGCAAGGCTAAGCGTGTGCACCTCTCCGATCGTTGTCCAAGACCGAAGGCGTCATAGTGGGAATTTTTAAGGTCTTAATGCCGTTTAGGAATGGATTTTGGTTTGATTTCAATGACAGGAGGAATGTCGTGACCTATCTTTTCACAAAGCAGGGTTGCGGGAAGTGTGATTGGATCAAGAAGAAAATCGATCTGGATCACATCAAGGACGTGCGTGTCATGCAACTTGACGAGGATGACCCGGAAGCACTTGCCATGCTGGCGTACTTCGAGTGCGTCACCCTGTCCGAAAAAAACCTTCCGATTCTGGTTTCGGAGGAGAACGGCATCATTACCGGCGCTGCTCACATCAGAAAGTACCTTACCGAGAACTGCTGCTGACAGCTCCAGAGAGGAGGCAGCACCACGTGATGCTTTCTCCTCTCAAACCCGACCTCAAGACGGACCGAACCGTGAACTTCAATATCAAGGGCTTCATTTCAACATCGCTCGTGGATTGGCCTGGGAAGATTTCGTCAGTCATCTTCCTTGGAGGGTGCGGGTTCCGATGTCGAGCATGCCACAACGCGCAGCTCGTCTTGCATCCCGATTCCCTGGACGATTACCCGCTCGACGAAATCCTTGCCTATGTTCGGCAACGGAGTCAGTGGATCGACGGGGTCACCGTGACCGGCGGAGAGCCCACTCTTCAAAGGAGCCTGCCTCTGCTCCTGGCTCGCCTCAAAGAGACCGGGCTTCGGGTAAAACTGGATACCAACGGGTCCGACCCGAGCGCGATAGCGAGGTTGGCGCGCTCTCGTCTTGTGGACGCGGTCTTTATGGATGTAAAGGCGCCCCTCGATCCCGTGAGCTACACTCTGGTCGCCGGAGTCCCCGTGAATCCCGCTGTCATCAGGCGGAGCATACACATCCTGAAGGACTCCGGGCTGGAGGTGGTCTTTCGCACTACGGTCGTCCCAGGTTTGGTTGAGGAGCCGGAGTTGGAGCGCATCAGGGAAGCACTCGGGCGGGTGAAGAGGTTCATTGTACAACCATTCCGCAGCAGTGAAACCCTCGATCCAAAGCTTAGAAACGCGGATGAGTTTACCTTGGATCGTGTGGAAGCTATGAAAGCACGCTTCGAGATCCCCTCTCGAGCAGACTTGGCTCCCGATCTCTACTCGCGCACAGGCTAGTCGCCTCAACGATCACGGTTTCTACCAGAGGCCGTCCCCTATTTTCGCAGGCGTTCCCGTCTTACTCTTCGTACTTTTCGGAGAGGGGATCCTTGCCATTTGCAAACATGGCTGAGAAAGGTTCGAAGCGATCGATGCCGTGGGGCGTACAAAAGTTCATTCCTTTCTGAAAGCCTGTCATCATGAGGGGTTTGGCTTTACCGATGTCGAGCGATCCATCAGGGGCAAGAACATCATCGGAAACCTCGAGCCGGACAACCTGTCCCACTATGAGCGCGTATTTCTCTTCGTCGAATAGCTTGTGGAGCCTGCACTCCATCCACGCGTAACAGCCGGCCATCCCAGGGGCCTTAATGAGCTCTGATGGCTTCTCGTCGATTCCGGCAAGCTCGAACTCGTCCACCTCCGGCGGAACGTTCCGCGCTGTAGGAATTACCTTGTCTGCGAGATCCACTCCTGCCAGGTTCACCACGAATTCCCCGGTGTCGCGTATATTCTTCAAGGTATCCCTTCTGTAAGCTGACGCTGCGCAAATGAGATCAAGGGGTCTCAGCACGGGCATGATGCACGACCACGGTGCAATGTTGCGGACTCCCTCGACGCTGACTGTCGAAATGAACGTCACGGGCAGGGGCATGATGCTTTCCCTGAGAAAAGGCTTGAGAATCACTGTTCCTCCATCTCGGCTTAGGAGTCAATGTCGCGTTCCTGATTCAGGTCACCGCCGCGAGGTTCCGGGGTTCCATGCGCGCTCGAGTGTCGAGAAATGGCATTCAAGCATACGGCCAATGCGTTCATGGCATATTACATAAACGCGCGATCGAATCGTGCACGATTCATGCGACACATAAATCAAAGATACCAATACCTTGACACTATGTATTCCGCGCCGTAGGTTAGATGTAGAGGTTATCTTGAACGCACGGAACCACCGGACCAGCCAAGGAGGCCTATCAATGCACGGCGATCACGAACACACACATGTGCATGCACACGAGCATGCCCACAAGCATACTCATGTGCATACCCACGGAGGGCAGGAGCATTCCCACGAACATACCCACGTTCACGGGCACGAGCACATGCACGAGCATAAGCACGAACATGAGCATGCCGGGGACACACTAGCACATACCCACGATCACATGGGGGATCATGGCCCCCACGATCACGCGCATCCTGGACACGAGACCGAATCTCACGATCACAATCACTGACAGAAGATCGATTGGGGGGGCGAGCGGAGCCGGCCTGTGGTCGTGAGACCAAGGCCGGCACTCAAACTGGAGCCGCAATTATCCCAGTTTAGGGGCATCCCAAAGTCTGTCCCAGCCCCCCGATTCCTCTTCTTCCTTGTCCTCTTCCTCGTCGCCGCCCTCCTCGTCGTCCTCGTCGTCTTTCCCGTTGCCGTTCTCGTCGGCGGCCTGTATTTTCTTTCCGTTGTCCGCGTCGCCGTTTATGCCAGAAGCGCCAGCCTTCCTACTATCCCAATCCACGTACCGCAAGTCGAGGTCCGGCCCGGGCTCTGCGGCCTTCGATTGGGAAACGATATTCCCATGGGCCAGGATCAGCCTTTGCTCAGAGAGATTTCCCGTGTGAGGGGTTGGAGGGGAAGGTCTTCCCATGATGACG
>JBFMDN010000004.1:0-147621 GCA_040753915.1 Thermodesulfobacteriota bacterium | reverse complement strand
GGCAGCGGTCAAGAGCAGGCATTGGCGGCGCTGTACGCATCCCGGCCGTACCTCAGCCAAGAAACGCTCAGTTTCTTGGCAACGGGGAGGTTTTTTCCTTGACAGAGGGCCTTTTAATGGGTGACCCTACCGTGGGGTGTGGCGTTGGTCTTCGCGGCAGAAGCACCGAAGCAGTGGATGTAGGGGCGGGGTTCAAACCCGCCCGCCCGTGAACAGAGCAGAGGTAATCACTCAACCGTACTTGCCTGAAAGTGTGAACTAGGGTTGTGTTCGAGTCGCCACCAGATTCCGATATTCGTCAGCCGACGACGACCGGTCCCTTAGAAGCTTCCTGAAATGATACCCGAAAATAGCGCTTGATACTGCTTCGCCGAAAGCCTCTCGGTGAAAAAGAAACGCAGTAACAATGAGCTTCCAGTAGTAGAGCTTGTTCTTTCCCTTGTCGAGGAGGCCCAAATACCAGATGGATCGGAAGAAGGCCATGATTTCGGCTCGATCCAAGCGCCTGCGGCGGACTGGCTTGTAGTCCTTAAGGAATTCCCGCACACGGATATAGTATTGCTTCGGTGAATAGAGGTAGTTCAGGACAGCCTGGTATCCGTCCCGCACTGTCTGCAAGTCCATCTTGGGTATGAAATTGAGAGTACCGTCGCAGTTGTCGCCCGTGCACTCGAGGACGAGACGTCCCTCCTCTTGAAGGCGTTTGTATAGCCTCGTTCCCGGGATCGCCTGCAGCAGGCCGATCATAGCCTTGACTACTCCGCCGCTCTGGATGAACTTGATCTGACGTTCAAATATGTTAGGAGGATCATTGTCGAATCCAATAATAAATCCCCCCATCACCTCCATGCCATTGCGCTGAATGGTTTTCACGGCTTCGAGCAGGTCCATGGACCGATTCTGATGTTTGCCACATTCTGCCAGGCATTCTTCCTCGGGAGTTTCCAGGCCGAGAAAAACCGAATCGAATCCGGCGGAGGTCATGAGAGTCATGAGCTCCTGGTCTTGAGCGAGGTTCACCGACGCCTCGGTGTACAGGCAAAATGGATACCCACGTTTTTCCTGCCACGGTATGAGTGCACGCAACAGGGATTTGACCTTGACCCGGTTTCCGATAAAATTGTCATCAACGATGAACAGACGGCCCCTCCACCCTAAGTCGTAGAGAACATCGAACTCCCGAATCATCTGCTCGTTTGCCTTGACTCGAGGCTTACGACCGTTGAGGTTGACGATGTCGCAGAATTCGCAATCAAATGGGCAACCTCTGGAGTACTGGACAGATAGAGAGGCATAGTAGTTGAGGTGGAGCAGATCCCATCGAGGCAGAGGGGTCATGCAGAGGTCAGGTTTTTCTGAGGATGAGTAGACCCGCTTTGGCTGGCCTTTTGCCAAATCCTCCAGGAAGCGCGGCAATGTGATTTCGGCCTCGTTGAGCACGAGGTGATCCACATTCTCGAAAGTATCTTCAGTCGATGTAAAATAGGGGCCTCCAGCGACCACGGTTTTTCCCATGGCTTTGGCCCGCTCGGCTATCTGGAGGGCGGATTCTTTCTGGACTACCATCGCCCCAAGCATGACCATGTCAGCCCATCGGAGGGCTTCGTCCCTCAGGGACTCAACGTTCAGGTCAACCAGCTTGATCTCCCAGTCCTTGGGCAGCATGGCGCCAACCGTGATCAATCCCAGAGGCACATGCGCAGCTCTCTTCCTGATGAATTTCAGGACGTGCTTGAAACTCCAAAAAGTGTCCGGTATGGCCGGATTTACCAGCAACGCCTTCATGGCTCCATCCTCTCCGATTTTCTCGACACCGACTTAAGCCTCAACATCGTACTTCGACAAAGGCTCGTCTTGCCGGTTTGGTTACGGCCTGGTTGGGATCTTCGAGTGTTGTTCCTTCCGCCGGCCAACCAGGTTGAAATGGGTCCCCTCATCAGGTCCGATTATCGTAAGACCTTTCGAACAGATGTCTCCCCCACAAACGGAGTGTCCAGGTATTCCATGAGAGGTGAATTCGGACGAAGGAGCACCGTGGTGTCTTCACCGAAAATTTTCTGATACACGTCCATATGGCGCAAGAAAGAGAAGAATTCCCGGTTCTTCCCGTACGCTTCCGCGTAGATGGTTGTTGCCTCCGCGTCTCCGTCGCCCTTCAGAACCTCGGCCTTGCGATAGGCCTCCGCGAGAATGATTTCCTTTTCCTTGTTCGCGTTGGCTCTGATTTCCCTGCCTTTCTCTTCGCCTTCAGCCCTGTACCGTTTCGCTATACGCTCGCGCTCTGCCCGCATTCGGGCAAACACACTGTTCTGGACTTCCTCCGGGAGATCCACTCGTTTGATGCGTACATCCACCAACGTTATGCCGAACTGCTTGGCTGGAATCGCCGTTTCTTCTGCTACTCTGTTCATGATGTTCTCGCGCTCTTCGCGGATGAACGAGATGAACGTATGATTAGCTATGGCCTCCCTCAATCGGGCGAATATCGTGTCATTGAGCCTGCTGACCGCTCCACGATAATCCCTGACCGTCTGATAAAACTCAAGCGGCTGGGATATCTTCCAGCGCGATACTGTGTCCACAGTCAGGCGCTTCTTGTCAAGCGTTATATACTCCGCTGGCCGCGCGTCCGCAACCAAAATTCGCTTGTCGAACACAATGAGGTCCTGAATGAAAGGGTATTTCAAGTATATGCCTGGCTCTTGGATGATTCGAATAGGCTTGCCGAATTGGAGGATGAGGCCCTGCTCAGCCTCGTTGATGACGAATGCGGGTTGGCCCAGTAACACCAACAACACAACGATGACGATTCCTATCTTTACCATCGGGCTCATTGCTTTCCTTTCATCTGAGAGGAAGGGGACTCCTCGGAAGACGATTGCTGCTTCGGTCCATCACCGAGATTCGTCAGAGGAAGGAGCGGAAGAACCCGAGAATCGCCCCCTTCCATGATGAACTTTCGAGTGTTGGGCAAGAATCGTTCCACGCTCTCGAGATATAGGCGCGTTCGGGTGACTTCCGGAGCCTTCTCATACTCCTGGCGCAGTACATCGAATCGTGCGGCGTCACCCCGTGCGCGAATGACACGCTGGGCCTTGTAGGCTTCGGCTTCCCTGATTTCCTGTTGGGCCATACCTCGGGCTTTCGGTATAACGTCCTCCCGGTAACCGTCCGCTTCTTTTATCAACCGTTCCCGGTCCTCCCACGCGCGCACGACGTCATGAAACGCCTCCTGAACCTGGGCAGGAGGGTCCACCGCCAACAGACGGGCCTGCACGACAAGAATACCGGTGTTATAGGTATCCAGAAGCTTCTGCAAATAGATCTCCACCTTCTTCTGAACTTCCATCCGTCCACTGGTCATGGTGAAATCGATGGTGTTTTCCCCAACCACCCCTCGCAAGGCAACTTCTGCCGAAGCCTTGAGAGCGGATTCCGGATTGTCCGATCCAAAGAGAAATTTCACGGGGTCGTTGACCACGTACTGAACGATAAGTTGCACGTCCACAATGTTCTCGTCTCCTGTCAACATAAGAGCTTCCTGGGGAACATTGCGAGTGCGCGCGCCGTCGGAGCGGAATCCAATCTCAGCCCTGCGAACATTTGCCACATCCACCGTAATCGCGTCCATGAACGGCCTAGGAAGCCGATATCTCAAGCCGGGTTCCGTTATTGCATTCAGCTTGCCGAAGAGAAGCACCACCCCTCTTTCGCCCGGCTGGACGATGTAGAATCCTGATAACAGGTACAGGATGATGACTATCAGTATGACAATCCAGAGGCCTCGTCCCCTAAAAAAGCCCTCAAAGAGAGCTTTCAGGTCTTCGACGCCCTTCTGAATTTCTCTCACGGGATGATCGTCGTTTCTTGGTCTGAATTGGTCCATCGTTCCTCCGAGCGATCCGATTCATTAACATATAATTCATGCCAGACGAGAAATCAAATGAGTGTGACCCGAGGCTTCAATCGGGGGGCGGAATTTGGTTGTCAGGACTCATTCCCAGGGAGAGGTGGTCGCGAGCGATGATATTCCGTGCATGCCAGACTCCAGGAGAATTCGGAGGGGGCATGCGCGGAATGAATTGTGGGATAGTTCGAAAAGTGCAAATGTTTGCGCCGGCGTCCGGCTGGCGCCAATGTGTTCGCCTCAGGGGAGCTTTTCTCCTCGCCTAATCTTTTCCAGGGCAGTTTGAAACAAGTCTCTTGCTTTGCGTCTCCTGTCTTGGAGCGCCGCCCTCCACGCATCAACTTTTTCGATTGCTTCCGATTCCCAGGGGAGCCAATTGGATGATGCTTTTGCCCTGATTGAATGCTCTAATTCTTCGGGAATAGGGGGAGTACAGCATTCTTCGTAATGATTCTCGATCTTGCGCAGGAAACGAAACATCTGTTTCATTTCCTTCTTCGTAAGAGGTCGTTCTCGTTGTTCCTCGCCAAACAGTTCTTGTCTCACGGACGGACCGTTTTCCTGCCTGAGATCCTGAAGGAGCCTCTTTAGATATCGATAATTCTCATTGAAGTCGTAGTTCTCGACAGAAGCCCCGGCTGAGGCACGGAACGCACTTTGATTCATGTCGAACTCCTTTTCTCGCCCATAGAAAGTTCATTACATTCGAAAGCGTGCAGCCTTGTGTCCAGATGTGAGGTGGGGGAATTCGATCAACCGGCACATGCAAGCAACCAAAGAGATCGTCCGCGCGCTCTAAGCGATCACAAACGATGGGGAGTTCGGCCCCTAGGGAAGGGCTCCTATCACTGAGTCCGCGCTGAGTCAAGAATTTAATGCTGTTGAAATACAAATATCGCGCACGAAGATCTGATTCTATGGAGATGTCTCGCGATCTTGGCGCGATCCCGTTCACGTGGTCGCGAAATGGCAGCAAGCCGTTCCCGGAAATGGCGTGGCCCTGAGGCTCACGATTCGGCTTGGCTCTTGACAACAAAGGCAGGGTGCACTAGGCTCAGGCAAGCCGAAAGGCGACGACAGCGTGGCATTGAGGGCGCTAGTGAGGACATTGTCGGCCAAGTACATAGCGATATTTACCTGTCTGGTCCTGTGTGGACCCGCGTTGTTCCCCTTGGCTCACAATCACCATGTGTCGGATAGGCAGCAACCGGGATGCAACAAGTATCTTCACTCCTTGCTGCATGCCGCTCATGCAATCATGCACTCACTGCTCCAGACGGGTTGCCGAGACTGGCACGTGGACCGGTGCTGCTGCGTTGAAGGACATTCGGACGAATGTCCTGCAGTTCCCCCCATGATCACCGGTGCGGGGGCTCGAGATCGAGACGTCCTCGCCGGCATGCTGCCGCACGGTCGTAGCCACGATCGGCTGCTTGACCCCGAAAGTACGATCTCTCTTTTCTCCGTTCCCGATTTGTCTCTCCCACCCCTGTCTCTCGGACCTATCCTCTCAGTGCGATTACTCGTGTAAGCAATACGCGGAAGCACCCCCACAATTTCCAAAAGAGGTCCCGTTGATAGTGTTGTGAGCTGACCCATCAGTGGCGTGTGCCACGGGGCAGCTCTTAACTGGGACAGCTCTTTCGGGCCCTCACAAACGGAAACGCGTCTCATGTCAGCGGCGCGGCGTGCGAGAAACCTTGCCGAATCCGTCGGCTGTCGCGGCCAATGACTACGATCTTGGAGAAGCATACGTCATGAAGCGCAGGGAGATCTTCGGAATTTGTTTCGTCGTCCTAGTTGGGTTATTCGCTGCTGCCACCATCGTGCTGTCGGAGAGAAGGCCGTCGGCCTCTGTCGACGGACACGATCACGGGAGCCACGAGCACGAAGGGCACAGCCACGCGGGACATTCATGCGGCAGTGGTCCCCACGGTGGCAAGATCCTCACGGAAGGAGATCTGACTGTTGAGCTGGCAATTCATGAAAACGGCTCGGCACCGCACTTTCGTGCCTACTGCTCTGAGAAGGGCAAGCCGATCGATCCACGGGATATCACCGTAGCGGTCGAGATTACTCGCCTCGGAGAACGAGTGTCGGAGTTTCACCTGGTGCCGGACAAGGAATTCCTATTCAGTAGTGAAGAGGTCGAGCACCCTCACTCGTTTGAAGTCAAAGTGACCGCCCATCACAAAGGAGAATCCGTCGAGTGGGAGTACTGGCAAATACAGGAACGGCTCGAGTTTTCTCCAACCATCAGGTCCAAGATGGGGATAGAGACAGACGAAGCTGGTCCCAGGACCATTGCCTCTCTTCTGAGGCTCCCTGGGGAAGTGGCGTTCAATGCCGACAAGGTCTATCACATCGTTCCGCGGGTGGCCGGGGTCGTTCTCGATGCGTGCAAGGAATTGGGTCATCCGGTTAAGAAGGGCGAGACAATAGCGGTCATTGACAGTCGGGAGCTTGCAGAAGCTCGAAGCAAGTACCTCGTGGCCTTTGAACGGGAGAAGCTGGCACGCTACAACTTCGAGCGGGCCGAGCGCCTCTGGGAAAAGCAGACGATCGCGGAGAAGGAATTCCTCACCGCGCAGAAGGCCTTCCTCGAGGAGAAGATTGAGCTTAGCTCTTCAGCCCGCAAGCTCATGGCCATGGGAGCGACGGAAGAGGAAATAGCGTCTTTGCCATCTCAACCCATGAGCGAGCTGACGAGATATGAGATCCGGGCAGCGTCCGACGGCGTGGTAGTCCAGAAACACCTTGCCCCAGGAGAATGGGTGAAGGAAGACGCGGAAATCTATATGATCGCCGATCTCTCAGATGTGTGGGTGGAAGTCACGGTATACGCGGCAGACCTCAAGCGAGTTCGCGTTGGTCAAAAGGCCACGGTGAGCTCTGACCTTGCGGGGCTGCGCGAATCAGGGGAAGTCTCCTATGTAGGGCCTGTCGTCGGGGAGGACAGCCGTACGGCCAAGGCGAGAATCGTTATCCCTAATCCGGACGGGACCTGGAAACCCGGACTCTTTGTGCAGGTGGCGCTGACGGATGGAGAAATCACGGTTCCTGTGGCCGTGAAGAAAGATGCGCTACAGACACATAAGGATCAACCCGTGGTGTTTGTTAACTTCGGCGACGAATTCGAGCCGCGTCCCATTCGCACCGGCCGGACAGATGGACGGCACGTTGAGGTGGTCAAGGGCCTTGCCCCCGGAGAATCCTATGTTTGCTCGAACAGCTTTCTCTTGAAAGCAGAGCTGGGAAAGCAAGGGATCTCTCACCAACACTAGAGGCGTTCTTCCAGACGGCTCGAAAGGTTCTCGCTGGGAAGAGACCATGATCGAAAAGATACTCAATTTCTCCATTCAGCAACGCTGGACGATGATTGCGCTGACCGTCTTCATGGCAGCGATTGGCGCGTACAACCTCGGTCGTATCAATATCGACGCGGTGCCGGACATCACAAACGTCCAGGTTCAAATCAGTGCCCAAGCTCCCGGGCTTGCTGCGCTGGAGATCGAGCAGCGCATTACGTATCCTCTCGAGACCGCCATGGCGGGGCTCCCGAGTCTTGTGCAGACGCGGTCTCTCTCGCAATACGGTATCGGTCTTGTGACCGTGATTTTCGAGGATGGTACGGACATCTACTTTGCTCGAAGACTGGTCAGCGAGCGCATTCAAGAAGCTAAGGGCAAACTCCCTGCCGGCGTCGATCCCATCATGGGGCCCATTTCAACAGGTCTTGGTGAGATCTTCATGTGGACTGTCGAAGCAGAGCCGGGCGCCAAGAAACCCGATGGGACGCCGTACAGTCTTACCGATCTCCGTACGATTCAGGACTGGATCATCCGCCCTCAGTTACGGAACACTCCCGGCGTGACCGAGGTTAACACCATCGGCGGCTTTGAGAAGCAATTTCACGTCACCCCGGATCCTCACAAGCTCATCGCGCTAGGTCTTACGTTCGGGGATGTTATCGAGGCGCTCCAGGCTAACAACGCCAATGTGGGTGCTGGGTATATAGAACGGAGTGGAGGCCAATACCTCGTACGGGCTCCTGGGCAGGTGGCCGGTGTCGAGGATATCAGAAATGTTATTGTGAAGAACGTTCACGGCATTCCTGTTCTCATCGGCGACGTGGCGAGGGTAGAGATAGGGAAGGAATTGAGGACCGGATCTGCAACGAAGAACGGCACGGAGACGGTTTTGGGTACCGTATTCATGCTCATGGGCGAAAACAGCCGCGTCGTTGCACAGCGAGTCGCCAAGAAGCTAGATGAGATCAACAAGAATCTCCCGGAAGGAGTGGCAGCAAAGGTCGTGTACAATCGAACGACCCTTGTGGACAGGACAATCGCTACCGTCCGCACGAGCCTTACTGAAGGAGCGGTGCTTGTGATTGTTATCCTCTTCCTCTTTCTCGGCAACATGAGAGCTGCTTTCATAACCGCTCTCGTCATTCCCCTTTCCATGCTGTTCACGGCAACAGGGATGGTTACAAACAAAATGAGCGCAAATCTCATGAGTCTGGGCGCCATCGACTTTGGAATAATCGTGGACGGAGCGGTAGTCATTGTCGAGAACTGCTCTCGGAAGCTGGCAGAGGCCCGAGCAGCTCTGGGGCGACCGCCTACTGCTCAGGAACGGACAGCGATTATTACCGAGGCCTCTCACGAGGTGAGAAAGCCTACGCTTTTCGGTGAGCTCATCATCATGATCGTATACTTGCCCATTCTTACCCTTACCGGAGTGGAGGGCAAGATGTTCACCCCCATGTCGCTAACCGTCCTGCTTGCGCTGACGGGGGCGCTGATCCTCTCGTTCACCTTCGTTCCGGCGGCAGTGGCCATATTCTTGAGAAGCGGCTCAGTACACGCTGAGAATCTCATCTCTCGAGGGGCCAAGCGCGCGTATCTCCCCGTGGTGCAGGCCGCTCTCCGGCATCGCCTGCTCATCGTGACTTCCGCTCTTGTCTCCGTAGTCTTGAGCGTGTTGGCTGCAACGAAGATGGGTCACGAGTTCGTTCCTAGCCTAGACGAGGGAGACGTTGCGATTCACACGATGCGCATCCCCGAAACAGGGCTGACCCAGGCCACGGAGCTTCAACAGCACATTGAGACAGCTCTTCTCGAACGCTTTCCCCAGATCGAGTCGGTCTTCGGCAGGACAGGAACCTCGGAAGTGGCCACTGAACCCCATCCGCCGAGCATCAGCGACCACATAATCGTGCTCAAGCCCCGTCATCTCTGGCCTGATCCGCATCTGCCCAAAGCCGACCTGGTCAAGATGATGGATGCCGAGATTGCCAAGATTCCGGGAAACAACTTCGAGCTGAGCCAACCTATCCGCATGCGCTTCAATCACCTGCTCGCTGGGGTGCTCAGCGACGTTGCGATAAAGGTTTTCGGGGATGACATGGACTCGATGCTGAGCATTGCTGAGAACATTGCCGAAGCCGTGAGAAGAATCCCGGGAGCCTCTCATGTCAAAGTGGAGCAAGTAAGCGGTCTGCCTATCCTGACCGTCTTACTGAATCGAGACGCGATGGTCCGATACGGTCTGAACGTGTCCGACGTGCAGGATACCGTGGAAATCGCTGTGGGAGGGAAACCAGCAGGGCAGGTATTCGAAGGAGATCGACGGTTCGACATAGTAGTTCGCTTGCCGGAAGATTTGCGGGAAGACATCACTGCAATCAAACGACTCCCCATTCCTCTTCCCAGGCAAGAAAGCACCGATTCAGCCGTACTCACGAGGACTACCCTGAACGCAGAGCGCAAGCAGCAGTTCTTCGTCACGCTCGGATCGGTCGCAGATCTGGTCACGCTAAGCGGCCCCAACCAGATCAGCCGGGAAGACGGCAAACGACGGGTGGTAGTGACCGCCAACGTTAGAGATCGGGACCTCGGGTCTTTCGTAGAGGAAGCCCAAAGGGTCGTGGGAGGCATGCGGATTCCCGCGGGACATTGGATTTCCTGGGGAGGAGAATTCGAACAACTGCTCTCGGCTGCCAAGAGGCTTCAAGTCGTGGTCCCTCTCGCCCTATTTCTCATCCTCGCCCTCCTGTTTGCTGCCTTCGGATCGATGCGATTCGCGCTCATGGTGTTCACCGGCGTTCCTTTGGCCCTGACTGGAGGACTGGCTGCGCTCTGGATTCGCGACATTCCCATCTCGATATCCGCGGCCGTCGGTTTCGTCGCACTGTCTGGTGTGGCCGTCCTGAACGGTCTTGTCATGATCACCTTTATCAATAAATTGCGCGCCGACGGGATGACCGTGGAGGACGCCGTGCTCCACGGTGCGCTTACCCGCTTGCGTCCCGTGCTCATGACAGCCCTCGTTGCATCGCTGGGCTTCGTCCCGATGGCTCTGGCCAGCGGAACAGGCGCGGAAGTTCAAAGGCCGCTGGCGACAGTGGTTATCGGGGGACTCATTTCGAGCACGGTGCTCACGCTGGTGGTACTCCCTGCGCTCTACCTGTTGCTCGAAAAGGACTCCAATCAACCAGCGGCCCATTAGGAGGAGACTCCACAATGCAGGAATCTCTACTGCGCAAGTCTTTGATCCGGTCCACCTCGTGGATCGACCGCCTCGTTGGCGATGAGTGTCGCGATGGAGATAATTACACATTTTCCTTGATGGGGTTACGTATCTGGTCACGGCTCATTTGGGAGACTTGCTCTCTGAAGGAGCGCACCTTGAGTGGCCTCAGGATTCATCCTGTGGTTCCGCTCGACAAGCATGGCAAGAAATCCCGGCGTCCCGCTCGCGGCGATGCGGGCTGCCCATTCCGAAAAACTTACGGAGGTCCCATGAAAACATTTGCCATTTTGATCGGTTGCATCGGCTTGACCTTTGCGACATGGAGTATGGCCTGTGCTCATGAAAGCTCAGCAGGTAAGAGCGGGAGTAAAGAGCCCAGGGTTTACTGCTGTCACGGCAAGAACGATTGCGATAAGTTGCACACAAAAAGCGAGTGTGAGAAGGACGGTGGCAAAGTGGTCAAGAGCTGCAAGGAGTGCAAATGAGGGTGATTTCGGATTCTCGCCCTCGCAAAGACAGCCTGGGCGAGAGATCCGCTCACCCACAAAGATTGCGATTCCGAAAATATTGTGCTTGACTGGGGTGACTTTAGCAGATATTTTTGCTATGTTGATTTGGAGATTAACCTGCGATCCAGGTTATTAGGGTAGGGCCCCTGGATCATTGAGATATAGAACAAAAAACTCTCGCAGCGTCGATCGAAGGAGTGGAGCGATGTTCGTTCGCGGCGTTGTGCTCTTTCTCGGGATCTTGCTCGTCTCCAGCGGGGCCTGCTTTGCCCTTGAGCCCGTCCAGACAGGCATATCTGTAACCGATCTCGTAATACAGGTTTCCCAGGGGAAGGCCGTAGTGGTCGTGCCTGAGGCGAGGGCTGTTCCTGCCACTCAGGCCGCGAAGCAGGCCAACATACCCTCCGGAAACACGCGCACGACTTCTCGCCCCTCTCTTCCGCCAGTTGTAGGCATGTCTCCCGACGGTCAGGGAGTGCGGGTCTCCTCCTTCACACAGAGTACCTCTTTGCCGCGGAAACCTGTGAATGCTACGCTGGCTCGGGAACGAGTCACTGCTGCGGCTCGCACCCTGTCCCCGAAAGCTGTTGCGGCAAGCGCAAAGCCAAAGCCGAAATTTCCTCTGGTCAAAGCCAAGGCCGTTTACTGCGTCGACTGTTCCTCCAATAAGGTGGTACTTTCCGAAAACAGCTCCGAGCCGCTACCGATTGCGAGCATAACAAAGCTCCTTACGGCTATGACCGCTCTCGACGAAATGAAACTGGACAAGATCGTCACGGTCCCCGCTGATATACGTGAGGTTCCTCGCCACCGAGTGGGAATAAGGCCTGGTGACCTGCTCACTGTTCGGGACCTCCTTCATGGCATGCTCATAGAATCGGGCAACGACTGTGCGGAAGCTCTTGCGCGGGCGTATCCCAGAGGTGGCAGAGAAGGCTTCCTGGCTGCCATGAATCGCAAGGCGAGCAAGATCGGGGCTCGGACCGCAGTACTCTACACGCCGAGCGGTCTCGATGAGGAGCTGACTATCGGACGGAAAGGTAACAGAGGTCTCACGACACGAAAGTACAACCAGGCTTCGGCGCAGGACGTGGCCCTTATAGCGCGGCACGCTTTCCGGTACCCTCTGATTCGCGAGATTGCGACCATGAAGACCTACACAATGCAGACGCGCAACAGCGTGCCGCGGTCATATCCCCTCGCGACCAACGACAAGCTCCTCTCGCGAAACCTTCCCGTTGCCGGTGCGAAGACCGGCTTCACCAATCTGGCCGGAAAATGCATCGTTGCTCTTTTCCGAGACGACGACAAAGAGCACATGGTGGTGGTCCTAAATACAGAGAAGCACTTCAAAGCTGCTGAGCGCATTTACCGGTGGGCCAGCAAGGCGCTCTGAGGCCGACTTGACTGATGCGCACCCCGGCGGGACAAGAGCACCGGCGAGACGAAACTGTCTCAAGACTCGGGAAACAGCAGAAAAAGTGGTACGGTGAGGGAGGATACTGCCCATAGAGCCCTCACCCCGCCCTCTCCCAGAGGGAGAGGGCTCTGTAATTCCGGGCGGTTGCAAGTCCCCTCTCCCTTCGGGAGAGGGCCAGGGTGAGGGTGCAAAAAAGAAGCGTGCCACGATCTTAACATTTGCCGCAATTCCGAGACATTTTCAGACGCCCGTCCCACCGGTCTGCGAGCCTTCCATAGATGCTCTCGACATACGGGAAGCGGAAAGAGCTCTTGGCAACCGGCATAGAACGCCCCAGTGCAACCGGATCAACCGAGTTGCCACGAATACGGCACCGGATTTGTGGTGTCCTCTACTCAGCACTGAATCTCTGGCAGGGATGTTCTGCAGCGCCGGAGTCTCGCCGGTATCATTACGAAGGCGACGGTCCAACGTGTTGCGACGAGACTGGTTTCGTGAGACGGAGTCGCCGCTGATTCCCGCGGCGACTGCTTGGGATTTACGACTCCTCGATCAATCTCTTGAATTTTTCAAAAAGGTATCGGGAATCGTGGGGGCCGGGTGCAGCTTCCGGATGATATTGGATCGAGAACAGCGGATACTTTCTGTGTACCATCCCTTCCACGGTCTGGTCGTTCAGGTTGATGTGGGAGATGATGCACTCCGACTCCACCGACTCTGCAGCGACCGCAAAATTGTGGTTCTGGGAAGTGATCTCCACTTGCCCGGTGTCCAATCTCCTCACTGGATGATTGGCGCCGTGGTGACCGAAGGTAAGCTTAAACGTGCGTCCCCCGACGGCCAGTCCCAGTATCTGGTGACCGAGGCAGATGCCGAAAATCGGTTTTTTCCCTATAAGGTTTCTGATGTTCTCCGCGGCATAGGGCACTGCCTCCGGGTCACCCGGGCCGTTTGACAGAAAGATCCCGTCGGGATTATACGCAAGTATCTCGTCACTGCTTGTGGTGGCGGGAAACACGCGGACCTTTGCTCCCGAATCTACGAGGAGCCGGAGAATATTGTGCTTGATCCCGAAGTCGTACGCGGCGACACGAAAGGTAGGAGCAGGACGGGAAGCGGGAGCGTTCCACCTCCACGTGCCTTCTTCCCAATCATACGGATCTGAACAGGTTACTTCTTCCACCAGATCGAGTCCCTCTATATCGGGATATTCCCTCACCTTCCGAAGCAGCGTTTCCGGGTCATGTTCTTCGGTCGAAATAATTCCCTTTTTCGCGCCGGTCTCTCTGAGGTTCCTCGTCAGTCTGCGTGTGTCAATCCCCTGGATTCCTATAACGCCATGTTTTTTGAGAAAGGCTTCCAAATCTTGGCTCTTGCGCCAGTTGCTCGGATAGCCGCAGTATTCTTTGACAGCGAACCCTGCAAGGAAAGGACGCACCGATTCGTTATCCTCAAAGTTGATTCCAGTGTTCCCGATATGAGGATAGGTCATGGTAACGATCTGCCCCCGATACGACGGGTCCGTGAGGATTTCTTGGTATCCCGTAATAGCGGTGTTGAACACCACTTCGCCAATTCTCTCACCGGTGGCGCCCATGGAGCGTCCCCGGAAGAGCGTACCGTCGGCCAGCATAAGGGTTGCTTTCATCATCGTTCCTTCATAAATGCCCGAAGTCTCTCCATTCCTTCATCAATCCTCTCGTCTGGAGCAGTCATGGAAACCCGGAAGAAACTCTCGCCACTGGGCCCGTAGCCGATCCCAGGGGTGACCACCAGACCCTTCTTTTCCAGCAAGTCCGCGCAGAACTCCACGGAAGACGCGAAAGGTGGAGGTATGCGTACCCAGAAATAGTAACTCGCTCTCGGTAATTGGAATTTGAGTCCCAGCTCCGAAAGCACCTTGGCTATGCGGTCGCGCCTCCTCTTAAAGAGAACCGTTCTCTCGCGGGCAAAATTTTCCGCTTCCGGATGAAGCAACGCCCTCGCCGCAGTACGCTGCACTGCCATGAACACGCCGGAGTCTATGTTGGACTTGAAGGTGAGAAAGGCATGGATGAGCTTTTCTCCACCAGTGACGAAGCCTATCCTCCACCCGGTCATGTTGAAAGTTTTCGAGAAAGAATGAATCTCGATCGCAGTCTCCCGCGCCCCTTCAATACTCATGATGCTAATGGGGCGATCTTCATCCGCAAAGTACACTTCAGAATAAGCATTGTCCGCCAGGATGACAATGTTGTGCTTCTTGGCGAACCGGACGAGCTTGTCGAAAAAGACCTCGTTCGCCACTGCAGCGGTAGGATTGTTTGGATAATTCACAAACATTATCGAGGCACTGTCCGCTGCATGGGGGTCGATCGCGTCCAGGTCCGGCAAGAAACCGTTCTCTTCCTGCAGCGGCACTCGCACAACAGTCCCCCCAGTGAACCCGATCGCCGCCTCGTATACCGGATACCCCGGATCAGTGACAAGACCGGAGCCACCGGGGTCTATGAACACGAAAGGCAGGTGGGATACCGCATCCTTTGCGCCGAGGGTGGCCATAATCTCGGTCGCAGGATTCAATCGAACGCCGAAACGCCCGTTGAACCATTCGGCAACCGCCTGGCAGAAATCAAGCTCTCCTTTGTAACTTGGATATACGTGGTTTCGGGGATCGCGTATCTCCTGATTCATCAAATCGAGGACAAAGTCGGGAGTAGGACGATCGGGGTCTCCTACAGCCAGCGAAATGACGTCCATACCCTTTTCTTGCACAGCCTTGCGCTTCTCGTCTATGAGATGAAAGAGGTACGGGGGTGTTTCGGTTACCCTCCTGGACAAGTTCATTGACATCCTCCGTTCGCAGTACTTAAGCCGCAAGGCGACAGCTTCCCCATCTTCCTGCCGGGGCCCCATGCCGGCGGGACAGTCGATTCGGCTCCGCTGGCCTAACAGGCCACAAAGTGTTTCGCAGACTAAGTTGTTTATCACTATGTGGGCGGTTATTTCAAGCGCCGAGTGTGGCGAAATGCACCGGGGTTGCGGAGCAGGACTCGCGGTCACGCCCGCGAAAGAACCAGACTCTCGAATTGCGCGGCTGGAACAGCGGGACTGAAATGCTCGCCCTGCCAGGCGTCGCATCCCAATCCGCACAGGATCTTCAGTTGCTCTTCCGTTTCTACCCCCTCGGCGACGACTTTCATTCTCAAACTGTGGGCTACCGTCACCATTGCCTGAACGAGAGCTCTATTGGCGGGATTACGATCGATGCCGTTCACAAAAGACTTGTCAATCTTCAGCTTGTCGAGGGGGAACTGCCGCAAATAGCTTAATGATGAGTACCCTGTGCCGAAGTCATCTAGGGATATCGTTATCCCGGTGCCGCGAAGTTTCCGGAGAGTGCCGATCACCGTTTCCGGATCGGCCATGATTGAAGTTTCAGTCAATTCCAGCTCGAGGTACTCAGCGTCGAGCCCAGTTTCCGCCAAGATGGCCAGAACCGTCTTAACCAAGTCCGGGTCTCGCATCTGTCGCATGGAGACGTTGACCGCGACCTTCAAGGAATGGCCGTTCCTCCGCCAGCGGCTGTTCTGGCGGCAAACCGACCGCAGAACCCAATTCCCGATGGGTACGATGAGGCCCTTTTCTTCCGCGACCGTCACATACGGACCGCCTGAAAGAACGTGACCTGACAGGTCCTTCAGCCTCAACAGAGCCTCCGCACCGACTATCGTTCCATTTTGGCAGTCGACGAGCGGTTGGTAATACACCATGAGGTCTTGTCTCTCGACGGCACGCCGAAGGGTCAGCTCCATGTCTACCACGCGAGTGATTTCCACGTTCATCTCCGGGGAAAAGAACTGGAAATTGTTCTTACCCTGCATCTTTGCATGGTACATGGCTGTGTCCGCATGCTTAAGGAGGCTGTCGGCATCCACCCCATCCTTTGGATGGAGACTTATTCCGATGCTCGCGCTCGTAAACATCTCATCGCCGTCCAGCACGAACGGCTTGGAAAGCTCCTCGATGATTCGCTGAGCTATGGGAATCGTCTGGTGCGGCCGGGAAACATCTGGCATCACGACCGTGAACTCGTCACCTCCCAGTCGGGCAACGGTGTCGGAACGTCTCACGCATCGGATTAGCCGCTCCGCTACAGCCACAAGCAACTCGTCACCCTTGGGATGACCCAGTGTGTCATTAACGTTTTTGAAGCCGTCCAGATCTATGAACATGACCGCAACCATCGTCTTGGCACGGCGGGCTCGAACCAAGGCCCGTTTCAACCTGTCCCGAAATAGCAGGCGATTAGGCAATCGCGTGAGCGGATCATAATGAGCCAATTGCTCGAGACGCTCTTCGCTCTGCTTGATCTTAGATATATCGGAAAAGATGCCCACATAGTGGGTGACCGCCCCCTTTTCCCCGCCTATAGCGCTCACTGAAAGGAGCTTCGGGTACAATTCTCCATTCTTCCTCCGATCCCAGACTTCGCCCCTCCATTGACCGGTTTCCTTGAGGCTGAGCCAGAAGCTTTGCCAAAATGCTCGGTCGTGCCGACCGGAACCCATGATCTTTGGGTTCTTCCCCACCACGTCTTCTTTGGAATAGCCGGTTATCCGGGTGAAAGCCTCGTTCACGTCCACAATGCTGCCCCGGTCATCCGTTATCAAGATGGCTTCGTTGCTGCTTTCAATCACTTTGGCTGCCAGATCGAGTCGCTCCTGGGCGCTCTTTCGAGATGCGATCTCGCGCTTGAGCTCCTCGTTTGCCTTCTCCAGTTCGAACGTCCTCTCACGGACCCTAGCTTCGACCTCATCGTGAGCCTGTTTCAGCGACCTCGTGTACTTTTTCGACAGGAGGGCCTGCCGTTTTTCCGCGGTGAGATCCTCCACAACCACAAAAATGAATCGGTCCGCTCCCACCTTGACCGGTCGTATGTGAATCCTACCCCAGATTCGCGTCGAATCGCTCCCGATAAGCGCCTCAATAACTCGCGGCTTCCGCTCCCGGCTCACATATGCCAGATTCTTCGCGAGATCCTGCTTGTCTTGCTGGCGTACGCAAATCCGCGTGAACACTGCGTGCTGAAGCTGAGCCAAATCCGGGTGCATGCGGGCAAATGCTTCGTTCGAAAACGCAATCCTATATTCCCTTTCCAGCAGCAACGCGGGGAGGGGAAGGGCGTCGAGCAGCCTACTAAAGGCCGTCTTTTGAACGCCTCTGATATCGAATGTGCCCGTTTCCGCTACATCTCCGCAAAGAATGCCGCTCAAGTCCAGACTCTGGGTCCCGAGAGACATGTCTTCCAGAAGCCGAAGACCTTCATGGAATTCCCCCACTTCTGGGGACCCGCCCGTGTTCCCCTGCGCATTTCGATCTTTCTGCATAGCGGCTCTGTGATTCCTCTTTCCCGGACCGTAGCCAGGATCAATTCTTGGAGGCTCTGCCGACTGCGCTGCCTTCGTCAGAGGCGGTAGCATAGCACAACATCATAATCGATTGAAATCGATATTGACACCAAGGAGATGGGGGACATGCAACCCCCTTCAGGCGGTCAGAATTACGTCTCTGCTCTCACAACACGAGCAAGTCACAGGGTTAGCCTCCAGCCGCTCACAATGAATGGTGTAACGCTCCCCCTCCACCAGGGGTCGACCTCTTGGGTCGGACTTCTTCTTGCGTTTGCTTTGTCGGGCGGGCTTTTCCACCACTCGCTGACTGCAGTCGGGAAATATTCCTTTGTGAGCTTGTACGCCAGAAGACGCGGCCGGCAACGCGAAGGAAACTGTCTCAATACTCGGGGAACAGCAGAAAAAGTCGTACAGTGAGGGAGGATACTGCCCATGGAGCCCTCACCCCACCCTCTTCCTTCAGAAAAGGGCTAGGGTGAGAGTGTTAAAAGATAAGCGTGCCACGATCCTAACATTTGCCGCAATTCCGAGACTGTTTCAAAAGGCCAGCCAGGACGACGTGAGCGATGCACGCTTTCCTATCCACAGCGCCTCTCTGGCCCGGCGATCCCACACTAAGCAGCCTTCTCTCTTCTCGCGTATTCGCAGGCCTCCAGGATCTCCTTCTTGAATTCGTCGTAGTCCACCTGCATTCCGTTGAGGTATGTACTCCAGCCCGCACTGGACTTGGCATAGTGCACGGCATCCTCGATCTCTTCCTCAGTAGCACCGTGCAGCCTCGCCATTTCGGTATGATAGACGGTGCAGTACTTGCACTTTGTGACCGCGGACAGAGCTAATCCAATAAGCTCTCGATACTTATTGGGAATTGGTCCTTCGTCGAATTGGACCCGCTTCATGAGTCTCCACTCTAACTCCAACGTAGAATCGGGAACCATTTTGAAGAAGCTCGGTACGAGTCCGAACATCCCTTCCATCTCCTTATATATGTCTTCTCGTGTCATGACGCACCTCTGCCATTGCGTTTTCATCGGTGAATTAGATGCACGCAGCGGCTCGAAGATTCCGCCTCCTTGCATGCGCGTGAGCACCTGCCGCGTCTCTCGACAGTTGGAGGACTGATCTGGAATCGGACACGAATTTCACCAAAGACGCCGGAGCCGGCACGTCAGAAGTATCCAACAACCGCGTACCGTATACCGGCTCTGCCATCTAGCGGACAGACATTGTGCTCCAAGTACGCTGTTATGGGGAAGAGGGGGCAGGTATTGCCTGGCACGAGGAAACGAGGAAGCCGAAGTCCGAGGAGCTCCGAGCGGCCCGTGCCATACTGACGGGCTACCAGCGGCTCACCCTGAACCGGGGCCGCCGGGTCGATCGGTATCCTGATGGAGCGTATTTCCCGGGTGCGCTCACACACCACAATGATACTCTGGACGTTGCGGCGTTGTTCGTCCGCGGTGAACCCCTGGACCAAATGTTCACGATAACCACACGATGGGCATGCGAGCTCGAGTACCTCTCCATCCGAAAGGGCTGAGGTAGGAAAAAGCGTCAACGCCAACGCAGCCATAAGCGCAATCTGAATGTTTGTCCCACGCACCGACACACCTCCCTGTTCTCAGGGCTCTCTTGTCAGGCAGTCGGTTTACAGAGAATTCCGGCATAAATCAACAGTTTTCCGATGCAGTCGGGGTGTTACCGTGCGGTGGAATACTGTGTACCTCCTCGGTGACAAGGTTGGCGTCCTCGAGCAGCGATGCCGGAAAACCGTGCCCAGTGATCACCACGTGGACGTGGGGTGGTCTCGCGCTGAGAACAGAGACTACCTGGTCCAATTTGAGGAGACCGCGATTGAGGGGCTCGGTCAGTTGGTCCAGAAGCACGAGCTGGAATCTTCCCGACTGGATAACACTTCGCGCATGTTCCCAGGCGAGGGCAATCCCCGCATCTTCATTTCCATCGTTGGCGACTTCGCTCAGGACATGACACTCGAGCGCACTTTCAAGGCCGACGGATTCTACTTCTCCCAAGGAGGCGGCTCCTCGGCTGAACTGGATTATGGCCGCGCGCCAACCGCGGCCGAGGCTACGGAGCACCTGTCCGAGGGCCGCGAAGGCCGGAGTCTCTGCATTCTGGTCGTATATCATGAGGATTGCGCTAGTCATGGTCTAGAGTCCCGGGCCGGCAGTAGGCGGAGCCAAGAGCCTCTCCTCAGCGAGTCGGCGCCTTGAACCGCATGCCTCACGCGGCCGTTTTGTTGGTGGAAGCCTTCCTGTTGACACCCCTACTTCGGTACCACACTTTACGAGCTGGCAACAGGGAAAAAATCCCACCCCGAACCATTCCCGCCGGGCTTAGGGGAGAGGGCATCTTGCTGGTGGGACGGGCATCTGAAACTGTCGCAAAACTCGGGACACACCAAACATTGTAGCACGATTTGGCGTCGATGCGTGGAAAGGCACCCTCACTCCAACCCTCTCCCAGAGGGAGAGGGAGCTGTAAGAATCCCCTCTGCCCCGCTTCGGGGGAGAGGGTCAGGGTGAGGGGGGGTGCCACGATTATCACGGACTGCCGGCTTTTGAGACTTTTTCATCTTGCCCGTCATCCCCAAAGATAAACGGGCGAGACGCCCATTCTACCGTATTCTTAGAGAAACGCTGGTGATCCGGACGCTCCGCCTCCTCCTAGCCCCAATTCAGAGGGCGACCGACGTTCCCCCCATGTACACAGTAACTGTCTGACGATCCTGAGAAGCGGACCGCAGGCATACGACCGTTGGACTAGGGGTGGCACATATTGCCGTCTATGCGCGAGTGCATTGTGCCGCCGAGTTTACGAAGGGGTGTGTCAAGAAGGTGTGGGGACATAGGGACACCCGTTGTGGGTGCCCAAGGCGGGCACAAGGTTTGCCTCTACAGTCGTTACGCCGCGTTTCGCGATGATGCGTGAAAAAGAAGTTGACGCTGGTGGGGATGGCTGCGAGAATAGACCAATGAGTCAGTTACTCGGGGGCGGGCGTGAATAGACGGGGTCGAGCCACGAGAGAGAAGATCATCAACGCAACCAAGCGCCTCCTGCGCGATCAAGGGTACAACCGCACAACCATAGACGATATCTGCAAAGCAGCAGGGGTGAAGAGGGGAAATCTCTACTTTCACTTCAGCAGCAAGCACGATCTCGCATGCCAAGCCGTCGAAGATTCCGGGAATCGTTACCTGCCATTCTTTCAGACGCTCATGGAAGAGGAAGCAGATCCGCTGGCCAAGATTGAGCTCCTCATCGACCGCATCGTGGGGTACTTCGCAGCTCGTGGCGGTAAAGCTACCTGACTCTTCGCCAAGATCGCCCAGGAGGTGGGCGAAGGAGAGAGGGAGCTTGCCTGCGTGACGAGGAAGTTCTTCGTGGCGTGGCGTGCCATGATCTTGGGGCTGCTGGAAGAAGCCAAGGGGGGCGGCTCACTGAAAGAGGATGCGGATGTCAGCGCGTTGAGCCACCTTATCATCAGCTCCATAGAGGGCGCTTTGATTCTGTACCGCGTGCTGGCTGAGCCGGAACCACTGGAAAAGACCCGGGATGCTTTGAAATTAGTCATTTCATTGCATAGGGCGGAGGGAGAAGAACAACAGCAAGAAAATGTGCCAGAAAGAACTAGAACGAAGAGTCAATTTCGGGGAGCGCCCCACGACACATAACTGCACAAAACTGCGTGAAAGGAGCAGACCATGATCAGCCAAGTCTACTATGACCTCCGTGAACAGTTGGACCAGTATTCCCTCGGGTTTCCGGCGACGGAATCCGGAGTAGAGATGAAAATCCTCCAGAAGCTCTTCACTGAGGAAGAGGCGGGCATGTACCTCAATCTCAGCATGATGCTCGAAGATGCCGGCTCAGTGGCTAAGCGAATCGGCAAAGATCCTGAAGGAGTCGCCCAATTACTAGAACGCATGGTGGACAAAGGGCTCATCTTCCGGGTCAGGAAGGGCGATTCGGTGAAGTACGCGGCTGTGCCGTTCGTGGTAGGATCGTTTGAATACCAGCTCAAAGATATGGACCGCGAGTTTGCTGAGCTGTACGACCAGTACTTTGTCGAAGCGTTCGCGCGGCACGGATTCGGCGTGGAGCCCCCTATGCGGACTGTGCCGGTCAACAAGTCCATCGATTACGCATGGCCGGTGGAACCGTACGAGGACGTGAGAGCCATCATCAAGGGGAAAGACACCATCTCCGTGTCAAAATGCATTTGCCGAGTGCAGCAGGGACTTCTCGAAAAAGGCTGTGATAAACCCTTGGAAGTCTGTTTTCAATTCGGGAGCCACGCACACTACTACGTGGACAAGGGCATGGGACGGTTCATCTCCACGGATGAGGCACTGAAAATAATCGATTCTTGCGAAGAAGCAGGTCTTGTGCCCCAACCGTTCGCGGCTCAGGACGCCGGGGGACTCTGCAACTGCTGCGGAGACTGCTGCGGAATACTGCGCGGCATAAAATTGTACCCAAAGCCCGCAGAGAGAGTCTTGACCAACTACTACGTGGAGGTCGACCCTGAAGCCTGTGCTGCATGCGGGACATGCACTGACAGATGTCAAATGGAGGCCATCGAAGTGGGATCAGCAGACGTTGCGGAAGTGAACCGCGATCGATGTATCGGCTGCGGCCTGTGCATACCCACGTGTCCGAGCTCTGCCCTAACGTTGCGCAAGAAGCCCGAGTCCGAGCTGCGAACACCCAAGCCCACAGGGCGGGATTATATGATGCACCTCGCCTCCGTTAGAGGGAAGTCTCTCATTCCTCTCGCTGTTACCAAGAGATCGTAGCCGTCCTTTGTCACGCTTTGCATTGAGCTTCTTGGGGGCGGGGTCAAAAAATCTGCCCCCCGAAGCTTACCGCAGAGCACCGGCTCAAAGGCTTCTGTTGTGCTTACGCTCCGTAGACTTCCGTCTTTGTCACCCCTTGAGCCTTGATCCGTTCAAGGATCTCGCGCATCACAGGAAAAACGTGTTCCCGGATATCTCCCGCCACCACGATGAACAGTAGATCGTCGCCCACTTTGAGCTCTCCCTCCCGAGCCTCGATAAGAACCGCGACGATGCCGGGTTGCTGCTCGCCCCAGGCACGGATTTCCTCAAGCTTTTCCCCATGGGTGCGCACCTGCAGTTTGACAACCGCCTTTTCTCCTGCGCGGTCAGACGACCGGACAATACCGTTATGACAGAGGATCATCCCAGCGCGGTGGCTGTCAGGCCGTGATTTCACCCGTCGGATCATTTCTTCGAGAGATACTTTCTGCGTGCTCATGCGATTCTCCTTGCTCACCCGTTCGCCGCCTGGCAGCCGGCGGATTGCGAGGGTGATCTCCATTGAAAAAAAAAGCCCGTCTGGGACGGGCCAAAGGAAGGATTAGGTTTGGTTTGTCGCTGGGCAGAAAAAAACATGTTATAGGGACGTTGTCAAGTCTTTTTAAATAAACACGTGATAAAAAATTCATCTTGTGTCCAAAAGAAATGGGCAACATTGCGAAATTATTGTTGTATAGCGCCGTAACCGCCGAGGCCAAAAATCCGGCCAATCCCATCCCTTTCCCTGCCCATGGGGGGCCCGTCCCGGGGTCCGCAAACCTCTCTCCTCATAGACGCTCTCACGATCCTCTCGTCACCGCACAGAGCGCAGTCCGACCTGAGGCAGAGCTCACTGCAGACCGATACTTACTTCGAGGAAATCCGTTCGCACGCGGTCGCGCAATAGGGGGCTTCCTCAGGATCTTCGACATCGCACACTGGACACGAGCAGACTTCAGGACCGTCTTCAGGCCTCTCAAATTGCCGGCCAGCCTGCTTAGCCCTGTAATCCTCGATGGCCCGATGAAGCGCGTCGGCACCGAGGTTCGAGCAGTGATGCTTCTTTTTCGGCAGGCCGTCGAGGGCTTCCAGCACAGACTTGTTCGTTATTTTCATGGCCTCGTCCAGGGTCTTTCCCTTGGCCAATTCGCTCACCATGCTGGAAACCGCTATGGCGGCACCACATCCGAATGTCTGAAATTTCACGTCCTCGATTCTGTCGTCTTTGACCTTGATATAGAAGGCCATGATGTCTCCGCAGGCCGGGTTCCCCACTTCCCCAACTCCGTCTGCGTCAGGTATTTCTCCGACATTCCTCGGGTTCCTGAAATGATCCATGACTACTTCGTTATACATGCAAAAACCTCCTGAGGTTTGAGACCTCCATCATAGTGTAGCACACAAATGCGACGAGCGAATCGGTCATCCCGTTTCCTTGAGTCTAACGGATCTCTTGTACAAGGGCGACATGTCTCTCAGCCTCTGCACAATGGAAGGCAGGACTTTCAACACCTCGTCAACGTCTGCGTTGGTATTGTCGACACCCAGGGTAAATAGGAGGGACCCCTGGGCAGTACCCGCGTCTATACCCATGGCGAGCATCACGTGAGATACCTTGAGCGATCGGGAAATGCACGCCGAACCACTGGCTATCTGTATTCCCTCCATGTCAAGGAAGAGCAGCATGGCTTCCCCTTCAACGTACCGGACGACCACGCTGACGTTGCCTGGCAGCCGTTCCGTCGGGTGCCCCACGAGCGCCACCTCGGGGATGGCCTCGGGGATTTCCTTCTTGAGTCGGTCGCGCAGCGGCAAGACATGCGCTATTCGGTTGTGCATCTCTTTGGCCACGATTTCCGCCGCCTTGCCCATGCCTATTATTCCGAGGATGTTCTCAGTGCCTGCTCGCAGGCCTTGCTCTTGGATTCCTCCGTCGAGCAGTGGAGCGATGCGTGTTCCTTTCCTGATGTAAAGAGCCCCGACTCCATGGGGGCCGTAGAAGGGGTTCGCGGCCAGGGAGAGGAGGTCCACGTTCAACTTGTCCACGTCAACGGGTATCACGCCTGCGGTAGCCACTGCGTCGGTGTGAAACAGAATATTGCGCTCTCGAGCTATTTTCCCGATTTCTTGAATTGGTTGGATGGTGCCGACTTCGTTGTTCGCGTGCATGACCGAGATGAGAACCGTCTGGGGGGTTATCGCTTTTTTCACGTCCGCGGGATCCACCATCCCAAATTGATCCACAGGAAGACGTGTGACTTCTACCCCCTGTTTCTCGAGCGTCTTGACGCAGTGCATGATCGAGAAATGCTCGATGGAAGAGGTTATAATGTGATTGCCTTTTGCCCGGCTCGCCATTACAACCCCTTTCAAGGCCCAGTTGTTTGCTTCGGTTCCGCCGGAGGTAAAGACAATTTCCGAATCTTTGGCGTTGATGAGAGCCGCCACGTGGCGCCGAGCTTCTTCCATCGCTTCAGACACCTGCTCTCCGGAGCTGTGCATGCTCGATGGGTTGCCGAACCTCTCCTTGAGGAAAGGTATCATTGCATCGGCAACCTCAGGCAGAATTGGACACGCGGCCACATGGTCCATATTGATTATTCTCATGGCGTACCCCTTTGCCCAGCGTATCTGTCACTGACCTGGATGATTTCTCCTGTAACGTATAGGTATTAACGGCTGTCACGAAAGTCAACGACCGCGAAATTTCTTTTCGTCTAGTCCTTTGGCGGGCCACCGGAAGACGGACCCACTGTGTGGTGTACGCGGTGGGTTGGAAGGTATGATGCTCTTTTGGCAGAACTGATGAAACGATTGGGATCACAAGGCCAGAATCACCCAATTGCCTCAATCGCTCACCAGGAACTGCTTGAAGCGGTGAAGAGCTCTCCATGAGAGTGAGTGTTCGGACCGATCCACGAGCCGCGCGAAATGCGGTCGATCAACGTCATCAAGGAAGACAACGGCTCGGCTATCTCGTCGAGCTGTAAGATGATGGAGCGGGGCAAGGTGTTTGATTCCCAGTACTTCCGTTTGTAGATTCGGTCGCAAAGTCACGGCAACGCTGTTTAGGGAAGGGCGGGTTGTGAGCACAAATCCGCAGATTATGCACAGTTTCGTAGATGACTCTTGGAACAAGCTTTGACGAGGGAGTGGATTCGAAGCATGATTGGGGTTGGGCCAAGCTCTAAACTCCGCCTCGCCTAAACGTGGCCTTCCCTGCCATTGTCAGCATGTGCCACCGGAGTCCAATCAAGAAACAAGACCTGACCGCCGTCCTCCGCTAAACCAACTGCACCCTTTCAAGGAATTCACATGCTTTCTGAATCTCCTCCTCTCTGACCTCCCAGCCGAGCTTCAATGCTTCATTCTGAATCTCTTTCGTGCCGATCTGTGCTCCTGCGCTCTTCAGGATAAAGTACGACTTGGCAGCGATTGAGAGTTCCCAATAGTTCAACTCGCCCACGGATTTCATTACTTCAGCAAAAGCGATGAGCTTATCCCAAATGTCGCGATACTCAAGTTGTTTCCTTTCAAGGAGACGACTGCCATCCTCCGTGAGGGCGTAGTCATATCGTGCAATCTCAAAGCCACGATTATCGCTTCCCCAGCTCGTGGAGCACTCGCTCAGGTACCCCATGGATCGCAACTCTGAATTCGCTTCAGCGACTGAAGCCGAATATGGACCATAATAATGTGGCCGGTAGCCCAAATCAGATTCCATGCCGAGCCCTACACCAAGGAAATAAACTTTTTTCTGTAGGTTAGTCTTCCCGGAGATTTTTCCTCCGAAGGCTCCGTAGGCAAGAACAACAAAATCACGTGTCTTCATTGGTCTCTCCATCTTCTGAGCTAAGCCGGGTCAGTATTTCAGTTATGGGGCGGTCAAGGGTAGTCAGCACCTTTCGGCGCTGTGCCGGGCTGTCGTAGATTATCGGAGCATATACCTCCACATGAGCTTCGCTCAGGGATGCGTCAATTGAATGAAAGAGCGCGGACTCCTCTTCAAACGTCTTTGGCGTTGGCGACCTCTCCACGAGAATAGGACCTTCGTTGTCCCTAGACTGTTCCTTCACGGACTTGAACTTGTAAGAGTGAAGAATCACGAAGTTGCTATCACCGTCTCCGAGATCGCAATTCGACGGGAGCCGGTGGCGGATTTCTTCGTGGATCATGGCTTCGAGTTCAGCCCGTTTCTCTCTGTTGTTTGAACTGCTTATCTGTTCCAAGGTCTCGCGAACGTTACCTGGAAGCTCCTTAATTCGCTTGCCGTAAATCTTCTTCAGGAGCTGCCTCTTGCGCAAACGCTCCAGAAGCCTCTGGCAATACGTCCCTGAGAGGTCATCTCTTCCGAAATGCAGAAGAAACCGCGCATCGTCCCACTGAGCATACCTGGCTGCGAAATCAGCGCTTCCGTCGTAGCCATAAAGCTCATGCAGTTCCCTGATTCCATCTTTCTCGATTCCGAGGCAAATCGCTCGGACCAGCATCTGATCGGTAATCAGCCGAATTCGGTGTCGATACACCTGCGTGGTTATGTAATACTTGGCCAGGACGAATTGCTCCAGAACATGAATTCCATCGTCTGATATCATCAGCTCTGTTCCGTCGCCCGGATCGTGTGCGACCAAGGAGCGATGCATCTGGTCCAAGTCAAAGACACCGTACTTTACGCCACAGTAATGGCTGTCTCGCAAGAGATAGTCCTGTTTGTCCCCGTCCAATGGGCCTGATACCAAGGACCTCAACAGTGGTTCATCATAACCTTCTGCAAGTAGCGTAGCGATCCGCTGGCAGTCGTGCTCTCCAAGTAACCGCTTGAGATCTGGGTCATTTCTGATGAAATCCTGTGTTACAAGCTCATGGATACTCGCTTGGTCATCTTGCAGCCGGTCTCCAAGCTTCTCCCTTTCGGCGTAAATTTCGAGAGCGTCCTCTGAAACATGCGAAAAAGGCCCATGTCCAATGTCATGCAGCAAAGCTGCCAGGCGGACAAGTTGCTCGTCTTCGGTTTTCAGCCCCACGCTTTTCGCCAGCCTGCCAACAATGTTACAGACACCCAGCGAATGTTCAAATCTTGTGTGGTGCGCTCCGGGATATACCAAATGGGCAAAAGCTAACTGACGGATTCCCCGTAGCCTTTGAAAGAGGGCTGATCCAACGATTTCGGCTTCCTTGCTTCTTAGATAGACGAAGCCATGAATGGGGTCCCTCACTGCACGCTCTTCCGCCATGAAGACTACTCTTTTACCGTATTTTTCCTCTGTGGTCCGGCTTTGGGCGGCGATCATAGGACCCGGGCACCCTCGTGTCAAGCCAGAAGGAGAAGATCAAGACTTTGCGGATCACCGATCTCGTCCTCACTCCAGACCTGCGCGAATATCACAAGACTCGTTGTCCCACAATCAAAAAGCTTCGCATGACTTAAGGTTATTTTCATAACTACCTGATATTCAACGTGTAGTTTTTCAACTACAATGAGGGGTAATCATGCAAGTCTTGGCCCGGCATTCCGTCAGCCTCGTCTCTGTGAAGGCTTTCAAATACTCTCTTTCAACCGCCTGATCAGACTTTCTCCAGCCTTCAAATCCGATGCTCTGAGTTCCTCCACTCGCCAGGGCGGTTGCCCGTCACGAAGTCTTCCACGGATATATCGGTCACGGCGGAGGTTGGCACCTATATGGAAAGCCGCCCCATCCACGTAGATTGCCAACCTACGCTCGGGAACAGCGAAGTCAGCCACGGATATGGGCGGTTCGTCGTCCGTTGGGGAGACAGGCACCTGTTTCTCCGGTTTGAAGCCGTACTTCTCGAAAAGCTGCAGGAACTTCAGTTCGAGAGGTGAGCCGAGGCCCGCGGCATATGCTTCGAGCCAAGGTCTCGGATCGTCCATGTCCCCGGTTTGCAGCGGACGGCCGGTCGGGGCTTGCTCGGCCAGTTCGTGCAGAGCAGGAATTGCCGAGGGCCAATGAAGTTGATCATGGTATCGCTGGTTCTGATAGGTCTTCAGACAGCGGTAGCAGGCTGTGTCGCAACCCGCATGGTCCAGGTGCTCCAGTGCTCTCTCCGCCACAAGATGAAAATCTTCTGCGATCCTCTCCAAATACCCGCTTCCTCCCAAACCGGGGTCGATGAACGCGAGGGACATCACCGAACAACGAGCCTCGCCCTGCTGCGAGTTCCAGGGCCCTTCCAGTTGGAATTCGAGCTCAGCCGGATCGAGCATGAACCTCCGCTGCATACCGTTGAGGAGTGCATAGCCGAGCGAGAGTCCCAACGAGAGCCATTGTCTTGCATTGTCAGATCCGGGGACCGGCATCAGCAATCGCAAGACCTCGACCTTTGCAGCGGTCGTGATGGCCAAGGCCCGGGGGGCGGTACCGATAAGAGGGCATCCGTCTGCATGGCCTCCAGTATCCTGACGGCCTGCACGCCCACCGGCATTTCGCCTCCCTCTACTTTGAACTTGGGGGGGAGGCGGAGGTTCGAGCTTTCGCCCGCATGATGGACAGAGCAAATATCCCTTTGCCTCCACGTGCAAAATGGGTAACTGGTTTGCGATTTCAGCTTGGGTCGGCGGAAGGCCTTCGTTGATCCATCTTACCTCTTCATTCCGGCTGAGTCGCAATCCCCAGCCGTTGACGAGGGACCACCTGCCCACCACGTCACCCGTCCATTGAGGATGTACCGTGACGAGGTTCCGAGCAGCGTAACGGTCTTCTTCGTCCAGAATAGGCCGCTCCTCCTTCTTGGCCAGAAAGCCCGCGAACTCGAATGCAGGATCCGCCGGACCAGGACTGCTCGTCCCACACCGGGGACAACTCGGTTCGTCGGCATTGTACCTGAGGCCACAAGTACCACAAACCCGATAACTCCAGGTCGGACCATCACTACGAGGATTCCACGGTGAAGCGTTGTCAAGTCCGATTACCACCCATCGCCGCTTCCGTGCATATACATGAGCCTCAGGTTGGAACTGGCCCAGGCCGAATCGTCTGGTGACGGAAATAGGGTCCTCTTCGTGCTCGTCACCCAGGAGCCTCAAGGTCGCGGGTTCAGATGGAAACTCGTAGCCAGGAAGCAAGCCGAATTCGGCAAATCGCCTCAGAGGATATCCAGCCGAACGATCATCAGCATCCTGGATATTCGGACGAGATGCGGTCTGGATTCCCAACAAACGAGCCACCAAATCGCCAGCCCGTACACCTGCATGTCGTCCTTCCAGGCTTCTCGCATACGAATCCAGAGCCTGTCGAAGTTCGATCACCTGCCGGGACGTAGCATTGATCACGTGGTGTATCCTGTCGGGCAATTCATTAAGGTGCTCGCGCAGTTGCTGCTCGTCAATTCCGGCTCGTGCAAGGATTTCATCTCCCCACGCCTGTCGAGCCATCTCCGCAGCATGTTCCTTCTGGGCCTGAACTCCTTGAATGAGCCCATCGACCGCTTCATGGTTAATGGCGCCGTCGGGTCCCACATATTCGATCATGCGCCCTGCCAGACCGGGCTGCGCTGCTCCAAATATGATACCGTGAAGGTGGCGTATCAGTACGTCTCGGTTTCCTAAAGACAGAGCAGGGGCCGGCACCTCGCCACCGATCATTTCGGCAGGTTTGTCATAGAAATACTGGTCATGCGGGGTGTTTCGAGCGTAGCCGACTACCATACCGACTCGGGAACGCCGACCTGCACGGCCTCCTCTCTGGGCATAGTTGTCTGGCCGGGGAGGAACGTTTCGCATCACAACTGCGTCCAGTCCCCCTACGTCAATACCCATTTCCAGGGTCGGTGAACACGCCAGCACGTTCACCGGTGAAACATCGGGAGCTGCTTTGAAATTTGTTTCCAGCTCCGCTCTGGCGTCCGTCGTAATCTGTGCCGTATGCTCACCGGCAACCAAAGGAACTGCCTCGGTCTTCCGTATCCGCCGAACGGTCCTGTTTAATTCCACATCGGTATCCGCCCACAGTACCAGCCGACCGTGGCATTGGGAGCATGGCATTCCGGCATGAGGTCCGGAGCGAACGTCACCGCACACCTCGCAATGGAGCCGCGTGTCATCGTTCAAGACGTGCAATCGGATGGTTTCTGCATTCACCTGCAGCAACTGCATAGACTCCCGATACCCGTACAACGTATAAGGCAGAATGAAACTACCGTCTCGGAGGAATCTCAGCATGTCCGTCATCATTTGGTCATCCGGCTCGTTGCCGCCGAAGTCGTGGAGTAGGTGGCGAAGGATGCGCTCAAGGCTCGGTCCGCGACCTCCGGAGCGGGGGCGGCGCCAAGCATTTCTTACGGTAACGCCTGATATGGTGGGACCATCCATGACCGCAACGACCTGCCCTTGGCGAGTGAGAGGGTATCCCCGCGGTTGTTTTACGGTGCGTTCCCACTCGGCTGCGTGGAGATGGGCCGGGCACGAGATGTGCGCAGGGTGATACTGGAGCATCGGCCTGGAAAGAGCGCCCCTCACCCGCATTTCATCCAGCATGACCCGGCAAATATACGTGAGCTGTGGCAAATCGACGCCGAGGGCTTCGGCCAAATCCTCTCCCTTGGCCTGCACATATTCGTCAAGTTGGTGATACCGAATACCCACCAATCCCAGATTCACGAGTGTTGCTCGGTAACCTGCATTGACCGCTATTTCGTCGAGGAGCGGCGCCTCTTCCCATGCCTGAACACGGTTACGGGCGTCCTCGGGAATCCAGTCTGTTTCTAAGGGCACGTAAGGATTGTCCCTTTGGGAGACAGCCGATTCGCTGAGCAATTCCACTGCCCGTTGAACCGTAAGTTCCTGCTCCCTGAGCAGATGCTCCATGAGCCTGCGACGCATTCGGTCATAACGACTCGCAAAGATGATGAATCGTGCCTGGTGCGCCGCATCCTGACGGCTGTCGCTGAAAAGAAGCAACCTTTCTTTGCCGTCATGCCCAGGGCGGTTACCATTGGCCTCAGTCAACCCCTCGACAAGACCTTCACTCAGCACCTTAACCGCCGCAGAGGTCCCCAGGGCCAGAGGCGTGATTACGTTTCTGCTCCCTGCCGTTCCACCGCAGCATAGGCAACGGGTGCGTGCCGGCGACAATGTGACAACCCATGGGTATTCATCAGGATTTGTGCTGAAGAGCAACGTAGTAGGGTCTAGAGAGCCTTCGAGCACAGGGCGACGACGGATCTGAGTCGGTACGCGGGCTCGGCCCCTTCGTGGAGGACGCTCCGCGGCTTCCTCTCTGTCGTCCTCGTCTTCTTCGGCAGCAACCGGCGAATCGAATTTTGAGGGTTCGTAAACCATCCATTCGAGCGTTGCCGCCACGTCAGCAGTGGGACGCAACGGCTCACTCTCGATGTCTCCTGCGAATCGCAGGTAATCCGCACCGCAGTTCCGGCACAGATAGAGTGGAGCGGTTACATGGTTGCAACTGGTGCAGCGTTCTTCTCCCTTGGGGTAAAGCCGTCCGCAATTGGGATTGACGCACCGGTGAAACTTCCAGCCCCCACGGACAAACCGGTGGGCTCGCAACCTCAAAGCTCCGGGCGTCTCGTCGGGAAGAGCGGCGCCGATGACCAGAGCAGCTTCCACTTCTGCACGCAGCTCGTTACCCGTGCAGTCAGCACGCTGAGGCACCTCTGCTCTCATAACCTCGACGATTTGACTCACCGACATAGGTCGTTTGATGAGCCAGCGGTTCAGATCCCAGAGCAGGCGATATCGGGATGCTGCATCATTCAGTGGTGTGTTTTCGGGGAGTTGTGCCAAAGAACACAGAGCCTGCCGAACGATTTCCACATCACTCACTTGAAGGTGCCTGACGCGCACCTGACCGGCACGTCGAGGATAGACTGCCTCGCTAGGGATCTGCAATTCTTTGAGCTCCTCCCCAAACACCCTGATGGAGTCACGGTCGGCGCCGGTAAGGTTGCCGAAGAACTCCTTAACCGACTCGTCCCGGAGCCGGATCACTTCTTCCCTGGATAGCCCCTCCTCGAAAAGAGACTTGATGGTCGCGGATGTGCCGATGGGGATGAGCTTTGGATATCGCTTCGGGCGTTCAGTGGCCGGCACATCAGGCTTCCAGTCCTGTCGTGCTCTGGCTAAGTGGGTGCGAACCCGTCGTACCAGCAAGGCGATGTTGGTCCCCAAGATTCCCCGATACGTGTGGACCTCATCCAGGACGAGAAACCTGCACCGATGATTCGCAAAGATGTCTTCCCGGTCCGCAGGCCGCACCAGAAGGTATTCCAGCATCATATAGTTTGTCAGCAGGATGTGAGGAGGGTTTGCCCTCATCTCCTGCCGTTTCGTCTGCGAAGTCCCCCGGTCGTACTGCTCTACGCGGATGGCTCCCGCCATGCCTGCCTCGTTCAGGTAGTCCTCGATGCGTTGCCGCTGGTCGTTTGCCAGAGCATTCATGGGGTACACGAGGATTGCTGTGAGTCCTGACTTCTTGAACCGCACCGAATCCTCAAACGCATTTTGTATGACGGGCAGAAGGAACGCCTCTGTTTTTCCGCTTCCCGTTCCTGTCGTCACCACTACCGGATTCGCGGCAGATGACAACAATTGTTCAATTGCCAGGGATTGATGAAGGTACGCCTCTGGGCTCCGTGACCGCTTCTCCATGACTGCCGCCAGCTTGGGGTTCAAAGGGAGATCTCGCCAAAGGCTGCCGGTGCGGAAGGGGCGATGAGCCTGATAGAACGTATCCTGAGCAAGAAAGCCAGGTGCGTCCAGTTCGCGTTCTAGGGCTGCACGCAGGTTGGGGTCTTTGGCACGGAATTCGGTGAGCAGATAATCCCGGTACTCATCGAGCACCTGATCGAGGATTCTTATTGGGTGGAGCGTCATGAATTGTCTCCTTTGAAGATTCAGCAAGAACTCCCTTCTTCCCAATCAGGGGTGGTGTGCATCCGCACAGCGTGACGATCATCTTTTTTCGTCATTCCGGCGCATGTTCATGCGCGTCAAATCAGAAGTGGAACCTCCAATGGTCCGTCATTCCGGCGGAGGCCGGAATCCAGTCTTTCCATCATGTTATGGACTTCGGCTTTCGCCGGGGTTAGGGGGTCCTTGTTAAGTCAACTGACTGAGCTCACCTACGCCATCGATGAAGTCAACGCCTATGGCCGAAGGCCGGAATCCATATCTTGGGTTCAACAGCCTCAATGCGAACCATCACACGAGCGAATCGTACAGGTCCTGCCACTCCGGATTGTTCTCTTCGATCAATCTCAGTTTCCAGGCCCGCTTCCACTCTTTCAGCCTCTTCTCCCTTAGGATGGCTGATTCCATAGTGTCGTGCAACTCGAACCAAACCAACTGATGGACTCCGTAGCGTCGGGTAAAGCCCTTTACCAAGTCGCTCTTGTGCTGCCATATCCTCTTAACCAGATCCGATGTGACGCCGATGTACAGGGTGCCGTTCTTCTTGCTTGCGAGGATGTATACTGCCGGTTGCTTGTACATGGATCCCTGCCTTGTAACCTGTTTCCTGGCTTTGCCTGAACGTCCAACGGATGCCGCGCTTTTTTGCGGTAAAGATGCGACCAGCGACATCACCGACTGTTTTTCTTTAACCAGTTTCCCGGGCTGAGTAGATTTGCCGCGCAAACGAGCTGCACCCAATTCCAACCCAGGGGTTGCTGGATCTATGGGATAGCAACGCACCGAAAGCTGCTCATCCTCCGGGCGAAGGTCCATGCGCGTTGAGTTAGAAATGGAACGGCCACTTTTTCGTCATTCCGGCGAAGGCCGGAATCCAAGACAATGCCTGGACCCCGGCATTCGCCGGGGTGACGGATCCTGCAATGTGGCGCACCGAATGCTCCTCGTCATTCCGGCGAAGGCCGGAATCCAGGACAATGCCTGTACCCTGGTTTTCGCCGGGGTGACGGATACTAGAATCCGGAATCCAGGACAATGCCCGGCCCCCGGCTTTCGCCCGGGTGACGGACACGACAATCCGGAATCCAAGACAATCCCTGGACCCCGGCATTCGCCGGGGTGACGGATACTAGAATCCGGTGCACGCAATGCTCCTCGTCATTCCGGCGAAGGCCCATGCGCGTTGAGTTAGAAATGGAACGGCCACTTTTTCGTCATTCCGGCGAAGGCCGGAATCCAGGACAATGCCTGTACCCTGGTTTTCGCCGGGGTGACGGATACTAGAATCCGGAATCCAAGACAATCCCTGGACCCCGGCATTCGCCGGGGTGACGGATCCTGCAATGTGGCGCACCGAATGCTCCTCGTCATTCCGGCGAAGGCCGGAATCCAGGACAATGCCTGTACCCTGGTTTTCGCCGGGGTGACGGATACTAGAATCCGGAACCAGGACAATGCCCGGCCCCCGGCTTTCGCCCGGGTGACGGACACGACAATCCGGAATCCAAGACAATTCCTGGACCCCGGCATTCGCCGGGGTGACGGATCCTGCAATCCGATGCACGGAATGCTCCTCGTCATTCCGGCGAAGGCCGGAATCCAGGACAATGCCTGGACCCCGGCATTCGCCGGGGTGACGGATGCCACTCCCTGCCTTGCTCGGCATCGCGAATTATTAGGATTGCCCCTCCTGCGGGGCTCTACCTCCGGCGTCTTGTCCTCGTTCGGCCGCGAGAGCCTATATCGCCGAAGAGGTTTTGGTTGTCCTCTCCCACAGGCCCCTCCGAAACCGGCAAGTCAATTACCGGTTGGGGCAGGTTTTCGTTCAAGGGTATATCCCAGTACGGGTCGTATTTCCTGGTGAAGGCTTCCAGTCCTGTGGCATCCAGCTCGTCGAACTTGTCGAGGCAAAGGTGCGGGGCCTTAGGATAGCTCCTGTGGCTAAACGTTGAGAGAATATGCTCGTACTGGCTCCTGTCTAGGCCATAAGCATCCGCGACCACTGCGTCGATTGCAGCACGTACCTCCCATCGCTCGTCGTCACCTGCGAGAACCGGCCATGTGAAAGGCTCCTTGTTTGATTCACGCCAGGTGTCGCCAACTTGCTCATGCCAGAGCGGTTCGTAACCTGCGTGGTTGCAGGTGAGGCGTAAGGCTGAATGAGAGAGGAATGAAGATTCTCGATCAATGCTCGGCACAGCCACGCTGTTCAGTATGAAGAGATTAACTGTAGCCGCTACCCTCAGACGCAAGCTCCAATCAAATGGGAAGGAGTTCGTTATCCCAATTATTGAAAGGGAAGATGCATTGCTTCGTTGGCCCGCCTCAGGTTCTATTGGTGCTTTGTTTCCGGCAATGCAACCCGCAGGAATTATCGAAAAGATTGCCGTGCGCTCATTGGTGGATTGAGCGATGTCCCTGAAGGCCAGCCGGAAGTGGCGTGCAGATTCCACCCAATGTGGTTTGTCCTGAATTATGCCGATAGCAATCAAGTACCGGGGCCGGTCCTCCCAATGATCGTCATAATCGCGAAAGGTCTTCCCTTCGTGAAGCACAAGATAGCCCATCTCAAGCAGGCGAGCAGCAACATCGGGGGCACGCGGGTCCTCGCCGCGAGGCAGGACCTGGGAGGTCGGGGTAAACCGCCATGAATCGTAGGTCATATTAATTTCCTGGCTCAATCTGATGTTCAAGCGTTCACAAAGTTTCCCAAACAGTTCACCATTGGCATAACACGTTTCAGCAGTCTGCAGATCGCGCTCATCTCGAAGTTCCAGGAGACTCAGATAATCGCCCCCGGTACGTCGAACAAAATCCAGATTGTAGAGAAGTGGTTGCCGGTCCTTATCCTTGCGGAAAAGCCACTCGTCGTCATGGAGATAAAACGCACCTGAGAACGGTCGACCGGCCTGTGCGTAGCTCGCAACAACCAGGGCAAACTTGAAGCGAGAGTCGATCTCAAACAGTTTCCGCCTATTCTCGAAGGAGTAGCAGCAGTGTAAGCCGAGTTGTTCCAGGTACAAATGCCTAGTGCCTGTGGCTCCTTCATTGGCATGAAATGCCGATGGCAAGACATAGCCGATGAGCCCGTTGTTACTTACAACCTGTGTCGCGCGTTCTGCAAAGAGCATGTAATCATCGTAAGTGCCACGCCCTGCGAGCTGCCCTTTCACCTTGAACTTGTGTGTCGTAAAGAGTTCGTCATTGATCCGATCTCGCTGCAGAAGATTCTCTACAAGATCAGTGTATTCCCGAAAAATGACGGGATTCTGAACCAGTCGTTGCTTGATAGCACTTTTCTCTCTCTTGGTCGGCGGATCAAGGAATGCGAAATCGTACATGCCGAAAAAATGGTCTTCATTCTTCCGAATTGTGTCCCACGGCGGATTCCCCAGCACCGCATCAAACCCTCTCTTCCCGTGGGGTATGCCGTTGGGATAGAAGACTTCGGGGAATGTGAGGTCATAGGGCAGTGCCGACACAAACCCATTTGAGCCTATCAGCTTATACAGAACGTCTCGTTCAGTGGGGATCTCAGGCAGGCCAAAGCCCTTGGATATGGCGTCACGCAATCGATCTGACTCGATCCTTTGCGGAAGGTCTCCTGTCTGAGCAATGACTTGGAGCATCTCCGCGTATGATTCGTCATCACACTTCTCAGGCCCGAGCATTACGCCGCCGCTCCAGGCTGTGGCAGCCACTCGGAAGGGCAGAAGTGCCCGGTCCATTTCAGCCTTGAGGCGTTTCTTGTCCTCGATTTCGGCCAAGGTGATGCCCACGTTTGCTTCAAGATCGCGGACATTGCGTATGGCTCGGCCAAGCGCCTTGGTGAAATTCGTGAGCAGGTTTCGGTGGAACAGTTTCTGTTGAACCGGCTCTCCTTGAAAAAGATTCTCGATGGGCTCCTGAGGCTTCCCCGGATAGAAGATAAGCTTGTCCCAGAATGGTCCGGTGAGAGAATCGCCTACGACGAGACGGTGGTCGAGAAAGGTGAGGGGCATGCCCTCGGCATGGGATTCCAGCCAAAGGGAAAGCTTCGCCAGTTCCACGGCCAAGGGGTTCTTGTCAACCCCGTACAGGCAATGTGTTGCCACGAGTCGCCGACACAAGGCCTCAGCCTTTTTCTGGGAATATCCGGATTCTTCGCGTTCCGGCGATCGGCTGGGCAGATATTTGGGCAGCTCAGCGGTGGGATCAGGCAGATCCAGGATGCGCTGCCGCCACTCTTGGGCATGTGCCAAGGCCTCATCCTTCGCAGAGCCTTTGAGCTTCTCGGCTTTTCGTTCTGCGTCGGACGCCTTCTCATCGCACAGGCGGCACGCCTCGTAGAGCTTGTCTCCCAGGAACCGGCAGGCTTCGACGAGGAAATGCCCGCTTCCCATGGCAGGATCGAGTACCTTGAGCTTGAGGATTTCCGAAGGCTTGGGGTCTTCCTGCGGGCTGCGATCAGCAACCTGTGGACCGAGCGTCTCCTGCACGAGAAACCGGACGAACGAGTGCGGGGTGTAGTACGAACCGCTAGCCTTACGCCCAAGCCCGACACGCAGATAGAATCGATTGGGAGGAATTTCCTCGATCCACTGAACCTTGGTCTTCTTGCCAGTGGTGGGAGCATCGTCCTCGTCGGACTCCGCGTCATCACCATCTGCATCATCGGAATTGTCGGACTGGGTCCCTCCTGTGGCGCGATATTTCTCACCCTGTGCAGTCGGCACCACGACCTCAAGCTTCTGCCGTCTCAAACGGCACATGGATTCCGAGGTTATGCCGGGTTCAAGCTCCAAGAGGGCTTCGTACACCCTGCCGAGGTCTTCCACGTCCAGCGGTCCGTAATGAACTCGTTCCCTGGCATCCGAGCCTCGTCTTTTCGGTGTCCAGAGCAACTGGTCGAACAGCCGAGCCACTGCACGTTCACCCCATGCGAGCTTGGATAGGGTCGGGGAGGAGTCGGCCCCGAACAAGGCTCCTCCCAGCGGCTTGACGACAAGCTCGGTGCATTCCACACCATCCTCGAACATGCGGAACAGGCCCCGCAGGCCGTCTTCGAGCAGCCGACCGGTCTCCGTCCCGCGTTCCAGCACATCACGGGCATAACGAGCGAGTGTAATGCTGGGGGAAAAGGTATTGCGCCACAGACTTGTGGACGCAAACGTGAAGGAACGGGCCGGGTCGTTCGACGATTCCAGCTTGAGTATGAAGAGGAGCCGGTACACAAGGACAAGCCCTTCTCGCCAAAGAGCCTTCGCGAGAGCGTCCCGGTCCGTGTGCGATGCGAAGAATTCCGCGTTTGCGGGATGATCCATGACCTCCTGCACAAAATGCTCGATGGCCTGGCGGGCTTGGACCCGTAACTCCTTTGTTACCCGCGTTTGCTGTAATCGGGCCTTTTCAACGAGGTCCGGGACGGCCTCGACACCGCGGGGAGAAGCTATCGCCAGAAGGAACTTGAACGAGTCGGGGATATCACGGCTCCGCTTCCACCCGCCATCGAGGGGAATGGTCACGGTCGAATCGGGCCGTGCAGGATCGGAGATCAGGATCACCAGTTGGACGCCGTTGGTGAGAAGACCCAGCCGTTCACCGGTGGCTAGCAGCACCCGCTGTGCAATCCGCAAATGACTGAATCGGTACGCACGGCCACGCTTTGCCGGAGCGTACAGGTCTTCGTTGAAGCTTGTCGTCCACACTCGCAGTCGTTTCGTTGAGTCCTCTGAGACGAGAAACGCTCCACCGGCCTCAAGATCCTCACGGGTTTGAACGTCCGGCGCACTTTCGGTCCCGGCATAGCCAATGAGTCTTGCAATGGGGTCGATGACCTGGTTGCGGACGCGTAACGGTCCACCGCCGGCGAGTGCCCGCAGGTTCCGGCGGTAGGAATTCCATGCTTCGCGGAGCTGCCGGTCCTCATCACCGGTAGCCTTCGGGAGGAGCTTGAGTTTGGAAAGCTCTTTTCCCAACTCGAATTTAACGAATGGCTCCGGAAGCGCCGGACCGTGGAACTGACAATCTGTGAGATCCAGTGCCATGTTACGCCTCCGGAATGAGCATGAGTATACCAAGGGGAATGATTTCCGGCTCAAGCATTTCTGATAACGCTGTCAGGAAATCCTTGTGTTTCCGGTAGATGCGTAAGACTCCTTCAGCCTCCACACGTGCCGACGCCGGTTGAGTGCGATCTGCATGAAACGCTGCCAAGCGTTCCGCCGGATCGGTTATGGTTTGCCACGAAGCTTGCGGAGTCGCTGCAGCCCGTTCATCCCGGACACTGAAAAGGTCATACTGCATCGGCGGTGCAACGGTCTCAGAGCCCGTGATCTCGTCCACTCGCTTCTTGAGCCACTCCTCTTCGGCGGCAAGCTCACGTGACAATGATTGTCTTCTCGTGTTCGCGAATTCCCGTGCTATCGCTTCAAAACCGTGGGAGGCTGCTGCCCTTGCTCTTTGTGCAGCATCCCCGGCCCAGCTCTGGAAGGATTCTTTCCACACGTCCGTCGTGCGAACGGCCTTAGCAGGGTCGGCCAAATTCATCCACCCTTCGGCGGATTCGAAAAATTCCGGTTCTCCATTCATCCCGATTCGCACAGCCAAGACACGCTCAAGCTCTCGTCCTGCACGGCTCGCCACTCGGCCCAGGAAGGTGAAGAGAAGGGTAGGCTTCGTCACGTCGGCACGGACCACACTGGCGCGAGGATCTTGTCCCGATGTGGTAGCGGCACCGAAGGAGATGTTCCTCACTCGATCCAATGCTCTCCGAACCAACGGATGTGCCCTTCCAAGGAAGCCCACTGACTTGCCATGACCGTCATCCATTACGTCAAGATGCCTGGTGAGGCGAACGATGCGTCGATCCGGATCATAACCGGGGAGGTCATCGAGGCCGTGCGTCCAGTGAGGGGGAAGTCTGACCGTGAAGTAAGCATCATGTAATTCACCATTCACGTCCCCACCATCGAGCAAGATCGCGTCGCACACGAAACGAGGCAAATCAACGCCTTCCGCTCTTGAACCTTCTTCCCTAGCCTCGTCAGCTTCACGCTGAAGCTTCACGTCGGCATTGAGCCCCACATCGCCAAGCCATGCATGGGAACGGGCTGCCTCTCGATATGACCGCAAGCTTCGGTCTATCTCTTCGAGAAGCTCTTTCGTGGCATCGTCTACTCCCTGGTTCTCGTCGCCCTCGGTCAGGTCGAATAAGGGGGGCTCTTCTTTGAATAGCTTGTTGTCATCGTCAATAAGGCCCTTGAGCAATCGTGCCTGGGTCGCATCGGTGGAGGTGCTTAGGCCGAGCGTATTGGGAACGAAAGTAAGTCGGGATCTCTGTTTCTCGTACTTGGCGATGAGGCGGAGCAGAATACGTTCCTCGAAGGTGCCTCTCAAATACAGGTATTTGACGTGAGGTTCCACGGTTTGCCCATATCGATCAATGCGGCCGTTGCGTTGTTCCAGCCGATTCGGATTAAATGGAAGTTCCAGGTGGATCAGGTGGTGGCACCGCTGATGCAGGTTGAGCCCTTCTGCCGCAGAGTCGGTGCTTACCAGAATCAAGCCATCGTGATTCCGGAACCGCTCCGTGATGGCAATGCGAGTCTTCTCATTGTCCTGACCGTTCATCGTGATGACAGTGCCGAGGTCTGATTCTCTGAGCTTCGTGACCGCTGCGCGTTGGCTGTCTATATATTCCGTATATACCAAAACATTCGCCTTCGGCTCCCCGAGCCGAATTTCCTCAATTGTCTTTACAAGGACGTCCAATTTGGGGTCTTGTTCACGGGCTTCCTCGGCGAGACTGACCAATTTGTCGAGATGCTCCACCACGTCGGAGATCTTGGCCTGCCGGTAGGAACCTCTCCGGAGCTCTCTCTGCATGGAAGCCAATTGCTGGGCTATATCCTCGGCTTCCAGGTTACTGCGCTCCTGTTCCTCTTCGGCGGTAATGAAGCCAAATCGCTGTAATTTGCGTTCATATTCCCGAAGAGACCGGATCCGCTGCCTCCGCATCTCCTGCGATTCAGCCGTCTCCGTGACGAAGGTCTGGAACCGATCCGCCACAACTCGCAACGTCTCTTCACACGCTAACACGGTTGACACGCTTCGTTTGAGGAGGGCGATCCATGCGAGGACATCACTGTAGTTCTTGCCTCGAAAAGCACGGCGAAGCTCTGGAGCCACAAGATCCAGCAGTGATCGCTGCAGGGCCACGAATTCGGTCTGTCTGTCTGCATCGAGCTCGACGGGAACGGGGGTCACAACCCGTTCGGGAAATAATTCCCTTGTCATGGCGGGGTTATTTGGATCTGGCACTCGAATATGTTTCTTGAGGCGACGGACCACATGGTCCCGGTATCGTTCGCCACGCAATGACCCGCGGCCGTCCACGATGGACGGATCGAGTAGCTCGCACAGTGAAGAAAAAGACCGATCATTTCCGTCATGAGGCGTGGCCGTCAGGAGCAACAGTGCATCACAGAGTCGAGCAAGGATTTCGGCCAAGCGTCGCCGTTGCGAGTCATCTCTGCTCGGACTTGCTCCCACGTCCATGCAGTGGTGCGCTTCGTCAATGACCACCACGTCATAGCTTGAGCGTTCAAGCTGGTCTAGGACGCTTTCTTGCTTGAGGAAATCAATGGAGACCAATCCCAAGGAAACATGGTCAAAGGGATTGGAGCCGAGTTCGGTGCTTCGTCTGATCTCCTGCAGTTTGGCACGGTCGATCACTTCGAGGCGGAGCCCGAAGCGTTCCCGCATCTCAATCTGCCATTGTTCCATCAGAGGACCAGCAGGAGAAACCACGAGAATGCGATGGGCCAGCCTCCTGGCCACCAGCTCCGTGATGATCAGTCCTGCCTGAATGGTCTTCCCGAGTCCCACGCCGTCTGCGAGTAACAGGCGGGGCCGGCTCATTCTGATTGCGCGCAGCACGGGGACCAACTGGTACGGCTCGATGCGGAGCCGGCCGGGTTGAACCGCCGATAAAGCTCGTGCCCCGAGGGCCTGGTCCAGAAGGAATGCCTGATGGTACACGAGCCAATTAGCAAGGGGCGCGGCAAGATCAGGACGGATCTGGTGCTGGACAGGTTCGACCTTCTCGAAGGGGTGCAAGAAGTCGAATTCTTGCCCAATGACAGCGCCCTCCAGTCCTCTCAATCTGCAGAGCGTCTGTTGCCCGAGAGTCTCTGTGGCGATCAGGTCCCACCGTAAACCTCGTGCTCGAACTTCAGTGCCAGGCAAGAGTTTCATGACATCGGTCATTAGGCTTCTTCTCGATCGGGGGTATCATCACGTGGTGAAGAACAGCGAAGGCGTCTATTCGCGCCGATCTGGGCATTAACAAAGCTTGTACATCTATTGAGCTTGCATGCCAACTGAGTTTTTGAAGAGCGTCCCGAGGCCGGCCTCTTGCCCCCCCTCGACGCGTTATTAAACTGTCAAAAAGCGCGGGTGAACGGCTCAGCCGTATGAGGACCAAAGTCCTCGTGTGGCCGGGAAAATGGTAAAACTCCGGCATCTCGCCGGCACGTCCTGCTCAATTAATAAAGGCGCAGGTAATACGGACTGCAGACAGAGGGAGGACAAGGAACGATGGAAAGCCAAGCAGCAGAGAGGAAGGCGGCAGAGAAAATGCTAAATGGGGTTGATGTCGGAAAATTGTTCGAGACGATAGAGCTCGTGAAGAAACAACCGGAGATAGCCAAGTTCAATTTTCGAATCACCAACAAATGGGTTGACGGCGGTCATAACCGCGCCAGCATAAAGGATTTCTATGGGGCCATGGAAGTCCACGCGCACGAAAAACCGTTCGAGCTTGATGAAGACGAGCCCCCCCTTCTCCTGGGACGGGACCTTGGCCCCAACCCGGTTGAATATCTTTTGACAGCCCTGGCGGGCTGCCTCACCAGTTCTCTCATCTACCACTCGGCCGCCAAGGGGATAAGCATCCGAAATCTAGAGTCACGATTGGATGGGGATCTCGATCTGAGAGGCTTCCTGGGGCTCGACCCAAACGTCGAGGTGGGATACCAAAGCATTCGAGTCTATTTCAAGATTGACGCAGACATCTCCGACGAGGACAAAGAAGAGCTTGTCAGAATGGCTCAAAAGTACTCGCCGGTCTTCAACTCGGTGTCAAAATCGGTGCCGGTCACCGTGGAGCTGGACAGGTCATGACTATTGGACTTCCGGCCCCTTGACTTGACTCCAGACGTACCCTATTGATGGGAGCAAAATTTCTGGACAAGGGAGATCGCAGATGAAAAAGGTTGCTGTGGTGGGTTGCGGCGCGTACATGGAAAGTGGGTATGGATGTCCGGGCGAATGGCGATGTCTCAAGGCGGCTCGCTTGGGAGAAGGGAAGTTCAACGAGCCCTCCTCAGTGACAGCGTTCGTGGCCTGCGAATGTCCGGGCCGGACCGTGGTTCCCACGTTGGGCATGGCTGCCAAGCTGTCGGAGACCAAACCTGACGAAATCCATTTGAGCTCGTGTCTGGTCAACGCAAAGCCGGGCTGCCCTTATTCTTCCCCGGAAGACTTGGCCAAGCTCATTGAGACACAGACCGGAATCAAGGTGACGTTAGGGACACACGACTACCACTGAATTTTGCGGATCCAGCCCGGCACGTCTGTCCCTCCGTCAGTTTTTGCTGCAGCTTCGAGGTGGCTTGGGGCACAGATGGGAAGGCGCCCGCTATGCCGAGGTGTCTTCCATCGCCTCGGGCTTTTCCTGGCGCGCAATCGGTTACCATCGGACATCAATGCCGAAAGCATTGACTCGGCCGTGATTCCCCCTCCATTGGACTCCACCGCCGGGGAATCGGACTTGTCCGGAATAGTCGTTCCACCGAACCGCGCCCGTGGGAAAACGCACGTCGCCCCCCTGCGGTACCTGCCACCCGTGGCCGTCCCCATAGGGGCTCCTGTCCCGAAAGTCCGGATAGCCGTCGGCCAAAACGTAAGTGGCGGGAGGGCCGAGCAGAGCCAAGACGGCTAGAGCCACTGCCGCTGCTATAATGATTCTCATCCCGATCCTCCCTTGTGAACAGTGCCGTTGGAGCATCTCCGGACGCCTCCGGAGCTTCCCGCAAACAAGGTATCCTGGAAAGATCGTTGCTCCTCGGGCAGGAAAGTGTGCCACACTTCGCGCGTACGGTTCCCAATGCGGATCTATCCTAGCCGATACCCATATAAAACGCCAGCGTTATGCTGACGAGCAAAATGGCGGACACCAGCAACAATTCCGCTGTACTTTCAGACAATTCCAGCCTCATACACCCTCCAATACCAGACGAGATTCCTCACCATCACGGCCCGATTCGCTCGCAGGAGCATCGGTCGGGCTGAGGAGAGGTGAATAGTAGCCTACATCCCACATGTGTCAACTGAAAACTCAGATTTGTTCCCTTCATTCGTCGAGCCACTGAAAAAATTCCCGCATGTTCAGCCTCCGACAGCGAAGCACCCCATGATGCGGTTTGGGAGAGAGCGCCTTCCGTGATGACGATGGCGCATTCTCCGGGACCCGTCAGAGCCGCTGCGGAATTTCACAGCAGGTCATGGAGTATTTGTGGCAATGGGGCTCGATCGTCCACTGTCCCTCGCAAGCCGCTCAGGTTGGTATGGCCACCACATAGTGGTAGAATCCCTGCCACGAATTTTCGGCCAATTTCGGCCTCAAGGAGGATACATGCTGGGGAAATTGTACGGAAAGTCCGCAGTGGTTACCGGCGGGACGCGCGGGATCGGAAGAGTTGTTGCCCATGTCTTAGCCGCTGAGGGGGCTCGGGTGATGATCGTTGCCGGGAGTGCGAAGAATGGAGCGCGGATCGTTACTGAAATCGAGGAGCTAGGTGGAGTGGCCCATTTTTTTCAAGCAGACGTCTCGGACAAGCGACGGATGATGGAGCTGGGAGCGTATACGGTTGACCGGTGCGGGTCCATCGATATCCTGTGCAGCAATGCCGGCATCTTTCCATCATCCCTGATTGAAGACATGGCGGAAGAGGATTGGGATCGAGTTTGCGCGGTCAATCTGAAGGGAACGTACCTGGCCGTGCAGGCCTGCCTTCCTCAGATGAAGTTACAGGAGTACGGCAGGATCGTATTCACGTCATCTATTACAGGACCGATCACAGGATTCCCCGGCTGGTCGCACTACGGGGCCACCAAGGCAGGTATGCTCGGATTCATGCGCTCCGCGGCCCTCGAGGTGGCACGGTACGGCATCACAGTCAATGCCGTCCTGCCCGGTAACATTAGAACTGAAGGGCTGACTGACCTGGGAGAAGACTATATTCGCCGTACGGAGCACTCTATCCCCATGGGAAGATTGGGCGACCCTGAAGACGTTGCTTATGCAATTCTATTTCTGGTTTCCGATGAAGCCCGATACATTACAGGACAAACAATAATCATCGACGGAGGCCAGACGCTGCCGGAGTCGGTGCTTGGACTGGCCTAATCCGATAGCAGGGAAGCGATCCGGCAAATTGTCCGCCATCCGGACCAAGGTGGGAGGGACGTTCAATCTGCCCAACTCGAGCAACCTGCAGGAGGCCCATTCTCCCCGTGAACGTCCGAGGGACGAGCGAATCGGAAAAACCCAGGGGTAAGTGCTCCAAAAGCGGGCCAAATCAGGTGGTTATCCCGTTGACATCCAAATAGCCGCTGTGATATGGTAAGTGAGCTTTGCGGTGTCCGACACGTACGAGCCCCGCGTGAAAACCGTGCCAAATCAAAGACTCTTGTATTCCCTGTGCGGTCCGATTGCTGGGGCCTGTCGTACCTGGCCAGACTGCTCGGACACCGCTTTCCAAGAGACCTGTAACCCCACCAAACCGAACCTCTCGCGGCCAACAGCGATAGCGATCCTCCTGACACTTTTCATCATGGGGGGATGGTGTTGCGCATATGGACAGGCATCGCTCAGGCCGGTCACCTTCATGCCTCAGTGGATTCCTCAGGCGCAATTCGCGGGGTACATGGTAGCCCAGGAAAAGGGATTCTACCGGGAAGCCGGACTGGATGTAACTCATCTCACTGGAGGTCCCGGCAAGAATTGTTTCGCCTCCCTCGCGGCGGAGGAAACCACTTTTTGCACCGGCTGGCTGTCTACCGCGATCTTGCAGAGGGCCGCTGGGCTGCGGTTGGTCAACCTGGCCCAGATGATTCAGCGTTCCTCTCTTCTCCTGGTTGCGAAGAAGTCGTCCGGCATTCGCGAACCCAAGGATATCGAAAACAAGCGCGTAGGATTTTGGGTAGGCGATTTCGATGCACCAGGGCTCTTCTTTCTCAAGAAGCACAATCTCCGTGTCCAGGTGATCCCCAATTATACTACCGTAACTGTATTCCTTACCGGGGCTGTGGATGCTGTTGCGGCCATGTGGTACAATGAATATCACACCATTCTCAATTGTGGCTTCAACCCGGACGAGCTGTCAGTGCTGAAATTCGCGGACACTGGGGTCAACTTTCCAGAAGACGGCCTGTACTGCTCTGAAGAGATGTTTGCGTCCGATCCTGAAGCGTGTCTTGCCTTTGCCGAGGCTTCTCTTAAGGGCTGGAAACACGCATTCGACCATCCGGATGAGACTATCGAGATCGTCATGCGCCACGCGAGGGATGCGAACACCGGAACCAATGTCGCTCACCAGAGATGGATGCTCGCAGCCATGAAAGACCTTATGACACCTGACGGTAATGATGAGGTGTTCGGAAGGCTCTCCGAAGAGGATTATCGAAGAGTGAGCGAGGCATTGAAGGAGGTCAACCTCATTCGCGAGATCCCGGAATACACGAAATTCTACCGGGGGCCACGATGATTTCGTGGTTGACTGACAGTATTGTCTCCAAGATAACCCTCCTCGTGATGGGAGGGACGTCACTCGTCCTGGGGCTCGTCCTCGCCCACAGTTATACCTCCTCACGCGATATTATCCTTCGAGAATCAGAGCAGAACGCGAGGAACCTGACCCTTTCGGTTGCGAGACGAATCGAGCAGGAATTCAGGGCTGTGAGCAAGGTGCCGGCCGGGATGGCGGAATATGTCGAGGCACAGGCCCCCAGCAGCACCCAAAATCTTCTCGACCTAATTCGAGCGCTGGTAGCCAACAATCCCGAGGTGTTCGGCGCTGCAGTGGCCTTTGAGCCAGGCGGCTGGGAGAAGGATCTGGCAGCGTACGCACCCTATTTCTATCGCACCGCCAAGGGAATCGAGTACGTGCAGCTTGCTACCCCGGCGTACAATTATTTTCAGATGGACTACTATCACATTCCGAAGTTGCTCGGTCGCCCTTTGTGGACCAACCCCTATTTCGACGAGGGTGGCGGGAACATTCTGATGGTGACCTACTCGGTCCCCCTGTTTTGGCCCGGCGACAAAGGAGAGCACGGCGATTTTCGGGGCATTGTCACCGCTGACGTATCCCTCGAGTGGCTAACCGAATTGGTGGAGTCGATCAAAGTAGCTCAGACCGGCTACTGTTTTATCATTTCCGACACTGGCCAATTCGTCACGTATCCCAACGGCGCATACATCATGTCCGAGTCTATCTTCAGCATAGCAGAGGAGCAGAAGAAGCCGAGATTGCGGGAGATTGGACGCTCCATGATACGAGCCGGATCCGGCTTCGAAGACATTGGCGATGCGTTGACGGAAGAAGAAGCTTTTCTTGCCTTCGCTCGCATACCGTCCACCGGCTGGGCACTGGGGGCAGTGTTCCCGAAACACGAGCTGCTTGCGGAGGTCAGGGCCCTCCACCATAAGACAGTCGTATGGGCCGGCTTCAGCGTGGCGTTGCTCCTGCTGGTGAGCATTCTCGTGGCGAGATCGGTAGCCAAGCCGCTGCTCCGCATGGCTGATGCTGCGGAGAAGGTGGGACGCGGAGAGCTCGACATAGATCTGTCAGATATCAAGACCACTGACGAAGTGGGACAGCTTGCACGATCTCTCGGCCATATGACGGAGGGGCTCAAACAGAGAGATTTCATTCGGGACACGTTCGGCCGCTATGTCACCAGGGATGTGGTAAGTCGGCTCCTTGATTCCACAGATGGTCTCAAGCTGGGCGGCGAGTCCCGGGAAATCACCTTGATGATGTCGGACCTGCGTGGCTTCACCGCGCTCACGTCTCACATGAAACCCGAAGACATCATCTCGTTCCTCAATAGGTACCTGGGCAAGATGGTGGAAATACTACTGGACCACAGGGGCGTCATTGACGAGATCATCGGTGACGGCATACTGGCTTTCTTTGGCGCACCCGAGCCCTTGCGTGACCATCCGGCCCGAGCATTGGCATGCGCACTGCGCATGCAGGAGGCCATGAAAGAGATCAACGCTCTCAATGAGGCTGACGGTTTGGCGCATCTGGAAATGGGGATCGCCATCCATACCGGGACCGTGGTGGTTGGCAATATCGGATCCGAACGCAGGTCCAAATACGGTGCTGTAGGGTCCGCAGTCAATTTTACCGGCAGAATGGAATCGTACTCCACAGGGGGACAAGTCCTGATCAGCCAGGCCGCGTACGACCACGTGGCGGACATCGTCACCGTCAACAAGGCCATCGGTATTCAAATGAAGGGTGTCCCGGGAACCGTCACCCTTTACGACGTCAAAGGAATTGGGGGACCGTACAACGTTTACCTGTCGCAGGTAGACGAAACGTCACGGCCGCTGGTGCCGCCCATAAACGTCACCGTCTGGCGCCTCCTCGAGAAAACCGTCCAGGGTACTGGGGTTCCGGCGTTGATAACGCATGCCTCTCAAACCTCGGTTGTCGTAGACCTTTGCGAGCCAGTTGAACAATGGGAAGATCTGCGAATCAAATTGGAGACCCTGGGAACCGAGTCCATCGAAGGAGAGCTCTACGGAAAAGTCGTTTCCGCGGAACGACACCTCGATTCCTGCACAGCGCTCGTTCGCCTTACGTCCATGTCCCCCCACGTCCACCAGTACTTGACCAAGCCGGCGTAATCTCAAAAAAAGGGGGCCGAACCGTTGTAGCGTCGGAGCACGTCTCAAATGTGGACACCGGGGGGGCGCCGGCGCTACGGAGGATGCGTGTCGACAATCCATGGTAGGGGATTGTGTCAGATGCCAGAGGTTCTGGCCGCTTCCCGTGTGAGTAGGGAATTTGTGGGAGGATCGCAGACCGGTGGGACGGGCGTCTCGTCCGTCATTGTCGAACAGGAGAAACAGAGATTACTCTACGCTATGGCAAGAACCCCGCCACTCGTCTCAACATCACCGACCGGCCGTCATTCTGACCGCAGGCCTAGCACACGATGGGCTGCCCTCCCGCGCCGGCGGACCCGCTCACTAGGACGTTGAGCCCCCTGTCCTGGAATCTCTGGAGGATATCTTCTGTCTCGAACTCTCGTCTAATGAATACCACCCGATTAATGGTCGAATTCTTCAATGTGCGACCCTCGAACGGCCCCAGCTCGAAGGAACGCCCCACGTGACTGTAGAAGTACGGCCGACCATTCTCGAAGACGAATCCTTTGGCCCGAATCACATCGCTCGGCAGGTTTTCAGCCACGTGGCGGAAGTCGTTCAGAGTCCCGGAAAGCCAGCGGCACGTCATAGACACGAGACGATCTGCTGGCTCGAGCTGAGCAGCCTGATCCTCAAGGGCCTGCTCGACGAGCTTGTCGAGCTCCGCTTCGGAGAGCAGTCGCTCCCCTTCGTCCGGCGTGACGGATTGTTCCAGCTCCACCCGTTGGGCTTCGGCAAATAGACCTTTGAAATCAACTCTTGCGTACGTTGTTTCCACAAATTCCGCATTGGGTTTGTGTCGACGCACTACTTCCTTGATTCTCTCGATTGTATCCTTGTTCGATAGGTCCACCTTGTTGATTATGAAACGGTCGGTCGATTCAACCTGTCTTTCGACTGCCGTGAATACCTCGTACTGCTCGACGAAGTTCTCCGCATCGATGAGGCAGAATCTTTCCCGGAGCAGGAAGACCCCTTTGAAGACCGGATTGTTGAGGTCCGTGGCAAGGTCGGAAGGATTCGCTGCTCCCGAGGCTTCGATGACAAGGATCTCGGGCTTGATTGCGGTTGCTATGCGATAGAGGCCTTTCATGAAATCGCCCTTGGCACATGCGCAAAATATTGACCCCTTGCTGATTTCCATGAGCTCCAGCTCAGGATCTTCGATGAGGACCCCGTCTATTCCTTCGTCACCGAACTCGTTCATCAGGACCATCAACTTCCGGTCGGTCGGAGCACGTTTAAGAATCCTGTTGAGAAAAGTCGTCTTCCCGCTTCCGAGGAAACCCGAGATCAGGTACACATTGATTGCAGCCTGGGTCATGGCTCTTCTCCGACGCTGCGCTTTGGCAGCTCCGCTTCTTATGGATCGGCTTCTGAAGCCTTTCCGATAAAAATCACCTTCTCGTCAGTTGCTAGCACTGGAGTCACGGGAGACACGGGGCGCAAAAAAGCTTCACGGTAGTCGGTCTTCTGTGCCAGTTGCCTGAAGGATGGCTTCTACCAACTCATCCCTGCCCGGAATGACGCACTCGAATACCAGCTTTCCATCAATGGCAACAGCGGGTAAACTTCTGGCCCCGAGCTCTCGAAATCGTGTCACTCCGTCGAGTGTCCGAAGACTCCATTCCCGGTACTCGACCTCATCCAGCATGTTCTGCGGTAAATCCTTTACCGCTGCGACCATATAGACGCACGCCTGTCACTGGGCGAAGTCAGTTACCAACGTTTCTACGAGTGTCTTACGTGCCACTGTTCCTGCCTTTCCAAATATTGAGCCGCCGCGTGAGCGGCCAATGCTCCGTCAGCAGCAGCGGTAACGATCTGTCGCAGGGGAGTTACCCGAACATCTCCGGCCGCGTACACCCCTGGCACCGAGGTCCTCAGCAGGGTATCCGTCACGATGAATCCCTGCTCATCCAAAGAAACGGCTCCTTGAAGGAACTCCGTCACCGGTGAAGGGCCTATTCCGACGAACACCGCTTCCACGTGAATTGTCTCTCGATCCTTTGTCTCGACATTCTGCACTAAGACTGCCTCTGCCCTCTTGTCTCCGAGAATCGTCTTGACTATTCGATGAGTGAGAACGCGGACGCTCGGATTCGTTTGGAGCCGCTTTACAAGCGAGTGACTGGCTGCAAGCTTCGCACCTCGCGTAATGACGGTCACGGATTCTGCGTGTGGCAATAACGCGAGAGCGGTGCGAACAGCGGTTTCGCCTCCCCCTATTACAGCGGCCCGACGGCGCTCCATTGTCCTCAGGAGAGGGCCGTCGCACGTTGCGCAGTAATAAACTGCCTTTCCCTGAAGCTCGAGCTCCCGTGGAACCCCCAGTCGTCTGGGCTTGGAGCCGGTAGCTATCACGACGGCCTTCGCAACGAAACTCCCGTCTGCAGTGAAGACCTGCTTAATATCACCAGCAAAATCCACTCTCGTGACCGATTGTGGATCCGGCGCTGCTCCCGTCTCGTCAACGACCTGTTGGAGCCAACGGGCCATTAGCTCGGCACCAGTGACTCCACCCGGAAATCCGGGAAAGTTGTCCACAGTGGAGTGCAGGGCAACCTGACCCCCGGGTGCATCCCCCCCAAGGACGAGCACTCGGAGTCCGGCACGATGTCCGCTGAGCGCGGCATTCAACCCCGCGGGGCCAGCTCCCAATACCAGCAGATCAAGAGGTTCGGTGTTCAAGGATCTGACTCCCATAAGCGCAACGCTTTGTCTAAAGCCTCGCACAACTCGTCGGGCCCGGGAATGTCATCGAAAACCAGACGGCCATCGAACAAGATGGCCGGAATAGGGAGCTTTCCTCCGTGGCATGCACAAAGCTCCAGATAACGAATTGCATCGGCTCTGGACTTTGTCTCCAACACCTTCACCCGTATCCGATGCTCATAACGCTCCGCGACGTATTCCACTGCAGCTATGGCATATTCACAGGGGACACAGTGGGGTCCCTCTGACACGACTTCGACCGGCAGCGGTCCGCTCGTTCGCTCGAAGATACGGTCTCCCTTGTCGCTAACCGACGGAACGACGACAAAGGGGTGACCTTCAGGCTCTCTGCCGATCTGCTCTGGTTCTCTGGCAGATGCTTTATGCTCGATCTTGAATGTAAACATGATGTCTCGTTCGGAGATGACCGACGCCTGCGGCAGCAGATCCGCCGGCCATCATTCCGTCGCATACCCATCGGTTGCGAGCACGCAATCACGTAACCAGCCCGCGATCATTCTCGTCGCGTGTGTAACCCTGCTTCAGCTCGCGCGAGATTTTCCTCGAGGTTGTCAAAATCAAAGCCCTTATCACGAAGCATTCTGATCTTCGTTGCCATCTCGGGCGTTGGCGCTCGATCAGCCATCGCATCGATCAGCTCTTCATATTGCGGGATGATCGATTCAAACAGCAGGTCTCCCTGGATTGCTATGGTAGGGAGCACCTTGCCCTTCATCTCTATGAATTTTGCAATCCCTTCCTTGTTTTTGATCGACCACTCCTTGTAGTCGATGATCTCTTGAATCTCTCTGGGCAAAGCGGCAATCGATTCCATCATGTAGCCGCACGCGGCGCATTGAACGCTATCCAGAGTGAGCACGTCAATTTGGAGCTTTCCAGACATGGGCTCCCTCCTTCCTACTTCGCGACCATATGATGAGGGTACCGTGCGTAGTACTGGTTGTACCACTCGACCGCTTCGATGGCTTGATCCATATGTCCCACCGGAACATCGTAGGGCATGTCTCAGCCTGGGGCGAATACATAGCCTGTCATGCCCCCTGCGGCGAGTGAAACGATCGCGTCTTCTCGAGGCGAGATGAGTCCCAAAGACAAGGCCAGGGTGAGCTTGAGGTTTCCCCCGAACCCAACACCGTACTTGCGTGCCACATCGCGCACGTAGGTGAGGTTGAGCTGCTCGTCGATGGCAAAGCCGTCTGTTCCGACTTGCGCAACCTCTTCCAGCACCTTGGTAGCGTCACCACAGATGAAGAAGCTAGAGACTTTTCCTGCTTTCTTAACCGCCTGAATGGCAGGCTGACTAGCAGGAGCTACAAACTCCCGGAAAGTCTCGGGCTTGATCTGAGAGGCAACCGGATCGGTGATAGCGATGACATCGCATCCGATTTCTTCGGCATAGATGCGTGCAGCTTCGGCTGCAACCTCGCCGCAGAAGTCAATGATCTCTTTCGCCACCACCTTGTTCTTGTACACATCCGTGAAGATGCGCACACCCCGCAGGTGACTGGCCAGAGTGAGAGGGCCGCACAATATTCCGTAAAGCGCCACGTCAGGCAGCGCGGCTCTAACCTTCTTGCCTGCTTCAATAATCACCGGCCACCGACCGTCCTTGGGACCGGGGATCTTGAGACCTGCCTCTTTGAGGCTCTTCTTGTCGAGTGGATGACCTGTTATGGAAGGGGGGTTATCCGGCCACCATTTGTGGTCGCACCCCATGGAAATGGCTTCCACGGTCAGGTCGAACAGGAGAGGGATTCCGTCCGCCTTGTACCTCTCGGCCGCGTACATCACGCCCTTAGCAATTAGATCCGGGTCCCTGAGATACTTGTCCGCGGGCTCTCCGATGAGAAAAGCGCTGTGGACGCCGGAATATGGCACCCACGGAACCTTTTGGGTGGGAAGTCCTTTCACCGCATCAATGACATCCTGCTTTCCCATTGCACTGCTCCTTCAACGAGGATTTGCTGGTTATCGTCTTTGATCCGCAATCCCAACGCACATTCACGGCCGCCCTGACCCGGCCTCCTTCCCGGGAGACGTATTGGCCTGGCACAAAAGAACTGGTCGACAAAGGACAAGCTTTTGTTGTATGCTTTTACTAGGAATTAGAAAGAGCGCCCGGTGCGATCCGGAAAATTGATGACCTATAACTACTACTAATCTTGTAAACTATTTTAGAGTCTCCGCGAGACGAGGTCAAGCTTTAATTAAAGGCTGCGACCTCTTTTCTCGGTCAATGGACCTCCTGGGAAAGGGGTCGCGGTTTCGGTATTTTTGATTGCTATTTCCCTACCAAAGAAGTATGGTAAATGTGCCACAAGCCTGGGATCCCCCCAGGGAAAGGAGTTTGAAACATGGCCGAACTCCCCGCCCTCTTCTTTGTCGGCGGTTTCCTCGGAGCCGGAAAGACCACAGCCATCCGTGCCCTCGCGAGGATCCTCGCTCAAAAGGGTGTCAAGACTGCTGCCATCACCAATGACCAAGCCGCCGGTCTCGTGGACACTATCTTTCTCGCTGGAGAGGGGATGGCGACGGAGGAAGTTACAGGTTCTTGCTTTTGCTGTGACTTCAATGGGTTGTCTCGAGCAATCGATCACAGCATCGCCACCGCAGCCCCTGGGGTCATCCTGGCCGAACCTGTGGGAAGCTGTACAGACATTGTTGCGACAGTGATTCTCCCTTTGCAGGATCTCATGAAAGACAGGGTCAAGGTACATGCCTATTCGGTCCTGGTGGAACCTTTGAGGTGGCAGGAGCTCGAGGAAGCTGCCACGGATGTCCCGTGGTCCATGAGGTACCTTTTCGAGAAGCAGGTGGAGGAAGCTGATTTCGTGGTGTTGACCAAAACCGATACTATCAGTCGATCGGCGCACGAGAGGATTGAGGAGAGCTTCGGCTCACGTTACCCCCATGCTCGGTTGCTGTCCATTTCGTCTAAGGATGGCTCAGGCTTGGAGGAATGGCTGGACGCGGTGCAATCCACTCCTCCGGGCAATCGATGGCTCAGGGAGATCGATTACGACATATATGCGCAAGCTGAAGCCGAAATGGGCTGGCTCAATGCTGAAGCTGACCTTATGTTCCCGGCTCCGGTGGACGGAAGGGATGCCGCCGTTCGAGTCACGTTGGGCATGGCTGACAGAATCACCGGACGCAAAGCGAGAATCGGGCACCTGAAAGTGCTTGCCACAGGGGACACCGGGGGTGTGAAGGCGGGAATCAGCATTTCGGGCCAGGCGGGACAACTCGACGGCTCCTTCTCGGGACCCGTGTCGCGACTCCACCTGACCCTGAACGCTCGGGCCACTGTATCCCCGGGCGACATGGCCGAAATCATGATGTCGGTGATCGCGGATTTTCGGCAGACGGACGGCGCTCAGACGGACATCGCCTGCCTCAGCACATTTAGGCCGGCCCGACCAAATCCGACTCATCGTTACCCAGGAGGCAAATGATGCCCGGCCGGGAGCGAGAAAGCCCTGACCCGGACGCCCCCCCTTTGTTCATCGAGGTGATCTGCGAGCGGGCTCATTGCGTGATTTATGAATACGCAATTGTTACCGTGAAATTCATCGCAGATGAATTTCGTGGCCGCGTCAAGGTAAAGCCGGTAGTCAGGCGAGGCAGCACGAAGAATGTGGAAAGGTATCTGGAGCTCTGCAAACGCAATGGATGTCATCTGTCCGTCCCTGCCATCCTTATGGACGGCAAGCTCCGTTTCACCTATGTCCCGGGTCCCGAAGAGCTTCGCACGGCAATACGGGAAGCTCTTGACTCCCGGAGAGCCGGGACTAATTTCCTGTAGGGTCGCCTTTCAGGCTGCCATAATCCGCATACGTAGGGTAGCCTTTCAGGCTGCCAAATCTTGAGATGCAGGCTAGAAAGCCTGCACTACATGGGCCATTTCCAAACATGTGGGGTAGCCTTTCAGGCTGCCATAATCCGCATACGTAGGGTAGCCTTTCAGGCTGCCAAATCTTAAGATGCAGGCTAGAAAGGCTGCACTACATGGGCCATTTCCGCGTACGTAGGGTAGCCTTTTTAGGCTGCCATAATCCGCATACGTAGGGTAGCCTTTCAGGCTGCCGAATCTTGAGATGCAGGCTAGAAAGGCTGCACTACATGGGCCATTTCCGAACATGTGGGGTAGCCTTTCAGGCTGCCATAATCCGCGTACGTAGGGTAGCCTTTTAGGCTGCCAAATCTTAAGATGCAGGCTAGAAAGCCTGCACTACATGGGCCATTTCCGAACATGTGGGGTAGCCTTTTAGGCTGCCATAATCCGCATACGTAGGGTAGCCTTTCAGGCTGCCGAATCTTGAGATGCAGGCTAGAAAGCCTGCACTACATGGGCCATTTCCAAACATGTGGGGTAGCCTTTCAGGCTGCCATAATCCGCATACGTAGGGTAGCCTTTCAGGCTGCCAAATCTTAAGATGCAGGCTAGAAAGCCTGCACTACATGGGCCATTTCCGAACATGTGGGGTAGCCTTTCAGGCTGCCATAATCCGCATACGTAGGGTAGCCTTTCAGGCTGCCAAATCTTAAGATGCAGGCTAGAAAGCCTGCACTACATGGGCCATTTCCGCGTACGTAGGGTAGCCTTTTTGGGGCTGCCGAATCTTGAGATGCAGGCTAGAAAGCCTGCACTACATGGGCCATTTCCGAACATGTGGGGTAGCCTTTTAGGCTGCCAAATCTTAAGATGCAGGCTAGAAAGCCTGCACTACAGGGGCCATTTCCGCGTACGTAGGGTAGCCTTTCAGGCTGCCAAATCTTGAGATGCAGGCTAGAAAGCCTCCACTACTGGGCTCCTCAGCCCAATAGGGCCCTTCTGACGAGCGTCCTCGCTATTTCGAGCTTGTACGCATTCATCCTGAGAGGCCTCGCTCCGGCTACGGCAAGCTCTGCCGCTTCTCGCGCGGGTTCCTCTCCGACAGTTTGCCCTCGTATGATTTCTTCCGCTTTCCGGGCCCGGACAGGCTCAGGGGCTACCGCGCCCAGCACAATACGCGCATCCTTCCACACCCCATCGCCGAATGTCACCATTGAGGCCACACTCACCATTGCGAAATCGATCGGTCTTCTGAGAGTAAATTTCTCGTACCTCTGTCTCGCACCAACCGGTGGCTTCGGTACTTGAATCTCTCTTATGAGCTCATCTGCTTCAAGCACCGTTGAGCTCGTCGCCGTGGCCTTGAAGAAGAGGTGGGCGGAAAGAGTCCGGCTCGTGGTAACGATGCGAGCATCCAGGGCCATCAGCGCAACCGCTATGTCCGAAGGGCTCACCGCAAAACAACCTTTCCGAGCCGTGCTCGGATACGAGGGTACGTCTGAAACGTCAGGGCTTTGGCCTACGTCGCGTCCCTCGGTGAGAGGAGCTGGGCCGAATATCGAGTGGTACCGATTGTCGCCGGCCAAGGCGGGGCAATGTTTGCCGCCTTTGCGAAGACAAACTATAGGACCCCCGATTTGACGGGGGTACCTGTAAAAGCAGCAGCGAACCTCCTGAGCGAGATTGCCGCCAATGGTGGCCATGTTACGCACGTGGGGTGTAGCAACGGAGCGCGCCGCGTCTGCAAGCAGACTGTATTCTTCTTTCACCGTGGGGGCGGCCGCGATGTCGGCTAGTCTGGCAAGGGCTCCTATCTTGAGAGCCCCTTCATCTGTCCTGATATAGTCGAGGCCCTCGATGGTCTTAATGTTGATCACCGCCTCGGGGTAATCGGGATGAATTCTGTCCCTCAAGGTGCCTAACAGATCGGTACCTCCCGCATTTGCCTTCGCTTTCCCCTGGTACTGATTCAGGAGCTCAACCGCTTCCCCGATCGAGCGTGCATTATGGTGCTCAAACCACTTCATCTCGCGCCTCCTCCCTTTCCTCCAGCCACTTTGCCCAAGGCTTGGAGCACCCGAGCGGGAGTGACGGGGTACTCGTGGAGCCAGGTTCCTACCGCATTCGAGACAGCCATGAGGACTGCCGAAGGGCCAGGGGACGTGGCCACTTCGCCCACTCCAACTCCGTGGAAGCGGTGCGTGGGCATGGGGGTCTCGAGCACCACACGCTCGATTACCGGCAGCTCGGCAAAAGTCCGCCACTTGTAGTCGATCATGTTGGCATTGAGTATGTGCCCTGACGAGCGACTGAGTATTGTCTCCTCGAAGGTAGCGCTGTCGACGCCTGCCGCACCGAGACATCCGTTGAGCTGACCCTCTAGACCCGGGGGATCCATGATCTGACCGACGTCCGTAGCGAGCACAAGTCTCACCAAGGTGACCTTTCCTGTCTCAGTATCAACCTCAACCTCTACAAAGCTCATCAGGCAATTACACAAGGAAAAGTCCGGCTCAAAGCGTCCCGATCCCAGTATGGTGCGGTCGCTTCCGAGAGCCCTCCATTTCAAGCTCTTTTCCGGGTGTGCTCTCGCAAAGACCACCCCATCGGCCGTTTCCAGCTCCCCGGGGTCAACCCCCAGTTTTGGGGCTGCGAGACTGAAGAGCTTTCTTTTCGCGGCTTCTGCCGCGGCGATCACGGCGCTTCCGATAGCGTAAGTCCCTCTGGAGCCGACCGGTCCGAACTCGAACGGAGTGACCAGCGAATCCGCAGGCGTCATGGAGATCCGATCCGGTGCTATCTGAAGCACCTCCGCTACCAGCTTGGCATAGTTGCTTTTCTGACCCGTGCCGTGCTCTGCAACGCAGAGAAAAATGGTGGCGGTGCCATCATGGCGGAGCTGGACGTATGCCTCTGCAGCGTCCTCACCCACATCTGCATTTCCATGGACGCCGACCCCGATTCCTCTTCGCTTCGAGCCATTTACAGCGGAGGGGGTAAGCCAACCTTTCCACTTCTCCTTCCAACCGAACTGTTTGGCGCCAGCGTCCATGGCTTTCGAAAAATCGATCCCGCCATACTGGTACCACTCACCGTCTCTCCAGAAGTAGCCCCCGCCGGGCCGGACGTAATTCTTCTTCAGCACCTCGAACGGATCAAGGCCGGCCTTTTCCATGGCGAGAGACAAGAGGGGCATGAATGAACACTCCAGTTCCTGTCCTCCGAAGCCCCTTGTGCATCCCGAAGCAGTTCTGTTCGTGGCTACGATCATGGTTTTCAGGTCCCAATTGGGGCACTGGGTCATGATCATGAGCTCCCCAAGTCCCACTGCGACCTGGGTCTGGGTAGTGAGCGAATAGTAGCCCGAATCGACATACCACGTTCCCTGTATGGCAGTTATTGTTCCGTCATTCTTCATCCCCACCCTGGCTTGAATCCGGGACCCAATCCTCAGCGTGAACGCAGCCAGGTGCTCTTCTTTGGTAAGCCAAACCTTTACCGGCCTCCCCGTGGCTTTGCTCAAGAGCACTGCGTAGGTTTGAATCTGCCAGCACGTAATTTTTGTCCCGAAACTGCCACCTACGTGGCTGCCAATGCATCTCACCTGCACCGCCCGGTTAAACACATGAGAAAGAATCACCTTGTCCATGTACGGTGCTTGGCTAGTGCCCCAGACGGTGACCTTGTCAGGATCCTCCCACGCGGCCACCGCACCCACCGACTCAGCAGGCAGGGCATTGGGTATGTTCTCGTAGCCGAAGGTTCCTTCAGCGATGACGTCTGCGTCTGAGAATCCCTTTGCCACGTCTCCCGTGCACAGGCCCTTGAGGCATTTGGGCCCAAGCAGTTTGGTACCGCCAGGAATGATATTTCCCGGGTACTCTTCGTGAACGAGAGGAGCGCCTGGTTTGAGCGCCGAATCGATATCCAGGACCGGCTGGAGGACCTCGTATTCCACATCGATGAGATCCAAAGCCTCTTCCGCGATTTCTTCGGTTTCGGCAGCGACGAGGGCCACAGCGTCACCAACATACCTGACCTTCCTGTCTAGGACTCGCAGTCTGCGCGGTGTACCACCCATCCACTCAGGAATGTCCTGCCACGTGAGAACCGCCGCTACCCCAGGGAGCGCTTCAGCCTTGCTCTTGTCCACTTGCGTGATCAGTGCGTGGGCATAAGGGCTTCTCAGCACTTTTCCGTGCAGGAGGTTCTGAAATTTGAGATCGTCAAGGTACAGGGCACTCCCTGTGACAATTGCTCCGGCGTCCATGCGGGGCATTTGTTTCCCTATGTATCGGTAATTCCCTCCCATGTTCACTGCCCCTTCTCCGCAACCGACATAATCGCCCTGATGACCTGGTAATGGCTTATGCACCTACAGAAATTGCCGGAAAGGGCCTCCTTAATTTCTTCTTCCGTTGGCCGTGGGTTCTCATTGAGGAATGCCCTGGCTGTCATAATCATTCCCGGCGTGCAGTACCCACATTGAAACGCTGTGTGGTCGATGAATGCTTGTTGCAAGGGATCGAGCGCCCCAGTTTTCCGATCTTTCAACCCCTCGATTGTTATTATCGTCTTTCCATCGCACTCCACTGTCAGGACCTTACAGGAAAGGACGGCTTTTCCGTCTGAGATGACAGTGCAGCATCCGCAGGCGCCCATGTCGCATGAGACCTTGGTGCCCATGAGACCCAGAGAGTTTCTCAGGGTCCAGGACAGGGTGTGGGACGGTGAGACTTCGTTTGGTCCGCTCCCCACCACAAACTGGTGGTACTGTCCATTGACCGTGAAGCCTACCCGGCGAACCCGGTCTGCTTGAACAGTGGAACGATTGGCCTGACTTGTTGCCATTTGTTTCTCTCCTTCGACAAAATGACCGGCTTGATGAGGATTGAGAGAACCCGGAGCGGCCGCCTTTCGAGCTCTAGGTCTCCGGGCAGCATGCGGTCAGCCGATTATCAGCCCTTCAATCCTCGACTTTTGCACCCAACTGACGCGATAGAGTCCTTCCGGCTTCTGCAATGAGAGCTCCACACTCCTGGGCAGCGTCTGCAGAGGCGAGGCCGATAAGTGCCAGGTACCCCATGGGGCGGCCGTTCGGGCCCAGCACGGGCGCTGCCACGGCATTGAGTCCCGGCACCATCTCCCCCAGATCTTCAGCGAACCAGACCTTGCGACACCGGCTGATTTCCTCCTTCAGCCTTTCCTCGTCGAACTTGGAGGGATCTCCATGAAAATATGGCCTTTCTTCCTCGATCAGCCTCTGGATCTCATCTTCCGGAAGGAAAGCGGCTATGGCCTTGCCGTGGCAGCCATAGGTAAGGGGGAAACGAGCGCCCACTCGCATGGTGATACCGAACGCACGATCCCCTTCGTGCTTGGCCGCGACAAAGACATTCTTGTCAGCGATCAACCCCAGGGCTGCAGTGGCTTCGGCCTTCCTTGCGAGCTCGGCCAGGAGGGGTTCGGCAAGCTTCGGAGCGCTAAGGGTGTCAAGAAACTTTCTCGATAGACCGATAAGGCCGGGACCGAGGGAGTAGCCCTTTCCCCTCCCGCCCGTTTGAACCACGCCGAACTTTTGGAGCGTGCGGAGAATGCCGAAGGCCGTGCTCTTGTGAATTCCCAATTCTGTGCAGATTTCGGTCAAGGTCACGTGTGCAGATTCGGCCCGTGCCATATGGAACAATATGCGCAAAGCCTGCTCCACTGCCGGCACGAGGTATTTGTCAGTTTTGTCGGTCTTCTTGTGGGCAGGCATTGGTTCGATATAGCGAACTATAGTTTTGTAAAACAAACAAGATAGTCTCTACCACTGCACCGCTGACCGTGTCAACAGAAAATCAACGTGGGGCGATTACCCTCTGGGGCCTAAGTTCAACAGCAGCGGCTGTTGCTGCTTTCGAAGCCGCCCTTGCTCGAAGCGGGCTTAAAAGAAGACTACCGGCGAGACGCCGGCGCTACGAAGACGGGAGTAGGGCGGCTCGTGGTGGCTATCGACGGCTCCCGCGAAATTCCGGGGACTTTCATGGTCCGTCGTGCCTGCCATGTCCTGGATGTTTACGAAATCCTCTACTTAGTTCAGCCATTTTGTCAGACCCGGGTCCTCGGGCTCCCCAGCACCCCAGGCTCTCCGGGTTCTGCGGTACCCCTGCCGATTATTTCGTGCGGTCTTCCACGCGGACCTCCATCACAATGCGGCCCCATCCGCCGCACTCTACCCCCACGTCAGAGCATCCGACACGATTGAAAGCCATTTCGTTCGGGTCAACGCCCGCGAAGACGAGCTCGTTCACGGCAAGCACGGCAGGCCTCAGGGAGGCCACAGCGTAAATACACATTCTCCCCGGACACAGCTTGGAGATGAGGTTACCGGAGCCGTCCAGGTAAATCTTGTCCCCCACTTTGTGGCGACTGTTGCACCCGTGGGAGTGGACGACCTCCGCGACTATGGTTTTGGACGTCAGATATGCGGCCTTGCTCAGGACGCGTGCGTTCCTCGGGTTGGCCTTGAATTTCGCGAGATCCTCGTCAGAGTAGCCGAGGCGCTGTTGAAGCTCGGTCCATGCTTGCTCATCCAATGTCATCTCCTCTTTCCTCTCCTCCGTGTTGGATTCCATGAGAAACATGAGTGTGACCGGAAAAATGAAATCCCGCAACATTTCCTCCGGTGGCTATGGTTCTTCACCGTAATTCCGGGAAGTTACGATACCGAGTGGGGCAGTCCGTATGAGTAATTCATGAGCAGGTCTTTCCTACGTTGACCTTGCTCAGCGTGGCAACTATGGTTGAATGGCTGCACGAAGGCGAGCCCACCCGGTGGAGCTTCTTCTTGCCAAGCACGGGGGCCTTCCTGTTATGGCTTTGGCGGAAGAGTCACGGAGTGCGGATCAGGACATGATCGCGGGAGCAGCGTATTCTCATTTCGGGGAGTAAGGAGCACATGAAGAAGCTGAACATGCGCAGCTTGATGGGGTTAGTTTCTCTGGGGGTTGCATTATTCTTCTGGATCGTCCTGGGGTTCGATCAGGCCCTCGGTGCGGGGAACTATTACAGTGGAAAGCCGGCAAAGTACATCTTCTTTTTCATCGGAGATGGAATGGGCGCTTCCCAGAGGGATCTCGCGGCCGCGTTCGCGGGAAAAGAGCTCGTCATGAATACATTACCGGCACAGGGACTCACCACTACGTGCGCGCAGAACCGGTACATTACCGACTCTGCCGCGGCTGTTACCGCTCTCGCGTGCGGAAAAAAGACCAACGTAAAGATGATAGGCCTGGACCCCGATGGGAAGCCACTAGAGACCATAGCGGAACTGGCAAAGAAGAGAGGGTTGAAGGTGGGCATCATCTCGAGCGCCCCGATCGATCATGCCACACCGGCGGGCTTCTATGCCCACGTACCAAGCAGGTACCAATTCTACGATATCGATGTGGCCATAGCGGAGAGCGGATTTGACTTTTTCGGCGGGGGAGGGCTCGTTGACCCTGACAACAGAAGAACTAAATCGAAACAGTTTAAAGGAGATGCCCGTGAGCTCATGAAGACTGCTGGGTACAGGTTCATCAACAAGAGAGACGAGCTGATGAGCCTCAAGCCGGGGGATGACAAAGTTTACGCGTTCAATAAGAGGCTTACGGAAAAGTTCGCCATGCCCTACGCCATGGATAGGGACGGGCGAGAGGATATCTCTCTCGCTGAGCTCACCGATGCGGCGGTTCGCTTTCTGGAGAACGAGAAGGGCTTCTTCGTTGTGGTAGAGGGTGGGAAAATCGACTGGGCCTGCCATGCGAACGATGCGGCCACGTCCGTTCACGATACGATCGCTTTCGACGAGGCTATAGAGAAGGCGGTCGAATTCTGGAAAAAGCACCCGGCAGAAACACTGATCGTTGTCACCGGTGACCACGAGACTGGTGGGATGTCCCTCGGCTCTTATGGTACCCAGTATGAGACCGGATTTGAGCTTCTCTCGCTCCAGAAAATCTCATCCGAGAGGTTCGTGGGGGAAGTCCTCAAGAGCTACAAGAAGGCCTGCAAGGAATTTTGTCACTTCGAGACGGTGAGGCCCCTAATCACTGAATACTTCGGTCTCAAGTTCGAGGGCGACACGAACGATCCCTTGGCGCTCAATGAACACGAGGTCAAGCGAATCAAAAGGGCTTACGAGCTCAGTATGGCCTTTGACAAGCCTGTGATGAAAAACTTCAAGAATTACGTGCGATACGGGGAGAATGATCCACTAACGGTAACGCTCACACAAATTCTGAACAACAAAGCAGGTATTGGTTGGACATCCTTTTCCCATACGGGGGCCGCGGTGGTAACATCTGCTGCGGGAGTGGGATCGCACCTCTTTAACGGGAGGTACGACAACACCGAAATAGCGCTGAAGATTATGTCAATCATGGGCGAGGAGCCGAAAGCACGGTACCGGCATGAGCCAGCGAAGGCGGCGGGGCGCTCTGTTCCGGTGCCGGTGGCCGCGACTGGACAGCGAGCAGCCGGGACCCATTAGTTTCTGTCATGTGGTGCCCTGGAGCGAGCCTTTCCAAGATGATCCCCATGAATTATAGTGATATTAAGCATATTTTGTGACGCCGACACTTACCGGTCTTGCTGCAGGGTGGAAGGGAGTGTGGATAGCAGGTGAAACGTGACCACACGCAGGGATTTTTTCAGACGGATCCTCACGGGAGGAGCGCTAGCCTCAGTCCTCGGGTATGAGGCTGCAGCTTCTCTGGCAAGAGCCATGACGCAAGAAACAGACAAGATGATTATCGCCCCGGGCACGGGTCGGGACACGCTCGTGAAGGAGAATCCCGCGAACCTGGATGCGACGCGTCTGGAACCCACACCCCTCGAAGAGTTCGGCACCATGGGGTTGGAAGACCACGAGGTCGACCTGGCAGCCTGGCGACTCTCCGTAGGCGGAAAGGTCAAGAATCGCCTCGAAATCACATATCAGGAGATTCTTACCTATCCTGTCGTGGAGAAGAAGGTGCTCCTCGTCTGCCCAGGCGTGTTCGTGAATCAGGGCATCTGGAAAGGGGTCTCGGTGCTTCCTATTCTTGAAACGGCACAGGTAGGTCCGGAGGTGAATTTCGTTACGTTCCGCGGGCCTCGCGGCAGGTACGCGAAGACTTTGAGGGTTCCGCTGGAGCACCTCCGTCCCGAACGAGTCTTCCTGGCCTATGGAGTGAACGGATGTACGCTTCCCGTCAAGCACGGCTTTCCCCTGCGCGTCGTTGCAGACGGTTACTACGGCTATGATTGGGTGAAATACGTGGACAGTATCGAGGCTGACGTAGTCCCATGACATTGGCTGGCATCGAGAATGGAGCTTTCCATGAGCAATGGTTCGTCAGGCAGGTTGGTGCTAGCAGGTGACATAGGCGGCACGAAGACCAATCTGGGGCTCTACGAAATCGGATTCGAACGGCCGGAGCCGGTGGCGAAGGCATCTTACGCCAGCTCCGAATCGATGGATCTGGAATCTCTGGTCGAACGGTTCATGGAAGAGAATTCCAGCCCCGTATCTGCTGCATGTTTTGGCGTGGCTGGCCCTGTTCTGGCCGGCACATGTAAGGCCACGAACTTGCCCTGGATTGTGTCCGAGGAAGGTGTCAAGACGCGATTCGGATGGGACAAGGTACGGCTGATTAACGATCTGGTCGCCACCGCGTATTCGATTCCCATTCTCAGAACAGGCGAGCTGGCCGAGATCAACAGGGGCGAGAGAGATCCGGAAGGCAACATAGGGCTTGTAGCGCCCGGCACGGGTCTGGGGATTTCGTTCCTGGTGCGGAGAGAAGGAAAGCTTTTTCCCGTTTCGTCGGAAGGCGGGCATGTGGACTTCGCTCCCCGAACGGACAAAGAAATCGCCATGTTCCGGCATTTTCGGACCCGTTTAGGCCACGTGAGCATCGAACGCGTTATTTCTGGACCAGGCTTGTACGACATCTACACGTGGCTAAGAGAGACGAGCGGGCTCCCCGAGCCGACATGGCTGCAGGAGAGAATGAACCGGGAAGACTCTTCGAAGGTAGTCTCCGAGGTGGGCCTTGCCGGAGATGATCCCATTTGCGAGGAAGCCCTGAATATGTTTGTCTCTCTCCTCGCGGCTGCAGCCGGGAATCTGGCCCTCACCGTGCTTGCCACGGGCGGCGTGTTTCTGGGAGGAGGTATCCCCCCGAAGATATTGCCAAAACTAGAGGACGGACCCTTTATGAAGGCTTTCGCAGCAAAAGGACGCTTTGAAGACCTGCTCAAGAAAGTCCCAGTGAATGTGATTCTGAACGATGAAGCAGCGCTGCTGGGGGCCGCGTCGTGGGCTCTGGAACTTTGAACGTCCCGGCAAGCCCCCCATGTGCCGCAACCGCCAGAGCAAGTCCGAATTGATGGCAGTTGCGTCCACAGGGATGAGCAACCGCGCATGCTCGATACGGAATTCAGGTGCCTTCCCCTATGGGAAGTCGAACGGTGAAGGTGGAGCCTTCTCCAAGCTTGCTGCTCACCAGGATGTCTCCATTGTGGTTCTTGACAATGCCATAGCTCACCGCGAGCCCAAGCCCCATTCCCATTCCTTCTGTGGAATCTTTGGTCGTAAAAAATGGATCGAAAATCTTGTCGATGACATCCTCCGACATGCCCGTCCCCGTGTCTCGGAAAGAGACATCAACGTGTCCCCCTGTTCCCCGAATTTGTATTGTCAGGGTGCCGGAGCCTGCCATGGCATCAAGTGCATTGAGGATGATGTTCATAAAGACCTGTTCCATGAGATTGGAATCAACCACGACTTCCGGGACGTCCGGGTCGTACTCCTTCTTGAGCTCGATTCCGAAGAACCGCTGTTGATGCACAACGATTCGCAAGGTCCGTTCGAGGACCTGGTCTATTCTCACCGGCTCCTTCTGAAGAGGGACTTCCCGCGCGAAGTCCAGGATCCCCTGGACTATGCCGCGGATACGCATGGTTTCCCGGACGATTACCTCGATGTCTCTGAGCGTTTCCTCGTCGTCCTTGAATTTTTTCGCGAGGAGATGGGCGAAGGTCAGGACCCCAGTCAGCGGCTGATTGATCTCATGGGCGATGCCGGCGGAAAGCTTCCCCAGCGAGCTCAGCTTCTCTGAGCGTAGGAGCTGCCTTTCCAATTCCTTTCGTTCCCGCAAGTCAGTGAAAATGCCGACAGAGCCCGTCTCCTTGCCGTCTTCGTATAGTATGGCTGCAGAGATGTACACAGGTATCTCCTCGCCAGTCTTGGACTTGACCAGGACTTCCCGTTTCTGAAGGATACCAGGGCCGCCGAAGCCATCCGATCGCAAACCCTTCATGATCTCCTTGGCACCGCCTGGAGGGTACACGTTCACGATGTTCATCTTGCCGATCACTTCATGCTTCTTGTACCCCAGGAGTCTCTCCGCCGCGGAATTGAAGATAATGATTTCTCCGCCTTTGCGAATGCACACGATGGCGTCGGGCGAGTTCTCGATAATATTTTCTCTGAACTGATAGGCTCGTTCCAGATCTACGTTCGCTTCCCGAACCAGGGTCTCGAGGTTTCGCGTGTACTGTTTGATCTTGTTCTTTAGCGCTATCTTTTCTTCGGCCCCTTTGACCGCAAGGGTAAGCAGGTCGTCGCTCACCGGCTTCGTCAGAAAGTTAGACGCCTGTTTACGCAGACACTCCACCGCCATTTCCATGTCACCGTGCCCAGTAATAATGATCACCTCCGTATCCGGCGACAATCGCTTCATCTGACTCAGCACTTCGATCCCGTCCATTCCTGGCAACCGCACATCAAGCAGCACCACTTCAGGCTGTTGTTTCTCGAAGATATCCAACGCCTGCGGACCGTCTTCGGCAACGAACGTCTTGTATCCCTCCAATTCGAGGTTCATCCGCATCAGGGTGCGGATACTCTCTTCATCGTCAACTACGAGGATCTTGGTCATACGTGGTCTCCGTACTTAACACCGGGAAGGTGAGTCGAAATGTCGTCCCTTGTTCACTCGTTTCGACGATTTCGATAGTGCCTTGGTGTTCCTTAATGATCCCATAACTTATGGATAGACCGAGCCCCGTGCCTTCACCTGTCTTCTTTGTGGTGAAAAAAGGCTCGAACACCCTGTCTCTCAGGGATTCGGGTATACCGTGGCCCGTGTCTGAGATTGTCACAACCACCCGTCCGTTATCGAGAAAGCTCTTCATCTTCAACGAATTTTCTCTCGGTTTTTCACCGATGTCACGGGCTTTCTCTTTGCTGAGCATAGAATCTCTCGCATTTATGGCGAGGTTGACGAATACCTGCTCCAGGAGGTTTTCATCTCCGAGAATACGAGGAAGGTGCTCGTCAAGATCAAGACTCCAGTTGATGGCATTCTTCTCCAGTTGGGTTCCTATCATCGAGAAAGTGTTTCGTATTGGCTTGTTGATGTCGATGGGACTCATGGTGTGTTCAGCCCGGCGACCGAACTGCCGAAGGTGAGTGATGATACGTGAAGCACGTTCCACATTGACGCAAAGCTCCTTCGTCACATCCGACAAATCCTCAGTAGAAAGAGAAGGCTTCGTCTTACTCTTTTTTACCAGATAGTCGCAGCCCAACCTGATAACGTTGAGCGGCTGATTCAGCTCATGGGCTATTCCGGTTGCCATTTCTCCCAGTGTGGCCATCTTGCTGGCCTGGAGGAGCATTGCATGCTTTTCAAGTCGCTCGGTAACATCCCAGACCGAAGCGATGAGAGCCGGTCGGTCTCTGTAGGTCGTCATCCGAATTTGGAAGCTCACCATAAACGGGGTGCCGTCTTTGCGCTGATGCTGGAGCACGGGGAGAAGGGTGACCTCGGTGGGGAAGACCTGCTTCAGCTTGTTCTTGGTCTGTTCTCGATCCCGAGCCAATCCGAGGTCGCTAAAGCTTTTTCGGAGCAGCTCGTCTCGGGTGTACTGATATTCCTCCTCAGCTCTAGCATTGACATCCAGGATCATCATGGAGTCTGCGTCAATGACGAATATGGGAGACGGATTGTTGTCGAAGAGAAAACGATATTTCTCTTCCGAAGCCCGCAATCGTTCCTCGGACTCTTTCAGGGAAAAGAGCATGCGATTTATGGAGGTGGTTAGCTGCCCGATCTCATCTTCCGTTTCCGCTTCGCCTTCGTCTGCAAAGGCGCTCGAATGCTGTCGGCCAATCGCGTGCTCAGAGCTCGATATTCGAGCACGGGCTTCTCGGCTGATTTGGTCCGCGCGCTCGGTAAGATCTCGAAGCGGATGGGTAATCTTTCGGGAAATCCGCTCTATGAAAAGCCAACTCACGATGATCACGAACAAGCTTGCCAGGAGATGGATAGTCTTCAGATAGTTGACGACCGCTGGGTCGCCCCTGAGAGAAGGGAACACCGCCCATTGCAGGATGACGCCGATGGTGATGACCCCACCGATGAGCACGAGCAGAGTGCTGACAAGGATTCGGTTCTTGAAAGAGAACGTCTTTCTCTTCTTGAGCCTGTCGAGCAGCAGTACTTCGCTGTCTCGATCCCTGCTCGGCTGGTCCGGACAAGCGGGAATCGAGCGCTGGTCGGGGGCCACGAATTCGCCCCGCAAGCGCTCCTCATTTGCATGGGGTCCGTCGCTGACGCACCCAGGTGCCATGGGTCTTCCTTTGTGCAATGATCCAGCGTGAGAGAGTACTTTCTCCGGTCCACCACGTGAGCTACATCAAACCATCCCGGTCGAAGTAGTCCCAGAGATCGTCCCGAAGAGCCTCGTAATCGTCCTTTACATCCTCGTACGTTTTCGCATTTTCTATCGCGAGAGCCACTTGTTCGGCGAATCCGTACAGGAATCTGACCTCCTCCTCGGAAAATGCCCGCGGCTCGGACGTGTACACTCTCAATGCTCCGATGACCTTGTTTCGCACCAGAAGAGGAACGCTGAGTATGGAGCCTATGCCTTCACGCTTTGCTTCCAGTGGGTACTGGATCCGGGGATCCTCAACAGCGTTTTCTACCCATGTGTGCTTTCCGCGCAGGATCGTGTCCGATATGCTTCGAGTCGCCTCGAGGGGACCCTTCTCGACATATTCTCGGCTTAATCCGGAGTACGCCAAAACCCGGAGATTTTCTCTCGTCTTATCCAGCAGGCTCAGGGTGCTTCCCTTTACCTTCATGATCTTAACTACGCCCTGAACGATCAAATCGAGCACCTCTCTCAGGTTCAGGGTAGATGATATCGCAGTCTTGATCTCCTCAAAGGTGTCTTCCCGGTATCGTTTCTCGAACTTGGCCTTCCGGTCTTCCATGACTTTGTTCACGAGCTCGAGGAGCTGATCCGGGGTAAACGGCTTGCGGATATAGTCGACCGCTCCCATCCTCATGGCTTTGACAGCGGAATCCACCGTCGCGTATGCGGTGATCATGATCATCGAGATGTCCGGATCGATCTCGTACAGGGATTCCATTGCCTGGAGCCCGTCCATTCCAGGCATTTTCAGGTCCGTAATGAGGATGTCGAATCTGTCCTGCTTGAGTAGCTCAACCGCATCTCTGCCGGCTCTACAGGGAGTTACGGCGTAATTCTCTTCTCCGAGAATGCGGGACAGGCTGTCCAGCACAATCTGCTCATCGTCCAACACCAGAATCTTGCCCCTCTTCTTGTCCATCTGTCCTACTCCTGACGAAGAATCATCTCAGTGCCTTACCACAAACCCAAAGGTCCTCTATCACTCTCGGCTCAAGCCTCTTGTATCCTTTTCCTCACAGGACCAGGTATGCCCCTCTTGATCCCTTCGATATCCTCCTTGACCCGCTCGTATGCCATGGCATTTTCAAGCGCGCGGGCCGCCTGCTCGGAGAATCGCAACAACAGGTCGGTTTCTTCGTCGGTCAACGAAAGCCTGTCGGCGCTGTAAATCCTTAACACTCCAATGACTGTTCCGTTGATCGTGAGCGGTACGGACATGATACCGGCAATTCCCTCTTTTCGCGCTTCAGCAGGGTACTGAAGCTCTTTGTCGAAGTCTTCCTGTTGAACGACTATAGGCTTGACGGAATTCAAGACTGCCGAAATACTCTTCTCGCTCAGCAAGACCCCTTTCTGCAAATACTCATCGCTGAGACCGTAGCTTGATGCAAGCTCGAGGGCTTCCTCTGCCTTCTTGTACAAAAAGACAGCAGACCCCTTAACTTTCAAGAGTCCTACCACACTGGCACCAATGAGGTTCAAGAGCTCCTTCAGATCCAGGCTCGACTTGATTGCCTTTTCGGCCGTCGCGTACGTCCGTTCGATTTCGCGATCCCGCCTGGCCTTGATCGTCTTGGCCAGCGCCCGCTCAACCACCTGCAGCAACTCCGCAGGCGTGAACGGCTTGGGGAGGTAGTCCAGAGCCCCGAGCTTCATGGATTTGATCGCCGAATCTACAGTGGCAAAACCCGTGAACATGACGACTCCAGTGTCCGGATGGTCTCGCACTATTACCTCGACTGCATCCATCCCGCTCCGATCCGGGACCATGAGATCGGTAAGCACCACGTCATAGGAGCTCTCGGACACCATGCTGAGGGCCTGATCTACGCGTAATGCACTATCAACCGCGTATCCAGCATCCTCGAGAACTCTCCGAACACTCTCATGGACAATCTGTTCGTCATCAATAACCAAGATTGTTGCCTTCGGTTTCTTGCCGGCGCTCATGCAGACCTCCTTGGTTGCGAAAAGAAGAGTTGAGCTTAGAATTGGATCCTACGGCTCTCACGGGATGAGCCCCCTCATCTGCCTATTCTCAGGATAACAGTCCTTTGGCAGTCCGTCACGATCCTTATTTACGAATCTTCAACTTTACCCGACAGACGGTCGTATTTTCCTGAAAGAGCCTATAAATCCCGATGTTCGGGAAATTGACCGGAGCCAATAGCTTGCCCCGTTCCAGAGCTGGTGACAGCTTTGCGGGGGCGACGAACGAACCGGCCGCGGAAGAGACTTCGATGCACTCCGAATCCTTGACTCCCAAGTCTTCGGCATCCTGAGGGTTGATTTCGACATAAGCGACCGGACACAAGCCTCGGAGATTGCTCGAACGTGTAGTTGTAGCACCAAAATGATACATGGACCGCCCGGCCATGAGCTCGAACGGATAATGATCCGCGTCGCTCTCAACGGCTTCGATAGTTCTGACCGGCGCGAACGAGTAAGGTTTCCCCCGTCGAGCCCCTTCTCTGCTGCCGACCGACGGAGGAACCACTTTTCCGTCCCCTTCAAGGTCTCTCATGCGAAGGCCCTTGTAGAATGGGATCGTCCGGCTCATCTCTCGGAACACGTCTGACACCTTGAAGTAGCCCATGGGGCGGCCCATGGCTCCTGCCAGCTCTTCAAAGATCTTCCAGTCGGGCATTGAAGCTCCAAGGGGAGGTATCACCTGATCAAGGCGCTGGATGCGGTGCTCGATGTTCGTCATCGTCCCCTCTTTCTCCGCGAACGATGCTGCTGGGAAAACACAGTGTGCCAACTTGGCCGTCTCGCTGAGAAAGATGTCCTGGACGATGAGAAGGTCGGCCTTCTTCAGAGCAGACGCTAATCTTCCTGCATTCGGATAGTCCGTCAATGGATCTGCACCCGCTATGTAGAGGCCACGAACCTCGCCGGTCTCGAGACCGAGGACGATTTCCGCGACTGTTCTTCCCTTCGTGTAGGGAAGCTGCGTATTCCACGTCCGCTCGAACAGATTTCTCACCGACGCGATGTCTTGATAACCGGGAAGATACTCAGGCATGACACCCATGTCACACAATCCCAGGATGTTGCCCTTTTCAAAGATGGGGTAGAGCCCAGCGTGCTCGCGATCGAAATTTCCTGTCAACAACGCGAGGTTCACGAGGTTCATGACGCACTGGAGACCGTCCGCCTGCTGAATCACGTCACCCCCGAATATGATTGCTGCTCGCGGCGCCTCACCAAGTATGCGAGCCGCTTCGACAAGAGCCTCTTCGGACGCACCCGTACGTCTTAGGATCCCCTTGAGAGAAATCTTTTCCAAGAGACTCTTCATTGGGAGGAAGTTGACCGTATGGTCGCGCACGAATTTGCTATCCCAGAGGTCCAGATCGAGGAGGACTTTCATTATGCCGAGGATGACATCGCTCTCGGAATACGGTCTAATCCTCAGGCGCACACGTGCAAAGGTGTCAAGACTGGTCCCCCGCGAGCTCACCACAACGACATTGCTGTCATACCGGCGGGCAGCGAGCTTAATTTTCCAGCCAAGCGCAGGCGTCTCCTCCAGGGGGTCGAGGCCCACCACGAGGATCGCGTCCGTCTCCAACAGATTGTCGAGGGTGTTAGCAGTAAATTGCTTGCCAGTGGTTAGCTCTAGAGCACGTTGAACCCGAAGGTAATTGAACCGCGCCTCACTGTCTATGGTATTCGTCCCAATAACTGCCCGGAAGAATTTCTGAAACGCAAAACAATCTTCGTTCGTCAGTCTCGGCGAAGCGAGTCCCGCAACACTGTCCGGACCTGATTCATGAATGATCTCTTTTAGTTTGCTGGCTACTTCCGCGAAGGCAGTTTCCCAAAAGACCGGAATGAGCTGGCCGTCCCGTCTCAATAGCGGCGAATCCAATCTTTCTTCCGAGTGGACAATGTCATATCCGAACCTTCCGCCAGCGCACAACGTGCCCCTGTTATGGGTCTGAAGGTCTGTCGTGACCCGTAGAATGCGCCCGTCCTTGACGTTCATCTCCATTCGGCATCCTGCGGAACACAAGGGGCAAATGGTGGCGGTTTTGCGCATCTCCCACGATCGCGCCCAGCGCTGGGCCAGCTTGGTGGTAAGAGCACCCGTGGGGCATGCTTCAACGCATTCACCGCAGAAGTCGCAGGACAGGATGCCCCCGTCCCTTGTGTCTATCTGTGCGTTGTACCCTATGTCTCGCAAGACTAGCGCACTGGCGCCGATCACTTCGTGGCACACCTTCACGCATCGCTGGCAGGTGATACAGAGGTTGGGATTGTACTCAATCAGCGGCCAATTTCTGATCGGCTCGCTGCTCCTGCGCGCGATCGGAAACTGGGATGCGCTCAACCCCATTCTGTACGTAAGATCCTGTATCTCACATTCGCCTGCAGCAGGGCAGACAGGGCAGTCCAACGGATGATCCATCAACACGAGATTCATCACTTCGGCCCGTATCTGGCGAACGCGGGGGGTGTCGGTCCGTACCCGCATGCCCTCGGCCACGATGGTGTTGCAGGACGTCATCGGGCGATTGATACCCTCGATCTCGACTACACATACCCGACACGAATCGGATGGGCTGCTTTTCGGATAGTAACACAGAGTTGGAATCCATATCCCAGCCTGGGTTGCCGCTTCCAGAATGGTGGCACCCTCTTCTGCAACGATGTCCATCTCGTCAATTGTGAGGTTTGGCATGATCGACTCTCTCCGGAGATCTTTGAGGAAGTCAACGTTGACCATCCAGAGGAACGGCAGAAATGACAGCGCACGCTTGAGCAGCGGTCGGTCAACGATTGGCGTCGGTTTGTTCTTTCACAGCGGCAAGAACAAGATGGAAGCACCTCAGACAGCGTCCGGCCTCTATGAAGGACGTCTTCTGGGTGAGGCCGGAATCCACTTCTTGAAAATGGGCGATTCTTTCTCTCGCGTCCAGTTTCGAATGGGGTATTACACCCCCCTTGCGACCCGGCGTGCGGGCTGTGACGAGCACTCCGTGGTCTTTCTCGACGCGGGCGAGGAAATCCTCCATCCATTCCTGCTCAGAAGGAGTGCACGTTCCCGTGGTTACAAACTCGTGGATCATGCGTGCTGCCCGCTTTCCACCTGCCAAAGCGTGTACCACGGTGAGCGGGCCGGTGACGGTGTCACCCGCAGAAAAGACACCGGGACGTGTGGTCATCATGGTAACAGGATCCACTTTGATTGTTCCGCGACGGGTCACCTGGATTCTATCTTCAGGGGAAAGGAAATCCAAGTCAGATTTCTGGCCTATGGCTGGGATGAGGGTGTCAGCTTCCAGGTCGAACTCGGAACCTTCCACAGGAACGGGACGTCTCCTGCCAGATTTGTCGGCCTCAGCCAACTCCATGCGAATGCACCTCAGACCTACCATCCTGTTGTCCGAAGTCAAGATTTCGATCGGTTGGGTCAGGAAGGTAATGTTCACTCCCTCTTCCCTTGCATCCTCGACTTCCTCAGGATCTGCCGGCATTTCCGCTTCCGTCCGGCGATAGAGAATGGAAACTCGTGACGCTCCCATGCGCAGGCACGTTCGCGCACAATCGATGGCAGTATTGCCTCCTCCCACTATGACGACGTTGTCTCCCAGTCGGACGTCTCGCCCGAGGTTAATGTCTCTCAGGAAGTCGATACCCCCTGGGAACACTCCCCGGATCTTCTCGTCCTCTCCCTTGATTCCCGCGCGAAGGCTCCCATGAGACCCGATCCCTAAGAAAACCGCCTTGAAGCCGCGATCGAAGAGCTCCTGGATCGTGAAATGCTTTCCGAGCCTGACACCGGTCTGAACGGTGACTCCCAAATTCTTGATGGTGTCGATTTCGAGATCGAGGACGTCTCGGGGCTGGCGGTACGGGGGAATTCCCACTGCGATCATGCCCCCGGGCTGGCTGAGGGCTTCAAAGAGAGTGACTTGATGTCCGAGGCGGTTAAGATAGTATGCGGCGGATAATCCGGCTGGTCCCGCTCCCACTACCGCTATGGGTGCACCGTTGAGCTCAACCTTTTCCAATGCTGGAGGCAAGTGATGAATGCGCTCATAGTCTGCAGCAACTCGTTTGAGCATCTTGATCGGTATAGGGGTGTCGCCCATGTTGGCGACGCTGCATGCCTTCTCGCATGGAGCAGGACAGATTCTTCCTGTGACGCCCGGAAGGGGCATATCCTCGCGGATCGTTGCAAGAGACTCCGCGTACCGCAGCTCCTGGAGCATCTCCACGTAAATCGGTATCTTGATATGGCAGGGGCACGCGTTCATGCATGGCGCAGAGATACGACCGAGATAGCGAACGGGGGCCGGTTCGATTCCGTGCTTCACCGCGCGGACGAAGTCTTCTCGATAAAGGCTCAGTCCATCCCGGAGGAGCTCTCCCGCACTCTGACATACCGAGCACTTCGCCGCGTCGTTCAGGATCATCCCCATGCGCGCGAGTAAGTCCAGATCTGATTCGGCTCCCCGGCCTTCCATGATTCGATCCAGGGCGTCCAACAGTATTTTGGAGCCCTTGATTCCCGTGATGCACTTACCACAACAGTACTTGCTCTGTATCTGGTACACATACTCACGAATCATGGGAACGAAGTTAAAATCTTCGTGGAACTGGAGGAACCCTTTCCCGCTCATCACAGCAACGGTGCCGTCGGGAAAATCTCTTGGTGAGGGCAGACCTTCTTTGGTGGGTCGGTCGGAAACGTCTTCGGCGCTCCACCCTTGGATAACGGTTTCTCCCCATCTGCCGCAGAGTATCGCTTCCATATGTTGCCTCCTGGAGGCCATGGCCGTTTTCTGTATCATAGTCGAATATTCTGTACAAGGAAAGAAGACAATCGTTAATGTCGCACACATTTATATTCCCAGGGGGTGAGCGTGTCCCAAGGAGACACAGGGACTGGAGTAAGCACGCAATGGCGTAAACATCCATGTCCTCGCAGTAACTACGGACCAGGAAAGTCCGCGGCATTCCGGAGCACCCCGGAATCCAGCAGAATCCTGAATTTCTCGGGACCCGTGGATGGTACCCACGCGCCGCAGTAATCCCGTCTTCGCAGCGCCGGCGTCTCGTCGGCAATCGAGAGATTTACAAGTATTTACAGTTACGTATTCGCTTCAGCTCTGTTGAGAGAACGGCGAGCGTCAAACCCGTGCTCGCCTGAATATGGCCCTCGGCGCAGCTCTCAACGCGTGCCGGCGTGTCTCGTCAGCTTTCTTGACTTTGCCGGTACGCTCGGTTAAATTTTTCCAATGCCCATTCTTTCTGCAAGGTCCGAAGATGAATCCCTTTGAGCTTTTCCAAGCCGCGGGTATTTACAAGCTAGCGGTGCTCTATTTCTCAAAGTCGCGAGGTCTCGCTATTGTGGGTCGACACGCTCCTGGAGACGGGATCGAGGTAATTCAGTTCTCCGGCGAAGTTGATCCTCACACGGGGAATTTCATTGCCCTTGACTATCAGGGAGCCGATCGGGAGAGCCAATTCCCGATAGTCAGCAGGCAGGACTTCGAAAACCTTGTTTCCTTCATCGAGGCCAAGATCGACGATCAGACGCGCATGAGCGTCATCGAGCCCGACATCCTCAGGTCGCTTGTCGACCAAGGGCGTGAGGAGTCGACGAGCAAATTCCTCCATTAGCTGTTGGATCTACACGCGCACTCAAGGTGTTTGCCGTTTAAACCAGCGGCATGGTGGAGGACGAGGCTTCAGCGTGAGGGGGCGGGTACCGGACTATGCGCGGGAAGCACTGTATGAACGTTTTGTAGCAGTTGCCAATACTAATTTCCGATTCTCCTCCTCAACAATGACGGGCGAGACGAAAGTGTCTCAAAACTGGGGAAACACAAAAAATCGTAGCACGATTGAGCGTCGATGCGTGGAAAGGCACCCTCACCCCAACCCTCTCCCAGAGGGAGATGGAGCCTGATGAATCCCCTCTCCCCCGCTTCGGGGGCATAGGCGTTAACTTCGTGGATGACATCACGTGATTTCAGTCCGTTGACTTAACAAGGACCCCGTCACCCCGGCGAAAGCCGGGGTCCATAACATATTGGAAGGACTGGATTCCGGCTTTCGCCGGAATGACGAACAATTGGCCGTTCCACTTCTAACTTAACGCCTATGCGCTTCGGGGGAGAGGGTCAGGGTGAGGGGGTGTGCTACGATTATCACGGACTGCAGGCTTTTGAGACACCTTCAGACGCCCGTCTCACCGGTCTTCGAACCTCCCACAAATGTTCTCGGCTTATGGGAAGCGGAACGAGCTTTTGGCATCGGGTATATCGGCGGTGCACAATGGGGAGAGTGGTGTTGCCCGGCGTCGGAGCCCCTCGAGGGGCTCCTGGCCACGATCTTCTTCGGACTACCCTCAGTCGGACTTCTCGGAGCAGACGAGGTCTTTCAAGGCGTCCGAAGACCAAACGGCAATCGGTCCGCATGCCCCCCGGGGGTCCATCCGGCAGCGATAGCCTGTCTTCTCTATGCCTTGCCCGTCAAGGACGCCCCAACTTTTCTGGAAATAGCAGCACTCGTCGTTGAAACAGACGTAGTGGATCTCTCCACCCCATGTCGACATATAGGGGGTTTCGATGGGGTCCATCTGAGCCCCGCAGTGGGGGCACACTGGTTGCTTCTTCATATGTGGTCCTCCCCGCCGCCGGACGGATATCACGGCGGTCGTTGTTGAGTGTTTTAGTACGGCGAGACCGTCGGCGGCGCTCCACTCTCGTCACTCGGCCGAGCATTACTCCCGAGGCTCCGTGGCCATTCAACGATGCTAGCGCCATGTACAAACATACCCTTTTGTGGTATTTCACGCAAGGCATGCGGGGTTGGACCTCCATAGTTTTCTCGTCAAGGTGTGTACACATCATGGGAGGGGAAGGCCAATGGACCTGCACAAACAACTCGGCAATCCGGCAGGATATTTCCCACGGCCACAGTGAAGATCACGGCCCCATTCGCTCCCATCATGTTTGACCACGTGTGCCAGCTTTCCCCTGCCGTTCACTTCTCTGGAATGCGAGCGTCGAACCAAGCCTGCAGGGCCCTGAATTGTGACCGACGCGGCAGTGGAGCGCGGACAGTGCTTTCGTGCGGCCATTTGTGGTTCGTTCCACGAATTGGGGCCGCCTTTTTTCAATGCGCTCCACTATAGGAAAAACGGGGTTTTTGGGATAATCTTACCGTACTCACCTGCGAGGATTGACCATGAACCAAGACGATCCTGTAATCAGCGGCCGGCGCCAGTATGTCGCTCAGGTAGATCCCATAGAAAAAGTCATATTGAGTAGCATGGTTGAAGGGGTGATCACCGTAGAATGCGACGGGACCATAAACATGGTCAATCCGTCGGCGCTACGTATCCTCGGGCTCGTCAAGTCAGAAACGGTCGGCAGACCGTTCGAGGACGTCTTGGGGCCAGACAACAACCCTTTGCGAAGACTCTTTTCCCGAGTGGTGCATGAAGGCAGTCACTCGCTTCATGAGCAAATTCCGTACAACAGACCCGACGGACAGCGTATCGATTTGGAAGTGGCCACCTCCCTGCTTGCCTTTGACGTCTGCGTTCCGGGACTGGAGAGCGTGGTCATCGTGTTCCGAGATGTCACGGCGTTCAAATCCTTAGAGCGAGCCAGACGCAAGGCAGCGGATCACCTTTCGCACGAGTTGAAAACCCCCTTGGCCATTATCCGGGCATCTGTGGAGCGGCTCGGGAGGACCGAGCGATCGTCAGCCACCTTTGACAAGATATTGCAGAGGATTGACCGGAACCTGCTCCGGTTGATTGAGATCCAGGGAATTGTTGAGGAGATTCTCGATCCGCCGCCGTACAGGCCCGCCCCGTGCAATCTGGCAGATCGCATAAGGCTTGTGCTGGATCGAATCGAGCTGGAAGCGGCACATCGAGAAGTCTCGCTCAGCCACGATCTTGAAGATCTCCACCTTGAAATCGTGGATCCGGCCGTGCTGGACACCGTGGTCAAGACACTTGTGAAAAACGCCATCGAAGCAACCCCTGACGAGGGAGAGGTGCACGTCTCATTACGCAGCATAGACGGGAAGGCCATTTTGGAGGTCCGAGATCACGGAATTGGAATACCCGCCGGAGACGAGGAATTCGTCTTTGACGGCTTTCACCATATACAAGACACCGAAGAATATTCCAGCAAACGGCCGTACGATTTCGGGGCAGGTGGCAAGGGCCTGGAGCTATTGCGGCTCAAGGTTCTCACGGAAGTGTTCCCCTTCGCAATCCGGCTCCGGAGCTCGCGGTGCATCCATATTCCGAGTGCTGGAGATCAGTGCCCGGGAAGGATATCCCAGTGCCCTCATGTTGAAGATGTGGAACAATGCGTGCGCTCTTCCGAAACCACCTTTACGGTTACCTTTTCCGATCGTCGCTGAAACCACGCGGCACAGACCGTATGCGGCCGATGCCCCGAAAGGGGATCTTCTGAACGGATCATTGACAAAGGAGTCTTTATGGACAAAGCTTTTCGGGAAAGACTGGATAGGATGTTTTCCCCTCGTTCGGTAGCGGTTATCGGCGCAGGAGCCACGCCCGACAAAGTAGGTCACGCAATAGTCGATAGCCTCTTGACAGGCGGATTTCCGGGCCAGATCTATCCGATCCATCCCCGGCACACCGAGGTTCTCGGCCTTCGAGTATATCGCGACCTCGACGAGCTTCCTGAAGTGCCGGATCTTGCGGTGATTGCTCTGAACCAGAGGTCGACGGTGGAGACCGCCGAGAGGCTGAGAAAGCTCGGGGTTGCCGGAGTCAGCGCTATCGCCGGAGGATACGCGGAGATGGGTCCGGACGGGGCCTCTCTCCAGGCTGCGTTGAAAGAAGCCGCCGGGGACATGCCCGTGGTCGGACCGAATACTCTCGGGTTCCTCAACGCGAACGCCCGTCTGAATGTGACGTTCTATCCACGGGTGATGCGTCCCGGAAACGTTTCCTTTCTCAGCCAGAGCGGTGGTGTTGGCCTCGGAATCAAGGGTAGGGGAGAGGACGAAGGCCTGGGCATTGCCAAGTGGATCGGCGTCGGAAATCGCGTGAATCTGGAATTCCATACCCTTCTCGACTACCTGAAGGACGACCCCGAAACCAGGGTTATCGGAATTTTCACCGAAGGATCATCCGATCCAGTGGCATTGATGGAGAGCATTCGGGCCATCACCCCCAGCAAGCCAGTTGTGGTGTACAAGGGCGGGAAAGGAGATGGTGCGGACCGGGTCACAGTTTCCCACACCGGGGCAATAGCCGGTTCGGCAGCCATCTGGGCGGGTGCGCTGCGACAGGCCGGGGCCGAGAGCGTGGCATCGATCTCCGAGATGGTCGCGGTCTGCAAAGCACTATCCGTCGGAAAGGTACCCGAAGGGAAAAGGCTCGGTATTTTCACCCACACCGCAGGCCCCAGCATCGTCGCATGGGACATTCTCCAGGAGGAGCCAGGATGCGTTCTGCCCGAGCTCGCTGAGAAGACCATTCAGCGCATTGCGGAAATCCTCGGACCATCGGTCCCTGTCGTGTACAAGAACCCTGTGGATGGGGCAGCCGGCGCATTCCTCACCAAACCATTTCACGATATAGCGGAGGCCATACTGGAGGACCCGTCTGTAGACGCACTCCTGGCAATATTCTGCGAGCACAAGAACTGGGAATATCCTTCGGAAGCGTTGATCGAGCTGGCAAGACGTTTGGACAAGCCAATCGTGGCCTGCTTCATCGGTACTATTCGCAAGATTGAGCCTGCCAGATCGAGACTTCATGAGGCAGGAGTACCGACGTACGTAATTCCGGAGGAAGCGGCCTTGGGACTGAGAGCACTCTTGCGACGAGTGAGATGGCAGGGGATTTGATGGAAACGGATTGCTGTAGTATAGTTTGTATAAAGCGTCGGAGGCAGAGGCATGGCATCATCAACCACTATTGACGACACCCTGCGACGTGTATTATCCACGTTGAAGACCGTGGCCGTGGTAGGCCTGTCCACCGATCCCTCGAGGGATAGCTACCGGGTTGCGGAATATCTGAAGAAGAACGGTTACAAAATTATTCCCGTCAATCCGCGCGCTGAAGAGATCTTGGGCGAAAAGAGCTACCCGAACCTCAAGTCTGTCGACGAGCCGATAGGTGTGGTGGATGTGTTCAGGCGTCCCGAGCACGTGCCGGCTATCGCGGAAGAAGCGGTTGCGGTTGGTGCAAAAGTTCTGTGGCTCCAGCTTGGAATCGAGAGCGAAGAGGCAGCGAAGACTGCACACGATGGGGGTCTCATCGTGGTGCAAGATGCTTGTATAATGCAGGAGCACAAGCGTCTTATGACCTGAGCCGCGCAAGTGCTACGAAAATCCGGGCTACAGAGCTGTCCCGAAGTACCGTTGGCCGTCAGGAATATTCAGCTAGAGCCTCCATGCTCGCCAGCGACACCTGACGTGCTTCTTCGTGAAATCAGGTGAAATAGTTAACGGTTTTCGATACTGGGCTATGGCTGCGACACGGACATCGATCTAGCTTTCGATCAGATGACGCGCGGTCACCATCACTCCAACGTGCTGAAAAGCGTTGTACGGAACAGCGTTTTGCGAAATTAAGTACCACCAAGGATTATTTCATGGCGTTGCTCTTCTCAAGAGACAAGACAAAGCTTTTTTTGGACGCTCTGCAAAAGGGGGATATCGACCAGGCACGGCAGCTCCTGGAAAAGGGTGTCGATCCCAATACGAGGGATGAGACAGGAAATCCACCGCTCACTCGAGCCGGTGCAAAAGGCAGTATACGCATCCTGAGACTCTTGCTCGACGCGAAGGCCGATCCTAACGCTCGAGACGACAAAGCACAATCCGCCCTCATCGCTGCCTCTGCAGCGAACCAGCAGTCTGCGGTGAAATTGTTGTTATCTCGGGGGGCAGACATAGAATTACAGGATCGGGAAGGCATGACCGCGCTGATGGTAGCGTCCCAGTACGGTCACGTCGACGTGATCAAGATGTTGCTCGAAAACGGCGCTAATACCGAAACCAAGACAAAAGACGGCAGGACCGCCCTGATGGTTGCTATGCAGGCTATGCAGCCGGTGGCGATGACGAAGCTCATAGACGGCGGGGCAAATGTCAATGCCAGGGGACCGGGAGGATGGACTCCACTCATGAGAGCCTCCTTTGACGGCCATCTTGGCATGATGAACCTGCTCCTAAAGAGGGCCGCGCTGGTCAACGCAGTGGATCAGGCCGGAAGAACGGCGTTGATGAAAGCAGCCTACGTGGGGCATCGCGAGGCGGTCGAGCTGCTTCTGGAAAAAGGGGCTTCCCCTGACCTTGCAGACCAGGCCGGCTGGACTGGGCTCATGGTCGCCGCAGATCGTGGCAATACCCCGATAGTCAAATTACTGCTCGACCACGGCGCGACCATCGATCAGGCGGACAAGTCAGGGAGAACAGCTCTCATGTGGGCAGCCCGCGCAGGGCGCACCCAGGTAGTTCACCTTCTGCTCGACAGTGGAGCCCAACCCGATCTGAGAGATTCAGCGGGCATGACCGCCATACTGTGGGCTTCCCAGGAGTCCCACGAGGAGATTGTAGAGCTCCTTCTTGAACGAGGGGCCTCCCTCAATTCGGAAGTGGAAGAGACCATAGAGGCGATGATCGAAGCCTCTGACAGTGGCAGAACGGAGACCTTGGAGCTCACGTTGGATCGAGGATTCCTCGTCGAGTCCGATCCAACAGAACAGATAGATATCTTTGAGCTTTCGGCAGCGGGCGCCATTGAGAAGTTGAGGGCCGCTCTGGATGCCGGTGCGGATGTCAACGCGGTGAATAGGTTCGGGCTTACCGCTTTGATGAGGGCTGCGCATAAAGGGCACGTCGAGGTTGTGAAACTACTGATAGAACGAGGAGCCGACATCGAGTTCCGGGACAAGGATGGTAAGACTGCCCTCATGAAGGCTTGCGCCACGGACCACGTCCACGTGGTCAAGGAGCTGCTCTTGCGCGGAGCCGACGTGAACGCGAGAAACCGGTACGGTCTTACCCCGCTCCTGAGGGCCGCGTACAAGGGCAAGCTCGAAATGGTGAAAATGTTAGCCGAGCATGGAGCCGACCTGGACGCGAGAGATCAGTCCGGTATGAACGCAGTGGGATGGGCAGCCGTAAAGGGCCACACAGGCATCGTAGAGCTCCTCATGAGCTATGGTGCAAGCGTTCGCACACCCGAGAAATCCGCCACAGACGTCTCCGATCGCCTCCTACAAGACGAGCTTTCCCCTGAGACGCGCCCGGATGCAGTCGACGAGGTGACTGCAGAAGATCTATTCGAGGCCTGCATTTGCTCCAGTCTCAAGCAAATCGAGAACCTCGTCGATGCCGGTGCGGAAGTGAATGCTCGGGACAGGACAGGTAGGACCGCCCTCATGTGGGCCTGCTACAAATCCAGATCTGATGTAGTGAGATTTCTCCTGGACCGCGGTGCCGACGTCAACGTTCAGGATAACGGTGGTAGGACCGCTCTCATGTGGGCGACCCGGTATGGGAGCCGCAGCATGGTGGAGATGATCCTGGATGAAGATGTGGACATCGATCTCAAAGACCGGCACGGACGGTCGGGTCTCATGTGGGCTTGTCTCCGCGGGGATCCTGAGGTGGTAAAGCTTGTCCTTGCAACGGGTCCAGACTTGGACGCCCAGGACATCGAGGGCAGGACCGCCCTGATGTGGGCTTCAGACAAGGGATTCTTGGAGATTGTGAAAATGCTTCTCGCGTGGGGCGCAGACGCCTCCATGACGGACAGTTCAGGAAGGACTGCCCTGGGCCACGCGATCCGCCGGGGCGCAAGGGAAATCGCTGAGCTCTTGAATGGCCAGGGATGAGAGGACGCCGCAGGGGCTTGGAAATCGTGCGTAAACAGGGAGTTGAACGTGAACGTGTTTCCAGGTTCTTTCTATGACCGTTCTCCGAGTGTGGCAGTAATCGTGCTCGTCATGGTGCTGATCTTCGTCCCTGCAGGGGTATTGAAGGCCGCAGATGCAGGAGCGAGCGTTGTTGGGCAGATCTCCCTTGGTGAAGGGAATCTTGCTCGGGACCAGCACCCCGACGTCCAAGAGGCGTTAACCTTACCGAATGGGTATGACGAAGATCTTATCGAGGGCCGTCGTGTGCGTTTGCCAGAGGGCAGAACTCGCGTGGCCCCGTACGGAAACCTTAACGGGTATCAAGCGCTCCAAAGCATCAGGAGAAGCGAGAAAGCCTTCAACAGGAGCATGAGGGGCATCGACGACAGTGTCAGACGCATGAACACGAGTATCGACCGAATCCGCACCTATAGAAGACTTTTCCGCTGAACACTCTTTCCTGTATTGCCACAATGCCCAGGATAAACGGAAACTACCATTGGCAACCGCTACAAAACAGGCTTCCGCGGAATTTCGGTCCTCGTACCATTCTTCACGGCTGGTTAGGTGGCATGCGTGACCTGCTCTTGGGCTGGAAATGAGCGCACTGGGTAGTCTCCCTGACGAGGAGCTCGTCATCCGTGCGCAAGAGGGCTCGGAAGAGCACTTCAGTGCACTGGTTGATCGATACGCCTCCAGTGTGTACCGGCTCGCATACTCGATTACCAGCGACGCACGTGAAGCCGAGGAAGTAGTGCAAGAGACTTTTCTGAGAGCGTTCAAGCATCTCGACCGGTATTCCCTGTCCAAGGGGGGCTTCAAGACATGGGTCATGGCAATAGCGCGCAATCAGAGTATAAACGTATTCAAATCGCTAAGACGAAGGGCAGCGAGGTTCCTCGATGACACCTCTCCCGAAGATCTCAATCCAGGCACAGCAGATGCTTTTTTCACGCGGTACGAAGATGCGGAGACCCAACTCTCCAACAAGCAGCAGCACGCGCGCCTGGAAAAAGCACTTACTCTGTTGCCTGAGCGCCAAAGAACTGCGCTGCTCTTGAAGACGCAGGAACAGATGAGTTACGAAGAGATAGCCTCTCTCATGAGCGTATCGGTGTCTTCCGTGGAATCCCTCATCTTCCGAGCCCGAAAACGGCTTCTGGAAGTAATGGAGAATGTATGAACGCTCTCGCGGGTTCTTGCCGCGTTAGCGGTATATTAGAATGAGGGAGACGAGGCCATGAGCTGCACCAGATACGAAACAATGATCTCTCGAATGCTGGACGGTGAGTTGGACCCCAAATCGGCCCACAAGCTGAGAATGCACTTGGACGACTGCGCCGGCTGCCGCGCACTGTACCATCGGCTGAGCGCGTTAAACGAAAGCATTGCCGAAATGCCGGTGCCGTTTCCGGCCTCCAATCTTTCCCTCATGGTGAAGAGGCGCATTGCATCTCTGGGAGAGGCTCCGCCGGCCAGGAGGCTTGTACCAGCGTGGGGTCGTGCCCTCGCGTTTGCTATGGTAGTTGTGGTGGCGCTGGGTGTCGGAAACCTGGCGGGGACTTCTCTTAGCTCCGTCGTATTCGAACGAGCGAAGCCCGACCCTGGGATAGAGTTGCTTGTCCTTGAAAACGGCCAGTCATTCTCCGATGCGATCCTTGAAATCGGTCCCGAGGGAAGTCAATGAAAAGAGGTTTGTTCGTAATCGTGTTCATCTTTTCGCTAGTGATGAACATCGCAGTGGCCGCCACCCTCCTCGTATCCAGGTGGCAGACCCAGGATGCTCATCCGATCGAGCAAACCCCAGCAGCGTCCATGAGTGCAGAGGATTCTCGAATGATAGCCAACCTCTTGCCTCAGCAACGACGGGCCGACATGATTCGGATGCGACAGGATGTGATCAAGAAGAAGGTGGAGATCCTTGAGAAGATAGCCCAAAATCCGGATGATTTTCGGGCAGTGGAGCCCCAAATTCAGCAATTGATCGGTCTCCGGGGTCAAATGGAACGACAGGCACTCGAGAGAATTAGCGCCATTATGGCCAACCTCCCGCCGGAAAAGCGCCCCGCGTTTCTCGAATTTCTCAAGACGCGCGCGTGCCTAATGGGGCATGGAAGGGGAATGCATATGCGCCGCGGGATGGGCGGCATGTGGGGACCGAGACAGGAGCAGATCAGGCAAGACTTGGGAAGCGACAACCGGGAGATCGCTGGTCCACGCGGCGGACCTGCATCCCAATGACGCGTCGGTCGGCCGAATCCTCCCTGCGCTCAATCTCCCATCTCAGCGAATCGCTTCACGCGTCCCAGTCGCCCTCATCCAATTCTCGGAGAGATTGATAGACATCCACGAAGGCCTTGGTAATTGAGGTGCTAGTGATGTGCGTGCGTTCCACGAGCTGGGTTTCCGTGATCTTGCCCGCTTCCACGAGCCTCTGGAGCATGAACTCGAGTTGGCTCGGCTGCAAGCGATACTTGGCCATAAGGGCTGGATCGTTCATACCCGAGGTGATGTCCTTTACGAGATCGCTGGCCCGGATCTTGCGGGGTTGCTGCCTGCTCTGAAGGGGCGTCGAAATCGGTGAGTCGTTCTCGCGCGCAAGGTCTCGCAAGGCGTCTCTGTACACTCGATCCGGGTCCGCTTCTCCATTATCGTCCAATTCTTCGATAGATCTCTGGACCTCCACAAAAGCCTTGGTAATCCGTGTTTCCGCAAGGTGGGTTCTTTGTTCGAGTTGCTGCTTAGAGATTACACGGGCTTCGACCATCCGGTGAAAGAGGTACTCGAGTTGTTTGGCGGTAATTGCGTACTTGGCCATTATCTGAGAATCGTTGAGGCCGGACTGAATGTCTTTGAGAAGCTCCGATGCCCGGACAGTGCGCTCTCTTGTCACGGATGTACCCTCGCAAACCGCAATCAAACGCTCTTCGAGTTCCCGACCGATCTCGGCTGACGCCGATTCGGCTTCGCTCCCTACGTATGATTGCTGTTCGTTTTCTTGCGTGAGGAAGAAAATACCCGATCCTGGTAAGCCCCATCCACTTGCCTGCGGCGAAGAATCGGTTGCCATAGCTCGAAACCGTACTCCTCACCTGGGACAACACCATACTGAACGCGAATCTTCTTGTCAATCGAGGAGGCAGAAGTACCGCACCATTGATGGTAGGGGCGGGCCTCGTGCCCGCCCGGGCACCCACAAGGAAAATGTCTCAAAACTCGGGACACAGCAAAAATCGTAGCACGATTGATCGTCGCTGCGTAGAAAGGCACCCTCACCCCAACCCACTCCCAGAGGGAGAGAGAGAGGGAGGGAGCCTGAGAAATCCCCCTCTCTCGCAATACTCCGATAAGAACCAAAGTACCTATGACCTAACATACAAGGGTCAGGGTGAGGGGGTGTGCCACGATTATCACGGACTGCAGGCTTCTTAGACACTGTCCCAGGGGTGCCCGTACGGCTCGAAGCCTGAAAATCACAGGAGAATGAGACCTTTGGGACAACCAATCGAATCTACCTAATGCAAAGCTTGTCAACTCCTTTCCTTTGCGATATAATAGCGCAGCTTTTTTCCATTTTTGCGGAGTGTGTGTATGACAGGGTTATTGCGCGGAAGGATGGTGGTGTTTTCGTGCGTTCTCGTCCTGGTCGGTTGTTTCTTCTTAGTCAGTCCCTCCCATTCACTGGCGAATTTCGATGTTCGACAGGACGCGTTTTCCATTTCCAATGCGCCGGGTTGGTGTTTTGCAATGGCGGCGTTCTCTCGTTGGTATTACCTTACGCAACAGGAAGGGATTCCTCTACGGCACTGTTTAGATAAGGGATGCCAGCAACGAATCGCGAAGGAGCTCCAGGGCTATTACAGCAGGAATCTAGTAAAGATTCAGGCCGACTACTGCAATCAAAGCCAGGAGCATCGCAGGGAATCCTTTAGGCGATTCATTATTGGGTTAGCGGCAGGGGAACCGAGAATCGTCTTGCTGATGAGTCGAACCCAAAAGGGAGTTGTTCTCCACGCTGTCCTTGCGTACGCATGGCTCCCGGAATCCGAGACGATCAAGGTCTACGATCCGAACTACTGCGATAGTGAGCGTTTCATTGATATGGAAAGAAGCGAATACACATCTCTCGATATTACCTATAACGCTTTCTGCTTCCCAGAAGTGCTTCATGACCATCCCGCGCTCGTCAAGAAGATGGAAAGCTTGTACCAATCGTGCTCAGTTCACAGACCTGGAAACGAGGACAGGCGTGCGGTTGCCAATCCGCTGGTCAAGCGTATCAGGGCGGAAAAGCACCGTACGAACTAATTTCGGATGCCACGCATAGCTAATCTAGTGCGTGGCAGTAGAGCAAGGTTCTCGCGGTGTCCAGGGAAAATCGTGAACCTGAGGAAAGAAGAGACGGTCTGGGGTCCACGGGGCCACCGCGGCGGGGAATTTCCAGCCACCTTGCCTCAACATCGTCGAGCAGGCCGCCCTTTTCAAAGCCTGCCGAGACACCACCTACGCTATGACGTCGCCCAATTGTTAGAACAGCATTCCTCGTATGTAGGAGACGATGCTGATAACGAGAGCTCCCAGCAACGCGGCCCAGAACGATCTGACCTCGAATCCCGGCGCTATGGCAGCAGCAAGCCAGAGCAACAGAGCATTGATGACGAATGTGAACAGTCCCAACGTCACCACGATGAGAGGAAAGCTCAAGAACACGGCGATCGGTTTGAGCAACAGGTTGAGAAGTCCGAGGATAGCCGCTGCGATGATTGCGCTCACGAGACTTCGCACTGTGATTCCAGGGACAAGGTAAGCTGCCAGCAAGATCGCAAGGGTCAAAACCAACCAACTAATTATGATCCCCATATCTCATACCCCCTTTCCTTCGGTCATCTCCCAAAGATCATTCCCGTGGCTGGGTGCCGACCGGGGGAGCCGTGCGTCTCCTTGCATTGCGGTACTCTCCCATCGACCAAAATCTTCGGCAGCCGCTTCCTTCTCGGGTCCCTCAAAAAGAATTGAAAGAAAAGCCCTGTCTGCAGCCGACAAAGTCCTCTCTTTGCTCTTTACGATGTCTATGTGGAGCACAAAAGGACCTTCCACAAGAGGAACAATCTGAAGGTGACCGCTGCTCACATCCTGATCCGCGCCCATGCGCGCCAATAAGGTGATACCTCTCCCGATCCTTACCAGCTCTTTGATGAAATCCACATTACCCGATTCGATACACGCCGCGGAAACGATAGACGTGTTTTCCAGTATCTTTTCTACCAGACGCCTTGTGCCGGATCCCCGTTCCCGGAGGATCACCTGCTCCCCAGCCAAATCCTGTACCGAGACTTTCCCTCGGCCGCAAAAGTGATGATCGGGAGAAACGAGGAGGACCACCTCATCCTCCGTGAACGGGATAACATCGAGCCGTTCGTGCTCGTATTGGATGCGTCCTACGATAGCGAAGTCGATTTCGTTCCTGAGGACGCTTTCGACCATCTCTTGGGAGCTGCCTTCGTGAATCTGGATCTGGATATGAGGATGAGACTGCTGAAACGGTGAGACGTAGCGGGCGAGCCTATACCGGACCAGGGTCTTCGAGCTCCCCACTCTGAGCACCTCTCGGGAGCCCTCGAGAATCTTCTCGGCTTGCCCTACAAGGCCGAAAATCTTCTTGGCCACCTGGTATAAGCGTCTCCCCGTGTCCGTAAGCTCGAGCTTTTTCTTCTTTCTCACGAAGAGCTGGGTTCCATACTGCTCTTCCATCGCCTTGATCTGCATGCTGACCGCTGGCTGGGTGATGAAGAGCCTGTCCGCCGCAACGGTAATGCTCCGGCACAGGGCTGCATAATAGAAGGCCTTTAACTGATTGAGGTTTAGCTCTCCTGCCATGAGATAGCCGGATCAAAACATAAGATATTCTTATGTAATCATAAAAATTACTGCTTTGACATGTCAAGGAAAAACTTCCATCATCCCAAATGGAAACCGGGTCTTCCCACTTTATCCCTCGGCTTGTCGTGCTCTTCCACACATGCGCTCTTCCACGTCATGGGAAGGGGCTGCAGTCGGCCAGTACCCGAAACAAGGAGGAATCATATGGCGCGAGAATATGACGGCATTATCTTGGGGGCCGGACCTAATGGATTGACCGTGGCCGCCTACCTCGCAAAGGCGGGTTTGAAAATACTGGTTTTGGAGCGGAATTTTGAAGCGGGAGGCGGACTTGCCACAGAGCAGGTTACCCTGCCGGGTTTTCTCCACAACACCCATGCGGTCTACATGCCCATGGTCGATTATGCGCCGCCTCTCAAAGACTTCGACGACTATCTTACCAAGGACTACGATCTGGAATTCAAATTTCCCGACCCGGTCATGTCAATGCCGTTTGCAGACGGCACGTCGTTGTGTCTCTACCAGGACACGGAGAAGACCTGCAAATCCATAGCGCAATTCTCACAGAAAGACGCTGACACATATCGCGTGCTCGCAGACCGGTACCGAGTGTTGACAGAGGATTTCCTCGGACCGGCTACGTACGAAATGGCAAAGCCTGCATTCGAGCAGATGGTGACGCTTCAGCAAACCGACGTGGGGCGTGAGATCTCAGAGCTCACGGAAAAGACCCCGCTGGACATCATCAACGGCCACTTCGAGAACGACAGGGTACGGTGTCTCTTTCTCTATCTTTCATGCATGTGGGGCCTCCACCACGATTTGGAAGGGGTGAGCTATCTTGTGCCGCTGCTCATCAACCGCGCCGTAAATTATCGGCTTTGCGTCGGGGGATCCCACCACCTGGCTCACCTGTTCACCAAAGTCCTGTACCGCAATGGCGGGATGATCATTTCTCCGGTTCAAATCAAGAGGATTATGCTGGAGAACGGCTCTGCGAAGGGGGTCGAGCTCCAGGACGGGACGGTCTATACCGCGAACAAATTTGTCGCGAGCAGCCTGGATCCCTATCAGACGTTTCTGCAGTACGTGGGAAAAGAAAATCTGGAAGACCGTTTTGTAACTAGGCTCAATGACTGGCAATGGGAGAAATCCAGCCTCTTCCACGTGCATCTGGCTCTGGATGAGGCGCCGAGATTTGCCGCAGCGTCTTCCAATCCAGACCTGAACAATGGCTTCATCTTCGTCCTGGGATATGAAACCCAGCAACGTCTGGTGGAACATTACAATGCCATACACGAGGGCGAGCTATATCCGGGTGGATTCAACTGCTGCTTCCCGTCCATGCACGATCCGAAGCAGGCCCCGCCGGGTAAGCATACAGCTCTCATCTCATTGCATGCACCGCACGATCTCAAGAATGGTGGCGCCGAGCAATGGTACCGTATTCGAGAAACGGAAGCGGCCCGCTGCATCGATTTGTTGCGCACGTTCGTGCCCAACCTTACCCCGGAGAAAATTCTCTGGCACTACATAACCACTCCCCTGGATATCGGCAATAAGTTTGCCGACATGGTGAAGGGATCCTACAAGCAGGGCGCATACTTGCCGCTCCAAATGGGGTATCTGCGTCCTAATGAGGAATGCTCGCAATATGAGACCCCGGTGAAGAACCTCTATGTGTGTGGCGCAAGCACGTTTCCGGGGGGACTGATTACATTCGGACCCGGGTACAACGCTGCTAACAAGATTGCTGAGGATCTCGGGTTGGAGCGGTGGTGGGGCGAGCCCGAATGCGTCACCAAGGCAAAGGCCAGGGGCACGTTGTAGGAGGCACTTACATGAAAGTCAATTCCACAGGACTCGGCAAGACGACTATGGTAGCCCATTTTGCTGATTTGTCCAAAGTGGAGGACGGAGAATCAGCGGCCATGGTGCTAAATATCGAAGCTACCGAACCCGTTCACTGGTCCATTAAGGCCACGGTCGGAGGCGAGGATCTCAGAACCTTTGCCAAGCTTCTGCTCAGGCCGTCCGTTCTGGCAAGAGCTCTCTGGCTCGTATGCTTCGGCAAGTCGCTGACAGTCAACGGCAAGAAGTAGGTCGACGGTGATGGCATTCAGAAGGCGTGGCCTCATGAAAGCCTGCTTCTGTCGCCGTCCCTCGGGGCTTCGCCTCGGAGACGGGAAGTGGGACGAGCGGACCGGGCCGTGCTGTGAAGCTGAGAAACGTGCCTTCGCACCGTACCGAACAGATGGATGAGAACGGTAGTCCATCCGTGAGCCTGCATAGAACCGGATTCTCTAGGGAACGCAGGGAGACAAAGGAGGTATCTCCATGGCTGATAGGACGTATGACGCCATCGTGGTGGGCGGAGGGCATCAGGGAACGATAATTGCCTGTTATCTTCAGCACGCGGGGATGAACACGGTCGTGTTCGAGCGCCAGCATGAACTGGGGGGAGGAGCATGTGGAGAAGCGCTTCCGCTGCCGGGGTTCCTCCAGAACCCCTGCGCCCATTGGACTCGCTTCTACGGTCATCCCGCTTACCAGGACTTCGAGTTGCGAGAGAAGGGGTTGGCGTATGTGTATCCGGAGCACAGCGAGGGGATGATCTACGACGACGGCTCAGCCTTCATGGGCCTGACCGCGTGGCGGGTTGTAGACCCCGTGACCGGCAGATCCGAATTTGACGAGAAGAACGCGCAGTACACGATCGACCAGATTGCCAGATTCTCCAAGCGGGATGCAGATGCTGCGTACGATCTCCTGGAGAAATATCGGACCAAGTGGCGGGCCGCGTTCCATGAATGGCGTTACAATCCACCCACCCCGTGGGGAGTGCCGGACGCGTTTGAACGACTCTTCGACGATCCGGACGCCCCTATTCCTCGGGAGTACCAGTTCTACACGTCACAGCAGGTGGCATACGATCTGTTCGAGAGCGATTATCTCCGTACGCTATTCATGAGATCCTGCATGACTTCGAGCGGTGTCTTCCCGAACGACTGTATCGGAGTATACAAGACACTTCACACACTGGGCCTCATCCTCTCCTGGGAGCCGGCATCTATTGCGATCGGGGGAACCCACGCTATTACTCACGCCCTCCAGCGGGCATTCAGCTCCATGGGCGGAGAGTTCGTAGTGGAAACCCCCGTGAAACGAGCGATCATCGAGAACGGCACTGCCGTGGGGGTGGAGCTATACGACGGCCGCCAGATTGCGGCAAGAAAAGTGGTCGTCAGCGATCTCAATACTAGCCAAACCATCCTCAATCTTATCGGAGAGGAGCACGTTCCTGCAAAAATCGCCCATCGTGCAAAGAATGTCCTCAAGGACAGAGCCCAGCTCTTCTGGGGAAATTTCGCTCTCCATGAGCTGCCCCAATACACCGCGGCTGCTGATGTGCCGGAAATCGGCATGTGTCCGCGGCTCAATTGGGGACCCAAGGATCCGGACTACTTCGCCACTCGTCACCAGGCCGAGCTGTTCGTCAAGGGAATCCCGAACAAGCTGGTGGCAATCGTCGCGCCTGATAGCATCTGGGACCAGACAAGAGCAGCCCCGGGAAAGCACACCATCCTCATAGAGCAATTCACCGCGCCGTACCGTTTCTTCAGCGATCGCGAATGGCTCCGCATGAAGGCAGACATCGTGGAGATTATGCGTGAGCAATGGTCCTGGTACGCTCCCAACATGACCAAAGACAACGTTATTGCAACTCACATCACCACCCCTATGGACGTGCAGATGCGGAACATAAACATGCCGCAGGGTGGATGGACCGGAGAGGACATGATCGCATCTCAGATGGGCAGAATGAGACCGTTTCCCGAGCTTGCCCATTACAGGATGCCGATCAAAAACCTGTACCTCGCCTCTGCCGCTGCCCACTCTGGTCCGGGAATCGGTCGAGGAAGTGCATATAACTGCTTCAAAGTCATTGCCGAAGACTACGGGCTTCCGAAGATTTGGGAGCAAAAGGGACGAGCGTACTAAGCAGGAGGGCGACATGGGACGTCTCGACGGCCGGGTAGCAGTGGTGACCGGCGCCGGAAAAGGGCTCGGCAGGGCTTTCTGCAAGCGACTGGCCGAAGACGGGGCACGAATCGTGGCAGTCACGAGGGCGGATGTGGAGGGACTGGAGAAGACCGCTCTAGACGTCAAGGAAGTGGGTGGAGAAATCATGGTCGCGATGGCAGACGTCACCAGCGAAGAGGATACTCTGTCCGTAGCGCGCCAGGCGGTCGACCGATTCGGTCGGATAGATGTGCTGGTCAACAACGCGGCCTACTATTACGGTGTTACGCGCCAATCCTTCACTGAAATAACCCTCGATCAGTGGAATCGCATGATGGACACCAATGTGAAAGGTCCCTGGCTGTGCACGAGGGCTGTGTTTCCCTACATGAAAGAGCAGGGGAGGGGGAAGATCGTCAATTTGGCATCTGAGGTGTTCTTCACCGGGTCCCACGGATTCGCCCACTACGTTGCGTCCAAAGGGGGCGTGATAGGTCTGACTCGGGCTCTGGCCATCGAGCTGGGGCCGTACGGCATTTGCGTCAACGCTGTAGCGCCGGGATTCACCGACACAGAGGCCAGCAGGACCATCGCTGACCCCATGAAGTACGATACCAGCCGCACCCCTCTCAGGAGGCTTCAACAGCCAGAAGATCTCCTGGGCATCGTATCGTTTCTCTCGTCCGATGAAAGCGACTTTATCACCGGCCAGACCATTCTCGTGGATGGAGGCAGAGCGATGCATTGACATTACGGCAGATCACGTCGGGAGCGGCCCCTCGTCGTCTCTTCTCCTTCCTGGACTTGAAGAGCAGATCTGTGCCATCTCCAATTTGGTCTCTCCTGCTCCTACGCTTCCCGACCTGAACAACACATATATGCAGGGATGCACGTACAGATTGTCTCGTCAACCGCCACTAACCCACTTTCGAGGAGGAGCAGACATGAAAGTGTACGACGTTGTGCCGGGGCTCGAATTCGACCCGGAACGCGATCTGGAGCAGTCCCCAGCATGGTTTCTCGACGCCACCCATTCGGTCCCACCCTGGACTCCCATGTTCGGCTGGTTTTGGATCAATTTCTGCCGGCACGGAATGCAGTGGGGAGCAGAAAAGCTGAGCCTTCCCACCGTGAAAGGGTGGGACTGGCGTTTCTTGAATGGAGGCGGATACCTTACGTTGCTCCTCGTGAAGAGCGAGGAGGAGAAGCAACGGAGGGAAGTCGAGTTCAAGAAGGCCATCCTCCCGTTTATCCAGGATTATGACGGACTGTGGAATGGCTTCGTGAAAGAGATCTTGGGCCGGTACGAGAATCTCAAGAAGCTCGAGACGGACAAAGCGACAAACATCGAGCTCCTTGACAACTTCGAGGAGACCATAGATACCTGCCGCCGCATGTGGGAAATCCACATGTACATGATGTACGGAACGTACACCGCTTATATCCTCTTCGAGAACATGTGCCGATCACTGGTGGGAATAGACGATACGTCTCCCGTGTTCCATCACGTTGTTTCCGGATTCGACAATAAGGTCTTTCAGGTAGATAAGCGCTTGTGGCAATTCGGCCAAAGGGCGATTCAGGAAGGATTGGATGACGTATTCAAGCAGAAGGAAGCTCCAGACATTCGCGAAGCGCTTCTGGAGACACCAAAAGGGCAGGCCTTCATGAAGGACTTCACGGACTTCTTGCATGAGGACGGATGGCGCATGCAACGAATGTCCGAAATCAACCTTCCTACCTGGGTCGAAGACCCGACTCCTGCACTCGGCATGGTCAAACAATTCATCCTCAAGGGCGGCTCGTTCAACCTTGACGACGAGCGGGCAAAACTTGTTACCAAACGTGAAGAAGCTGAGAAGGAAATCCTTTCGAAGATCCCGGCCGAGCAGCGTGGATGGTTCGAGCAACTGATGCGTCTTGCCCAGAAGAGTGGGATATTCAGCGAAGAACACGACCACTACCTCGATCTCTACACGCATGCCATGATGAGAAGGAGCGCACTGGGTCTGGGCAAACGTTTCAAGAGGCTGGGCGCTCTCGATCACGAGGAAGACATCTTCTTCCTTATACCCGATGAGGTGAGGAGAGCAGGAATTAACCCCGATCAATTCAACATGCGCTACATTATAGATCGTCGCAAAGAGGCCTGGCACGAGTGGATGAAGAAGCCGAATCCTCCGGCAATCTTGAAAGACGGATTCGACATGGACCAGGCCATGGGTGTCCTGATCCAATCCAACGATCCCATCGCGCTTAAGGTGGTAGTTGGCTCGATGCCTCAGGTCAGGCCCGAGCTCAAGGCAGACCTGTACGGCACATGCGGGTCTCCGGGAGTGGCCGAAGGGATAGCAAGGGTCATCATGACTGAGGATGAGCTGCACCTCGTCCAGGAAGGAGACATCCTTGTTGCAGTCAGCACGTCCCCAAGCTGGACCCCGGTCTTTTCGCTCATCAAGGGAGTGGTTGTGGATCGGGGTGCCAGCCTGTCCCACGCTGCCATAGTCGGTCGGGAATACGGAATTCCCGTTGTCATGAACGTCTTTGAAGGCACAGCGAAGATCAAATCCGGCCAAAGGATAAAGGTGGATGCCAACCTAGGCACTGTCTACATCCTTGACAAATAGCGTGTGACAACCGCAACCAGAGCGAGCGCCGGTCTGCAACTGGGGCCGGTGCCGCTCCGAGTCGGAGGGGGTCGGCCTTCAAATGAGACAAAAGTGGATCTATTGGTACGATGAGCTGGGAAGCGAGCACAACGATCTAGTGGGCAAGAAATGCGCCAACCTGGGAGAAATGACGCGGCTCGGATTGAGGGTTCCCCCGGGATTCGCCATATCCGTCGATGGCTACGAGAAATTCATGGAGGAAAGCGGCGCGGGCGCCCAGATCAGGCGGTATATCCGAGAATCCGGGGATCTTGCCGGGAACGTGGGCAAGCAGGTGGAAGCGAGTAGAGCAATCAGAAGCATTATCGAGTCCAAAGATATGCCGAAGGCTATGGAGCAAGAGCTTCAGGAGCATTACTTGCGTCTGTGCGGCCTGGTGAAAATGGAGCGAGTGCCGGTGGCTGTCCGCTCGAGCGGGGCAATCAGCATGCCCGGTCAAATGGAGACCTACCTTAATGTTCAAGGAGCTCGAGAGCTCACCCGCAAGGTTATCCGGGTCTGGAGCAGCGCTTTCACTACCCGCGCCATTGCGTTCAGGCTCGAGAAGAAAATGGAGATGGAGAAGGCCCCCATCGGGGTGGCAGTGCTCAAAATGGTGAATGCCAAGTGCGCGGGGGTATGTCTGACCGTGATGCCCACCACGGGGGATACCTCCAAGATCATCATTGAAGGAAACTGGGGTCTCGGGGAGAGTGTTGTCAGCGGAGAGATAACACCGGATCAGTTCATCGTGGACAAAGAGTGCGGAGAATACGAATGCACTATCAGTGAAAAGCAGAGAATGGTTTGCTATTCTCCCACGGGAACCGCTACGGGCCAGGTCCCGAAAGATCTCCGGTGTAAGCCCTGCCTGGATGATTTGGAGCTCAAAGAGCTCGTCCGGATTTCCAAGTCAGTGGAAGAGCACTTTCAGGTTCCTCAGGATATGGAATGGGTCATCGACCACGATCTCAATTTTCCGGAGAACGTATTCTGGGTTCAGACGCGACCGGCCAAGTACGCGAAGGTCAAGAGGGATGATTCCGAGTATCTTGCCGAGCTGATGACGAGGATTTTCAAGATGTAGAGTGCCGGAGGAGCCGTTGCCGCCCGAGCATGGCCTGAAAGGACCCGGTCGGGCGCACTAGGAGTGACCATCATGAGCATTCTGTTCACCCAGTATTGGGATGTTATCCCCGGAAAATGGGATGAATATTCCGAATTCGTGAGCAACGATTACAACCCGGCCCTGGAAAGGTTGGGGATCAAGCTGCTTGGCGGGTACTACGTGGCCGTGGGAGAGGGCCCTCGAATCATAGCGGTGGCAACGGTGGAAGAAACGGACTATCTACGCAAGATCCTTGCCACGGACGAATATCGCAGAATCCTCGCGAGACTACATCAGCTTGTGATGAAGTACTCCAGCAAGCTCTATGTGTCGAGCGGGAGGGTTAAGGAAGGACCGTATAAGATCCAGATGGGGGCGTGGAAATTCAACCAGTACTATAACATCCTGCCAGGAATGGAGGAGGAACACTACAAGTTTGTGAAAGAAGAATGCATTCCCGGCATGGAAAAGCTCGGGGTGCCGATCACGGAGGGATGGCGCTTGGTCATCGGTTCGGGCCCGCAGATACTGGCTGAGTGCACGGGTCGGAAGCTCGAGGACATAGCCAGGGCGATCGACACCTCAGAGTTCAGGAAATTGGTTCGAGCCCTCAAGAAAAAATATGCCACCGACTATAGCAGCCGGATTCTCGCTCCAACGGGGCGTATCGAAGTTCCGAGCCTCTTGAGCCAGATGCTAAAAGGCTTCTAAGCTCCTCTCTCGTGCTGTCGAAAAGGCACGATACCAAAGTGGAGAAGGGCGGCCGCAAACATGTGGAAAGGAGTACGACTATGTACGTTCGCATGACATTCTTCACGGTCAAAGAAGGAAAAATGGAGGCGCTGCGCGAGCTGTACAACCGGGAAGTCATCCCTGCCCACAAAGGTCACAAGGGAGTCAGATTCGTCCACTTGCTGGAAGACCTGGGAAATCGCAACAAGGGAGCCTCAGTGACGGCCTGGGATACGAAGGCCGATGTCGACGCCTATGAGAAGAGCGGAGATTACGAAAAGCTTGTGGGAATGTTCCAGCAGATGTATGATGGCGAGCCGGAGCTCAGGTCGTACGAGATTACGGCAAGCTCAGAGCCTATCCTGCTGAGACTTTTCTGAAGGTGCCCATGGACAGCCGATATCCGCGGATTTACGAGCTGGCCAAGCCCCTGCTCGCAACGCGAGATAACGAGATCCACACGAGAATAGCCTTTCGCTTCGCCCTCACGCTCCTGGCTGCCGAAGGAGGTAACGAAGCTGTGATTCTTCCTGCGGTATTGCTTCATGACATTGGCTGGAGCAGTGTCCCCGAACGGTTGCAGCTCAAGGCCTTCGGTCCCGGTCAGGTGGATCGCGATTTGAACCGGATTCATGAGGTCGAAGGGGCGAAGAAAGCCAGGGAAATTCTCGAAAGGGTAGGCTATGATCCCGATCTGACAAACGAAATTGTGGAGATTATCGCCGGCCACGACTCGCGGAGAGATGCGCTGTCACTGAACGATGCAATTGTGAAGGATTCGGACAAACTGTGGAGGTTCTCCGAAGAGGCTTTGGAGGTCGATCCGAGGCGCTTTCGGGTCCATCCCGCAGTTCACGCTCAATGGCTCAAGCAAAAAATCGATCGATGGTTCCTGACCAGGACCGCCCGGGACTTGGCGCGCGAGGAGATCCAAAAGCGAATTCTCTCTTGCGGCCTACCGCCTGCAAACGACTAGTCTCGTGTCTATATGATTGCAGTCCACCTACGTCTCCACCTACCGCCGGCAGAGTGCGCCCCGCGGCCCCCAGCCTTGGCGGAGATTGCGGAGAGCGGTGTGACCACCAGAGCTGAATGCGCATGGAGAATGCTGATGAAACGCGTCACGTTCACACTGAATGGAAAACCGGAAACCTGCGTTGTCGACGAGAATCTGGTGCTGCTCGATTTTGTTCGAGGAGAAAAAAACCTTACTGGGACCAAGCAGTCTTGCGATCGGAAAGGGCAGTGCGGAGCATGCACCGTGATTGTGGATAAGAAGGCGGTGAGAGCATGCCTCACCCGCGTGGCCAAGCTCGAAGGAGCTGACGTGATCACGATCGAGGGTCTGGGTACACCTGAGAATCCACATCTTATCCAGGAAGCATTTGCCCTGAGTGGCGCCATCCAGTGCGGCTTCTGCACGCCCGGAATGATCATGGCCACCAAAGCATTGTTGGACGTCAACCCTAACCCGGACACCGATGCAATCAAGAAGGCCCTCGCACGGAATTTGTGCAGATGCACCGGGTACAAGAAAATTATCGACGCGGTAAAATTGGCAGGCAGATTTCTCCGGGGCGAGACCACTCCGCAGACGGTTATGCCTGACGAAAAAGAAGGTTGCATAGGACAATCATTCCCTCGCCCCACAGCGTTGCTCCTGGCGACCGGAAGAGCGCAGTTCTCTGCGGACGTATGGAAAGAGGGCATGCTCGAGCTTGCAGCGGTGCGATCCCCTCATGCACGTGCCAAAATCCTATCGATCGATACCGCGGCGGCGGAAAAACTGCCCGGCGTGGTCTGTGTCATGACCGCAAGGGACATTCGGGGCACTAATCGTATCCGGGCCGATCAGCCTGTTCTGTGCGAATCCGATGTCCACGTTCTGGGTGACGCGGTTGCAGCGGTCGTGGCAGAAACGAGAGAGGCAGCGCTGAGAGGGGCGGAAGCGGTCGTGGTTCAGTATGAGCCGCTGCCGCCGGTCAGTACCGTCGAAAGAGCCATGGATGACTCGAGCCCCCAGGTCCATGAGGGACTCGCCAACATCTGTTACACCCACCCCCAGATCAAAGGTGACGCCAGAAAGGCGCTGGCCGAGAGCGATGTGATTGTCGAGCAAGATTTCTCGACCCAGTTGATCCATCAGGCGGCCCTGGAGCCGGAAGCGTCCGTGGCATACCTGGAAGGCAGCGGTGAGGAGCCTTGCCTGGTGGTCATCGGGCGGAGCATCTTTATCCACGGTCATTTGAAGGCCCTCCAGGAAGCTCTTGGCTGGGAGAATATGCGCTACGAGCAAGCGTTCATTGGTGGTCAATTCGGCATAAAGATCGATATCACCGCGGAGGGTCTTGCGGCCGCAGCCGCTCTTCACGTGAAGCGTCCGGTACGGTATGTGTGCAGCCTTGCCGAGTCCATGCAGATAACCACCAAGCGTCACCCCTTTTACATGAAGGTGGCGCTGGGCGCGAAGGCCGACGGCAAGCTCACTGGTTATGCCATCGATTTCACTGTTGAAAATGGCGCCTACCTGTCAATAGGCACGTCCGTGGTGAATCGCGCGTTGTACATGCTGAGCGGCTCGTATCAAATTCCCCACGTGGAAGCCTCGGCGAAACTGGTGTACACGAACAATGCGTGGGGAGGCGCAGCTAGGGGCGCAGGACCGCCTCAGGTGAACTTTGCCCTCGAGTCGGCCATGGAAATGCTGGCGGCCAAGCTTGGAATCGATCCGCTGGAATTCCGGCTGATGAATTCCGTGAAGCCGGGCGAGTCCATATCTACCGGCCAGGTAGTGGATGAATGGCCCTATCCCGGTTGTCTTGAGGCACTGCGCGACCGATATCGAAAGGCACGCGAGGAGGCTGCCGGGTCGAAACAGGGTCGGTTCAGGAGAGGAGTGGGACTCGCAGGCGGCAGCTTCGGCGTCGGGAGGGGTGGGCCAGATCGTTCCAGTGTGGCTGTGGAGCTTATGCCCGACAATTCTCTCACCATTTACGGCTCCGTAGCCGACCCGGGAGAAGGAAATGACGCAATGTTAACCCAGATTGCGTCCCACCTCACTGGCATTCCCCGGGACAAGATATTTCTTGTCCTGCGTGACACCGACCGGACCCCGGATTCGGGCACTGCTTCTGGAAGCCGGGTCACCTATATGAGCGGTGGTGCATTGGTCAAAGCCATAGAAGCTCTGAAGCAGGCGATGGATGAAGCGGGGGCAAAAGACCACGCGGACTTGGTTGCTGCCGGCAAGCCGACGAAATATCTTGGAACGCGGGTGGCTGAAACCACGCCTCTCGATCCGAAAACAGGTCAAGGTATCCCTTTCGAGTCCCGGGTACACGGGGTGCAAATGGCAGAGGTGGAAGTCGACACCGAAACGGGAGAGGTGCGCGTGCTGAAGATAACCGCGGCGGTAGATCCGGGAACCGTTCTCAATCCATTAATCGTGGAAGGCCAGATCGAGGGCGGTCTTGACATGGGAGCAGGAATGGCTTTGCGCGAGCATTACGTTCACGGGGAGTCCACGGATTGGGTCAACCTCAAGTTTCCCACAATGAAGACCGCATTCGACATGGAGATCATCCTGCTGCAAACCCCGAGAAAGAGAGGCACTCTGGGGGCAGTGGGTATCGGTGAGTTCGTGCTGCTCCCCACTCCTGCGGCCATCATAACGGCCATCCAAGATGCGACTGGTGGAGAGCGCATCTGTCACCTTCCCGCGACTCCCGCGCGAGTGCTCGAAGCCATGGGAAGGACCATTGGACGCTAACAGGAGAGCATGCCAACAGGCGAACAGGTCAAAGCTCGGGGCTACTTCACGCGTACTCTGGAAGGACGCGATGTCCTCTTTGATGACGAAGGCTTCCTCGTGAACCCGGAGGACTGGACAGAGGAGCTTGCCGAGGCCCTGGCTCGGTCGAGCGGAATTGCGGAACTAACGGAGCTGCACTGGCGTGTTCTCCGTTTCATGAGGAATTATTACGTGCAGAACGGGCGAGCCCCCCTCAACAGGGAAATCCGTACCGAGACCGGAGAGAGCATCATGGAAATTGAGCGCGTCTTTCCGGGCGGCATCCGGGGAGGGGCTCGCCGGCTTGCCGGTCTCCCTAACCCGAAGTCGTGCTGAAACACCATGAGTCGAATCCCGCGCATCGTGTACCTGGACAATGCAGCCACATCGTTCCCGAAGCCGCGAGCCGTTCTCGACGAAATGATGGACACGTATTCCCGGCTTGGGGTCTCTCCGGGCCGCGGGAGTTATGACCTGGCCGCGGAATGCGAAAAGTACGTGTATGAGGTCCGGAGACGGGTCAATGATTTCTTCCGCGGCGATAGGCCGGAGCGGGTCGTTTTCTTCCATAATTCGACCGATGCGCTCAACACTGCCATCCTGGGGCTTGCGTCACCTGGAAGCCATGTGGTGAGCTCCAGGCTCGAACACAACTCCGTTTTGAGGCCGCTCCATCATCTGCGGGACAGGGGGCTCATCAGCTTCGATCTGGTTCCATTTGACGGCAGAGGGTTCATCGATCCGGACGATGTGGCCAGGGCCATCAAGCCCGCAACTAGCTTCGTCGTGCTCAACCATGTTTCCAATGTCCTCGGAACAATTCAGCCCGTTTCCGACGTGGGTCGCATGTGCGCGGAACGGGAGGTACCCTTCATCCTGGATGTGTCTCAGTCTGCCGGGGTGGTGCCGATAGACATGCGGACCATGCAGGTCAGTGCTGTAGCGTTTACCGGCCACAAGTCACTTATGGGGCCGACCGGGATCGGGGGATTGGTGTTGCGAGACGGCGTGGACCCGAAGCCTCTCAGGTTCGGCGGGACGGGATTCGAATCATGGAGCCCGGTTCATCCGGAGAATTACCCCTATCGTCTGGAAGCAGGCACGCTCAACGTCTTGGGAATAATCGGATTGAACGCGGGCCTTCGTTACGTGACTCAACGGGGCCTGGGTGCCATTCACGAGCACGAGATGTCACTCTTGCACGCTCTCCGAGATAGGCTCACGTCACTCGATGCAGTACTTCTCTATTGTGCAGAGAACCTGCACAATCACGTTGCTCTCTTGACGTGCAACATTCGAGATCTTGACCCGGACGATTTTTCTGCCATTTTGGATGGGGACTTCAACGTTGCCACTCGCTCGGGGCTTCATTGTGCACCTCTGGTTCACGAAGACCTGGGAACCAGCCCCCGCGGCAGCGTGCGCTTCAGTTTCGGTCCCCTAAATAGCCTGGACGATGCCTCGGCAGCGGCCAACGCGGTGGCTGCGATAGCAGGCCTTCGGAGTCAATAGAGATGCGAATGGCGATCATTGGAGCCTGTGTGGCACTTCTAATATTTGCTTCTCCTGCGGCGTCCGAGGTAACGCTGCACTTCGGAATCGGGTACGACCTGAGGTGGGTCCTCTGCTGCGGCAAGTCCCTTGCGGGAAAACCCTTTTGTCTCAACCTCATGAAAGATGACTGTCTCACCTACTCGGGACGGGTCGTGAGCAGTTGCGCGGAATGCCGAGAAGCCCCTGACTATACCCAGTGGCCCGCTCCGGAAGACAGTACGGACCCTCCTCAGGAATGAGTGCACGTTTCGCGACTGAAGGCTGTCCGGTCTCCGTTCAATAAGAAGCCTGTCTGCCGCACGCGTCAATGGTGACAGCCCCCGAATTACAGCTCCTTCTTGATGGTGATACCTTTTGCCTTCATCTCTTCGAGTGCCTTGGCGGTTGATTCCGGAGCAACTCCCTTGCACAGATCTTCGATGACGGTGACCTTGTATCCCGCATTCGCCGCATCGATCGCTGTGGCTTTGACACAGTAATCCGTGGCTATGCCGTAGATCAGCAGCTCCTTGACACCGTTCTCTTTGAGGATCTTGTCCATTTCAGTGTCGGCTCCGCCGTCGTCCCGAAAGCCCGAATAGCTGTCAAATTTCTTGTCCTGCCCTTTTTTCACTACTGCAGCGAAAAGGTCATCACTCAGAAGAAGCTTAGCGTTCTCGGTTCCCTGTATGCAGTGGGGAGGCCACAGCACCTGGGTCCTTTCTCCGATCTTGATCGCCTCGAAAGGTTTTTTCCCTTCATGGTTCGTGAAAAAGGAAACATGGTCTTTGGGATGCCAGTCCTGCGTAGCGAAAATCAGGTACCCCTTATTCTTCAGTGCTTCGGTGGCGTTCTTGACCTTGGCGATGAAGCTATCGTCCGTGCCTTCTACTGCAAGAGACCCTTTCTTTGCTGTGGTGAAATCTCCCTGCACATCCACGACGATCACAGCCATCTTTTGTTCCGAGAATGCCGTGGTAGCGAGCACCAGGATAGTAAACAAGCACGCAATCACGGTAACCAATGTGATAGCCGACTCTTTCATAACAGTACCTCCTCTTTGCGGATTGCTCTGTTTGTCGGGGCTGCCACTCATTGAACATGCGTGGCAATTATCAGTGTTGACAGCCTCAAGCGGTGGCATTCTCGGTTCCTGTTCGCGCCACTCCACCCATTTCGATTGTCAACGGTACTCCCGAGTTTGTCAACCTTTGATCACCACTTGTGTATTGCCGACCACGGTCGGATGGGCGGTACGCAAACGAGCGAGTGAGGAGCCACATCGAGCCGTCATAGGACACGGAGCATCATGAACCGCAGATGACGTTCTCCAGTCCGGTCGTCTCAGTTATTTCCAGAGCTAATGCTGGATCGGCTCTCTTCTCTACGGCGTGACTTACTTTCGACTGCCAGACCCAAGCCAGAATGCTGCCCAGGCGTAGGTTGGCGTATGTTGAAATGTCAATACACATGTCTGTAGCAAGAGACGTATGTCTATTCAGGAACAGAAGTCTATTCGACACGTCCATGTGTGGCACGGTTGAGGCAATGGCGCTTCGAGAAGCGCACCTATTTCATGTGGCCCCCGAACTGCCGCAGTGACTTCCGGCGTCTATTGCCCGTGGAATTGAGGTGTTGCACGCACTTCCAAAGCGCTAGAACTTTCTCTCGACTCAATTCGGAATCCTGTTGCAAACTCATCGTACTGTAAAGTATATTACGAAAACGTCCGATTCCCAGTCGTTCATCTTGAAATTCTTGCGACCGGATGTCCCACGTGGAGCGGAAAGACGCCAGGCTTACTGGACCGAGAAATGACTTGCATCGTACCGGTCATCAGCGGTTGGAGTGTGTCACAAACACGAACTAAGGACCGATTGTGACAAAAAAAGGGCTGCAAAGGGAGCGATCTTGATTCCCGAGAAAAAGGGGGATGGACTGCATGGCAAGGAGCATCTCATGGTTGAACCCGTTGAAAGTGTTCGGGAAGCTGGGGATTAGGGCCCGGGTCCTGCTCTGCGCGGCGGTCCCCCTCGCGATTGTTGTCGTAGGAGCTGTGCTTGCTCTGGGTGGCTTGAAAGAGGTTGTTCAGGCAACCGACACGCTGAGTCAGTCTCACAGATCTGTCGAACAGGCTATGGCGGTTGAGGCGCTCGCCCTCGAAATGCGGGCTGACATTGCGCGTTTCTTACTCACGGGGCAGGAGCCAGACCTGCAGCCGTACAAACAAGCGCGTGAGGCGATCGACAAGAGGCTTGAGGATTTGAGACAGGCGGAGAAGACTGAGGTTGGACGAACAGCTCTCGCTCAGGCGCAAAACCAGCTCGACGCGTGGCGGAAAGGATTTGTGGAACCAGGGATAGAGGCGCGTCGCAAAGCACAGGACGCAAGGGATTTGAACCAGCTTCGTGAACGCACGTCCATCGAGGAGGGCCAGCGTCATTTTCAGCGGTTCAGGCAAGAGATGGCCGGCTTCGTGAAGCAACACGAGCAGCTCATTGCACAGAACGATCAAGTCCTCTCGAAACGATTCCAAATCACTCGCGCAATGGTAGGGGTAAGTGTCCCTGTGATCGTGATCCTGACGCTGGGAATCTTGTATTTGCTCTCCTGGAACATTCGAGGGCTTTTCCTGCAAGCGGAAACTCTTGTGGAAGCCGGGATCGGAGGCAATCTGTCGGAGGGCGTTACGATCTCGGCGTGCAAGGAGGTGGCAAGCCTCGGGGTCGCGCTCAACAGGCTGGTGGAAACGCTGCAAGGACAGGGGCGGCAGATAAAGAATGATGTCTCTGAGCTCTCGGAATCCGCGTCGGCGATTGCCAGCACCGGCGCACAACTGGCTGTGAGCACGTCGAGGGCATCGGCGGCTGTCGCACAGACCACATCGACGGTTGAAGAGTTAAGACAGGCGGCCCAACTGGCCAGCGAAGAAGCAAAGCGTGTTGCTCGAAGTGCCCAACAAACGATGCAAGTCGTAACTTCCGGGACTCGAGCTACCGAAGACACGATCAGTAGGATGAACGTGGTCAGAGAGCAAATGGCGTCTGCCGCGGAGACAGTTGTGAAACTCAGCGAGCGCAGCCGATCCATCGAACAAATAATCGGGGTGGTCAAGGACCTGGCAGACCAGTCGAGTCTCCTGGCAGTGAATGCTTCCATCGAGGCTGCGAGGGCGGGTAACGAGGGTAAGGGGTTTTCCGTTGTCGCACAGGAGATCAAATCCTTGGCCGATCAGTCGAAGGAAGCCACGGAGCAAATCCGAAGCATACTTCAAGATATCCAGAAGTGGGTGAGCGCTGTGGTCATGGCCACCGAACAGGGAGCCAAGGCAGTGGACGCCGGTCTGGAGCAGTCGGTGTTGGCTGGCAAGGCCATAGAGGCTCTAGCGGAAAGCGTGGCAACGTCCTCGCAGGCCGCAAGCGTTATCGACGCTCAAATCGAGCAACAAGTAGTTGGAGTAGACCAGGTTGCCGGGGCAATGGGTGACATAGAGGCGGCTATGCAGCAAAACCTCGAAGCTGCCCTTCAGTTGGAAGTTGCGGCAGGCAAGTTGCGTGACTTGGGTGAATCGATGGCAGAACTTATGGAACGGTAGCCAGACGCAGGGAGCGACCGCTGCAAGGCAATAGGTTCCGCAATAATTGCGGGCCGTCGCGTCATAAAGCGTAGGGTAGCCTTTTAGGCTGCCATCTTCCGCGAGCGTAGGGTAGCCTTTTAGGCTGCCATCTTCCGCAAACGTAGGGTAGCCTTTTAGGCTGCCATCTTCCGCAAACGTAGGGTAGCCTTTCTAGGCTGCCATCTTCCGCAAACGTAGGGTAGCCTTTCTAGGCTGCCGTTTCTAAGAGATGCAGGCTAGAAAGCCTGCACTACAATGGGCTGGCCGACGCGTTATAGGTTGCAGGGTAGCCTTTCAGGCTGCCACATTCGGTGGTTGTAGGACTGCCTTTCAGGCTGCCGTATCCGCTCAGCCGTCGATGTCTTGGCACTGCAGACGCAAGGAGGTCGATATGCACGTTACCCATCTTGCTTCAAACGGATTTTATTCGGTTTCTGTAGATGTGGCCCAGAAGCGACTACACCTCTTTTTAGCAGGAACATGGCTAAATGCCAATCAGGTACCGAACTGGCTCGATGATGTAAAGGCCGGTCTACGAATGCTCCCCGCCGGTTTCACGGTTTTGACAAACTCGACCAAGCTCAACGGCATCCTTCGGCTGGACTTGGTCGTGGAGGCTCAGCGTCTGATATTGGAGGCCGGTCCACGGAAAGCGGCTCTCGTCTACGACCCCAAAAAGGTCGTGGCCAAGTCGCTGATGGATGCAGCAGCCCAGGACTCAGGCCTGGCAGTCAAGCCATTTATCGATCCTGTGGAAGCAGAAAAGTACTTGGCCGGCTAGCCTGCTCGGGAGTCTGTAGCGCAAATAGGGCAGCGCATTTGCGGCAACGGGTTCGCCTGAACGTAGTGCAGCTCATTGATGTTGGCGGCACGAGTAGGGGTGGGTTTCAAGCCCGTCCACTGTGCAACGATCTGGGTAGGGGACAGGCCCCAAGGGCCTCCGTCTCTCAAGGCAGGTCCAAGACAAGAACACCGACAAGACGCCGGGGCTACGGGAAATTTGCTCCGAAATCCCCGCAGCTGGGGATTTCATAACGGTTTCTAATAATAATGCCCGTTTCTCCCGTTCAACAATTACGGGCCGGACGACCATGCCACTGGTCTGCTATCCTCCCATGAATGTCCTCGGCACAGGGGAATCGGACCGAGCGCTGACAACCGATGGACCCGCGCCCTTCTCAAAACTGCTTCAAATGGAGTAACGTAATCTCCGGCACAGGGTGGCCGCATCTTAGCGAATAGGATACTGTCAAGGGGGACTGTAGGCTTTGTGCTCGGTATTCTGGAGGCCGTCATGAAGATACTTCGTGCTACAAGAATGGAACGCTGCATCGGGTGCTATTCTTGCTCGCTCGCTTGCGCAAGGTTGCTACATCAGAGTCTTTCCTGGCATCGCAGCGGGATTCGAATCCGCTCGGCCGGTGGTTTGAGCACTGGCTTCGAGGCACAAGTCTGTCTCGGCTGCGACCCCGCTCCCTGCGCGCACGCTTGTCCCACTGAGGCATTCCGGCAGCGAAAGGGTGGGGGAGTGCGGGTGAAACGGAGTGTGTGCATTCGCTGCGGAGAGTGCTCCCGAGCCTGTCCGGTGAATGCGATATACATGGATGCGGAAACAGGGCTACCCGTAGTGTGCATCCATTGCGGGAGATGTACGGCATTTTGTCCCCATGAATGCCTGGAGATGATAGAATCCGCGGCTGGAGAAGACGATGATCGGTGAGGAAGCATTCAGGGTGTTGTTGGTAAACTTGACCAATGGGAAGAGTGAACCTGTTCTGTTCGGCGATCCGTCGGAAATGCTCGGTGGAAGCGGCCTGGCTGCCGATCTCTTCGCTGTGCACGGCATCGTGGATGCCCCTGCAGACCACCCGGATCAGCCGCTGATCTTTGCTACCGGCCCGCTCACTGCCTATTTTCCCCTCATGAGCAAAGTGGTCCTGGGTTTCAAATCCCCTTACAACGGGCAATATGCGGAGAGTCATGCGGGCGGGCGGCTCGCATTGGCTTTGCGTTTTGCCGGTTATGATGCCTTGGTGATCACGGGCGCAGCTCGGACCCCCTCGTGCCTGATCGTGGGCAGCCGTACGATTGAGATCCGAGATGTTCACTATTTGTGGGGGCTCGACGTTCTCAGCACAGGTAAGCATCTCAGGAGGTTTTGCGGCCGAGAAGCCGGCCACCGGAGCATTCTTCGCATAGGGCCGGCCGGCGAACGGGGGGTTGCATTCGCAAGCATCAACGTGGACACGTACCGGCATTTCGGCCGGCTTGGCGGCGGAGCAGTGATGGGAGCCAAGCGACTCAAGGGAATACTTGTACTTGGCGACGGAAGCTCGTCGCTGCCCAAGGGGAATGCGTACAGGGATTTGTACAAGAGGGTATATGAGAAAGTCACCCAAACCCCGGCCATGAAGAAGTACCACGATCTGGGGACAGCGGAGAACATGCTCGTTCTCAATGAGCTCCGCGCGGTTCCATGGAGAAATCTCCAGACAACGCACGACGAAAATGTCCATAGGATCTCCGGTCAACGATTTGCCGAGGAATTGCTCCTGCGGAAGACAGCGTGTGCCGCGTGCCCGGTCGGCTGCATACACGTGGGATTATTGCGAGAGAAGTTCGCGGAACAGAACGAGTTCCTGTACCGTCAAGTCTCATACGATCATGAGCCGATTTTCGCTGCAGGCTCCATGCTTGGCGTCACGAGTGCGGGTGGCGTGCTCGCTCTCCTCGACGAAATGGAGAGACAGGGGGTCGACGCCATGAGCGCGGGCGTGGCTCTTGCGTGGGCCACAGAAGCATTTGAGAGCGGTGTTGTTAGTGACAAGGAGACGCTGGTTCCGCTGTCCTTCGGCGGCGTGGAAACATATCGCGAAGCCGTGAGGCATCTGGGATTGCGGACGAACGATTTCTATCGATTTCTTGGTCAAGGTACTCTGACCGCTGCGACTCACTACGGTGGGAGGGACTTCGCATGCGTGCTGGGACAGGAGATGGCGGGGTATGCCACGGGGGAGGTGTTCTTTGCCTCCCAAGCTTACGGTTTTCGACACTCGCACCTTGACAGTGCAGGGTACAGTTATGACCAAAAGGCAGACTCCAGGAAATCCGAGGATGCTGCAGCATTCCTCATGGAAGAGGAGCGGCGGCGAGTGCAATTGACATGCATGGTTTCATGCCTCTTTGCTCGAAACGTTTACTCGGAGGATCTCCTGCAAGAGTGTCTTGCGTCTGTGGGATGCCCCCGTCTCGCCGAATCGGTAGTGGCTCGATCGAGCGAGGTCCAGGCCAAACGCTGGCAGTTAAAGTTCCGAACAGGGTACAACCCCATGGATATCTCGATTCCGAAGAGATTCGGCGAAATCAGTACGTGGAAAGGCGAGATTGACACGGTCTTCATGCACGAAGTCGCCTCCAGATACCAGCATGCGGTCCGGAAATTGGTAGACGCGAGGCAAAGCGCTCGAAGCTCGTGACCAGAGTTGTACTAATCTGTCCACAGAGAACGCCAAATCTGGACACCATAGAAGTTGAGGGGGTTGTGATGGACGAACAAGGGAGCAATGGACAGCCCACACAAGATGCGTGGGGAAGCCGTCGAGGGTTGAGTCTCGGTGCGCTCAAGAGGGGTTTCCTCGACCACTTGAGATACACCCAGGGGAGAATTCCCAGCATTGCTACATTGAACGACTATTACATGGCCCTCGCGTATACTGTGAAAGACCGGTTGCTTCATCGGTGGGTTCGAAGTGGGGAGGCATACCTGAAAGGGGGCATTCGTGCGGTCAGCTATCTTTCAGCGGAGTACCTCCTGGGGCCGCAGCTAGCCAACAATCTTATCAACTTGGGAATTTATGATGAGGTGCGGGAAGCAGTCGAAGCATCTGGCGGCGATTGGAAAGCTTTCCTGGCCCACGAGCCCGAGCCGGGCTTAGGAAACGGCGGTCTTGGTCGGCTCGCAGCATGCTTTCTCGATTCCCTTGCCACGCTGCAGATTCCCTCCATCGCATACGGGATACGGTACGAATTTGGGATCTTCTCCCAGACCATTCAAGACGGCCGGCAGGTCGAGACCACCGACAAGTGGTTGCACTTGGGGAACCCCTGGGAGAGCCATAGACCGGAGATAGCCTACGACGTAAAGCTCGGGGGATATACCGAACACGTTCGAGACCAGGATGGTCGCCTTCACGTTCGCTGGGTCCCTAATCGCGTGGTGAGGGGAGTGGCGTACGACATCCCTGTGCTGGGTTACAAGGTAAATACCTGCAACACATTGCGGCTCTGGAAGGCCGAGGCGCCTGAATCCTTCGACTTTCAGGCATTCAATGTTGGGGATTACTACGGCGCTGTTGAAGAGAAAGTCTTTTCGGAAAACCTCACAAAGGTGCTCTACCCGAACGACGAGCCCGCGCAAGGAAAGCAACTCCGTCTTGAGCAACAGTATTTCTTTGTGTCATGCTCGTTGCAGGACATGCTGCGGATGTTCGCAATGGGTAATTGGGCGCCGACAAGGTTCCACGAGTTTTTTTCAGTCCAGTTGAACGACACGCATCCCGCGCTGGCAGTCCCTGAGCTGATGCGCCTTCTCATCGACGAGCACGGCCTCGAATGGGATGAGGCGTGGGAGGTCACGCTGAAGACATTCGGCTATACCAATCATACGCTCCTCCCTGAAGCTCTCGAAAAATGGCCTTTGCCATTGTTTAGCTCGCTTTTCCCCAGACATATGGAAATCATTTTCGAGATAAATCACCGATTTCTGGAAGAGGTTCGAGCTCGATACGGAGAAGACAACGATCGTGTGGCTCGAATGTCCTTGATAGACGAAACGGGAGAAAGATACGTGCGCATGGCAAACCTGGCCTGTGTCGGCAGTTTCGCGATAAATGGCGTTGCAGAGCTGCACACGGAGCTGCTCAAGCATCACGTTCTCCGAGATTTCTACGAATTCTTTCCGAAAAAGTTCAGCAATAAGACCAATGGGGTGACTCCTCGACGCTTCATCGTGTTGAGCAACCCCAGACTAGCGAACTTGATCACTCGCACGATCGGGGATGGCTGGGTCACGGACCTGGATCAATTGCGCAAGCTGGAGGCGTTCGCTGAGGACAAAGGCTTCCGGAACGAGTGGCGGAACATCAAGAGGCTTAACAAGGCTGATCTGTCAGAAGCGATTCGCAATCGAACCGGCATTCATGTGAACCCGGATTCGCTTTTCGATATCCAGGTTAAGCGTTTTCATGAATACAAGAGACAACATCTCAATGTGCTTCACATCTTGACGCTTTATAACCGCATCAAGCAGAACCCGAACACAGAAATTGTTCCCCGAACCTTCATTTTCGGAGGCAAGGCCGCTCCGGGGTACTTTATGGCAAAGTTGATCATTAGGCTGGTAAATGCGGTAGCAGACGTGGTAAATCACGATCCGGACGTAAGAGACCGGCTCAAGGTTGTGTTCTACCCCAACTTCAACGTCAAGAATTCCCAGTGGATCTACCCCGCTGCCGATCTCTCCGAACAAATCTCCACAGCCGGAAAGGAGGCTTCAGGCACCGGGAACATGAAGTTCTCCATGAATGGAGCGCTCACCATAGGCACTCTTGACGGCGCCAATGTGGAGATCAGAGAAGAAGTCGGTCCCGAGAATTTCTTCCTCTTCGGCCTCACTGCAGAAGAGGTGTACGACCTGAAATCCAGGGGCTATAGGGCACGCGATCTTTATGAGGGAAACGACCGATTGAAAGATGTTATCGATCTGATTGCGTCAGGATATCTGTCTTCCGGAGCCCCTGAGCTGTTCAAACCCCTGGTGGACTCGCTGCTCTATCATGACGAGTACTTGCTCTTTGCCGATTATCAATCGTACGTGGACTGTCAGGACCGTGTGAGCCAAACATACCGCGATCAGGACACGTGGACACGGATGTCGATCCTCAACACGGCAAGAATGGGAAAATTCTCATCCGATCGCACTATCCGGCAGTACTGCGACGAAATCTGGAAGGTAAGCCCCGTGCCGGTAAGTCTGGAAGGGCCGGACGAAGAGGAGTGAGGAAAGGGGTCGAAGAGAGGTCGGGCGTGCTCTTGTCTCAGATCGGCCATAACGATCAATGCGGCCCACGTGACGGCCATTTTGCATTCAATATCCAGACGCTTTATATCGCATGTCATAATCACGGGCAGACGCCATGATGTGATCTTGCTGGGGCGGGAGGATCGCGAGTGATTCAGGGAGCTCCTAGCCAACGGATCCGAAACGACAGGAGATTGAGGAGGAAGGTGGGAGGCGACCGAGCGTCGCCTCCCATGAGCCAAGAGCAGGCCTTTTGGTGGGTGATCCCTTTCGCCCTTTCTCAGTGAGGCAATCGCGATCCGTAAACTTGTAGTTCATACTGTCCTCGGAAGCGTCGGTCAGGTTGCGTTGTGGGTTGCTCTTCATACTCAGCCGAGGAGACGGTGAAATGCGGCAAGTCCACGTCTGGAAGAGCGGCTTCCATGCATTTCAATAGGACCGGGCTCGGTCCCGACAGACTCTTCGACAATCGTGGACGGACTCTTCGCCCTCAGAAACGCGGTCCTGCCGCTGGGGAAAGATGAAACGCGGGACATTTAGGGGATGCTGAGTCTGGCGGGAAGCGCAAAAGTTCCCGGGTCGTTGCCGACCCTTGGTCAATCGACAACACGTCGAGGCCTTCAATGGAGCGACTCTACATGCCATTTTCATGTTCGCCTGAACATGCAGAAGTGATTGCCCCACAGCCATTTGTGAGCTATACTCACTCACAATGAGGCAATCTGGAGACCCGGCGGAAAACCTGCTTGAGCGGGGGCACATCGTCCCGATGTGCTAGTGCTAGGCTGGAGGGTCCGGTTACTGCCCGGCGGATATCTTTAATCGTTTCAAGGCCTTTCAATGCGCCCTGTAGTAGAGAATTGGAATATCGTGGTTGCGGGACTGTGGAACACAGCGATTTTTTCCCCCCACTGGACAGGCAAGAGACTCAAGAGTCTTTTTGGGATCGAGCAAATGAATTTAGAATTCGTAGCCACTGCCCGAGGGACTCAGGTGAAGTTCTCAACGGATCGGTTCACTCTAATCCCTGGAAACGAGGGGCTTGTTGTGGCCCTGAAACAAATTGATGATCAAAGTCTGGATTGGGCGGAGAAATTTGTGATTGATATCCTGGGCATGTTGCCGCATACGCCTGTCAGCGCTTTTGGCGTAAACTTCGCTTTCACGGAAGCCGACCTCAAGTCAGATTTAGCTGCCCTCTTCCGCCTAAGTGACTCCGAACAGCTTGCTGCGCATGGATACATTCCGATGAGCCTTTCCATACAGCGTTCGCTTCGACTCGAAGAGGCAAGACTCAACGCAATACTGACCTACCCAGAGGAAGGTGCGTTGTCCATCCGACTGAATTTTCACCACGATGTCGCCGCGGCAGAAGAAGCGCTGGAGCGTTTGAGAGGTCATGCGGTGAGGTACAAGAAAGACGGCTTGAGCTTTCTTGAGAAAGTCTATGGTCTGACAATGGAGGAAGCACAGTGACTAAAGTCTTTGAGCAATCCAGCGACAGGGAAAGCAGTCAATCAACCGCTATTGATCTGGACGATTTGCCTGAAAGTGTTGGGTGCTGCATCTCATTTGAGCTTGCGGCATCTCAACCAAGTGCGCCGATGCCCGAGCTGTCGACGCGAATAGCAGGAGCCGGGGACAGAGCGGCCGCTTTGGTGATCGTGACGCGCAAGAACAAGATCACCGTACCTATCGACGTGAACTGGGAACTTCAGCGAGAGAGGAATCTTCGGGCAAACAAGGTGCGACAAACATCCCAGACGACCCACGAGGAGGGAAGCTCAGGGCCATTGACATCGTGCCAATATGTGATCAAGTGATTTCAGTCGCCCCCGTCTTGACTCACATGACAGCACAAGACGACCACAACGACAGCCGCCATTTCACCTATCGGGATGTTCACCCAGACGAAGACTTGGGCCAAGGCAACATTGTACCCAAGACATCGGCGTTGGCCAGGATCCTCGCGGAACGATGTCCCAAGCACGTGGAAGGGGAGACCACCCATGTGTTGGTACTCACGCAGTCTTGTGATCTCGCACGCCGTGGCTCCAGGCCCTGTAGCGCGCAGACTATATTGGTCGCGCCGGTAAGCCCCATTTGGGGAGTCATCATTGACCGAATCACAGCAAATCAATCCGAGATTGAGAGATTCGCAGGGATCTGTCGCCAAAGCTTCAAGGGAGAGATCAGGATGTTCTTGGAACGTCTGCTCAACAACAACGTGGAGGAACACTTTTATCTCCATCCAGACGCAGACGTAGGCATAGTCACGCCTTCCTGTGCCCATATTCGCTTATGCTTTGGTCTTGATGCAAAGGGTTATTATCAGCATCTTCGGGCGAATCGAACGGTTAGTTTGACAGAATCATTCGGTAACAAGCTGGGATGGCACATCGCATGGCTGTACGCCAGAGTGGGTACCGAAGATTGGGTTCCCTATCATTCATCGAAAGAAGAATTCCATGAAATGATTTCCAACTTGCTGTCCAATGCATACCCTTGGATGCCTGATTCCAAAATTGCAGAGGCCAGGAAGGAACTCCTCCAATTGCCCGACAACGAATGTGCTTTTCCTGCTTCCCCCGAAGAAATGCGGGAATTCATCGATCTCATGCCGGGGAGATCCGCGAAGGACAAGGCTCTGAGGAGTATTCATGCCGTGCTTACGCGGTCCCTTTCCTTCGATGACGACAAGATCATCCAGACAGTGCTGAGCTGTCTCAGACAAGAGCGCCCCGTTAAAGACCTTCCGGAGCCTGAACAATTCTGTCAGAAAATTGGGGAGTATCTTGCACAAGAGCGGCTATTCTGCAACGATGCGATCATTGACAGAATAGGCAACCTTCTTCACAGCCACGATGACTTGTCTGCACTCCCTGACAAAAGATCGGTGATAGAAAACGTCAGATCTCGACTGGGGAAGATTCGCCTTTTCGACAACAAGGCCTTGACAAACAAAATTTATAATCTGATATCCGGAGACCCCGAATTCAAGGATGCGATGAAGGAGAGAGAACCCTAGATCAGCCCTTCAAAATCTGGATATGATGCGCGGCACCCTTCTCCCTGCGGCCGTAGGAGAGACAGATTTGTTTCAGGGTGGTAATCTTATCACGTTGACGTATTTTAGTAAACTAGCGCCTTTCAGCCGGAAGACCGGCGAACTGCTTTGCTGCGAAGATCCTGAATGGGCGTGACTGTTGTTGGGCTGCCAGGCTTGCAAGGACATCGTGTGCACAGAGGATCACAGCACCTTCTCGACTTCTCTCGAGATTACCCGGGAATATATCGGACCATGGACCAGCTTGGCATAGCCCGCGGTTTTGCTCTCCCCCGATTGGCTCCATGGTTCTTCCTGTTCTTGGCTCGAGCCTACGTAATCCCAGGCGGTGGCCGTGACAGCATGGTCCCCTTCCGTCACACAGGACAAATCTCTCGAATCAGGGCACGAGCCGCGTGGAGTCATATTCAGAGAATCTACAGGTTCCTCGCCGCGGTTTTCGATGCCGTGTGGCTGCCGCTTACCTGAGAGCTTTATCTCGAGCTTTTCCAGAGGGTTCTCGAATTGTGCGTAAACTTTGAAACTCTGGGGCTGTACGCAGCATCGGAAGGGGAGAGGGCAAACACTCTCGCTTGCACGGCATGGCAAGAAGCTCGAATCTGGTCCTGGTACAACAGCCGATCAGCCAATGCCCATTTAGGGGAAGCGAACCGAGCACCTTGAAGCCTACGGTCTTCCAGGGTCTTTTTCACCTGGTTAAATTCCCTTATACCCGAGCCATGCCTCACCCTTGGCTCATCATACAGCTCTGCGAGAGACAAGAATTCTTCTTCCCCAAGGGCGCTAGATATGGCCACGGTTGCCGATCTGCTCTCATCAAAGATCCTGCCTAATCCGCGAATGTGGTCATCATGCCAGTGCGTTGCAACAATGAGCTTGACAGCCACGCTTACGTCGACCCGGAGGCCATGCAAATACGTCAACACGGCGGGGCGTCCCGATTCCGGATCCGTACAGGAGTCCACTGAAACCCATTTGCCGTCCCCCAGGTGTATGGCGATAGCCTCCCCATAACCAGGTCCGAAAACCGTCACCTCAATCTCGTCTGGTTCGGGAGGATCAAGGCGAATTCTCATCATGGAGAATGCCCCTCAGAGTACGTGCTCGGGCTCTGGCAGCTTCCAGTTCTCGTTGAGTCCAGGCTGGTTGGCGTCGGAAGCGAATAATTGAGCTCCGCATTCTGCCGGAAGGTCGGTCAAGGTATCCAATGCTCCAGTAGAATACAGCCCCAGGCTGTATCAGTTCTTGATCAGGTTCGGCTACTTCGTCCAAATAAATCTCGGCTTCCTGGTCAGGTCCCTCGCCTTTGATCCTCACCAGCCTAGCGAGGAAGGTTTCTGGACCTACCTCAATCACGAATCCTTCCCATTTCTGCACCGCGTTGAAAAGTTCCCACCTCACGGGCACCGCTGGCCCAGAGGGAGGAGAGGCCACCAGTGAAGCCGCACTGACATTGAGTGCGCCGGAACCGCCGTTGGTTTCGAAGGGACGAGTCCCGCTGGTATCCTCAGGCCCCATGTTGGGCTCAGTAAAAAGATCGTGCGATCTCTCAATCTTAGATGGAAAAATCGGTTCATCAAATTCCTTGAAAAGACTTGGAAAGCCGCTCGTCTTATGACTCGGAACAGTCTCCAAAGTTCGGGCCGGATTCATGCCACATCTCCAAGAGAGGCGATTTTCTCAGCTATTGTCAATCCCTCACTCATAGAGCTTGTCCACCTCTCGGGAATTATCTCTATCACGTGTTCTGCACTGGCCGGGCTCTCCAGAGCAGGCGACAGTTGGTAATGGTCGTTCACAGCCACATAGACGCCGGGAATTACTTTGACAGACGCCTCTACTGTGACGCCCACATACCCCGTACGCCCGTCCGTCCTCGCTCCCTGCACAACAAGACTTTTCATTCCTGGATTGGAAAGTAGGTCCTCCCAACATCGTCTGGGAGCTAATGTGTTACGAATCTCATGCAGGGCAGTATCCGATCGTAGCCTGAAATGGAACTCCCTGTTGACGCCAAAGGCTTCCAGGGGCGTATACCTGAGCACGGTAAAGACATTGACCGCCAAATCACGCAGAAGCTCAAAGTAGGCTTCTTGGGTAGTAGCGAATTGGAATCTGTCCGGGGATACATTGATGTGAAGCCATTCTGTGCGGAACTGCGTCACTTGTGGGTGAATGATATCGATGGTCGCACCATCTGCTTCGCTCGGTCCTATGAGACCCTGGGCTGCCAACCAGTGCGGTTGAACAATGGCAGGATTGAATCTACCGCGAAAGACAATGCTTGTTAACTGGATCATGAGTTGTGGCGGCATATCTGGTCAAACGTTCCTTTTCTAGCAAGAGGGAGGAGGCAGCATTGTCTCCTCAACCCAGCACGGCACGATCAGTTCAGTCGTCAGATTACACGGAGACTCGAGATCGGGCAAGCGGATTCTGCCAACGGTTCCGCATTGCTGCAATAGCCCCGATTCGGGGTTGCCAGGAGCAAGCCTTCCTCCCTGCCTTCTTCAAGAGTGTCCCTTGTTCAAGTTGTGCCTGCAGTGCCACCGTGGGTTCTCCGCAGCTCTCCTCAGAGTATCTTGCCTGAACCGGTCTCGGGAAGCTCTTAAATAAAGCTCACGAGCGGGGGGGCAACTTGAACGCGGCCAGTCGTTCCCGGCAGTACGCGATCAGTTCTTGCTCGCTGAGCTCCGTCCCGGGTTTCAATGCGACAATCGCCTTGGGGATCTCGCCCCATTTTTCATCGGGGAACGCGATCACTGCACATTCCAGGACATAGGTATGGATCCCCATTGCATTCTCGATTTCAACCTACCCTTACCTTTTCCAAAAATTCGATCATCTCGTCGAGTTGAATTCTCCCCTTCATCGCAATTGCTGCTGTGCCCTCACCTTCGGGGGTAACGGCTGCGGATTGAGCATGACATCCGATGCAGGCGCGACCACCTTGCTTTTCGCCTTTGGGGGTAACGGCTGCGGATTGAGCATTACGTCCGATCCGGGCCGATTTTTCAATGAGCGCTGGATCTTAGACGACGATGTGCCATGCTTGACTTTACCTTGTTCACTGCCACCGACAATAATTATGCCTTGTTCTGTACCAGGGGTAGACACCTTCGTCCTTTGGGATTTGACAGGCCCGCTTACCGCACTCCTGTTCCGGTCCGAAAGCCTACCCGCGGGATTCTCCTCGCCTTGGCCTTTGCCGCCGACGACAATAATGCCTCGCTCCGTCAGGCCCCCTCCTGTCAGGACGGGGGCGGCGGGACTTTTTCCGGTTCCAGGATCTTTAGCCAGGACCTGCGCGGCAACAGCGTACACAAACACCAATGAGAGGATCCCTGCTACGGCTGGCCGTTGTAATAGGAAACTGAGTATCATGGGTCACCTCTTTATGTTATTACTACCATTAGTTATTGTCATTGCCTTCAATGACTGCTCTTCCCACTCTGTTATGCTCAGATGCTGTTTTTCCTTCGCGGATTCTTACTCCGCAAACATTCCCGTCGTGCCGAAGACTCGGTGGCCTGTGTGGCAGTGTCGGTGTTTGAAAACGGACGCACCTCTAAAATGCGCCTGTGGCCCGCACTATTGAAGAAGCGGATAGCGACGCAGACATGGTGAGCTGACTGGCTACGCCTGGCAATTCCGTGGAGTGGTTATTCAGCCGCTCGACTGGATTGTAGTTATATCAGATGGTTAGCATGAGCCCTTCTCCGCGAGACAATCCTCAAAATATGACCGCTACCCCGGGACGCCCCCTCTTCGAATGAACCAATGCATCAGAGTGATGGTGATGCGAGGGCCGCTCGCTCCAACCGGATGGCCGATTGCGTTGCCTCAGCGCCTCATCGCTGAATCCTCCGCATGGCGAGCGGGATGCAGTTCCCGCACGCCACAGTCTTTGTTTTGAGCCCGGCCTGCTACTCGTAGACTTTCTCTTCCACATCCCCTGACGCAACCGAATCGGCTTCGTAGTCCCTTGGAAGTCGGGCCTGCCGTGACTTCAGGAACTCCCTATACCACTCGCTTGCGATGATAACGGACATCACCTCGTTCGTTCCGGTCCAAATGGAAGCGAGCCGCAGGTCCCGGAAGATGCGCTCGATTGGATACACGTTGGTATACCCGATGCCTCCCATGACCTGCATGGCGTTGTGGGACACCTTTTGGCAGGATTCGGTGGTGAACTTCTTGGTCTCGGACACCATGCGGCGAATAGTGTTCATACTCGCGCCCGCGTCTACCGCACGTGCTGTGGCATAGACCATAGCCCGAGACGCGTCCAGAAGCATGGCTGACTCAGCAACCTGAAAGCTCACTCCCTGAAACTGGTTGATTACCTGACCGAAAGCCTTGCGGCGGGTGGTGTAGCTGGTGGCCACGTCCAGGGCAGGCCGTGCAGCCCCTATGGTCATTGCAGCAGTTCCCAGCCGTTCCGGAATCATCATGGTGTTGAAAACGTCGTACGCTCCGTGCAGCCGACCGATAACGTTCTCTTTCGGGACCTTGACATCCCTGAACACCACGCGTCCAGCTCCGCCCCCACGACATCCCATGAGCCCGTACACATACTTGGTCTCCACTCCTTCGGCCCGGTCCACGATGAAGCACGTTAGGGCCTTGTGCGGCTCCGCCTCAAAATCCGTCTTCGCATAGACCAGGAAGAAGTCAGCACCTTCCGCGCCCACAATGAATCTCTTCTGGCCGTTGAGAAGGAAGTAATCGCCTCGATCTACGGCAGTCGTCGTAGTGCCGAAGAAATCGGAGCCTCCGCGTGGCTCGGTGAGGCATTCCGCAGCGAAGGTTTCTCCCCGCAGGAGAGGCCTCACGTACTTCTCTTTTTGTTCATCCGTCCCGTGGAGAATGATAGCATCACATACCAGCTCAGCACCGATGCCAAAGGTGCACGCAAAGATGTAGCCCAGGGTGCCAATCTCTTCCATAACCATGCAGGTGCTCACCCAATCCATATCCCTGCCACCCCACTTCCGGGGATATCTGCAACCGAAAAGATTGCGCCTGCCTGCTTCTCTCAAGAATTCAGTGGGGAAGGTAATCTTGTCGGAATCCATGTCCAGAATCATTTGTCTCGGAACCCACTTGACTAGGTCCCGTGCCTCTTCCCGAAGTTTCAGTTGCTCTTCTGTCAGCAAGAAATCGAACATGGGTCACCTCTTCCTGCGCTCCACGGGCAGCCTTCTCCCATATCGCGAAGCTCACCCGGCGCTGAGATTGTATCCGTTCATTTCGCACACCCGACCGAGAGTCACGTTGCGTCGCTCCTCAGTTGTTCCAATCGCTTCATCAGTTTTTTCCTCACGCTCAGGATGTCTTGCTCGAGGAGCCTGAGCTCATGCATGCGCTCTTGAATTTCCTTCAATTTTCGCTCTCCGTACGCGAGAGATGCCTCGATCTGCTCCACTTCTTCTTTGTCATCGGCAGTCATGCCGATCATTTCTGCGATTTCCTCCAATGAATAGCCGAACCGCTTGCCTCGAAGGATGAGCTTGAGTCGGGCTCTGTCCCGTTTGTCGTAAATCCTCTGGTTGCCGCGGGTCCTCTTGGGGGCAAGCAGGCCCTTTTCTTCGTAGAACCGCATGGATCGCGGGCTGATATCGAATTCCGCGGCGAGCTCCGATATGGAGTAGACTAGTTCTCTTACCTTACGCTTCATGGGAGACCGCGCTTATCGTTTACGTTAACGTAAAGTACAAAATGGCTCTCTGTTTGTCAAGCTTCGGTACACCGTTGCAGGTTTGCAACAACAGGGGGCTCGGGCTGCAAATATGCCCTTGTCGGAATCGCAGATGTAGGGTAGCCTTTCAGGCTGCCATTTCTTGAGAATGCAGGCTGGAAAGCCTGCACTACAATACGTGGTGGGACGAATCCAAGACGTGTGGGGCGGAGGTTCGAAGCACGGGATTTCGAGCAGCGTCATTCCGGAAATGTAGGGTAGCCTTTCAGGCTGCCATTTCTTAAGAATGCAGGCTGGAAAGCCTGCACTACAATGCGTGGTGGGACGAATCCAAGACGTGTGGGGCGGAGGTTCGAAGCACGGGATTTCGAGCAGCGTCATTCCGGAAAAGTAGGGTGGCCTTTCAGGTTGCCATTTCTTGAGAATGCAGGCTGGAAAGCCTGCACTACAATGCGCTCAACGTATCCCCACTGTCACCAAACGGTCGAATACCCCGATGACGCGGGCTGGCATTCACTCGGTTGGTCGCGGGTAAATCATTCGGGCTCTACGCCGTCTCCTTGTCTGCCCACCTGGCTTGGGATGGCCGACAGCGCGCTACCCCTCGGGCGGCCTGCCCATTTCGTCCCAGCCTCGAGCCCGGTAATAATCCTTGAGGAGCTCATCCATCTGCTCCTCCGTGATGATCTTCCCCGTTTCAGGAAGGACTTCATTGCAGAAGCGTTTGGGAAGCTTGTCGTCCTGAGGTGTCAATCCCTCTCTCACGTTGAATCGCCGCGTGTTGTCGGAGATGCTCCCTGCTATGATCTTCATGGCGTCCCTGTCGAGGTCGAGCCCCGTTAGCCCCTTAATCATCTCTGCAAGGTCTTCCCACTGATACAGGTCGCGGTAGAATCGACACAGAACAAGCGTGTCGAAGATGGTGAGTCGATCTTCCCACTCGACGAACATTTCTGCTTTCCCTGCAATCTGATCGGGATCGATCATCTTGGCCAGCTCCGGTTTATAAAACGTCGCCCTCAAATGGCATGCGCCACGGTCCGAGGTACCGTACGCTAGACCCATTCCTTTGAGCACGCGAGGATCGTACCCGGCGGGTTCCAGACCTTTCACATGGATGGCCTGATCGGCCATTCCAATCTGCTCGGCGGCCACCTTGATCCCCTTGGCCAGGGTGTCTCCCAGGCCGGAACGGTACGCTATGTCCGACAAGAGTGTTGCAATCCTGTCCACCTGACCGTAATCCATTGGATAATCTATCTTTCCTTGCCTCACCGCTTCTATGGTGAGAGCGACGAGGTTGCCGGCACTGATGGTGTCCAGGCCCAACCTATCGCACAAATCGTTCAGGTACGCGATCTCCTCTATGGAGTCGACTTCACACAGACCGCCGAATGAGTAGATTGTCTCGTACTCCGGCCCTTCGATCTTGAGCCCCTTATGCCTGCCGTCCTTCACGGTTGAGAGCCTTCCGCACGCGATGAAGCACTTGAGGCACGCGTGAGGGCTCACATCACAGCGATCGTGCAGTGCCGGTGCGTTAATGCGGTCTTGATGATCAGCCTTGCCTTTGCGCCAGTACCGCGTGGGGAAGCTCCCAACCCCGCTCATGATATCGACCATCATGGGCGTGCCTTTGCTCTTGTATGCCTGCACACCCGGATCATCTTTTGCACGTTGGGCAAGATTCTTGGACAAGCGCTTGACGAGATCCGGATCTGCCAGCTCTTTGGTTTTGTTCCCCCAGAAGGCTATGGCCTTGATTTTCTTTGACCCCATCACTGCGCCTACACCCGTGCGGCCCGCGCTGCGCCATCGGTCGTTCTCGATCACCGAGAAGGTGACACCATTTTCCCCAGCGGGACCGATCACGATAACGCCGCAGTTCTTTGCCTCGGGTCTGTGCTCTTTGATCCAGGCCTTTACCTGTTTCTCTGTATCATAGGAATCTTTGCCCCAAAGAGCCGTGGCGTCATGAAATAGTACGCCTTGATGGGAAATTTCCAGCCATACGGGATGTTCGCAGGCTCCGTGAATGAGCACAGCGTCAAATCCCGTTTTGGCCATGTATTCTGCAACCGTTCCACCGGAGTACGATTCCGAATAATAGCCTGTCTGGGGGGATTTCGTGTACACGCCGTGACGGCAAGATCCCCACACCGCTGTGGCGGTTGCAGGGCCGACAGCAAAGACAAGATGGTTGTCCGGCCCCATGGGGTCCACACGCGGAGGGTTGTGCTTAAGCAGCAAATGCGTGGCAAGCCCCTTTCCGCCCAGGGTTTTGCTCAGAATGTCATCTGAGATCATGTTGAGATCGTACGATTTCTGGGTTGCGTTCACTCTCAGGACCATATTGTAGAAGCCGAACATGGATCACATTCCCCTGTGTGAAAAAGCGGTTTCACCTTGACAGGTACCGATGGCGCTGAAGCTCGGGAAGCCGCGCGGAGCATCTCACCACGAGAATCGCCCCGGTGTCCCTCGTATTACAGCACACTCCTGTAGATGTCCACGGCGTCCTGGTGTCCCAACTCGCGTGGGTTGTTCGCAAGAAGCCGAGTAACCTTCATCACCCCTTCTGCCAGAGAAGGTATGTCCTCCTCTTTGACTCCGAATTCGCTCAGATGGCTCGGAACCCGGAGATCAGCGGCCAGCGTTCGTAACGCGTCTACGGCCAGTTGCGCTGATTTTCGCTCACTGAGCCCTATCGTGTCTTCTCCGAATAACTCCGCCATCTGAGCAAACTTTCGCAGGTTGCCCAGCATGTTAAATTCCATGACTGCCGCGAGCATGATGCTGTTGGCCACACCGTGAGGTATATGGAATTCCGCGCCTATGGGATAGGCGAAAGCGTGAACCGCGGTCACGCCGGCATTGGCAAACGCCATGCCCGCAAGCATGCTCCCTTCCAGCATATTCGACCGTGCCTGCAGGTCCGAGCCGTTGGCATAAGCTGTACGGATGTTTTCGAAGAGGAGCTTCATAGCCTGCACGGCCAACAGATCTGTGAGCGGAGTTGCGTTTTTTGACGTGTAAGCCTCTACCGCGTGGATCAGTGCATCCATACCCGTGGAAGCGGTCACGGAGGGTGGCAGCCCGAGGGTGAGCTCCGGATCCAAAATGGCTGAAGCTGGAAAAAGATGCGGGCTCACGATACCTTTCTTGAGCTTTTCCTGATGGTCGGAGAGGATGGCAATGGGCGTTACCTCGCTCCCGGTCCCCGCTGTGGTAGGAACCAGGATCAGCGGCAGCCCCGGAGCCTCTACGAGATCAATGCCGAAGAGTGAACCGATGGGTTGAGCGTTTGTCACAAGGATGGCGGCAACCTTCGCAATGTCCAAGGACGATCCGCCGCCGATTCCAAGGATGAGATCGGCGCCGGAGCTTTTCGCAAATTCGGCTGCCTGAGAGGCAACCTCATAGCGAGGGTCGGGCTCCACTGCATCGAACCTTCCCAGAGAAAAACCTGCTTTATTGAGCAGTCCTTCAAACCGGTCCACGATTCCCGTCTTCACGAGACCGGGATCGGTAATAATAATAATCTTGTTGGCTCCCAGGCGTTTAACCTCCGCGGCAACACTATCTGCCGAGCCTGGTCCCATGACAATGCGGGGTGTTGTCTGAAACACGCTCACTCGGTTCATTTACTCCTCACCTTCTCGGATGATCCTTTGATTTCAGCCTATCTACACGGCCAAGTATTTCTTCTGTACACCTTCGTCGTTCTCAAATTCTGCTACTGTGCCGGCGTACACCACCTGGCCTCTGTCAATGACCACCACCCGGTCCGCGACGGCTAAGGCGAACCGCATATTCTGTTCAGAAAGAAGAATTGTCGTTTGAGCTGCCTTGAGACTCATGACAAGGTCCTTGAGAACTGCGACCACGACAGGAGCCAGACCTTCCGTGGGCTCGTCGAGAACCAGAACGTCAGGGTTGCCCATCAGGGCTCTCGCGATGGTGAGCAACTGCTGCTCTCCACCGGAAAGTGTCCCACCAAGGCGAGCCTGCAGATGAACCAGCAAGGGGAACTTCTCCAGCACGCTCTCCAGATTCCACCGACCTTTGCGGCCGGGAATATAACCCAATTCAAGATTCTCCCTCACCGTCATGGGACCGAAGATCCTTCGATCTTCCGGCACATAACCCAGTCCCATCTTTGCCATCTTGAACGAAGGGAGCCGCGTGCAATCTTTGCCCTTGAAGATCACCTTGCCGGTACGGGGCGGAGTGAGCCCCATGATTGACCGAAACGTGGTAGTTTTGCCCGCTCCGTTGCGGCCCATGAGGCACACGGTTTCTCCGACAGCCACGGAGAGACCCACGTCAAAGAGTATGTGGCTGTGACCGTAAAAGGTGTTGAGGCCGGAAGCCTCGAGAACTGGCGTCATTCGAGGTCCTCACCAAGGTATGCTGTAATAACTTCCGGATTGTTCCTGATTTCGTCGGGTGTGCCTTCGGCCAAAAGCCTTCCCTGTTGGAGGACCCGTACCGTTTGGGCAATCCCGAAGACCGTGTCCATGTCGTGCTCGATGAAAATGAGCGTAAGGTTGAATTCTCTCCACAATCTCGCAATCAGATCCCGGGTAAGCTGCCGCTCCTCCGGTGACATGCCAGACGTCGGCTCGTCGAGCAAGAGTAGCTTCGGCTCCAATCCCAGTGCGATTCCAATGTCCAGGAGCTTCTGGTCGCCGTGGGATAACTCGAGCGCGAGCCGGTCCGAATGCTCCGCGAGACCGATGCTTTCCAGAATGGTGTACGCCTTGGCCGTGGCTTCCTTGAAATTGACGATCCCCCTGATGGGGTTGTTGCTCTGGCCAAGCCTGGATAGACATGCTAAGCGAACGTTGTCCAGAACGCTCTCCTCCGGGAAGATTGATGTAATTTGAAAAGCCCGTCCCATGCCCCGCCGCACGATGTCTTGCGTGGATAAACCGGTTATTTCTTGGCCCTGAAAAACGATTCGTCCCCGGTCCGGGACGAGATACCCCGTAATCTGGTTGAAAAGTGTCGTCTTTCCGGCCCCATTGGGACCGATGATTGCCGAGATGCTGCCTGCTTCCACAGAAAAGCTTACTCCGGCAGTGACCCTGAGCCCGCCAAAGGATTTGTCCACCTTATCCAGAACCAAGATGGGCTCCATCTCAACCTCTCTCCGGCACCCGGGTCCTGAACCTGCTCACGAGCTTGCGGGCTTCGCCTACCAGACCCCTGGGAAACAGGAGAACCATCACCATCATGATGATTCCCACGATCAACGGCCAAAACTCTGTGCGAGCGCCTACGATGTCCTCAATGATGATGAGCGCGGCAGCCCCAATGAATGGTCCAAAAAACTGACCAATGCCCCCGAGGACAGACATGAGGATGACCTCGCCGGAGGTGGTCCAATAGAGCATGTTGGGGTGGATTGAATTGTCCACACCTGCCATGAGACCCCCTGCCAAGGCGGCAAAAGCGGACGAGATCACGTAAATGGTGAGCTGGCTTCTCTTTACGCTCTGCCCAAGGAAGCGCACTCGATCGGGATTCTGCCGCACGCAACGGAGTGTCAGTCCCATGGGCGAAACTGCGAGCCGCCTGAGCAGGAAGATAGAGAGCGCAACCAACACCAGAGTGAAGTAGTAGTAGGCTATCCGATTGCCCAGGATACCCGGAGGGATGATTCCTTGGATGCCGTCGTCTCCACCGGTGAAGCCATACCACCTGAACGTGATCTGCCAAGCCAACTGGCCGAAAGCTAACGTCATCACCGTGAAAAACACGCCGCCTACCCGGATGATCAACAGACCGATCAAGATTGCCAGTACTACGGAGCACAGAATTCCAAGCACCATGGCAGGCAGGAACCAACCGTCCCCCCAGTACTTGAACACGATCCCCACGGAATACGCCCCCAATCCATAGTAGAGAGCCTGTCCGAAGGAAAGCATTCCGGTGCCGCCCCACAGCATGTTGAAGGAGACAGCAAAGAGCCCCCACACGAGTATGTGGCCGGCCAACATGAGCTGATAATCGGAAGCCTTCGACAGGGGGAGCAGGGCAAAAGCCAAGAATACCAATGCCCAGAAAGCGGCTTCCATGTAGCTCTTGATGCTCCCCATGACTACACCTTTCTCACTTTGCTGTGGGCGAACAGGCCTTCCGGTTTAAAGATCAAGGTGAGCACCATCACCACATAACTGATCACAACAGCCCATTCCGGGACCAGGATCACTGCGAAAGCCATAACCTCTCCCAGGATGAGCGCACCCAGCCACGCTCCCCAGAAATTGCCCATTCCGCCAATAACAACCACGATGAGCGAGTCTATGATCACTTCGATGCCCGCGCCAGGCGTCACGGACCGAAGCGGCGCGGCCAATGCTCCAGCAAAGCCTCCAAGGGCCGTAGCGATGCCGAAGACCAACGTCATGGTGAGGGGCACGTTCACCCCCATAGCCGACAGCATTTCTCGGTCCAGAGCCGATGCTCGCGCCACTTTTCCCGGGCGGGTCCGAGAGAGAATGAGCCAAGCCAGCACCACGACCGCCAGCCCGATCCCGATGATCGCCAGGTTGTACGTTGGCGTGGTAACTCCAAAAACCTGGACGGATCCCGTGAGACCGGGGGGGCGTAGCAGCGATTTATACTCAGTGCCCCAGACGAGTTTTACGATGTCGTCAATGACGAGGATGAACGAGTACGTCAGGAGGATCTGGAAGCCTCCCTCCTCGCTTCTGCCGTAGATGCGGCGCAAGAAAAGCCATTCGGCCAGCATCCCTGCCACGCCGGCGCCCAGGGCGGCTACGATAGTCGCGATCCAGAAATTAGTGTGCCATACGGAAGCCGCCTGATAAGCCAAGTACGCTCCCAGCATGTAGAACGATCCGTGGGCGAAGTTGAATACATTCCCCACGCCGAAGATCAGAGTCAACCCACTGGCCACAAGGAAGAGCAGAGTGGCCATGGTAAGGCCGCTCAAGATCTGCACCAGTATGAAGGACATGTCCATTCGAAGACTTCTCTCGCATTGAGATCGCCGGACAACGTCCATGCGTCCGGCGATCCTCTGTTGTGAATCCCCTCTAAGCCGGGACTACTGCTTTCGCCGGGCCTCGATGTACTCTTTCGGTGGCAACAGATCCTCAGCCTTATAGACCTTCCAGTCACCTAACATGCGCTTGGCTGGAGGGAATTTGTCATTCGCAACTGTGACGCCGATAGCCTGGACCTGAACGATCTGATGTGTTGCGGGGTCTATGTACGAAGTGAAGCCTTCCGGGTCTTCCGGTAAGCTGAGCTTCATTCCTTCAAGGGCCTTTACCAATGCCTCGGTATCGTCGGGATTCCCGACCTTCTTCACCGCTTCCGCGATGGCGAGGATCCCCGCGTACGCTCCCTCTGCTGCGTACGTCGGGTACCGGCCGGTCCGCTGGAAGAACTTCTGCACATAATCCTTGTTCGCTTGTGTTTCTGGCCAGTTGTTGTGATGGCGAGCACTGAGAACTAGACCGAGGGGCAACTCCCCGCCGGTTGCGGACATAACCTCATAGTTGCCTCCCGCGTCAGGCGAGCAGAACAGGGTCTTTTCAAACAACCCGTACGGAGTGGCCTGCTTGATAAACGCCACCGTGTCACCGCCCCAGAGGCCGCAGATCAGGACGTCAGGCTTGTCCTTCAGAATGGAGGTAATATACGGAGTATAGTCAGGAGCAAAGAGCTTGGGCCAGTATTCTCCCACCACCTTGTACTTGATCCCGAATCGATCCAGGTTGTACTTCAGCTCGTTCCACTGATCGTGCCCGTACGCATAGTCCGGACCGATGTACGCGACGGTTTCCCAGGGTTTGCTTTGTTTCAACTCCTTGAGATAGAGAGCACCCGCGGCCATGGACTGGAACGTGTTGTTCGAGACTCGGAAATAATAGGGCTGGAACTTGTCTACCGTGAGCTGGGTTGAAGCGTGGTCCGTGCCGATGAAGATTTTTTTGTTCTGTTTTGAAACCTCAGTCAGAGCAAGCCCTACCGCGGAACTGACCACTCCGAAGAGGAAGTGCACCTTCTCTTCATCGATGAAGCGTTTGGCTACCCGGACGGCGTAGTCAGGCTTGGCCTTGGAATCGGTGTTGATGAATTCGAGCTTGTATCCCGCGACTCCGCCGCTCGCGTTGATTTCCTGCACAGCCATTTCAGCGGCGTCCACGGAATCCAATCCGTACAGACCGGCTCGTCCTGTCATGGGGTACAGGGCTCCGATCTTAATGAGCTTCTCCTGCGCGACCGCCAGCGCAGGGGACAGCCCCGCGGAAATAAACGCCACCAGTACCAGCAAAAGAATTTTGCGGTTGAGCATTCTCCTTCCTCCTCTTTTTCGGATCGATATGTCGCGGCATGGGACCTGTTACTGCACAGGGACGAGATTGAGCAACAAGTATGCCAGGGGACAGAATTGGCAATAGGCTGAATAGATTGAGGAAGTGTTGTGTGGGCTGGTGGGGGCTATTGCAGTTCTTCAACGTGGTGCGACGCTGGCGAGGCGTTATGGGAAATAGAAGGGTGAAAGCAACAGGTTGGCAATTATTGCACTACTGCAATCCTATTGCGTTTCTGCAAAGCGGCCGCGCTCTCCATCACGTCCCAGCTTCCTCCACAGCGTGGTTGGATGAATCCCCAGAGCCTTTGCTGCCAGGGACATCGTACCGTGCCGACGAAGCGCAGCCGCAATCATTCTCGTCTCAAATGCTTGCAGCGCGGCTTTCAAGGTGATGCCCTCCCCGACAGGCTCCTGAAAATGCCCCTTAGCCTGCCTCACCTCGCGCGGAAGATCGGACACACCGATGACATCCCCTTCGCTCATTATGATCATGCGCTCCATAATGTTGATCAATTCGCGCACGTTTCCAGGATAGTCGTATCCCATGAGCCTGTCGAGAACTTCCGGTTCCATCCGTTTACTGAATCCCATCGACCGGTTCGAGCTTTCCAAGATGTTCAAAGCCAGGGCCGGAATGTCTTCCCGCCGATCTCTGAGGGGAGGTATATGTACAGGGATGACGTTGAGCCGATAATAGAGATCCTCCCGAAATTCTCCTTTCTGGACCAGTTCCCTCAGGTCACGGTTCGTGGCGGCAAGGATGCGCACGTCCACAGAAATGGGCTTGGTGCCTCCCACTCGGGTAAAGGTCTTTTCCTCGATGACCTGGAGAAGCTTGACCTGCATGGCAGGGGTCAGGTCGCCGACCTCGTCGAGAAAGACTGTTCCAGTGTGGCCTGTTTCGATCAGGCCCGCTTTGCCCTCGGGTGCAGCGCCCGTGAACGCCCCCTTTGTGTACCCGAACAGCTCGCTCTCCATGAGTGAGTCCGGGATAGTCCCGCAGTTGATCTTGACGAGGGGCCGCTCCTTTCTCGGGCTCATGAGATGGATAATCCGTGCGAGCATGCTCTTACCCACGCCGGATTCGCCCTGAATCAACACCGACGTGTGAACGCCGGCTACTTTCACCGCTTTTCGAATCACTTGAGTCATGGCGCTGCTCTTGACCACAAGGCTGTCCAGAGCATGCTCGAATTTCTCCTGCTCCAAGAGGGATTGGTAGTAGCGTGAGCTTAACCGCTTGCTCTCCTCAAGCTCGGCTCTCAAATCATTGAGCGCTGTCATATCCCGCACGTTTGTCACAACGAGCGCAATGTGGCCTTCCTCATCAAGAATAGGTGTTCCGGTCACCATCACCTGCTTGTTGCCTTTGATGTTTTGCATCAAGGTGACCTGAGAGCCTTGCTTGAGAACTTCCAGCGTCACCGAATGGTCGAAGACCTTTTCATTTACCAGGTCCTGCATGTTGCGGCCGATAAGATCTTTTCGCGAGAGACCGGCTATGCGTTCGTACGCGCTATTGACCCTGATGGTGTTGGCCTTACCGTCAGTAATGTACAGGCCATCGTGAGAGGACTCAATAATAGCCTCCAATTCACGATGAAGCTTCTTGTACCCTTGAAGCTCGGAAATGATCGCCTCGTATTCCGATATGTCCTGGAATACGCTGATCACCCCTGCCACTTTTCCATCGACAAAAATTGGGTTCCGATTGGCGATGATCGTCGCAGTGGGAAACACGATTCTCTTGCCTATTTGGGGCTGGCCCGTCTCGAGAATGCGTTTCAGGTCAGGCCAGGTTTCCGGCCTGACTTCGGAGAAGTGTCGTCCGACTGCGGCGGAGTCTTCCTCATCCAACATACGCCTCGCTGCCTGGTTGTAAACGAGTATTATTCCTTCCCTGTCAATAATAACTATCCCGTTGTGTGAAGCGTCAATCGCTGAGGCCCACAAGGGCAGGGCTTCTTGTGAGACATTGACATGCGAGCTCTGTGTGATCATGGAAAGTTTCAGATTAATCCAATTCTCGAACCGCCCTGCCCAGTTGTACGAACGCTTCCGTTACTTGACTTCTCGTAATGCTGAGGCGATTGGAAAGCTGCAAGGGGGTGGCTAGTCCTTCAGAGATGATTTGTCGAAAGACGCTCTGTAGCTCACGAGGAGCAAGTCCGTACCTAATCATCAGGGCTTCGTTATCCATTCCTGAGTCCATGTCCGAGAGAAACTGTTTAGCATCGATTTTTCTCTTATCGCGTGCTTGCTGCTCGAGCTCTTTCGCTATGATGTCGAGAGCAGTGGCTTTGTAAAAAAAGAATTTCTGAGCGGACAGTCCGTACTTTACTCGCAAAGCGTCATCAGAAAGCCCTGCCTTAACATCGGCCACGAATTTTCGAGCTCTACTTCGCTTGTCGGTCATCACTTTTCTCCGCCACACCCTTGGCCCCTGCCGGACCACAACCGGTACAGCAACGCTACCCCTCTTTCATGAGTGAGTATAGGCAATGTTCGTCATTTCTGCAAGGAGAATAGTACGTTACACAGGGTCAGGCTTGATTCTTGCTGTTTGTTTTCCCGCTCAACTGCGCTGCGCACCGTAGAGTAATGCAGCCCGAGATGCGCTGAGACGGGTGTCAGGAATGGCCATGGTGCAAACAAGTCCCGGCGATTGACCGGTCTCGCTTCGAGTTGGTCCACTTTTGGCAAGAAACGATGTGGAGGAGGCCGGAAGTGCAACTCATCGGACCCGTGGCTTCGCGCCAAAATCAAGAAGGAAGACCTGACCCCACTCTCCATGTTCTCATCTGCGCAATGCGCTCCGCAATTCTTCAACGAATAAGCCGAGCGATCGGTCAATCTTTCCGGCTTTGTAAAGGTCCATTGCCGCGACCAACTCTTCGGCAAATTCGATGCCACTAAGTGTGGGCGGGTGTCCACCCTGCCTTACTGCACTTGCCAACGCGTTCTTGTAGTAATCTCTCTTGCACTTCTTTTGGCGGATGCGCGGAGAGCTTCCTACGACCCTATGGAATGATTCTGGATCGGCCATATACCATCGCTCAACATGTGGATCCGGGCAGGCAGCGATCACCGCCCCGCTTCTGGCCGATGACACGGTGTCCAGAATCTCTCTTCTCTTCCTAGGAAATTTCGCGCAGTTGGCATCTATTGCTACGACGATCAATCCGGGATCAGACAAGAGACCTTTGTCGAGCAGTGCTTGGTAATTCCTGAATTCGCTCACCGCTCTGCCGTGTCCGCCAGTCCCGGATCGTACTTGAACATCGAAAGAAAGCCCTTGTTCCCGAGCCAGCCGCCGGACAAGAGCACGAATGAAGTACTCGTGGGCTCTGTCTTCGACAAAAATATCCAGACGAGGTTCACTATTCATCTAGCATCCCCCGCAGCACAAGCCCTTCAAATACTCCTTCCTCACCCCGGTCAGCCAAGGCATTGGCGATTTCAGTGTCTTCAAACAGTGGCCCCGTCACAGCAAAAGGTCTCACTTCGGTCCCGGCATCTCTCCTCCTGATCTGAAATAATCCGATGCTATCGGGATTTGATTTTGCCTTCTTGATCATCGTTGCACAGAAGAGAGGAGAATGGGTAGTGACGATCAACTGGCAGTCCCGTTCAAGCGCCAGCGATGTCAGGAGCTCAGCTATCAATTCAAGACGCCGCGGCTGTACCCCGTTCTCCGGTTCCTCAAAGGCCATCACAGGAGCAGGTCGAGGATTCACGGCGATGGCGCAAAGGGCCAGGATACGTAAGGTACCTTCCGAAATGATGCGTGAGGAATACGCAATGCCATTCTGTCGGATGGTGATGTCCAAAGTACCGCGTCTCTTGTCCAAATCAACATCGAGCTGTTCCACGCTCGGAATTAATGTCCTGAGGAGCCTGCCGACTGCGTCAAAGTGCTTCCTGTCCTCCTTTTGCACGCGGTAGAGGTAGGGTGCGATGTTTTCCCCTAAGAGACCAATGTCGTAGACTTCTGAGGGTGGAGCAGCCCGCCTCATGGCAACACGAGGGTCCAGGTAGTACATTCGCCAACCAAGCAGCTCGTTGCGGCATTTCTCGATTCCCCTGTATTCGGGGCCACTCAATCGGAGGTCAGAGAGAAGCGAATGATTCAGCTCGATAGGTTCCGTGCGCGGGTGAGCGGGCTTGCTCTTTCGTCTTATTCGCAGTTCACTGTCAACCTTTTCAATCAACGGGCTGCCTTTGACCGACCCCTTGGAGGTCAGCACTCCCAGGTATTCATCCCTCACATGCACGGCGCCTGTGGACGGGACGATACCCACTGAGACGCTGTATTGGTATCGGTCTTTTCCGACAGTCAGTGAAGCTCCCAACTTGAACTCCGCGGACTCCATGCTGAGCAGCTCAGGAAGTCCTCCGGAGGGAAAGGCGAACGTTTCGATTGGGTAGCCGCGAATAGGGTCCTGCAGAGCGTCAGCAAGCGTTCGACTCGTGCCTATTCGCGAGAGAGCCTGCACCGCGTCTAAGAAATTCGATTTGCCAGCAGTGTTTGGGCCGAAGAGAACCGCCAAGCGGGGAAGCTCCAAGCTTCTCACGTCCGCGAACGACTTGAATCCCTCAATGGATATAGCATTGATCATAGCTTTGCGCCTCAATAACCCTGTAGTCCCCGGGAGTCCGGTTGAAGGCCCCTATAGCTTGATTCACACCTGACTGTCCGCCTGCTGAGGTGGGCGATGGGGGAAGCAGCAGCCGAGTTTTCACGACAGAACTCGGGCAGTTCGTTCTCAGCCTCATTCTTCATTTGGCCACCGTGGCGACCCAGTTGCCCCGCCAGTTGTGGGGGGTGGGGTACAAGAAAGTGTCTCAAAAGCCGGCAGTCCGTGATAATCGTGGCACACCCCCTCACCCTGACCCTCTCCCCCGAAGCGGGGGAGAGGGGATTCTTCGGGCTCCCTCTCCCGCTGGGAGAGGGTTGGGGTGAGGGTGCCTTTCCACGCATCGACGCTCAATCGTGCTACGATTTTTGGTGTGTCCCGAGTTTTGAGACATTTTCATAATGTCTATCCGTGCAACTTTGAGGAAAACGCTGGCCAACGGCTGCCGAACCGACCATAGATGCAAGGCGGACAAAAGGCCATGCCGCATGGACTTTTCTAGCACCGAGTGCTTGGACAACACTGCAATCGGGAAATTTGCCTTAGCAAGGTGTGTGCATTCCTCGGGAATCATGGATCCTTATTCCTCTGGGCCTTCTCGTTCCCCATAGTTTTTGGGTTCGCCCAATTTGGTTTTGGGTTCGCCCAATTTGGTTGGTGGCATCTCATAATAGGTTCCTCGGCCCTGTCCTTTTTGCAGGAGTCTACCGGCAAAACATCGGCCTCAGGGATCCCCGACAAATTCAAGAAACAAGACCTGACCCCCTAGCGGATCCACTCGCCCATGTCGTGGTACTCCCGGACGACCTCCTTCAACTCTTTCCGCATGGCGATGAATTTGTCTTTCATGCCTCGCAGAAACTCGAAGTGCTTTCTCGCATCGTCGCTCGTAAGGAAGACCGCATGATCTCCGCGAGCTGTCTTGATCTTAAGACCGCCGTTGCCCCAGCCATAGCTTCCTTCGCTACTGCAGACCATGCACCTGATATTTCCGTTTTCCAGGAAGCGAAAGGTATCGCCTCCACACAGGTTGCAGCGCGGAATTGACGGTTTGCCTGGTGAAGCCCCCTCGACGAGAGCCGCGGCAAGCCTCTTCGCAGCCTGTTTCGCCTCGTCGGAAAGGAACACCTCTCCAGGGAGCGCGGCATAGACGACCTCGGAGCCTCGGTGATCAGCCAATGTAAACTTGATGAAGCTGTCCACCATGAGCTTGGCGTAACCTTCCATTCCCCTCAGGCCCGCGAGTATGGCGCCCACGGCCGGTTTGCCCCAGAGCTTCTCTAAGCTACCGCTGAAAGTCAATCCTCGGTCAAGAAATGCCTTCAAGCTTCCATGAGCGCCAAACAGATAGGTGGGAGCAGCGACCACGTATGCATCGGCCTGAGTCATGGCTTCGAGCACGATGGGAAAATCGTCTTTCTGAACACATCGCCCCTCATTGAAGAGGCATTGGTAACAGCCCTTGCACGGCTTCAGACCGAGCTCGGGAATCCTGACCAGGGCAAGCTTCCACCCGTCCGGCATCTGCCGATAGATTGCCTTCACCATCAGCTCGGAATTCCCCATTTTCCGGGGCGATGCGATGATCCCCAGCAACGTCTTCAAGATTTTTCGCCTCCTTTTCGCACGAAAACGTGTTCTCGTCACTACCTGATGAAAAAAGATATTGACGACCGGCAGAACCGCGTGACCACCGTTGCTGCCATCCCGATGCCGGCATTAAGAAACTGTCTCAAAACTCGGGACACAGCAAAAATCGTGGCACGATTGAGCGTCGATGCGTGGAAAAGCACCCTCACCCCAACCCTCTCCCATAGGGAGAGGGAGCCGAAATAATCCCCTCTCCCCCGCTTCGGGGGAGAGGGTCAGGGTGAGGGGGTGTGCCACGACTATCACGGACTCCAGGCTTTTGAGACAGTTTCTTAAGGCTCGCTTCACATATTGATTTGTACAACCTGTTGCTGCTGAACGCAATGTCTTCAGCGAACGCTATCGAGCTGCAACCGGTGCAAAGGACCTCGAGCAGGTCGCAAGGCCTTACTGGCGCTAGTCACAGCCGCTGTTTGTGGGGCCGTGTTGGTGATCGCCCGATCACGGAGCGCCGGCATCTTGCAGGGGATTCTCAAGCCTCAAGAAGATACCGGCGAGACGCCGGCGCTACGAGAAACGGTCAGGGTGCAGTTGATTCTCGGTTCGGCCTCCAAACTTGTTTGCAGGGCGTCCATCCCCAACCGAGAGCATCATTGCAGATTCCTTGTCATTGACGGGACAGAAGCGATCGGAGTATGTTCGGATGACCCGCGGTTCAGCCGACGACGGCTTCAGGTCTCGCCTCCGAAATGAGATCCGAACCGGGGACGAAAGGCGTGCTACCAAATGGGAGCAGATCGACACGGCTGAGCACAATGCCTGCGACGGTTTGGTCTCCGCATTCTACACGGGCATATGCAAACGAAGATTAGCCGCTACATAAGTTTTTTTTCAACGGTCGTCCTCGGAGCTGGTCTCGCTCTTGCCGTGACGATTGCCGTTGGCAATCTTCACCAAAACGAAGATCTCATCATGGCTCTGTTGGCCGGCAGAGACGTGCTGGACGGAAATCTGGCCACGCCTGACCAGTGGTCATTCACCACTGATGGGAAAATCTGGGTTAACCAGGGATGGTTGAGCGGTCTTGTCTTTTACGTGTCCTATGCTCGCATGCAAGAAGCCGGGCCGGTCCTGATCAAGGCGATCCTGCTTGCTGCATGCATTGCGCTCATGTACCAACGGTGCAGGGATCTCAGGGTACCTCGCCACGTGGCAATCCTTGCCGTCACTCTCGGAACACTCAGCGTGGCTCCGCTCCAGTCGATCAGGGCGGAGAATTTTGGCGTCTTCTATTTCGTGATCCTTTCGTGCCTGCTCACCAGAGCGCCCAATCCGGGCGTGTTGCGTCATGCGGGTAGCGTGGCCGTGATGGCCCTCTGGGCCAATTCCCACGGAACGTTCCTCGTCGGATTTGCCCTGATAGCTGCAAAGACTGGCATGCAGTTTTTGCGCTCTTGGCTGCTGCAAAGATTGAGCGGATCGGCCGTAGCCGCGGACGGCCTGTCCGAGATGCGAGCAGGCAAGAGAGAGAGAGCTTTCTCTGGCACGGCCCAAGGGACAGCGGATGCGGTCGCCGGAGAGACTCCATCCAGTGAGGCATACAAGCTCGATTCTCTGAAATGGATGCTCGTACTGCTCCTGTGCGTGCCAGTGATGGCACTGGCCAATCCGTATGGTCCTGCGAACCTGTTCATGCCCTTTCGTCAAACCGGAGCAGAGGTATGGACCAATGCCGTTGAGCTGTGGCAGCCGCTTATTAAGCTCGATCCGAACCACGGCATGGTGCTGTACATGGGGGAGGCTTCGCTTCTCTATCTGTTGCTTTCGATCCTGTTCCTCGTGCTGTGCGTGCTCGGGTTAGTCGTTGGAGGCGCGAGAGTGTCTATGATTCGACTTCTCACGGGTACCTGCCAGCGGGACGGTCGCGGCGATCTGCTCATGGAGATCGCTATCTCCCTGGGAATGATTCTTCTCGCTCTGCGTTTCGGGCGGACAGTGGTTTTTGCAGGACTGGCACTCGTTCCCCCTCTGGGCTTTCTGCTCAGCGATCTCGGCCAAAGGGCTCAGAGCTACTTCGAGCAGCGTTTCGCAGAGAGGGCGTCTCCGGCAACATCGCTTGGGCTTCTGGCCTCGTCGCTGGCTCTTTTCGGGTCCGCTGCTTGGTTCTTCTACTCGAGCACTCTTCCTCCGTACTTGCCGAACAACCCTCTCTTTGAACGAGCTTCTCCCGTCGAACGGGCTTTCGGGACGTCGGCAAAGCTGAAGGATCTCACACAGTTCGTCAAAGATAATCCGATCCGGGGCAGGGTATACTCGGATTTGTTACTCTCCGATCTGCTCCTTCTACACGTGCCGGGCTTGCAGGTGTTCATGGATCTGCGAGCGCAGAGCATGTATTCGGACGCAACTGGCAGGGCTTACCTGGCCGTGGCCCACGTGGATCCTGCGAATCGTTCGTCCGTACAGGGGGCCTTGGATACGCTGGATAGATACTCCGTGTCCGCGGTGATAGTGCCGACTGACAGCGAATACTGGCTCCCCCTGATCCACGCTCTCTTGGCCGGCAAAGCATGGCTTCCGGTGTTTGTTGACACTTCGGGATTCGTTTTTGTGAGGGCCGACTCCCCCCTTCTGGGATCGTTCAGGCAAACGGGCCGTATGACCGGACTCCGGTATCGGCGAGAACGTGCTCGACTGCTCACGGAGGCCTATCTCATGAGCTCAACCGGCAGAGGCATAAAACACGAGGTAATTCAGGAGCTAAAGGGCGTTTCCGAGAAGGAGCCGTGCGGCCTCGCCTATCAGATCATCGCGCGGTCTGCACAGCGCAACCATGGTTGTCTCGGTGATGGGGACAGACTGTACTTTGAGGGCGAGATGGCCAGGTTACGTACTGTAGACTTCATGCGGCCGGGAGGGTACGAATCGATACTTGGCAGCATGCTCGCAATTCTCAAGATTCTCGACGCAAATGCTCACGCGTGCAGGGCAGGCGACAAGGCTCTCGTGAAGGCAGAAGGGCTCCAACTCCTCCGCGTCATGGACCGCGTGCGAGGCCTGTATCAACCGTGGCCTTCCAATTGATCCGGTAATTTTGGGGGAGCTCAGGATCTTGGACGAAGTATAGCGTTTCATAGAATCGACCGGGTGACCTGCGACAGTATCTATCAAATGGCGCACTAAAGCTCCGGCCCGCTTCCCCCTTTCTTCGGCGTTTCCGAATCGGGTTCGGACGTGTTCGTAATGCCCTCCACTGTACCTAGGAGCCGAATGTGTCAGCCTCGTCCGGAATACTGACTCCGCCGGACTTTACTTAGCAGTCGGTGCCTCCAGGCAGGGGGGTAATCTTGGCTCAAGCGGTCGTAATGGCCGCAAGTCCTGCACCATGTGCAGAAAACTGGCGGCTCATCACCGGAATGCAAAAAGATGGTTCTCACCTGGAGCATGGAGCCTCCGCATTGGCTGCACGTTTCACTGAAGTTACCAATGGCTTGGATGACAAGTCTCATGCCGTCATTTTCCAATTCAACACCGTCCAAATAGACTGCCGGCATTGCGTAATTCCCCCTCAGCGGTCCTGTAGCATTTCAGTAAGCGATAACTCCCCTAATTTTATTTAATAACAAGGTGATTCCCGAAAATCAAGCAGAATTTTCATGAGAAAGTAACCATTTACTCATGCGCAGCAAACAGAACAAAATCGTCAATGATTTCTGCCAATCGATCCTTTCCTCCTGCTCAAGAGTGAGTGGTTGCAGGGAAAAGGCCGGACGTGAAAACAGCCGTCAAGAACTTCCACGAAATAGAGCTCATCAAATCCCTCATCATATGAAGGAACTTCCAGCTTTGCGTAGGTCGCCCGAATCCCTTTCTCCGGGATTCTCTCACGCTCCGGTCGCGAATCGTTTCTCTCGATGCACTCCTCGAGAGGGCACCGAAAGAAGTACCCGGAAATCTTGAACTTGTGGCGCTTGGAAGGGGCGATGTACCGAAGACGATCGCTGCTTGTGGGGTTGGTGTTGTCTATCACGACGCTCTGTTTTGCTTCCAGACATGCGTGGAAGAGTATGCGCTCGCGATTCCGGGTTTTGAGCATGTCCAAATTCAGACGGATATGGCTGTCCGCGAAACGCTCCTTGTAGAACGTCGTCTTTCCTGCGCCCTGAAGTCCAACCAGAATAATGACCTCCACAAAGTCGTCTCCCCTGCCTATCCCGGTTTGCCTCGTTAAGGAAACCTTCCTTTCTGCCTTCTTATTACTGTACGATGCGTCCCGCCTCAGGGCAAGAGCTCCGGATACGGGAACAGGGCATGCCCCCCCGAGCATTAACGACCACACGCAGCCGGTCGGCAGCACAGGCGATTCAGTGTCCGAAATACTTGGGTCCGTTGCGCCTTGGGAATCTGCGGGTGTGGGATTTTGCACAGTGTCAGAAAAGTTTACAGGGGAGGGGCGTCGCTGATGCCAGGTCGCTGCTTTTCGGAGGATTTGTTCCGTGTTTCAAGGCGGTTAACGGAAAATCATTGACCGGAGCCATGGCACACTCCTTGCTCTTCTGTCTGCAAGGACTTGGGCTCGCATTGGCTAGCCGAGTCCAACCTTGACAGAAGAGATGCAACAATAGCCTGAAAATGTCGCATCAGGAATAGAGGAGGATTCCACCCATGGAAGCCAAACTGCTTAATGCAGCCAAAGAGGGAAATCTTGCCGAGTTGAGGGCTCTCCTGACGGCCGGCGTGAACGTAGAAAATAAAGATGAGATGGGATGGACACCCCTAATGTGGGCAGCAGCCATGGGATTTGCTGATGTGACGAGGATGCTGCTGGAGGCCGGCGCAGATCCGAATGTGAAAGATCAATGGGGAGCAACTGCGCTCATGAAGGCCTGCCGCAGAGGATACCACGAGGTAGTAGAGCAGTTGCTGGAGAATGGGGCAGACTACAATGCCAAGGACGACCACGGCATGACGAGTCTCATGCGGGCCGCGCGAGCCGGACACAAGCAAGTCGTACAGACTCTGTTGAATAACCCGGTAGATCTTGAGGTCGCCGACGATTACGGTGTCACTGCCCTTATGATGGCTGCCTTCAGGGGCCATACGGACGTCGTGCGAGAATTGCTCGAAGCGGGAGCAAATCCCCATGCCACAGACAGAAACGGTTGGACTGCCATGGTTTGGGCAGCCTCCCGCAGGCACCACGACGTGATGGAGGTATTGAAGAACTTCAAGAAGGCGCACTAGAGGAGCGCACGAAGACACACACTTCGGGAAGCGAGGGGGCGGTCTGGCGCCTACCAGAGGCTAGTCTCGTGGGGTGCTGGCGCCGTTTCCGCGTACAGGCGGTATCCGGCAAAAATGTGAGCCCTCTGTCGTGTGTTGCCCATGAAAGTGGACAATTGCCTTCACACCTGATATAGGACCTTCGGTCTTAAGCTTGAGGGCGGGAGCGGAATGAGCAAGTACGACATCGGGTTCAATCAGGCCCTGAATTTGGCTTTGGAAATAGCAACTCCAGTCGGCGTTGAAACGGTCTCCACTTCCCATATTGTAGGAAGAGTCTCTGCTGAGGACGTAATTGCGCTGATCGACTACCCTGAATCGGACGTGTCCCTGAAAGATGGATTTGCAGTGGTGTCACGGGATATCTCGTGCGCAGGCACCTCGAACCCGGTACGACTCGGGCTCACTGGTACGATCGGAGCAGGCGACCGGTCAGTCTTGACAGTGGAGACGGGCACAACGGTGCGGGTCCTCAGCGGTGCAACCATACCTTCCGGCGCGGATGCGGTGTTGGCGGAGGAATTCGCCAGAGTTGGGCCTGATTCCGTCACTGTCGTGGCCTGTGCGGAACCGGGTCGAAACATTCTTTTTCGGGGTTCTGAAATCCGGAAGGGAGAAGTCCTTGCTCGCTCGGGCCAGGTGTTTACCCCTTCACTGGTTGGGCTGGTAGTGGCAGGCGGCCTGATGGCTGTCTCCGTTTTCCGGCGCCCGCGCGTCGGGCTTCTTGCTACCGGAAACGAGATACTTCTTCCCGGCAGACCGCCCGAACCAGGCAAGTTGTTTGCCAGCAACCTGGCACTCCAACAAGCGTGGCTCCAGTCCCTGGGGATGGAGACCGAAATTCATGGGGCTGGCGATTCTCGAGACGATCTTTCTCGAGCGATCTTATCCCTCTTTGAACGGTGCGATGTCCTTCTCACCTCGGGGGGTGCCTGGAAGGGTGAGCGAGACCTCATAGTCAAGGTCCTCGACGATCTTGGCTGGAAGAAGATCTTCCACCGGGTCCGAATCGGGCCCGGCAAGGCGGTGGGAATGGGCATTCTGCGGGACAAGCCGGTCTTCTGCTTGCCGGGAGGACCGCCCTCAAATGAGGTGGCATTCCTCCTCATAGCTCTTCCGGCATTATTCCGCATGGCAGGACATGCGAGAGGCCCTTACCTGCGTCTTTACGGTATCCTGGACAGAGAGATCTCGGGACAGGAAGATTGGACACAGGTGATTCCGTGCAGAGCGGAGAGACAGGGCTCATCCATCCATTTGATTCCGTTGGAGAGAGTCAGGAGACTGAGCTCCATGGCGAAAACTCACGGATTCGTTCTTATTCCTGAAGGAACAACGGCAATTGCAGCAGGCAGCCCTGTCACGTTCATCTGCTCCACGAGCGATGCTTTGAGCTGAGAGGTTCGGTGCCAGGTGATGGACAACGACGTTTTTCTTGACGAAACGGCGAGGAGGAGGCATCCTGGAATGGCTCGCCGAGGTTATACGTGCCACAGTCGGATGGTCCACCTGGCAGGGTGTGGGCACAGGATTTCAGAAGGGAGAGGAGTGCAGGGGGAGCGCTTTGAAATTGGGAAAATCCTGTGGTGTGCAGTCAGTGGCGTTGAAAGGGAGACGTTAGATGGCGACCATCCTTCTTATAGAAGACGAACCCCAGATTAGATGGCTATACAAGACGTTCCTGGAAGGAGACGGACATGACATCATCGAAGCGGATAACGGAGATGTCGGATTGAAGCTCTATCGCCAAAGCCCCACGGACCTGGTCATTACTGACATAATTATGCCGGAAAAAGAAGGAATCGAGACCATAATGGAATTGCGCCGGGACTTTCCCCTCGCAAAAATCATTGCGATTTCAGGTGGGGGAAAGACCACCACTACCGACACGTGCCTCCACCTGGCGGGAGGAGTGGGGGCAACGGCAACCCTCGCAAAACCGGTTGGTAGAGACGAGCTTCTCGAGGCAGTCCGAAACATTTTGGCCTCCGGGTGACCGTAGGTGTCGATGCTGTGACTTGAGGAGGGTAATCGAGGCCTACGAGGCCAATAACATGTCAGCTCCTGCCACATGGGCCGTAACGGGAGAGCTTCATTCAGGTCCTGACACGGGGAGAGGAAGGATGAATCATGGCTCCAAAGCGTACCGTCAAGGCCAGGGACATCGTGACCGACATGCGCGCTGGTCTCACCGATTCGCAATTGATGGACAAGTACGGACTGTCGGCCAAGGGTCTGGAAAGCTTGTTCACGAAACTCATCGAGGCGGGAGTCATGGAGTCTTCGGAAATCTATGGTCGAAGCTCCCGTGACGACACTGTGGGTCTCGAGAACATGCGGGGCCTGACACGGCGGTACCCGGCCTTTGCTGTGCCCATCTATGAGGCCGATGAGCCGTACAGGGAGGGTACCATTCTGGACGTGACGGAACGAGGGCTCCAGGTGGCCGGCATAGAAGTTGCCGTCGGAGAAACCAGGGACTTTCTCGTTCGTAGCGATCAATTCCAGGACATCTATCCGTTCGGATTCCAAGCAACGTGCCGGTGGGCCAAAAGAGATGGCGAAGAATGGCGCGCGGGCCTGGAGATCACTGAGATGCCGGAAGGAAGCAGGGAGCAGCTTCAGAAGCTCATAAAGCTGCTCACCATTGGGACGTGACGGGGTAGCCCAATCCGGAACCACGTCAGGAAGCACGGTTGTAGGCGAAGGTGTGGAAGCCCCGCGGAAAGACGCTGGTTGCGGTCCCGAGCCTCAGGCAATGTTCCTGAAACCATTGTTGCGCGGCAAGATTCTCTTTCCAGGATTGGAATACTGGTCCTCTCGCCCTCACAATCGGTCAGCGCAGCCCGCAGAGACGGGGTCACTCGAACCTCATTGCATCTGCCGCGTCCAGACGGCTGGCAGTGCGGGCCGGCACGTAGCCCGACGCAACTCCCAGCGCCGCAGCGAAAACCACGCCTGCTACCAGGCTCACGGCAAGCACGAAATACGCTGGCTGAATCCCCATCATCTTCTGCATAATCGCGACGGAGACGATCCCGACGATTATTCCCAGCAGCCCCCCCATCGAGCTTATAGTTACGGACTCCACCAGGAATTGAGACAGAATCAACTCTTCCGTGGCGCCGACCGCCTTCCGAAGTCCAATCTCAGTCGTCCTTTCTCGCACAGCGGCCAGCATAACGTTGGTTATTCCCAGTCCCGCCAGGACCAGCGTGACCGACAATGCCGCGTACAAGAAGAGCTTGACCATGAGCACGGCACGCTTGATGGTCCGGATTCGTTCCGGGAAGTATCGTACCATCATGCCTTCAGCATAGCCGGGTTGGTTTGCTGCAAGGACTTTCATTACGTTTTGCTGGAGATCGGGTACAATGTCCCAATTTGCGCCGCGAACGTAGATGTCTCGGATCTCATTCATCTCCCGGATCCGGGACCGTGCCACAGAAAGGGGTATCAGGACTGTCTCCAAGAGCGTTTTGTCTTCCACCCCTCCGAGCACGCCGACAATCTCGAACGGGTGTCCTGCAATGAGAAGCTTTCGCCCGAGAGGATCCTCATTCTCGGGGAGCAAGGTCTCGATCACGTTGGGTCCTACAATGCAGACGCTCCTCATGAGCTCATCATCCTGGTCAACAAGGGGACGTCCTCGGGACATGGGGATGTAAAAGGTCTGGAAGAAGTTGTCCTGGACCCCCATGACCCTTCCTCTGGTTTTCTTGGCGCCATAACTGATGGGCTGTCCGCCATGCCATACTACTGGGGAAACCGAGGCCGCCCCCGGCAGTTGCTTCAGGTCTTCCACGTCCTTGAGGAAGTATTGCCCGTGATGCCATCTCTTCTTTCGGTCGTAATCGAAGGATGCTTTCACTATCGTAGCGCTCCCCAGAATTTCCAGGTTGCGGCCTAGATCGGACTCCACCGAATCACCGACGGTCAGTACCGTGACAAAACCTGCAATCCCCAGTGCAATCCCAATAATCACGCCCTTATAGCGTCTCTGGTTCCTGTAGAGCTGTCGTAGCGATATCTGTAGAAGATCAGAAGTGAGCATGCCCCCGTACACACATAGTGGCGTTCGTCATCACACTCGGTCTCGTCCGCCTGCACGGTCGCCCGAGACCGTGCTCAGGTAGCCGCGTGACGCATATCTGAAGCAGTATGGCACCACAGGTACCGGAATTCAAGAGAACTCGGCCCTCCAGGCCGCGGGAGCGCAGGCATGCAAAGCCTACCCCGCTCCAGCAGGCAGAAGCTGACCTTTTGACCCATCTTCTACAGTTCTTGGCGTTTTTTGGGGGTCGAGAGCGGCTATGTTGTTGAAATGACGAGGGTGGTCTTTTTCAGAAGCCGAAAACATGGTGCCACGTTACTGACAACTAATGCTTGACATATATGTTTGGAATGATATGAAACATGGTGTCTTTCTGGAGGGCGCCATGTTCTTTCGTCAGAAGAAGTCAGCAGACAGAACCTACTTGCAGATAGTCGAAAACCGGTGGCAAGGGGGCGGCTCCAAGCAGCGCGTCATTTGTACGTTGGGGAGGCTCGATGAGCTGGAAGCTTCAGGCCAACTCCAACGGCTTATATCTTCTGGTGCCAAGTACTCCGAGTCCATGATGGTGATCGATGCGCATAGTCGCGGTGATGCGCCGGTGATAGCGGTACGTCGGATCGGTCCGGGACTGATCTTCGAGCGTCTGTGGAGTGAAACGGGGTTGAGAGAAGTCATAGAAGGTCTTTGTGCTTCTCGCAAGTTCGAGTTTCCTGTTGAGCGGGCCGTGTTCATTACCGTGCTCAACCGCTTGTTTGCCGGGGGATCGGACCGTTTCTGCAGCAAGTGGGTGGCCGACTACGGGATCAGTGGTGCCGATGAGCTGGGTCTCCATCACTTCT